>JAKLKC010000009.1 GCA_023150875.1 Myxococcota bacterium | reverse complement strand
ACCAGCTCCGCCCGCCGCTGGGCGAAGCGGGCGGCGGCCTCGGGCTCCAGATCCCCGCGCAGCAGCTTGCGCAGCGCCTGGTTGGCGGGCTCCCACACCGCGTCCATCTCGGGGCGGGAGGGCATGGGGACGGCGAGGGCGGCCTGACGGGCGAAGACGGCGGCGACGGGATCCTTCCCGAGCCCCGGATCCTCCAGCACCGCCCGGGCGGCGACGGTCTGGCCCCCCCGGACGGCGCGGATCCTCGCCCCCGGCCCCGAGGCCAGGAAGGCGGCCAACTCTTGGGCGGGCCCGGGACGCGGTGAGCGGGCGGACACCCACGCCGCCTCCACCGTCAGGAAGGGACGCATGGGCTGGCCGGTCTCGGAGATCCGCGGCAGGGGGGCGACGGAGAAGGTCCGGCCCGGGGCGATCTCCCCGAGGAACCAGGGCCCGCTCAGGACCATGGCCAGGCGCCCCTCGTTGAAGAGCTGGCCCAGCAGGGTGGAGGAGGGCTCGTCGGGGGCGATCCCCCGGGTGACGGCGAGGTCCCGGACCAGGGCCAGGGAGCGGACCATGGGGGGGGAGTCCAGGGAGAGGCCCCCCCCGGGATCGAAGACCGCGCCCCCGAAGCCGTGGAGGAAGGCGGCGTGGAAGTAGAAGTCCCCGGCGAGCCAGCCGAGGCCGTAGCGCCCCGCCCCGGGATCGGTGGCGGCCCGGGCGGCGGCCGCCAGCGCGTCGGTGGTCTCGGGGGCGTGGGGGACGGCGTGGGGATCGTAGAACAGGGCCAGGCACTTGGTGGCCAGCGGCAGCCCCCAGGCCCTCCCGTCCGCCCGCATCGCCTCGGCGGCGGGGGCGGAGAAGAGCCCCGGGGAGGCCCCCTCCGCCCCCTCGTCCACAGGGCGCACCAGCCCCGCCCGGCTCCACTTGCCCACCCTCTCGTGGGCGAACACGAACACGTCGGGCCCGTTGCCCAGCGGGATCGCCGCCTCCAGCTTCGCCGACAGGGCCTCGTAGGGGATGGCCTGGGCGGCGGCGGGGGCCTCGGGGTGGGCCTCGTTCCAGGCGGCGACGGCGGCCTCGAGCCCCGCCCTCTCGTCACCCCGGTAGGCGTGCCACAGGGAGAGGGGCTCGGCGGCCAGGGCCGGCGCCGACAGGCAGGCGACGGCGAAGCCGAGGACGAGGAGGGCGACGACGACCCGGAGGGCACTTCGGCCCCTTCGCAGGTCGGTCCCGCTCGGTGGCTGTCTACCGTCCAAGGCGCCCCCGGGAGCCGGGGTATACCAGTGGCTCCGGCCGCGGCGCAACGGGGGCGCGGCGGATGGGAGGAAACCCCAGGCGTCCCGACCCGGCGGTCCGGCGTGCTAGACTGCCCCCATCTTGCCGCGCTCCCGGCCGGAGTGAATGGCTCGCCGTCCTTGGCTCGCCCACAGAGACGCAGAGTGGCCCGTCCAGGGCCCGCAGAGAACGCGGAGGGATGAGCGGGGAGGCCCAGAGCTGTCGGCCGCAATCGGATGGGCATGATACAATGTTCACGAATCCTCACGCCGTAGTTCGTTCAGGTGTTGTCGCAGTTCTTCTCTGCCTGTGTGGGTGCGTCGAACGGGAGTGTGTGGCGTACGACTGCGAGTGCGCCGTCGATGAGGACTGCGTCATCTCCCAGTGTGGTGTTCCTCCAGAAGAGGTTGGCTACTGTCCCGACGATCCCGACTCCTACTGCGATGCAACCAACGGCTGGCCGGTGCCGGTGGACCAGGTTTCGACGATCGAGGCAGCGTGGGCGAACGTCTGCGGGGATGTGTCATGTTCTCTGTTCTGCAACATTGGGTGGGCTGATCCGGTTCGCGGGTTCAGAGCCATCTGTCACCGTGGCCACTGTGCCGCGGTGGATCTACCCCCCGCAAGATGAACATCGATCCTCCCCACGGATACCGAGCGGTCTGTCGGCAAGGGAGGTGTGCCGGAGTGGATCTCCGAGCGCCATCCGTTCCAGGAACGTGGCACACCAGGACACTCGGCACGCGCGCCGGGCGTGCATCCCGGGCCCCCCCGTCAATCGCCGATCCGCGCCCCGCTGCCGGCGTCGAACAGGTGGACCGAGGAGAGGGGCGCGAAGAGGCTCAGCTCGTCCCCGGGGCGCAGCGTCGCGGCCTCCCTCGCCTCCACCCTCGCCACCACCGCCTCCTCGCCGATCCGGACGTGAAGGTGGGCCTCCCAGCCCAGGGGCTCCACGACGTCCAGCCGGCCCCGGGCCATGAGGCCCGGCCCTTCGCCCTTCCCCAGGACCAGGTCGTGGGGGCGCGCGCCGACGTGGACGCCGTGGCCGGAAGGTATGGAATTGACGAGTGTTTCCACGACGAACCCCCGCCCCGCGAGGGCTGTGCCGGTCGCCGTGGCGGGCAGGAAGTTCATCTCCGGCGAGCCGATGAAGCCGGCGACGAAGCGGTTGCCGGGACGGGCGTACAGCTCCGCGGGGGTGCCCACCTGCTGGAGGCGGCCTCCCTTCAGCACCGCGATCCGATCGGCGAGGGTCATCGCCTCCACCTGGTCGTGGGTGACGTAGATCGACGTCGCCGACAGGCGCTGGTGCAGGCGCTTCAGCTCGACGCGCATGCGGCCCCTCAGGGCGGCGTCGAGGTTGCTCAGGGGCTCGTCGAAGAGGAAGGCCCGGGGGCGGCGCACGATGGCCCTTCCCATGGCCACCCGCTGCCGCTGGCCCCCCGAGAGCTGGCGGGGCAGGCGGTCCAGCAGGTCGGCGAGGCCCAGGATCTCCGCGGCCTCGGCCACCCGCCGCCGGACCTCCTCCCGGGGGACCCGGGCCAGCTCCAGGGCGAAGGCGAGGTTCCGGCCCACGCTCATGTGGGGGTATAGCGCGTAACTCTGGAAGACCATCGCCAGGTCCCGGTCCCGGGGGCGCAGGTCGTTGGCGCGGCGGCCGTCGATGAGCAGGTCGCCGGCGTCGATCTCCTCGAGGCCGGCGATCATCCGCAGCAGCGTCGACTTGCCGCAGCCCGACGGGCCCACCAGCACCAGGAACTCGCCGTCGCCCACCGTCAGGTCGACGCCGTGGATCACCGCCTGGCGCTCGTAGCGCTTCTCGACCCCGCGAAGCTCGATCTCGGCCAAGGCGTACCCCCCGGACGGGGGGAGTATGTCCCGGGGGCGGCGGCGGGCGCAACGCGGGCCGCGGCGCCCGTCAGGGCCACCCGAAGACGTACACCCCGCCCCGCCCCACGCCGTCGGGGTAGCCGGGGGCTCCCACGGCCACGCCCCGGGCGGCGGTGTCGGTCCACCCCCGGATGGGGGCGAGGGAGGCGCCGAGCCAGGACCCCACCCCCTCGGGACGGAAGCGGACGTCCGCGTCCGAGAGGGAGGACTCGACGTCCGGGAAGGGGCCGACCCAGGCGTAGGCCGAGCCCGCGTCCAGGCCCGGCGCCGCCACCCCCGGGATCCCCACCAGCAGGTCCCCGAGGCCGTCCTCGTCGAGGTCGTGGCCGGCGAGGCTCATGCCCTGGAAGGTCGCCGACGGGGTCTCGCCCACGAGGCGGCCCGGCACCTCCCCGAGGTCGATCTCCCCGTCCAGGGGGCCCCGGACCACGTGGACGACGCCGGTGTAGGAGTAGCCTGGCGCGTAGCAGGACCCCACGGCGACGTCCTTCCAGCCGTCCCCGTCGACGTCGTCCAGCCCCGCGACCGCGCACCCCGCCCCGGTGGGGGCGTCCGCCACGTCTCCCAGGATCAGCGCGTCGGCGTTGCGGAACTCCCGGATCCCCGCCCCCACGGGCCCGAAGAAGATCGCCGCCCCCCCCCGGGTGGACTCCCCGTAGTCGGGGGCGCCGACGATCACGTCGTCGATGCCGTCCCCGCTCACGTCCCCCGCCGAGGCGACCGCGTGGCCGACCATCTGGAAGGTGCCCTCCCCGGCGATGACCACCGGGGCCTCCCCGAGGGAGCGCACCCCCGGCTCCAGGGGCCCGTAGAGCAGGAAGGCCACTCCCGAGGAGGTGCCCAGGGCGTCGCCGGGGGCCCCCACCAGCAGGTCGCCGGCGCCGTCGCCATCGAAGTCGCCGCCGGCCAGGGAGTAGCCCGCTTGCACCCCCTCGGAGGGGCCCAGGAGGATCAGGGGGGCGGTGTCGAGGGAGGCCCGGCCACTGCCGGCGCTCCCCGGCGGGAAGACGTAGACCGCCCCCGCCCAGGGGCCGTTCCGGCCGTTGTGGGGCGCGCCCACCGCCAGGGAGAGCCCCGGGCCCGCCACGTCCGGCACCAGCGCGACGGCCATCCCCGCCCCGTCCCCGGGGACCTCCCCCGAGAGGACCACCGCGGCGACGTCCAGGGAGTCCAGGTCGTGGGGAGGGGGCCCCGGCAGGACGAAGACCGCCCCCCGGCCATACCCGTACCCGTGCTGGTCTGGAGTGTCGGTGGGGAGGGCGGCTCCCACCGCGCCTACCACCAGGTCGTCGGTCTCGTCCCCCAGCAGGTCCCCGACCCCGAGGGACCACCCCGCCACGTCGAAGGAAGCCTCCCCCTCGATGCGGTGGTCCGCGTCCTCGGCGGGCACGTCCAGGTCCGGATCGACGTCGTCGTCGGCCGCGTCGTCGTCGGAGGCGTCGTCGTCGGCCGCGTCGTCGTCGGAGGCGTCGTCGTCGGAGCCGGGGGGCTGCAGGCAGCCGGTCCCGAGGGCTGCGCCGATGAGGCCGATCCCGCACCCGAGGGCCCAGCTCTTCGATCCCGGCACGTCCCGATCTCCTCCGGGCGGGGTCCGAGGACCCGTCGCCCCACCGTGGCCGCAGTGTAGCGCCGGGGGCGGGGCTCCGGGAGCCGCGGAGCGCCCACAAAAAGAAAGCTCCGCGGCGCGCTGCCCGAGCGGCCCTCCGGGAGGGCGCGTTCGGGCCCCCGGAGGACCTTCCGGGGAGCCGCGGAGCTCGGTGGCGTCAGGGAGGTCCCAGACGTCCCCCCACCCGGGGGCGGAGGGTGCCGGAGATCTTCACGCCATCGCGTGTGATCCCAGCCTAGGAACTCGCCACCTCACCGGTCCGTTCAGGGTTAGACACTGGATCACCTCCCTCGACGGCGACGGTTCCCGGCCGGACGCGCAGACCCCCATGGTCGATGCGCCCCCGCCCGGGGTGTGGCGGGACCCTTCCCGCCGCCGACCCGGAGTCCGCCGGAGAGCCCGAATCGGCCGGGGCCGGACGCGCATTGGACCCACGCATCCGTCCGGGAGCGGTGTGAACTCCCGGGCCCGCTTCCGCGGTACCCCGCTGGGCATCACGCCCTGACCACACAGTAGGACAGCCCGGCGGGGCGAGCAAGCGGGGACCCTCGATTTCCTGCAGCGGTGGAAGTCACCGTCCGCGCTCAAGTTTCGTGGAGCGCCGCCGAAGGGCGGACCGGGCGGGCCCACCGCGCCGGCCCGGGAGGAGGCCGCCGTGGGCCAGGCCCTCGTGTATCTCGTCGCCCCCGACCTGTCCCCGGCCGTGCGGGCAGCCCTGGGGAGCGACGTCGCCGCCCTGGCCGCCGCTGGCGTGCCGGCGAGGGCATGTCCCCCGGGCGACAGGGAGGATCCCCCGGGGATCTCCGTCGCCGCCGGCCTCTCGGCGGCCCTGGCCAGGGCGGGGGCGGCGGGGCGGCGCCCGGGGGTGATCGTCCCCCCTGGGGACGCCGAGAGGCTCGCGGGGGGGGAGTCCGCCTCCCTGCCCGCCGCCTCCCGGGCGCTGGCGGGCCGGCCGGTGCTGGTCCGCTCCCCCGGGGACCGGGCCCGGCTGGAGGCGCTGGGCCTCGGGGGGGCAGGCGTCACCGCCCTGCCCTGGCCGGGGTCCCCCGTGCCCCCCGGGGTCGATCCCCCCCGGACCCTGCGGCGGGTGCTGGCCGGATCCGCCGATCCGGCCCTCCCCGCCCTGGTGGCCCGGGCGGTGGAGGCGGCGGGGCGGTCGGGTTCCCTGGAGGCGGCGGCGGTGCCGCCGGGGGCGGGCGCGGACCTCCGGGTCCTGGACCCCCTGATCCTCGCCGCCGACGCGGTGGTGGTGTCGGGCCCCGGGGACGCGGACCTGGCCCACCGGGCGGCCTCCCTCCGCCGCCCCCTGATCGTCGCCGAGGGGCTGGGGGAGGAGGACTTCGCCTGGCCGGGGATCAACGCCCTGGACTTCCCCGCGGGGGACGCGGGGGCCCTGGCGGCGGTGCTGCTCCGCCTCGCCTCCCGCCCGGACGAGGTGGCGGCCCTGGGGCTCGGGGGACCCCTGGTCGCCGCCGCCCGCCACCCCGAGGCGGTGGCCCGGCGGCTGGCCCGCTGGGCTGGCGCCGCCCCGGACGGAGTCGCCCCGTGAGCCGCCGGATCCTGATCACCGACTCCTTCAGCTCCTCCAACCGGGGGGACGCGGCCATCCTGGACGGGATCCTCGCCGGCCTGGGGGAGCGGGTGCCAGGGGCGGAGCTCCGCGTGCTGAGCCGCTTCCCCGAGGCCTGCGAGCGGTTCCACGGCGTCGCCGCCCGGCCGTCGGCCGCCCAGGACCCCGCCGGCGCCGCCGCCGAGATCGCGGCCGCGGACCTGGTGGTGTCGTGCGGGGGGTCCTTCCTGACGGACCTCTACCGGGCGGACCTGCACCCCCGGCTGGCCACCTTCGCCCTGGCCCGGCGCCTCGGGGTGCCCATGGCGGTCTTCGGCCAGTCCATCGGCCCCTTCGGGGCGCCCCTGTCCCGCCTCGCCGCCCGCACCGCTCTGGACGCCGCCGCCTGGATCTCGGTGCGGGACCCCGCCTCGCTGCGGGAGGTGCGGGGGCTGGGGGTCCGGGCCCCCGTCGCCCTGGGGGTGGACGCGGCGGTGCCGGGGGTGCCGGCGGGCCCCGAGGAGTCCCGCGCCGCCGCCGGGCTGCCGACCCGGGCCCCGGGGCCGGTGCTGGGGGTGACGGTGCGGGCCTGGCACTTCCCCGGCGCGCCGGACCCCGCCAGGGCCCAGGAGGAGTACGAGGGGGCGGTGGCCCGGGCCGCCGACGCCTTCGTGGACGCCACCGGGGGGCAGGCGTGGTTCGTGTCCACCTGCACCGCCTTCCTGGGCTACCGCCAGGACGACCGGATCGCCGCCCGCCGGGTCCGCGCCCGTATGAGGCGGGCGGAGTCGGCGACGGTGGTGGAGGCCCCGGACCTGGGCTTCGCCCGGGTGCGGGGGCTGCTGGCCTCGTGCGACCTGGTGCTGGGCACGCGGATGCACTCGCTGATCTTCGCCACCACGGCGGGGGTGCCCGCGGTGGCGGTGTCCTACGAGCCCAAGTGCCGGGAGTGGATGGGCCTGCTGGGGTTGCCGGAGCGGGTGGTGGAGATCGGCGCCCCCGCGGCGCTGCCCCGCATGGTGGTGGAGGCGTGGGACGGCCGGGGGGAGGCGCGGCGGCGGATCGCCCGGGCGGTGGCCGACCTCAAGGAGGAGGCGTCCCGGGACCTGGACCGGCTGGCGGCCCTGGCGCGGGGGGAGGCGGCCCCGGAGGAGGACCGGCCGGCGACCCTACCCCCTCGGACCTTCCGCGGCTGGGACGAGGAGGTCCGGCGCTACCAGGTCCCCCACCGGCGCCTCCGGCGGGTGGCGGAGCGGGTGCTGGCGGCCCCGGGGCGGACGGTGCTGGACCTGGGGGCGGCCTCGGGCCTGCTGGGGGCCCTGCTGGGGCCGGCCCGATCCTACCGGGGCTTCGACCTGACCGCCCCCGCCGCCGACCCGTCCTCGGGCCGGGTGGAGCCCTGGGACCTGTCCCGGGGGCTGCCCTGCCCGGGGGAGCGCTTCGACGCGGTGGTGGCGTCGGGGATCGTGGAGTACCTGGACGACGTGCCGGCCTTCCTGGCGGGGGTGCGGGAGCGGGTGGCCCCGGGGGGCGTGGCGGTGATCACCCTGTTCAACTTCGCCCACTTCCACCGGGGGGCGCTGGAGGGGCTGGGCCGCGGGCCCCACCGGCACCCCGACTGGCGCCACGCCCTGCGCCCCGACGCCTTCCGCCTGCTGCTCCACGCCGGGGGGCTGCCGCCGGTGGAGGTGACGGCGAGCGGGCTGGGATACGGTCCGCCGCCGCCGGTGGACGGCGAGGGGGGCCGGGCGGCCTGGCCCGACGGAGCGGCCCCGTGGCCCTTCCCGCGCCTCGTGCGCCTGGCCCACCAGATCGTGTTCGTGTGCCGCCCGGCCGCCCCGGGACAGGGGATCCCCGCCTTCGGCGAGGCGGTGACGGGGCCCCTCCACACCCTGCGGGTGGCGGCGGAGCGGGTGAGGAGCTTCCCGGACCTGGCCTGCGCCTGGGGGGATCTGGCCCGGGCCTTCGCCGCCGTGGGGGACGCTCGCCGCGCCGCCGAGGCAGCCGCCCGCGCGGCCCTGCTGGACCCCGCCGGGGACTCCGCCCGGGAGGCGCTCCGCCGCGCGGGCCTCACCCCCGATCTCGCCGCCCGGATCCCCGGCCCCCGGGATCCGGTGGAGGCGGCGGAGCGGGGGGTGCTCCTGGCCCCCGGCTCCCGCGACGCCTGGGACCACCTCTTCGGCGCACTGCTGTCCGCGGGCCGCCTCTCCGCCGCCGCCGAGGTCGCCGGCCTGGCGCGGGCCCTGGCCCCCACCGAGACGCGCACCGCGGGCCTCCCCCTGGCCGCCTGAGCAGGTGGGCCCCGCGGGTTTGACCCCCGGTGGGTCCCGTGCTATCCGACGCCGCATGAACGGCCCTGCGTTGGCCCCCGGGGGGGCCGCCCTCGTCCTCGCCGCGGTGGTGGCCCTCGGCGCCGCGCCGGCCCTCGCCACCGAGGCCGAGGATCCCCCGGAGTCCGCCACGCCCCGGGCTCCCGTGGGGTGGGCCCGGGGCGGCGACGGGATGCTCATCGCCGGACCGTGGGGGGAGGCGGGGCTGGGCTCCTACGGACGGGTGGCGGCGGACTGGGACCTGCGGGGAGGGCCCGGGGAGCCGGCGAACGTGGTGTCCCGGGGGAGCCGGCTGGAGCAGTCCCCCTACGCCGAGCTGGACGTCTACTTCCGCCGGGCGATGGCGGAGGACGGCCTGGACCCCCGGGCGCCCCGGGTGCGGACGGTGATGACGGTGGGCTTCGATGACGCCCTCTTCCACTTCGACGGGGACTGGCGGGCGGGGATCGCGCTGCGCAACCTCTACGCCGAGGCGGATCGCCTGGCGGGGGGGCGGCTCCGGGTGTGGGCGGGCTCGCGCATGTACCGGGGGGACGACATCTACCTGTTCGACTACTGGCCCCTGGACGACCTGAACACCCTCGGCGGCGGCGCGGGGGCCACCTTCGGGGGGCTGGACGTGGCGGTCCACGTGGGGGTGAAACGCCTCCAGGACTCCTGGCAGTACGAGGAGATCGAGGTGGTGGACCCCGGCGCCACGGGGACGGAGACGGTGGTGGTCCTGGACCGCCAGCGCACCATCGGCTCCCTGAAGGTGGAGTACCGGCGCCCCCCGGGCGAGGGGCGGCGCCTGGGCTGGAAGGCGAAGCTCTACGCCGAGGTCCACGGCGTCCCCGAGGGGGAGTACACCGATCCCGAGCGGCAGGTCACCGAGGTCCTCCCCGCCGACTCCGGCTTCGCGGTGGGGGCCCAGGGGGGCCTGTGGGGCTTCGCCCGGGACGGCTCCGCCCACCTCTTCCTGCGTTACTCCGGGGGCCTCGCCGCTTACGGGGACCTGGCGATCCCCTACGGCCTGGACGCGCAGAAGAGGGCGGCGGGGGCGAGGGAGCTGGTGGTGGGCCTGTCGGCGGACCTAGAGGCGGGCCCCCTGGGCCTGATGGCGGGGGCCTACGCCCGCCACTTCCGGGACGCCGATCCCAACGTCTCCGACCTGGACGACCGCTTCGAGTGGATCGCCGCGCTGCGCCCCCACCTCTTCCTGGGCCGGTACTACCGCCAGGTCTTCGAGGTGAGCGTCCAGCAGCTCTACGAGCAGGGCCTCCACCCCGAGACCGACCTCCAGCAGCCCGCCACCATCGCCAAGCTCTCGGTGATGCCCTCCCTGGCCCCCCGCCCCTCCACCTACGCCCGCCCCGAGCTCCGCCTGGTCTACACCGCCTCCTTCCTGGACGAGGGCGCCCGCCTCCAGTACGCCGCCGAGGACTCCCGGCGGGACCAGGCGGTCCAGCACTACCTGGGGATCGGGGTGGAGTGGTGGTGGAACAGCGGATATCGGTGAGGCCCGGGGCCATCGCCGGTACGGCTCCCCGCCGACCCCCGGCCCGTGGAGCGGCACCGGTCCGTCGCCGACGGGGGCCGCGTCGAGGGATGGAGGGCGCCGACCCCGTGGAGGACGTCGGGGCGAACTCGCTGGCCAACCTCGGGCCCTGAGCCCGGTCCCCTTCCCGCGTCCTCCCCCCTCGTCCCCCTCCCGGCCCGCCTCCTCCCCTCCCTCCCCCCGGTGGCGTCCACCCCCGGAGCGTGGAATCGCGTGTCGTTACGCGCGGTTGGCGGCGGTGTAATGGTCTGTAATGGTCGCCGGTGGCGGCGCACCCCGGGCCGCACGAGACTGGAGCCGTGAACGACACGGAACGGGGTCGGGGCGCCGGGGACGGCGGTCGGGCTCCGAGGAGGGCCCCGTGCCCGAGTTCCATACGCCCGGTGTGTACGTCCAGGAGATCGACTCCGGCAGCAAGCCCATCAGCAGCGTGGGGACCAGCACCGCGGGGTTGCTGGGCCTCGTGGGGATCCCCCGGTCCGTGAGGCTCCGGCTCGAGGAGCCGCGAGGGTATCGCTGGATCACCCTCGGCGAGCCGGCGGTGGGGCCCGGCGGTCGGCTGGTGGGGGACGCGGAGGCGATGGTGGCCACCTGCCGCGCCCTGGGCGCCGAAGACGCGGGGGTGGAGAACCTGCGCCTCTTCGTCGAGAGCCACGAGGGGGTGGGACGGATCGAGCTGCGGGAGGAGGGGGATCGGCTGGTGCTGGAGACGTACCCGCCCCCCCGGATCCCCCGGGGAGGAGCGAAGGCCCCGCCCCCCGAGAAGGGGGCAGGGAAGGGGGAGGAGGGCGCGCCCGTGGCGCTGGCCGCGCCGGTGTCGGGACGGATCGCCCTGCCCTCGCGCCACGTCACGCCCCAGGGGCGGATCCTGGTGGGCCGCCGGGGGGCCGTCGCCGAGATGGTGTCCAGCGTGCGCCGGGAGCTGCGCCTCCCCCCCCAGGCCTTCCGCCCGCCGGATCTCCAGGCGCTGGCCGGGGTCTACGGGCTCCGGATCGCCTCCACCGAGGAGGTGGAGCCCAGGGCGGAGGGACACCAGGTCCGGCCGGCGCTCGTCACCTCCTTCGGCGCGTTCCAGAGGTGGCTCCGGGCGGCGTTCCTGGAGGTCCAGGCGGAGATCTATGGGCAGCGCTACGTGCTGCTGCCCGGCGACCGGGTGGAGGAGGCGCGGTTGGAGGCGGACTGGAGGGCCTTCTGCGGGCGCCCCGACGTCACGCGCTTCGCCCTCGGCGCCCGGGGGTTCTTCGAGAACGGGGGGACCCGCGCCTGGACCTCGCTGCGGGCGAGCCGGGATCCCGACGCTCCCCTCACCGGGGACGCCGAGGGGCGCTCGGGGCTGCACGCCTTCGACGACATCGGCGAGATCGCCCTGGTGGCCGCCCCCGGGGCGCCGCCCGCCGGCCAGGAGGAGGTGCTGGCCTGGTGCCGGAGCCGGGGCGACTGCTTCGGGGTGCTGGACGGCCCCGCCGAGCCCACCCCCGACATGGAGTGTCCCTCGGAGGACCGGGGCTTCGGGGCGATCTACACGCCCTGGCTGAAGGTCCGCAACCCCTTCCACGACCCCGCGGTGGCGGGCTCGGCGCCGACGGTGGACGTGCCCCCCTCGGGCCACGTCATGGGAGTCTACGCCCGTGTCGACGCGGACCGCGGCGTCCACAAGGCGCCGGGCAACGAGCTGGTCCTGGGGGTGGTGGGCCTGACCCGGGACATCGGAGGGCGGGAGCAGGAGAGCTACAACCCCCGGGGCATCAACGTGATCCGCGACTTCGCCGAGTACGGCCGCGGGATCCGGATCTGGGGGGCCCGCACCGTCGCCACCCGCTCCAACGCCTCGTGGAGGTACGTCAACGTCCGCCGCCTCTTCCTGATGGTGGAGAAGTCCATCGAGCTCAACACCCAGTGGGTCGTCTTCGAGCCCAACGACCCCCACCTCTGGAAGAAGCTGACCCGGGACGTCCGCGCCTACCTGCTGCGGGTGTGGCGGGACGGGGCCCTCTTCGGCGCCACGGCGGACGAGGCCTTCTACGTCAAGTGTGACCACGAGACCAACACGCGGGAGACCATCGACGCGGGGCAGGTGATCATCGAGGTCGGCCTGAGCCCCGTCAAGCCCGCGGAGTTCGTGGTGTTCCGGATCGGCCAGTGGGACGGGGGGGCGCGTCTCACCGAGTGACACCGACCGACCGGCCGGTGGAACGGCCGACGTGAAGGAGGACGAGAGCCATGGCCCAGGACCGGAGTCCCACCGACAAGCTCTTCGGGGCGTACAACTTCTATTTGGAGATCGAGGGGGTCACCAAGGACCACAAGACGGTGGTCGGGGGCTTCAAGAAGGTCTCGGGGATGAACTCCAGCACCGAGATCATCGAGTTCAAGCAGGGGAACGACACGGCGGTCCGCAAGAAGCCCGGCCGCACCTCCTACTCCAACATCGTGCTGGAGCGGGGCTTCACCGCCACCGACGACCTTTGGGAGTGGCGCAAGAAGATCGAGGAGGGGAGCATCGACCGCCGCTCGGGGTCGATCATCGTGCTGGACCAGAACCTCGAGGAGGTGGCGCGGTACAACTTCTTCGAGGGCTGGCCGTGCAAGTGGGACGCGCCCCCCATGGACGCGGAGTCCTCGGGCATGGCCATCGAGAAGGTGGAGCTGGCGGTGGAGCGGATCGAGCGCGCCAGTAGCTGACCTCCCGCGGACCGCGGATGATACATGATTCATGCGGGGCGAGGGGCCCCGAGGACGGCCTGCGCCCGCGTCCGGGGGACCGGTGCGCCCGGAGGATCCCATGCAGCTTCGCACGGAGTACGAGTTCACCCTGCCCCGGGGATACGTGGACAAGGAGGGGAACCTCCACCGCCAGGGGGTCATGCGCCTGGCCACCGCCCGGGACGAGATCGCGCCCCTGGTGGACCTGAGGGTCCAGCGCAACCGGGCCTTCCTCATCGTGGTGCTGCTGTCGCGGGTGGTCACCCGACTCGGGGACCTGCCCGAGGTGAACACCGGGATCGTGGAGGGCCTGTACGCCGCCGACCTGCGCTTCCTGGAGGAGCTGTACAACCGGGTCAACGGCGACGGGACCCAGGTGGAGCTGGAGGTCCACTGCCCCGAGTGCGGCGCGCGCTTCAGCAAGGAGTTCGGCCGCGCGGGGGAATCCTGAGCTACCCCCTGGAGCGGCTCCACCAGGAGGTAGCGTACCTGAGCTACTACTTCCACTGGCCGCCCGACGCGGTGATGGAGCTCACCCACCGCGAGCGGCACGTCTGGGTCCGGGAGATCGGCCGGATCCACGAGGCGATCCATGAAGTTGGACGATGACGTGGGACGGGGGACCGCCCCCGAGCCTCCCCCCGGGATGGTGGTGGAGGCCCCGGATCCCCCCCCGGCCACGGCCCGCACCCGGTGGGTCCCGGTGGGGATCGTGGGCACCGGGGAGGCCCTGACCGAGGCGGCCCGGGCGGCCTTCCTGGGGGCCGGGGGCGGCCACGCGATCACCCTCACCGCCCCCTCCCTCGACGGCCTGGCGGAGGCGCTGGTGGGGCTGGCGACCCCGGGCATGAGGGCCCTGGTGCTGGCGGTGGGGGAGGACGTGGCGTCCACGCCGGCGGCCCTCGGCCGCATCGTGGAGCTGGCGGGGCGGGCGGCCCGGGCGGCGGGGGCGGTGGCCCTCCTGGACGTGCCCGGGGAGTCCCCCGCCCGGGGGGTGGCGTGGGTCGAGGCCGCCGTCCACGCGGTGCCGGTGGCCGCCCTCGGGCGGGTGGCGGCCTACCACCCCGCGGTGCGGAGCGACCGCCGGGTCCTTCCCGCGGCCGCGGCGGTGGCGGGGGCCCTGGCCCGGGCCGAGCTGAAGGACGGGCCGTGGGGGAGCCCCTTCGCCGTCGCCGGCGTCCCCCTGGGGGGCGTGTTCCCCGCCTTCCGGCTCCGGCCCGAGGAGGAGATCCTGTTGCGGGGGGCCGGGATCAACCCGGTGAGGACCCTGGTCGGGGTGGGCGCCGTCGCCTGGGGCGACTCCCTGCTCGGCACCGGGGGTGGGTCCCTGACGGCCCAGGTCGCCCTGGCGGCGGTGGTCCGGGAGCTCCACCGGGCGCTGGCGTGGAGCGCCTTCGAGTCCGACGGGCCGGGGCTGCGGGCCCGGTTGCGCCGGGAGGCCCAGTCGGTGCTGCGCTCCGCTTGGGAGGCCGGCGTCCTGGACGGCGACGAGCCCGCGCGGGCCTTCGCCGTCGCCCTGGGGGAGGCCCCGCCCCCGGAGCACGGGGCGCCCCAGTCCCCCCCGGTCCTGGACGTCTGGCTCCGCCCCGCCCGGGGGTTGGAGCGGGTCCACGTACGCCTCCACCCCGAGCGCCCCGGCGCCGCCCCCGAGGGGACGTGAGCGCCGCGCCCCCCGGCGGATCCCCCGCCTCGGGCCACGAGCCCCCGGGGGCCCACGCCTTCGCCGTGGAGATCGACGGCGTGCAGCACGCCCTGTTCCTGCATGTCTCGGGGCTGTCCAGCCGGAGCGACGTCTACGAGGTGCGGGAGGGGGGCCGGAACGACGGCACCCTCAAGTTCCGCGGGCCCGCCCGCTGGGGGAACCTGGTGCTCCGGGGCGGGCTCGCCAGCTCGTCCGAGCTGTGGCAGTGGCGCAGGGAGGTCTTGGAGGGGGCGCAGGAGTTCCGCCGGGACGGGGCGGTGGTGCTGCTGGACGCCGCCTTCGCCGAGCTGCGCCGCTGGGAGTTCCACCAGGGTTGGCCGGTGGTCTGGGAGGGCCCCGAGTTGGACTCCAACCGCAGCCAGCTCGCCATCGAGAGGATCGAGATCGCCCACCACGGGCTGGAGGAGCGCTGACCATGGCGGCGAGACGGTTGGAACGGGCGGTCCTCCTGGACCTGGACTCCGGCGAGGAGAACGGCGTCCAGTTCAACCCGTCGGACTACCTCATCGAGAAGGAGGTGGGCTGGAAGGAGCAGGACGTGGCGGGGCGGGACGCGCCGGCGGTGGAGTTCACCTCCGGCGCCCGGAGGCGGCTCACCACGAGCCTGGTCTTCGACACCAGCGACGCCTCCCACGACGTCCGCGTCCACACGGGGAGGATCGAGAAGCTGGCCCTGGTGGACCGCGGCCTCCGCCCGCCCCGGCCCCCCCGGCTCCTCTTCCGGTGGGGCGGCTTCGAGTTCCGCTGCGTGCTCCAGAGCTGCGCCTCCCGCTACCTGCTGTTCGACAGCGACGGGACGCCCCTGCGGGCGGAGCTGCGGGTGGTGCTGGGGGAGTACCACGAGGAGGGGGCCCCGGCGGGGGGGAACCCCGCGGCCGCGGGGCTGGAGGCCGAGGAGGAGGCCATCGCGGGGGCCGACGAGCGGATCGACCAGGTGGCGGAGCGGGCGCTCGGGGATCCGGCGCGATGGCCCGAGATCGCCGAGGCCAGCGGGATCGAGGATCCCCGCGACCTCGCCGCCGGAGATCCGCTGGTGGTGCCCGGGGGGAGGCCGCGGTGAGCGGCTCCGAGTCCCGCTCCATGAGCCCCCGCTTCACCCTCCTGGTGGACGGGGAGGGGATCGCCCTGGAGGACGAGCACGCGGTGGTGCGGGTCCGGGTGGACGAGGCCGTCGACCGCCTCGACGCCTTCGAGGTGGTGGTCGCCCCCGACGAAGGCCCGGGCGGAGTGGACGACCGCCTCCGCCTCGGGGCCGCCGTGGAGGTCCGGGTCGGTTACGGCGCCGAGGAGGACGAGCAGGTCCTGGTCGAGGGGGAGGTCACCTGCGTCGAGCCCTCGTTCCCGGAGGGGGGCCCCGCCCGCCTGCGGGTGCGGGGCTTCGACCTCCTCCACCGGCTGGGCCGGAGCCGGCGCACCCGGACCTTCCAGGACCTCTCGGACGCCGACGTCGCCCGGCAGATCGCCGCCGAGCTGGGCCTGTCCGCCCAGGTGGAGGACACCGGGGAGCCCCGGGGCCACACGGCGCAGCGGGACTGCACCGACGCCGATTTCCTGCGACAGCTCGCGCGGCGCAACGGGTTCGTGTTGAGGGTGAGGCGGCGCGCCCTGGAGATGGGCCGGCCCCGCCTGGACCGCCCCCCCTCCCACACCCTGACCTGGGGGCGGGACCTCATCGCCTGCGAGCTGCGGTGGAACACGCACGACCAGGTGGGGCGGGTCGAGGTGCGGGGCTGGGATCCCCGGCGCAAGGAGGCCGTCGTCGGGGTCGCCACCGCCGCCGGCCTCGATCCCATGGGGGGAGGCCGAGCCGGCCCCGACGCCGCCGACCGCGCCCACGGCGGGGAGTCGAGCCTCGTCCTGAGCGACGCGCGAGCCACCACCCAGGCCGAGGCAAACCGGATCGCCGCGGCGGAGATGGCCTCCCGGGCCGCCCGCTTCGGCACCGGCCACGGCGTCTCCCAGGGGCTGCCCGATCTGCGGAGCGGCACGACGGTCCGCCTCGCGGGCCTGGGACCCTTCTGCGGCAACTGGTTCGTGGTGGCCACCCGCCACGTCGTCGACGGTCGCACCGGCTACCGGACCTCCTTCGACCTGGTCCGCAACGCCGAGGGATGAGGGAGCGCCATGACAACCCAGGAGCGGGAACAGGAGACGAGGGGCTGCGGGCCGGACGATGGCCCCGCCCCCGCCCGGAGGGGAAGGCGGGAGCGGGGCTGGGCCCTGCCCGCGGGCCCCGGCGAGGGGGGCGGGATCCCCCTGGTCGAGGATGACCTGTTGGTGCGGCGCGCCATCGAGGGGATCGTGCTCACCCGCCCCGGGGAGAGGCTCATGCTGCCCCGCTTCGGCTGCCGGGCCCACGAGCTGCTGTTCCGCCCCCTGACGCCGGCGGTGTTGGACGCCATCGCCTTCCGGGTGGAGGACGCCGTCCGCCGCTTCGAGGACCGGATCGTCCCCACCCAGGTGCGGGCGCGCCGGGATCCCCAGCACCCCGGGGCGGTGTGGGTGGACCTCCAATACCGGACGAAGCGGGGGGGGAGGACGGGCCTCGTGGAGCTGCGACTGGGCCCGGACGCTCCGTCGGCGGGTGGCGGCGGGGGGAGGCGGCCATGAGTGGCCGTCCCCCCAAGGACCCGGCGGCGGCCCCCGGGGTGCCGGTGGTGCCGCCCCTGTTCGACTTCAGCTACGCGGCGTTCCTGCGGGGGGCGGTGGAGCGGATCCCCCGGTATTGCCCCGAGTGGACCGACCTGCGCCCCTCGGATCCCGGCATCGCCCTGCTCCAGCTCTTCGCCTGGATGGCGGAGGTCACCGCGTGGCGGGTGGCGCGCCTCCCCGCCCGGGTCCACGCCGACCTGCTGGACCTGGTGGGGGAGGGGCGGCGTCCCGCCCGTCCGGCCACCACCTGGATCTCCTTCCGGGCGATGCACGGTGGCGCCGTGGGCTCCCGGGTCGAGGCGGGCACCGAGGTGGCGACCCGGCAGGGCGACGGGCGGCCCCAGGTCCCCTTCCTCACCCTGGAGCCCGTAGGGATCCATCGGCTGGAGCTGCGGGAATGCGCGGCGGTGGCCGGTCTGCCCACCGGGGGCCTCCTGGGGCGGGCGATCCCCGTGGGCACGGATCCCGGGGCCCCGGGGGCGTGCCGCCTGGGGGGGGACGGCGGCGTGGCCCCCTTCGCGCTGGACCCCGTCTCCGATCGCTGCGACGACGCCTCCTTGGAGCAGTCCCTCTACTTCACCGGGGCGGACCTGATGGCCCTCGGGGAGCCGGGGGTGGCGCTCCGGCTCCGGCCCGCCGGAGGGGCGCCGGGGCGTCTGGAACTCCCGGGGCTGCTGCGCTGGGACTACCGGGTCGCGGGACGGTGGCGCCCCCTCCCCGTGGACGAGGGGGGCGATCCCGTCGGACCCGTCCCCGACCTGCACCCCGGGCCTCCCCCCGCGGAGCTGGGGGAGATCGGGGGGGGCGAGGCGGCCCCGCCCGGACCGTGGCTCCGGGCCACGGTGGACCTGGACGCCGCCCTGCGGGCCGCCCTCTCCCACCGCGGACGGACCTCCCAGCGGCCCCACGGGGCCGTCCCCGCGGTGCCGGCGGCCACCCCCGCGGGCTCCCCCGGCGGCGACGGGACCCGGTACCGCTTCCGCGTCGGCCGGCCGGGCTGGCTCCGGGAGGGGGGGGCCTTCACCGTGACCTTCCCGCGGCTGACCACCTCCCAGGACCGGGCTGACCTGCTCCCGGACCTCCGGTGGTCCTACCGGGCCGGGGGGCGCTGGCGCGAGGTGCCCGGGGAGAGGATCGAGATCCGCGGCCTCTCGGTGACCCTCCACGGCCCCCTGCCGGACCTGGACCACGAGGGCGAGGTGATCCAGGCCGAGCGCAGGGGCGCCCTCCCCCTCCCGCTGATCGGCGAGGGCCTGGCGCCGCCCCTGTGCCTCGTGAGGCCCGCCCACCTCCGCCTCTGGGCGGGGCGGGATCCGTCGTCGCTGCGGGAGTTCGATCCCACCAGCCCCCCCATCGCCCCCTTCTCCGATCCCGCCATCGGGATCGGGCCCCTCCCGGGCGCCGCTCTGTACCTGGGGGGAGAGGCCTTCCGCCCCGCGCCCGCGGGGGCCGCTGGGCCCGCCGTCGAGGTGAGACTCGCCTACGCCTTCGAGGAGGGGACCGACGGGGGGACCGTGGAGGACGAGGGGGCCCTGGAGTACGCCCTCGCCCTGGAGGTGCCCACCGCCACCGGGTGGGTGCCCGTGGACGCCCTGGGCGGGGCGGCCGGCTTCACCCTCGACGCCCTCCCCGGCTCCGGAGGCCGGGGGGCCTTCCCCCGGGAGGCCGTCCTGGCCATCGACCGCGCCCACCTGGCGGCCGTCCCCTTCCGCCACCGGGGGGGCGAGGCGTGGGCGGTGCGGCTGGTCCTGCGGCGCTCCCGCCTCTCCCGGGCGGGGACCCCCGCCGAGCCCTGGCCCCGCCACGTCCACCTGGTCCTCCACTCCGTGCGGATCGGCTCCGCCGGCGTCGTCGCCCAGGACCTCGGGGGCCGCGTCGGGATCTGGGGGCTGGAGCGACCCCCGCGATTCCCCCACGGGACGGTGCGCCACCGCCCCGTCCCGGGGGGCGGCCACGCGCGGGAGCCCGCCACCGCCAGCCCCGTCGCCCGGGGCGGGGAGGGCCGCCGCGCCCTCTGCTTCCGGGTCCACGGGGACCTGGTCCCCGGCCTGCCCTGCACCCTCGCCCTGCGCGCCGCGCCGGGGTCCGCGGCCCCGGGCCTGGCGGTCCGCTGGGAGGCCCACCTGCCGGGGCTGGGCTGGGCTCCCCTGCCGGGGCTGAGCCGGGCGGCGCGCTTCGACGGCGACGGGTGGCTGAGGTTCGTCCCCGACGAGGCCCTGGCGAGGCTCGCCGCCTCCCCGGACGGCCTGTGGGTGAGGGCCGGCGCCGAGGCGGGGGTCGGGGGGGCGGTGCCCGTGACCCACCTGGCCTGGAACGCGGTCCCCGCGGTGAACCTGAGGCCGGGAGCCCGAGGGGCCGAGCTGCACGCCGCCACCGGGGCGCCCGCCCAGCGGGTGCGCCTCGCCGCCCGGGACCTGGTGATCCCCGGCCCCGAAGACGGCGGGCTCCCGGCGGCGGCCCGGGCCCTGTGCGCCCCCGAGGTGCGGGTCCACGGCGAGCCGTGGGAGGTCCGGGCGGGCCGGGGGCTGGCCGGGATCGGCCCCGACGCCGCGGTGGTGGCCCTGGATCCCGCCGAGGGGGAGCTGGTCTTCGGCGACGGCCGGCGCGGCCGGATCCCCGCCCCCGGGCCCGAGGCCATCGAGGTCCGGGTGATGTCCACCGACGGCGCCGCGGGCAACGTCGGGGCCGGGGCCCTCGTCGTCTGCTCCCGCCACCACGCGACCTTGCAGGCGGAGCAGCCCTTCCCGGCGGTGGGCGGGGCCGATCCCGAGAGCCTGGAGGAGGCCCTGAGGCGGGCCCCCGAGGCCCTGCGCGGCCAGGAGCGGGCGGTGACCCGGGGGGACTTCGAGGCCCTGGCCCGCCGCGCCTCCCCCCACGTCCTGCGGGCCTTCTGCCTGGGGGCCGCGGCGGACGCCCCGGGGGTGGTGGACGTGGTGGTCCTCGTGGCGGAGGGCGCACCCCCGGAGGCGGCGGTGGCGGCCCAGGTGGAGGGCTTCCTCGCCGAGCGCTGCCTCGTCGGGGCGCGGCCCCGGGTCCGCCCCGCGCGGCTGGAGCGGATCGCGGTCGATGCCGCCGTCACCCTCGATCCCGGAGCGGATCCCCACGAGGTCGTCCCCCGGATCGAGGGCTGGCTCCGGACCCGGCTGGATCCCCACGCCCCCGAGGCCGCCATCGGGAGGCGCCCGGGGCCCGACGACCTGGCGGAGCTGCCCCGGGACGTGGCCGGGGTGCGGACCCTGCGGGGCGTGGTCCTCACCTCCCCCGAGGGGGATCCCAAGGTAGGGCAGGGATCCGACCTGCCCGTCTGCGCCGCGGTGCGGGTCCGGATCGCCGCCGGGACGGGGGAGCCGTGATCCCCTCCGGGGCCGATCTGCGGCGCCTCGTCGCCTGCCGTCCCACGGAGGCGGAGGCGCGGGCCTGGCTCGGGAGCCGGGTGGACGTCCCCATCGACACCCGCCGGGTGGCCGCCCGCTCCCGCGGCGAACGGGGCCGGGTGCTGGCCGTGGAGACCAGGGCCCTGCCCGGGGGGCCCCCCACCCGCTGGGCGGGGGAGCTGCCGGGGGAGCCCGACGGCGGGGACCTCCCGCCCGACACCGCCGTCCCCCCCGAGGCCCTGGTGCTGGTGGTGGGGGGGAGGGGCTGGTCCCGCTGGCTCCCCGAGGCCCTGCGTCCCCCGTCCCCGGGCGGGGGCCCCGGCTTCGTGGACCGGCTGCTGCTGCTGTGCGAGGAGCGGTGGGAAGAGCTGGAGCGCCAGGCCGACTCCCTGCCCGCCGCCTTCCGCCCCGCCACCGCGCCTCCCCCCTTCCTGCGCCTCCTGGCCTCGTGGGTGGGGGCGCCGCCGGGGCTCGACGACGACGCGCTGCGGGACCTGATCCCGGGGGCGGTCGCCCGCAACCGCCGGCGGGGGATCCCCGAGGCCGTCGAGGAGGCCGTCCGCCACGCCTCGGGCCTGGAGGTCCGGATCCTCGCCGGCGCCGGGCCTCCGGGGCTCCCCCTCGGGGGGAGGGGCCGGGCCGGAGCCCCCCTCGGGCGCCCCGACGCCCCGGCTTGGCTCGGCGGACCGGGCCCTGGGGGATGTCCCCACTGGGTCACCGCCGTGCTGCCCCACCCGGGCGACGTGGCGACCCGCTACGGCACCACCGACGCGGCGGAGCGCCTCTGCCGGGCCCGGAAGGCCCTGCTGCGGGAGCTTCCCGCCCACCTGCACCTCCACATCGTCGCCGCCCCGCCCCGGGGCGGAGGGAGCGAACCGTGACCGGAACCCGCCTGCGCCCCTTCGCCGGCCTCTCCCTCGGGGCCGAGGACCTGCTGGCCGACCAGACCTACCACCGGGACGCCCTGCGCCGGCACCGGCTGCTGCACCACGGGTGGGGGATCCTGGAGGGGCTCGCCTGCGAGGCCCTGCCCGCGGACGGCGCCGTCGCCGTCGCCCGGGGGGTGGCGGTGACCCGCCGGGGCGACGTGGTGGAGCTGCCCGAGGGGCACGTGCTCTCCGCCGGGGCCCTGGGCGCTGCCCCGGGGGAGGGCATGAGGGTGGTGCTGAGCTTCACCGAGTGTCCCGATCCCCGCTCCGCCGTCCCTCCCTTCGGCGGCGGGACGCCGGAGCCCTCGCGGATCGACGAGGGGGCCCGGGTGCGGGCGGTCCCCCTGGACGCCCCCCGGGACGAGGACGAGGTGGAGCTGTGCCGGGTGCGCTTCGACGCCGCGGGGCGGATCGCCGGGGGCGAGGTGGACCGGACCCACGCCGACCGGTGGAGGGCGCCGGTCCGGGCCGAGGCCGCCCCGATCAAGGCCGGGATCCACGACCTGGCGGAGGCGCTGCGTCGCCTCCCGGGGCTGCTGCCCCCCCGGGGGGCCGACGGGTCCTGGCTGGCGATGGGCTGCGCCGCCGTGGAGGTGGCGCTCATGGACCCCGCCCTGCCCCCGGAGGCGGCGGCGGCGTTGGGGGCGCGGCTGCTGGCGCTGGCGGAGCCCTGGCTGGCCCGGGAGGCCCCCGCCCCGGTCGCCTCCGCCCTCTCCGAGCGGGTGAGGGCCTCCCTGGTGGCTTGGGCGGAGCGGGACGCCGCGGGGATCGAGCCCCGGGTGGAGTGGGGGCGCCGGGTGGCCGTCCTGGCCCGGGTGGTCGCCGACCTCGCCTCCGAGGGGGTCGCGGCCGCGGCGCGACCCGCGTTCCGGGAGCTGGGACGCCTGCCCCCCGGGGGATCCGGGGAGGGGCGATGACCTCCCCCCCGGTCCTCGGCGGCGCGGGCGCCCTGCCGCATCGCCGCGGCGATCCCACCGCCTCCCGCGCGGCGCTGTACGCCGAGTGCCGCGAGCTGCGGGCCGACGTCGCCGCGGCCTCCCGCTTCCTGGTCGCCGGCGCCGGCGCCCTCGGCAGCGAGGCCCTGAAGTGCCTGGCGCTGATGGGCGCGGGCCTCCTGGTGGTGGTGGACCCCGACCGGGTGGAGGAGCGGAACCTCGCCCGCTCGGTGCTCTACGGCCCCGACGACGTCGGGGTGCCCAAGGTGAGCGCCGCCACCGCGCGCCTGGCGGCGTGGTCACCCGAGGGCCGGGTGCTGCCCGTGGTGGGGGACGTGCGCTACGACGTGGGCCTGGGGGTGCTGCGCCGGGTGGACGCGGTGATCGGCTGCCTGGACGGGCGGGCCTCCCGCCTGGGGCTGGGGCGGCGGTGCGCGTCCGCCGACGTCCCCTGGGTGGACGGGGCCATCGGCGAGCGGATCGCCCGGATCGCCGCCTTCTGGCCCCGGAGGGGGGGGTGCTACGAGTGCACCCTCACCCCCGCCCAGTGGGAGGAGATCTCCGCCGAGGGACCGCCGGGCTGCGGCGCTGCCCAGAGGGGGGCCCGGGAGGCGGGGCGGGTGCCCACGACGCCCCTGGCGGCCTCGGTGGCGGGGGCCCTGCTGGTCTCCGAGGCCCTGAAGATCGCCCACGCCCGACGTCCCGGAAGCGGCCTCCCCGCCCCGGAGCCGGACTGGGGGCTGGAGCGCTACCTCGTCATGGCGGCGGGGCGCTGGGTCGACACCCGCTACTCCCCGGAGCCCCACTGCGGCAGCCACGGCGGGCCCTGGGAGGTCCACGAGGAGCCCGGCCTCGGCGTCGCCGATCCCCTGGCCGCCGCCGCCGACCGCGCCTCCGCCCTCCTGGGCGCCGAGGTCGCGGCGTGGGACGTCGGGCACGAGCTGGTGGTGTCGGCGCGGTGCCGGAGGTGCGACGCCGCCGACCGGCCCCTGGTGGCGGAGGGGGCCCCGGCGATGCGGAGGAGCTGTCCCCGCTGCGCCTCCCCCCGGGAGGTCCGGACCGCCCGCTACGTCGCCGTGGGGTCCCGGCTGGCCCGCCGCCCCATGTGGGACCTGGGGATCCCCCCGCTGGACGTACTGCGCTTCCGGGCCGCCGACGGCCGTGCGGTGGCCGTGGAGCTGACGGGGGACCTCTCCCGCTTCCCCGCCCTCCTGGCGGAGCCCCTGCCTCCGCTGCCGGAGATCCGGCCGGGGTCGGGCCGCGGGAGGACGGCGCCGTGAGCCGCAGGCAGGATGCCGTAGGCCACTCGCCGCAGGCGAGCCTTCGTGACGAAGGCGGCGCCAGGACGGCGCCGTGAGCCGCAGGCAGGATGCCGCAGGCCACTCGCCGCAGGCGAGCCTTCGTGACGAAGGCGGCGCCAGGACGGCGCCGTGAGCCGCAGGCAGGAAGCCGCAGGCCACTCACCGCAGGCGAGCCTTCGTGACGAAGGCGGCGCCAGGACGGCGCCGTGAGTCTCCCGGGGTGGGCCTCGGCCTGGATCGCGGCGAGCGTCGTCACCGGCGTCTCGTGGCAGGTCGGCGCCCCGGGCGCGCTCCCCGTGGCCGCGGCCCCCCTGCTGCTGGTGGGGGCCCTCGCCGGCCTGTGCTCCCGGGCGGCGGATCCCGGGGCGGGCCCCGGGACGCCCCTCGGGATCGGGCTGGCGGCGGGCCTCGGCGCCAGCGGCCCCCTCGCCGCCGCCGCCATCGCCGCGGCGGCACGGGGCGCCGACGTGCGCTGGCCCGGCGCCGCCGCCGCGGGGGCGATGGGGGTGGCCCTGGCGGCGGGGATCGGCGTGGCCCTCGCCGCCAGCCGAGGGTGGCCGGAGCGGGGGAGCGCGCCCGCCGTGCGCATGGAGGGGCGGGAGGTGGCGCCCATCTGCGGGGTCTGCCGCGGGCCCGCGCCCCCGGACGAGGCGAGGACCGTCCGCTGTGGCCGCCGCCGCCGGGACGACGGGCGGCCCTGCGTCGGAGTGTATCACCGGGACCACGTCCCCGAGCTGAAAGACGGGCTCTGCGAGTACTGCAACCAGCCCTTCCGCGAGACACGAGGAGGTGTCGCATGAATCCGAGTCACGAGACATGGGCCGCCGAGGGGGGACTGGTGCGGGTCGTCCTGTACCCCCCCGACGGGACGGAGACGCTGGAGGTGGAGATCGACACCGGGGTCCCCGTCTCGGACCTGTCGGCGGTGATCGCCCGGGAGCTGGGTCTGCGGACCGACGGGCGCCAGTACGGCCTCAAGACCCGGGGCCGGACCCTGAAGCCCCACGAGACCCTCGCCTCCGCCGGCGTCCGGGGCGGCGACGAGCTGTGGTTCCTCTACGAGACGGCCGCCGGGGCGGCTCCCTCCGCGCTCCACGGCGCTCCCCGGCCGCGCCGGGGCGGGAGGGCCGACCGATGCCGCTGATGGAACGCCTCTCCGCCGACGCCGAGGAGCTGTCGCAGTATCTCCGGACCTTCGGCGACCGCGTGTCGCTGCGACCGCTGGACCGGGTACCCGGCGGTCCCCCCTACCGCTGGGCGGTCCGGCCCCGGGTGGTCACCCTGCGGGGCCTCCGCCCCGGCGCCGATCCCGCGCGGTGCCGGTGGGAGGACATGGTGCTGGACCGGGAACCGGCCTTCACCATCCACCTCCCGGACAGCTACCCCCGGGAGCGCCCCCGGGTCCGCTCGACGAGGCCGCTGTTCCACCCCAACGCCGACGCCGACACCGGGGAGATCTGCTACGTGGCCCCCTCCGCGTGGTCCCCGGGGGTGCCCCTGACCTGGGTGGTGGACCAGGTCCGGGGGATCGCCGCCTGGCAGAAGTTCAACGATTACAGCACGTTGGACTTCCTCGACGAGAGGGCGGCGCGGTGGGCCCAGGAGCACCCCGAGTGGGTGGCCCGGCTGCGGGCCCTCAACGAGACGCCCCCTCCCTCCGAGGGGACGGTGCGGGTGGCGCGTCGCTGAGGGGGGGGAGCTCGATGAACCCCCCACGCATGCGCCGATCAGGGCCCCGCCTCCTCCAGGTCCCCCCGAGACACCTTCCCCGCCAGGTACC
This sequence comes from Myxococcota bacterium, assembly GCA_023150875.1. GTDB lineage: Bacteria > Myxococcota_A > UBA796 > UBA9615 > JAKLKC01 > JAKLKC01. The sequence goes on along the minus strand of JAKLKC010000009.1, from coordinate 131,574 downwards.
ACGCGACGACCCGGGGCACGTGTTCCAGCGTCTCCTCGGCGTCGCAGCGCACCCGGACCTCGCCCCTGCCGTCCCGGGTCCACAGGTTGGCGAAGGAGCGGCGCAGGCCCGCCCCCGCGAGCTGGTCGAGGCCGTGGGCGATGTGCTCGGGGCCGCAGTTCCAACCCGCGAGCACCATCCAGATCCGCTCCGCCCGGTCGGGGAGGGCGGCGATCTCGGGCCTCCCCCAGAGGCGCCGGTGGTACTGCGCGGCGGCGGCCGTCGAGCGCTCGACGTCGGTGCGGGCGTCGGCGGGATCCACCACCACCTGGTGCCACGGGGTCCCCGGGGGGGCCTCGGTCCGGCCCGACGCCCGGGCGTAGGCGGCCATGTCGCAGGCGGCGTAGTCAGCCGCGCCGCCTCCCCCCGCCGCCCGTTGGCGCTCGCCTTGGACCCACTCGGGGCCCCGGTAGGGGAGGGGGACCGGGAGGCCCAGGGTGGTGGCGGTGCCCCAGGTGAGCTGCCAGGGGCCCCGGGCTCCGGTAGTGGAGATGGCGAAGGGGCAGGCGGCGCTCTCCACCAGGGCGTGCCAGCGGAACACCTCGGGCAGGTCGCCGAAGGAGGGCTCGGCGATCCGCAGCAGGTCGGCGCCCCGCCCGCTCCGCACCAGCCAGCGGAACCAGCTCGAGTCCCGGGCCTTGACGAAGTGGCGGGACACCGCCTCGAGGAACACGGGATCGGGCTCGTACCAGGGATCGTCCGCCAGGGCGGGGGAGCGGATCCACCCCACCAGGCGCTCCTCCAGCGGGGTGGTCCGGGGCTTTCCGGGGGCCAGGGCGGCGGCGCGCCACCGCTCCCGCTGGGTGCGGACGACCTCCAACTCCTGGCGCAGCTCGGCGGCCTCCCGCCTCGCCCGGTGGGCGGTGAGCCCGAGGGGGAGGGCCACCCCGAGGCCCAGGAGGGCGAGGGCCAGGCGGGCGAGGGTCCGGGGGCGCGGGGGCACGAGGCGGCGGCGGAGGCGGGCCAGGCGACCCCGGAGGGAGCCGGAGCCGGTCCGCCCCGCGGCGGATCCCCGGGGATCGAGGGCGGGTCGAGCCCTCCGGGGCGGGCGGGCGGCTCCGGCCACGCCCGCCTCCCCCGGGGAGAAGCGCACCCGGTACGGCGCGTTCTCGGGTCCGAAGGTGACGACGTCTCCGTCCAGGAGGTCGATGTCGCCGTGGACCGCGGTGGCGCCGATCCGCGCCGGGAGGCCGGTGTCGGCGATCTCCAGGCGGTAGCGCGTGCCCTCCCGGACCACGTGGAAGCAGCCCCGGACCCCCGAGGACGGCGGCAGGACGAGGTCGTACCCCCGGGAGCCACCCCGGCCGATCACCAGCCGGTCCCGGTGGACGGCGAGGCGCCGGGGCTCGCCGGTCTCGTCGGGTTCGTCCAGAAGGCGCAGCACCAGCGCGGGAGGGAGATCGAGATGTCGCATGAACGTCGCGCCCCCGGAGTCTCGGCCGTGTCAACCTGCACGTCGATACGGATATTCCGGGTAGGCGCGATCTTCCCGGGAGATCGGCGGGGAGGTGTCGCATGACTCGCGGGCCGGCGCTGAAGGTGCGGGGGAGGGAGGCGGCGATCCGCCCCCAGGGGGAGGGGCCACCCGCCGAGACATGGGTGCGGGTTCCGGGCGCGGAGGCCGGAGACGGGTTCTTCCTGCTCCTCTCGCCGGGGGTCGTCGCCGCCCTGGCTCGGGAGGGACGCAGCTCGGCCCGCGCCTGCCGGGAGAGGGGTGGCTGGCTGGTGGGCCAGGTGCTGGAGGGGGGGACGGGCGTGTGGGTGGCGGAGGTGGTCGTGGGGCCCGAGGCCTCGGGGTCCGACGTCGCCTATCGCTTCGGCCCCGAGGCGCTGGCGAGCCTGATCGACGGCACCGCCGCCGCGAGGGAGCGCCTCGGGCTGCGGGGGCTGCGCGCCGGGCGGATCGGCTGGTGGCACACCCACCCGGGCATGGGCGTGTTCCTGTCCGACGCGGACGTCGACGTCCACGCCACCTCGTTCCCCGCGCCCACCGACGTGGCGGTGGTGGTCGCGCCGTTCCAGGACGCCTCGGCCGACGCCATCGGGGCGTTCCGGCGCGTGGCGGGGGAGGTCGTGCCCATCGGCGACGTGGGGATCGCCCCCGCCCCCGGGGTGGTGGTGGAGTTCCCGTTCCGGCTGGAGGGCCTCCGGCCCTCGCCCCGGGGAGAGCGCGGAGAGGAGGGGGGATGGGCACGGTAGGGGATCGCCGGCGCGGCTGGCGGGTGGGGATGCCCGAGGCGGAGGCCCTGGAGATCGCGGCGCGGCTCGCGGCGGCGGTGGCCGCGGCGCGGGGGGCCGGGGTGCTCCTGGGGCGGGACCTGGAGCGGGCGGAGCTGGGGCCGGGGGGGGCGATCTCCCTGGCCCTGGCCCCCACGGAGGGGGAGGCGCTGCCGGTGGAGGAGGACGTGCCGGCGCTGGGGCTGCTCCTGGCGCGGCTGCTCCTGCCCGAGGGGGAGGAGGGGGCGGCGGCGCTGCTGGAGCGCACCGGCGCCGCCCGGGCTCGGCTCCTGGTGGGGGGCGCGGTGGACGACGATCCCGCCCAGCGCCTCTACCCCGACGCGGCGGCGTTCGCGGCGGCGGCGCGCCGGGCCCTGGCCCACGCCCGGGACTCCGACACCCGGGCCGTCCCCCGGAGCGGACCCGCCCCGCCCCCGCCCGCTCCCCCGGGGCGCCGCCCCTCCCGCCCCCGCCGCCCGCTGGTGGTCCTGCGGGGGGGCCGCGGCCCGGGGCCGCTGCGCCCCCTCCTGGAGGGTCTCGTCCTCGGCCTCCTGGCCGGCGGGGCGGCGATGGCCTGGCTGAACCGGGGGGGCTGGGGATGACCGGAGGACCCGATGCCCCGTCAGCCGCCGGAGAGGAGGCCGAGGCAGCTCCAGGTGCCCTGGATGACGAAGAGCTCCTCGGCGTTGGTCGCCAGGGAGAACTCCGGGATCTCGCGGCAGGTGAACGTCCCCGCGGTCTCGCCGGGGTCCACGGTGATGTCGCATTCCCCCCCGGACTCGGTGGTGAGGTCCATCGTCTGGGAGGCGGTGGAGAGGGTGGCGTCCAGGGCGGGCACGCCCGAGGCGGCGGTCCGGTAATAGGTGTCGGGCCCGACGTAGTCCTCGATGGAGAGGGTCATCTCGAACCCCTCCTCCACGGAGGCGTCGCCGACCTCGATCCCGTAGGCCTGCCGCCCGCCCCCGGCGTCGGCCCGCCGACAGGTGACGCGCTCACCCCCGCCGGACTCCCCGTCGGAGTCCACGGTGAACGCGAGATCCTCCGCGCCCGAGAGCCGCCAGGGCCCTTCTCCGGTCACGGTGACCTCCACGGTGCCCCCGTCCCGCTCCGCGGGTCCGCAGGCGGCGGCGAGGGAGGCGGCGAGCAGGACGGTGGGAGCGCGAGACATGACGAACTTCCCCAGCGAGGTTCCGGCGGCCACGGTAGGCCCGGCGCCGCGGGGGTGTCAACGCCCGCTGGCCCGCCCGGGGACCACCCCGGCACCGTCCGGGGTGGGGCGGCCCCATCCAGATGGGACCTGCGGCAGGTGGCGGTCAGGGCCCCCGGCGATCGTCACCCGCCTGCTCCCGCGGGGCCGCGAGTAGACAGCAAGGACCTCGATGCGGGGCGCGTTGGCCGACGTGGTCGGGGGGCCCGGGGCACCTTCCCCCTGTCGCCGAGATAGCCTTGCGGGTATATACCCGATGGGTTATCGTGCCCCCATGCTGGCGCTGCGCTTCCACCGAACGGCCCGCGGCTCCTCGCCCGTCGAGGACCACATCGAGTCGCTCGGCGTTGCCGAGCGGACCCATGTCCTCGCGGCGCTCGCGGATATCCAAGAGGCTGGCATCGCCGGCTCGGGCGTCACCACGCGCCAGATCGAAGGGAAGCTGTGGGAGATCAAGGTGTCGGCCCAGCGCGTCTTCTACGTCGTCGTCACCGGCCCGACGATGGTCCTCCTCCACGCCTACAAGAAGCAGGGGCAGAAGGCCCCGCGGAAGGAGATCGATACGGCCCGGCGCCGGATGAAGGAGGCGCTGGACGAGTAGGGGGCGCGGATCCCCGCCCGGTATTCAGGTGCCCCGGAAGGTCCGGGGGAGTTCCACAGGAGTCCACTCATGCCCACCCGCAACCGCCACATCGGCCGCACCCTCGACGAGTTCATCGCCGAGCAGAAGGCCCGCAGCCCCGAGTTCGCCGCAGCCTTCGACGCCGAGCTCGCGCGCCGTCGAGTCGCCCGCACCATCCGCGCCGCCCGCGAGCAGGCCGGGGTGTCCCAGGCCGAGCTCGCCGAGCGCGTCGGCACCAACCAGCCGTCGATCGCCCGCGTCGAGAGCGGGAAGGTGACGCCGAAGATCGACTTCCTCGATCGCATCGCCCGGGCCCTCGGGATGCACCTGGAGGTGCGCCTCGTGCCCGAGGAGCCGGCCCAGGGCTGAGGGATCCTCGGGGTGAGGTCCGGCACCTTCCACGACGACACGCCTCCGACGGGATGTGATGTATCCGCCACCTGCCAGGTGTTGGCCTCCGGTGAACTCGCCGAGGGGTAGGGCTGAGTGGCAGGGGCCAGCTCCCGAACAGAAGCCGAAGAGGTCGGGCATGCCAGGATCGTCCAGCACCGACCGTCGGAGCCGGTGGTCGGGGTCCCCCCCCCAACCCCGCGGCGGATCGCCGGCTGTCGCCCGCCGCGCTACCGTCCGGGGCCCGGTGGGGCTACACTGCCGGGGCCGGGCACGCGCCATGTTCCGCGTGGAACGTGGTAGGCGCGGGCGGGTGGGCGCGCTGGGGCCGGCCCCCCCGGGGAGGCGAGCCCTCCCCACCCTCGGGAGGTTCGGGATGACGCGGGGTCCCATGGATCGCACGGGTGTGGGCATCGAGGTGGCGCCGGAGGAGACCCTCCTCTCCGGCGCCTACGAGGCCCTCACCGATCCCGGCGCGCGGGCGGGGAGCCCGGAGGACCTCTTCGAGCGGAAGATCCTCGCCATCCGGGGCACCCGGGTCGGGCTCGACGACATGCTCCGGGGGATCGCCACCCTCAAGGCGTCGGACCTCTTCCTCAAGACCGGCTCGCCGGTGCGGTTCAAGGTGGCGGGGCGGGTGGTGACCTTCGAGTCCGACCGCATCACCCGCGAGATGATGGAGCACGTCCTCGACTGCTTCCTGGGGGAGCAGGACAAACGCCTGTTCCACGAGCGCCAGGCCGCGGACCTGGTCCACGTCACCGACGCCGCCCGCTACCGGGTGCACTTCGCCATGGCCCAGAGCGGCGTGTACGCGACCATCCGCATCATCGCCAACGACGTGCGGCCCCTCGCCTCCCTCGGCCTGCCCGACGGGGTCGTCCAGTCCCTCAAGCAGTTCCGCACCGGCCTGCTGCTGGTCTGCGGCGTGACCGACTCGGGCAAGACGGTGACCTGCACTTCCCTCATCGACTCCCTCAATCAGGAGCGGGAGCTGGGGATCCTGTCGCTGGAAGACCCCATCGAGTACATCTTCCGCGAGGGACGGTCCATGGTGATCCAGCGGGAGGTGAACCTGCACGTCGCCTCGTTCTCCGACGGGGTGAAGGCGGCGCTGCGGGAGAACCTGGACGTGATCTACGTCGGCGAGATCCGCGACCGCGAGACCATCGAGCAGGTGCTGAAGGCGACGGAGACCGGCCACCTGGTGATCACCACCCTGCACTCCGACGACTGCATCTCGGCGCTGAACCGCATCATCGGCACCTTCCCCATGGAGGACCAGCCGCGGATCCGCATGGCCCTGGCGGGGACCCTGACGGGGGTGCTCTTCCAGCGCCTGCTCCCCACCCCCAGCGGGGGCCGGGTCCCCTGCGTCGAGTCCCTGTGGGCGAGCACGGCGGTGCGCTCCATCGTGCGGGCCGGCGACCTCTCCAAGCTCACCAGCTACGTCGGCCGGGCCACGGGGGGGATCGGCTACCGCGAGTGCCTCACGGACCTGCTGCGCCGCCGCGCCATCGCCCGGGACGTCCACGACGCCGAGCTGTCCCGCCTGAACTCCTGATCGGGATCCCACCGGGACCGGCCCGGCGCAGGGGTCACCGGAGCCGCGCCGCGGCGGTCCGGGGGGAGTCCCCGCCCCGGGGGGGGCCGGAGTCCGGCTCGTCGTCCCCGTCGCCGTCCTCGCCGTCCTCGCCCCCCATCCCGCTCTGGAGCAGCGCCAGGAGGTCGTCCGTGGAGAGGGCCGCCGCCCCCGCGGTGCCGTCCAGGATCCCGGCCACCAGCTCCCGCTTGCGGGCCTGGAGGGAGAGGATCGCGTCCTCCACGGTCCCCTTGGCGATGAGCCGGTAGACCGTCACCGGCCTCTCCTGGCCGATCCGGTGGGTCCGCCCCGTCGCCTGGTCCTCCACCGCGGGGTTCCACCAGGGGTCCAGGTGGATCACGTAGCTGGCCGCCGTCAGGTTGAGCCCGGTGCCCCCCGCCTGGAGGGAGATCAGGAAGACGTCGGCCTCTCCGGCCTGGAAGGCGTCCACCTCGGCCCGGCGTTGGATCTCGGGGGTGGCGCCGTCCAGGTAGCGGTAGGAGATCCCGTCGGCGTCGAGGGCCTCCCGCACCAGGGCGAGCAGGCGGGTGAACTGGCTGAAGATCAGGGCGCGGTGCCCCTCCTGGCGCAGCGCGTCCACCAGGCCCCGCAGCTCCTTGAGCTTGGAGGAGGAGACGCTGGAGCTCTCCAGGAAGAGGCGGGGATGGCAGGCGAGCTGGCGCAGGCGGGTGAGGGCGGCCAGCACCTGGAAGCGACGGGTCTCGGGGGTCGCCGCCTGACCCGCCTCCAGCCCCGCCAGGGCGGCGAGCCTCACCTGGTCGTAGAGGGCGCGCTCGGGGGGCGAGAGGGGGACCTCGACGGTGATCTCGGTGCGGGGGGGGAGCTCGGGCGCCACCTCGGCCTTGGTGCGGCGCAGCAGGAAGGGCCTCACCATCCGGGCCAGGGCGCCCCGGCGCCTCTCGTCGGCCAGGCGCTCGACAGGGACCGCGAAGCGCGTGCGGAAGTGCTCCCAGCTCCCCAGCAGGCCCGGGGCGATGGTGTGGAACAGGCTCCACAGCTCCCCGAGGCGGTTCTCGATGGGGGTGCCGGTGAGGGCCAGCCGGAAGTCGGCCTCGATGGCCCGGGCGGCCCGGGAGCGCTGGGCGTCGGGGTTCTTGACCGCGTGGGCCTCGTCCAGGACCAGGGTGGCGTACCGGCGGGCCCCCAGGGCCTCCGCGTCCCGGAGCAGCAGGCCGTAGGACGTCACCAGCACGTCCCCGGGGCCCGCGGCCTCCAGCAGCGCCCCCCGGGCCGGTCCCCGCAGCAGCACGGGGCGCAGCGACGGCGCGAACCGCTCGCACTCCCGCACCCAGTTGAAGCCCACCGAGGTGGGGGCGACCACCAGGGCGGGGCCGAGGTCCGCCCGCCGCAGCAGGAGGGCGAGGGCCTGGACGGTCTTGCCGAGCCCCATGTCGTCGGCGAGGCAGGCGCCCGGAGCCCAGGTCGCCAGCCGGGCGAGCCACGCCTGGCCGTCCTGCTGGTAGGGGCGCAGGTCCCCCCGCAGCCCCGAGGGAGGAGACGCGTCCGCCCCGTCGGCGTCCCGGATCCGCTCCAGCAGGGTCGCCCAGCGTGCCGGGGCCTCGATGGCGGCGCCGGCCTCGGCGAGGCCCGCCACCGAAGGGACGTGGAGGGGGGAGAGCTGGAGCTTGCCCCGGACCTCCGAGACGGAGCAGGCCAGGGGGGCGAGCTGGTCCTTCAGGGTGCGGGTGAGCCGGACCCAGGTGCCCCCCTGGACCCGCACGAAGCGCCGGTCCTGCCGGGCGGCCTCCAGGAGGTCCAGCAGGGGCACCTCCACGCCGTCCACCGACAGGCCCCCGCTCACCCCGAACCACTCCCGGGCGCTCTGCACCGCCACCCTCAGGTCCCGGGCCCCCGCCGGCCGGGTGACGGTCCGCCGCTCGGGACCCTCCCACTCCACGGCGATCCCGTCCCCGGCGGCCTGGACGCGGCCCAGCACCTCCAGCGCCTCGTCGGGATCCCCGATCATCCAGCGGAACGGGGCCACCTCCGCCCCGTCGGGCAGGCCGATCCGGGCCAGCGCTTCCCGGGACCGCTCCCCCTCCCCCTCGAGGTCCCGCCGGCAGAAGACGCGGCCCGTCTCCCGGATCGCGAGCACCTCCTCGGGGCCCTCCCCGGGGGGCCATGCGGCGGCGTCGGGCAAGGGGCGGACCCACGCCTCGATGCGGATCGCCTCGCCGGGCAGGACGGCGATGCGGAGCACGGGGCGCCCGTCGCAGGGGACCTCCTCCCCCCGGAGCGCCGCGTCCAGGGCGATGGGCACCGCCCGGGTGAAGTCCGGGATCCGGTCCATCAGGCCGGGCAGCGCCTCGGCGGGGAAGCTGGCGCCCCGGCTCGCCAGGGTCCCCAGCAGGGCGGGAAGGCGGGGCGGGACCGCGGCGACGCGGCACACGTCGGCGCCGTTGTCGAAGAGCACCAGCCAGCCGCCGGCCCCACGGCGCTGCACCTGGTCGGCCAGCTCCGCCACGTCCATGCGCACGGCGTCGACGCAGGGGACGAGGCGGGCCCCGCCCCCCTCCTCGGCGATCCAGCGCACCTGGAGGCGGGCCCGGCGCACGGACATCGGGGTCGAGGCGCGGGGGCCCATGAGGACCCGGGGGTGGCCCACCAGCATGGCGATCGCCCGGTGGACCTGGGCGGGGGCCGCCGGGTCGTGGGTGCCGTAGGTCCGGTAGCGGGGATCGGGCTCCAGGAGGGTGGCGATGCCGTGGTCCCGGTCGTCGCACGCGTCCGGAGGGAGGTCGCGCACCTCCTCCAACCGGATCCGGCGGCTCTTCAGGCCGATCCCCCTCTTGTAGGGGCGGCACAGCACCGGCTCCAGGTCGAGCCTGCCCCGGGACGACTCCAGGATCCTCCACCCCAGGGCCTCCTCCGGCTCCAGGCGACCGGCCGGCGCCGCCCCGCGGCCCAGGGCCTGGTCCAGGGCGACCAGGGTGCGCTCCCACGCGGGGCGGCGGATGGCGTCGCGGAAGGCTTGGGCCGCGGGATCGGTGGAGGGCGTGGACATCGCTTCCAGGGCGCAGTCCAGGGCCGACAGGACCACCGGGCACTCCCCCCTTCCCCTCGGGCAGGAGCAGGAGGCCACCTCCGCCCCGGGGCCGCGGCCGGGATCCACCCGGACCACGGGGGACGAGCCGCCCCCGCACCACGCCTTCGCCGCCTCCCGGTAGATCAGCGTCGGGGGGTCGAGCTCCACGTCGAGGGAGATCGGGCCGATCCGGGCCCGCGGGCGGGGCGATGCCTGGCCCCGGAGCGCGCGGCGCGCCGCCAGCACCCTCTCGAAGGCGGCCCGGAGCTGGGGATCGGCGGGGTCCTGGAGGGGGGGCCGCGCGGCCTCCTCGGCGATCCCCTCCTTCGCCTCCCGCGCCCGGGCCTTCAGCTCGGCGATGGCGGCCTCCTGGACCGCCTTGGGCGCATGCCGGGCGTCGTAGCCGATCCCCCGTCCCGTGGGCGCGGAGATCACCGAGCCCAGCGACCGGGCGCTCCCGTACCAGAGCCAGGCCAGGGCGGTCCCGGCGAGGCGGTCCCGGAGGCACTCGGTGGGGAAGTGGAGCGCGCTCGCCACGCCGTTGCGCTCCGCCCAGGCGCGGAGGGCCTCGGAGTCCATGGCCGGGGCGAGCCCATCGCCGTCGGCGGGCTCGCCCGTGGCCGCCGCGGGGACCGGGGAGCCGGGGCCGCCGGCCAGGGCCGCCCTGAAACGTTGGAGCGCGTCGGCGTGGATCTGGCCGATGCCGCTCCGGCCCAGGCCCATCTGCAGCATCATGCGGCCCGTCGGCCTCCGGAACAGCTCCCCCACGGTGTCGCAGGGGACCGAGCGGGCGAGCCGCCGGAGCTCCTTCTTCACCTCCGGCTGGAGGGCACTGCCCTCCAACCAGGAGTCGATGGGGAGGGCCAGGAGCGCGTCGAGCCCGAGATCGGAGGCGCGGCGCGCCAGCTCGCCCAGGTCCCGGGCGGCGTTCAACTTGCGGGGATCGGGTGGGGACATGGGACCCGGGGAGTGGGCCGGTGGGAGGGCCGCGGGCGGAGATCCTGCCCACTGCCCGGCATCAAGGGCAAGGGTCGTTGGGAGCCCCGGGGGTGCCGGGCTCGCCGCCGGAGACCATGATCGTGGTCTGGTGGCACCAGTGGCTGGGGTCGTCGTTGGACTCGGCGAGGTAGTGGCTGGGGTCGAGGCCGAGGGCGATCCCGGGCAGGTACCACGCGTCGTCGTAGTGCAGCCAGTCGATCTCCACCCCGTCGGGCCGCGCCAGGACCAGCTCGTCCGGCCCGTTGGCGAGGGCCAGCCCTCCCCCCTGGGACTCCCGCAGGAACCAGCCGTCGCAGGGCACGCCGCCGTTCAACCCGGCGTCGAGGGAGGCGCAGAGGACGACGAAGTCCCCCGGGGCCACCACCAGGGGGCCCTCCAGGGTGAAGGCGTCCACGTCGTCGTCCCGGAACACGTAGCCCCCGACGTCGATGGCGTAGCCCGCGGTGTTGTACAGCTCGACCCACTCGCCGACCTCGTCGTGCACCACCTCGGGGTTGACCATCATCTCCGAGAACACCAGGTCGCCGGGCTCGGCGGGCTTGGGGGGCTCCTCGGGGTCCAGCACCTCCACCACGATGGAAGCCTCCCCCACCTGCCCGTCGGAGTCGGTGGCGGTCAGGGCGATCTGGTGGATCCCCACCGCCAGGGCCCCGGCGATGAGCACGCTGCGGCCGTCGCCGCTGACGGCGCCGGTCAGCGGACCGTCCAGACTGGAGGACCAGGCGAAGGTCAGGTCGTCGGGGTCGTCGGTGGCGTCGCTGGCCTCCCCCTGGAAGGTGACGGAGATCCCCCGCTCCACCTCGAAGCCGTCCTCGGGGGCGGTGATGGCCACCTCCGGGGGGGTCATGGGGCCCCCGACCTCGACGGAGACCGCGTCGGAGCCCGTGCCCCCGTCCAGGTCGGTGACGGTCAGGGTGACCGTGTGGGCACCCACGGGGAGGTCGTCGGGCGAGAACACCGCCGCCACGAGACCCTCCTCGTCGGGGATGGAGATGACCTCCGCCACGCCGTCGTCGACGGTCCACACCACCGCCAGGGAGGGCGCGGGATCCGCCGAGTCGAAGACCCGGCCCGTGACGGAGATCCCCCCCTGTCCCTGGCGGTACAGGGAGCCACCCGAGGGGGAGGTGATCTCGGCCACGGGAGGGTACAGGACGCGCTCGACGTTCTGGTCGCTGGCGCACCCGGCGAGGAGGGCGGAGACCAGGGCCGGGAGCGCGGCGAGGAGCGCCTTGGGGGTCATGGGACCGATCCCGTCGCGCCCGCGGGGGGTGGGCGCCCCCACCGGCTCGGGGGGCGGGAGCGGCCGCCGGCGGGGAGGGTCCCGGGGGCGGCGGATCGGCGGGCGCGCCGCGCGGACTTAGCCCATCTTCCGCCTCTTGTCACCACCCGAGCGGCGATGTTCTCGCAAACGCGACCTGGGAGCCCCCGAACGCCACCGAGCGACCTAGAATCCGCGCCGCCCCCGGCGGGAGCGTGCCGGTGGCGTCGCGGACGGGCGGGACCGACCGCGGACGGGAGAGCGATCATGGACGCCGACGGCAGGAGCAGGTCCCCCAGGAGGGCCGGGGAGGAGGTCCGGATCTACGGGCGGAACGCGGTGCGGGCCCTCTTCGAGCGGCGCCCCGGCGACCTGGTGCGGGTGTGGATCGCCGAGGACGCCGTGCCCCTGTTCCGGGACCTGCTGAAGGAGTGCGCCTTGCGGCGCCGGGCCTACCACGTCGTCCCCCGGCAGGAGCTGGACGCCGTCGCCGCGACGCCCCACCACGAGGGGATCTGCGTGATCGCGCGCCGCCGCCGGGAGCCTCCCCTGGACGAGGTGCTCGCCCTGCCCGGGAACGTCCGGCTCGCCGCCCTGGAGAACGTCGGGAACCCCTACAACCTGGGGGCGATCCTGAGGGTGTGCGCCCACTTCGGGGTCTCGGCCCTGCTGGTCCAGGGGGCGGAGGCGGGGGTGGCGGGGGTGGTGGCGCGGGTCGCCGAGGGGGGCGCGGAGTGGGTCCCCGTGGTGCGGATCGCCGACCTGGCGGCGGCGGTGCCGGCGCTGCGCTCCGCGGGGTTCCGGATCGTCGCCACCACCGGCCGCTCCCGGGAGGACGTGTACGGCGCGGACCTGCCTCAGCGGGCCGTGGTGCTGCTGGGGTCCGAGGGGGAGGGGCTCTCCCGGGGGCTGCTCTCGGCGGCGGACCTCCGGGTGTCGGTCCCCGGCACCGGGCACGTCGAGAGCCTGAACGTCGCCGCCGCCGCGGCCGTGGTCCTCGGGGAGATGTGGAGGCGGCGGACCCCGCGGAGGGGCGCGCCCCGCTGATCGCCGGCCCGGGCCGCCGTCAGGACCGGGTCCGGCCCTCCCGGTCCACCGCCGGCTCCTCCACCTCGTCCTCCTCGTCGGCGCCGTCCCCCGGACCGCGCCGACCGCGCTGAAGAAGGCCCATCTTCTCCATGCGGTAGCGCAGCGCGAAGCGCCCGAGGCCCAGGAGGCGGGCGGCCTCGGACTGGTTGCCCCCGCTGCGGTCCAGGGCCTGGAGCACCAGGTCCCGCTCCAAGGAGGCGAGGTCGACGCCGTCCTCGGGGAGCACGAAGCCGTGGGAGACGGCCTGCTCCAGGCGGGGTCGGCTGCCACCCAGCTCGGGGGGGAGGTCCTCGACGCCGATCCACCTCGTCCGCGAGAGGATCACCGCCCGCTCCACCACGTTCCGAAGCTCCCGGACGTTGCCGGGCCACTCGTAGGCCTCCATCCGGGCCATCGCCTCGTCGCTCACCCCCTCCACGGGGCGCCCCATGTCCTTGCTCAGGCGGACCACGAAGTGCTGCACCAGCAGGGGGATGTCGGTGGAGCGCTCCCGCAGGGCCGGCACGTTCACCGGGATGACGTTGAGCCGGTAGAAGAGGTCCTTGCGGAACCGCCCCGCCTCCACCTCGGCGCCGAGGTCGCGGTTGGTGGCGGCGACGATGCGCGCCTTCAGCTCGATGTCCGCGGTGCCGCCGACCCGCTTGAACCGCCGGTTCTCCAGGGCCCGCAGGAGCTTGCTCTGGGTGAGCAGGCTCATCTCGCCGATCTCGTCCAGGAAGATCGTGCCCCTCCCGGCGACCTCGAAGAGGCCGGGCTTGCGGCTGTGGGCGTCGGTGAAGGCCCCCTTCTCGTGGCCGAACAGCTCGCTCTGGATGAGCTGGTCCGGCAGGCCCGCGCAGTCCACCTCGAGGTAGGGCTCTTGGGATCGCCGGCTCCGCTGGTGGATCGCCCGGGCCACCAGGTCCTTGCCGGTGCCGCTCTCGCCCAGGATCAGCACCGTGGGGGCGTCGGCGGCCTCGAGCTGGCGGAGCAGGTCGAAGACCCGCTGCATGGGGGGCGAGGCGCCGATGATCTCCTGGTAGCCCTGCCGCAGCGACCGCTCCCGCAGGACGCGGAGCTCCCGGGCCCGGCGCGAGGCCGACATCGCCCGGGACACCAGGAGCAGCATCTCCTGGATGTCGAAGGGCTTGGGGATGTACTCGGTCGCCCCCATGCGGGTGACCTCCACCGCCGTGGAGATCGTGCCGTGGCCGGTGATCATGATGATGGGCACGTCGGCGTCCGCGGCGCGGAACTCCCGGAGCAGGTCGATCCCCGAGCCGTCGGGCAGGCGGATGTCCAGGATGTAGAGCTCGGCGTTGGCGGTGGCCGCCTTCGCCCGGGCCTCCGCCACCGAGCCGGCCTCGATGGTCGCGTACCCGGCGGACCCGAGCTCCTCGCTCAGCGACCAGCGCAGCAGCGCCTCGTCGTCGACGATCAGGACGGTGGCGCGATCGGATGGGGGCGTGGTCTCGTTCACGGTTCCTCCCGTCAGGCGGCTGGCCGGGGCGGGATGCGGATGAGGAAGCGCGCGCCCGGCCCTCCCGGGAGCGGCTCGACGTCGCCCCCGTGGGCCTCCACGACCTTGCGGACGTTGGCGAGCCCGAGGCCGGAGCCCAGGGGGCGGGTGGTGAAGAAGGGCTGGAAGAGGCGGTCCCGGAGCCCCGGGGGCACCCCCGGCCCGTCGTCCTCCACCAGGATGGCCACGTGATCGGGCTCGCGCACGCAGGACATCCGCAGGCGGCCCGGCCCGGCGATGGCCTGGACGGCGTTGTTGCCGAGGTTGATCAGCGCCTGGTGCAGCCGATCAGGGTCCACGAGGATCCGCAGGGACGGATCGGGCACGTCCACCTCCACCCGGAACCCCTCGGGGGCCCCCTCCCGCACCTGGTCCGCCGCCGCCCGCAGCACCAGGATCGCCGGGACCGCCTTGAGGCGGAGCTCCAGGGGACGGGCGAAGGCCAGCAGGTCCTCCATGACCTCCCGGGCCCGGGCGACCCGCTCCAGGACGCGGGCCAGCAGGTCGGCGCCGGGGGAGCCGGGGTCGACGCGGGACCTCATCACCGCCAGGGAGTTCCCGATCCCGGCGAGGGCGTTGCGCATCTCGTGGGCGACGCCCGTGGCCATGGACCCGATCCCCTGGAGGGCGAGGGCCTGGGAGGTGTGGCCGCCGTCCTGGGTGATGGCCATGACGACGGCGGACTCGTAGGCCATGAGGGGCGCTCCTTCCACCTTGAAGAGGCGCGCGGTCCCCCCCCGCACACGGAGCAGCATCCGCTGGCTGACCGGCCCGCGGACCCGGCGGACCTCGGCGACGAGCCCCGCCAGGGACCCGTCCCGACCCGAGGGGTCGAGCTGCTCCAGGCGCACCTCCCGCAGCTCCCCCGGCCGCCAGCCCAGGACGCTCTCCAGGGCGGGGTTCCAGAGGACGGCGCCGGGGGGCTTGCCGTCCACCAGGAGGGCGGCCGCCGGCAGGGAGCGGAGCATCTTCTCGACGGTGTGGAGGCGCAGGGAGATCTGGCGCCGGGTCGCGGTGCGCTCCACCGCCTCCGCCAGCGGGCCGGCGCGGTCGTGGGAGAGCACCGCCACGTCGGGGTCCAGGAGCTTCAGGTCCTCGATCAGCTCGGGCTCGCCCTCGCCGCCGCCCAGGACCAGCACCGCGTCGTACTGGAGGTCCGAGACCGCCTCCCGGAGCTTCTCGGGGTCCGTGAAGCGGTCGATCTCGCACCCCTCGCCGTCCAGGTCGATGGCGCGGCCCGGCTCGGCCAGGACCGCCAGGCGGGCCCCCGCAAGCCCGGCGTGGGGCCGCAACTCGGCTCCCGCGAGGCCCAGGGTCTCCAGCAGGTCCCCGAGGTCGAAGGGCTTGCGGAAGACCCTCGCCACCCCGAGGGCCTCCACGGCGGCGATGCGCTCGGGGCTGTCGTAGCCGGTCATCGCCAGGAGGCGGGGCGGAGGCCCGTCCTTCCCCAGCGCGGTCAGGACCTCCAGGCCCGAGAGCTGGGGGAGCTTCAGGTCCACCAGGGCGGCGTCCATCGCCTGCTGGCGCGCCACCGCCAGCGCCGAGGCGCCGTCTCCCACCACCACCGGCTGGGCCCCCCGGGCCCTCAAGACCGACGCGATGCTCTCGGCGAGGGCGACGTTGTCATCGGCGATGAGGATGCGCATCGGTGGGGGGACGGGCCTTCTCAGGGCTTGAGGACCAGGGTGGCGTCGGTCCCGCCCGAGGGGCGCGGAGAGAGGGAGATCGTCGCGCCGTTGGCCTGGGCCAGGTGCCGGCTCAGGGACAGGCCCAGGCCGACGCCCGAGGGCTTGGTGGACCACAGGGGCTCGAAGGCGCGCTCCACGTCCTGGGGGGAGATCCCCTCGCCGTCGTCCGAGACCACCACGTGCAGGACGCCGTCGACCAGGCGGGACGTCACCCGGACGTCGCCTCCCTCCGTGGAGGCCTCGACGGCGTTCTGGAGCAGGTTGATCAGGATCTGGCGGACCTGGGCCTTGTCCGCCATCACCGCGGGGAGGGCCGGGTCCAGGTCCAGGGTGAGGCGGCAGCGGGGGGGGAGGGCGATCCGGGCGGCGGCGCTCTCGACGAGCTCGTCCACCGTCACGGGCGCGCGCAGGGGCTCCTTGAGTCGGGCGAAGGAGAGGAGGTCGGTGACCAGCTCCGAGGCCCGCTCCACGTTCTCCACCAGGTGGTCCAGCAGGGCGCGGCTGCGGGGATCCGCCTGGACCGCCCGCCTCTCCCGCAGGGCGAACGCCGCCGCCCCCACCGCCGCCAGGGGGTTCTTGAGCTCGTGCTGGATCCCCGCGGCGAGCTCCCCGATGGTGGCGAGCCTCTCCTGGCGGCGCATCGACGCCAGCATCTCGTCCCGGTAGATGCCCAGCATCAGCGCCAGCTCGATGTCGAGGACCCGGTCGATGGCCCGGGTGCAGGCGCGGATCCGGGGGACGTCCCCGTGGTGGAGCTCGCAGCAGAGGTCGTGGAACCACCTCCGGACCACGTTCATCGCGGTGAGCATGTACCGCTGGGGCAGGCGGTGGTGGGCGTGGGCCTTTTCGATCCCGCGGTGCCTCCGGGCGTAGGTGTCGTCGTAGGGTCCGCTCAGGAGCGAGCCCACCCACTCGGCCAGCCCGCCCCGGTGGGGGTGGGCCTCGGAGTCGGGGTCGAGGATGGCGGCGCGGGCGTCGGGGTGCCTGCGGATGGTCTCGTGGAACTCGTCCAGCAACTCGGGGAGCCGTTGCTCGGCGATCCCCTGGAGGGCGGCGAGCTCCCCCTCGTCGTCGGGACCGAAGCCCACATACGCCTTGAGCTCGGCGAACTCGAACACGGTGTCGGGCATCGGGTCCTGGTCCGGAGCGCCGGGCACGAAGGGGCTGCGCACGGGAACCCCCGGGATCTCCGGATCGATCGAGTACGCGAGGCAAGGGGCGTGCCACCCCCCAGGGGCCCGCCGCCGTGGCGACCCTGCCCGCCCCGGCGGGCCACGTCCGGGGCGGGAGGCGGCTCATGTTGGCAACGGGCACCGCGTCCGGCCGGGGGCAGTGCGAAAAGACACACCCTGTCAGGGGGGGTGCGCGGGGCAGTGGGGCGCCGAGGTGCCGGAGGCGCTCCCCGGGGGCGGCGCGGCGGCGAGGGTGGGGACGCGGGTCCACACGGTGGCGAGGCCGAAGGCGACGACGGCGGCGGCGGCGGCGCGGCGGACGCGGACGTCCCGGCCCCAGCGGGCCAGCAGGGAGGAGCCGGCGGAGGTCAGGACCAGGGCCGGCACGGTGCCGAGGGCGAAGCCCGACATCGCCGCCGCGCCCCCCGGGGCGTCCCCGGAGGCGGCGGCCAGGGCGAGGCCCGCGTAGACGAGCCCGCAGGGGAGCAGGGCGTTGGCCGCGCCGAGGGCGAACCGCGCCGCCGGCCTCGCCAAGGGAGCGCCCCCCTCGCCCCGGGCGAGGCGGCGGAGCAGGGGCGAGAGCAGGGGGCGCGCCGGTCCCCACCCCGGGGCACCGATCCCCGCGGCGGCGAAGGGGAGGGGGATCCGCACGCCGGCGATCCCCAGCCCGTGGGCGACGACGAGGACGGTGCAGGCGGCGGCGGCCGCGTAGGGGAGCCCGCTCCCCGCCAGGGGCCGGGCCGCGCTGGCGACGGCTCCGGCGGCGGCGCCGAGGGTGACGTAGGTCGCCGCCCGGCCGAGGTGCCAGGACGGGCGGCCCCGGGCCACCAGGGCGAACGCGCCGCACATGCCGGCGCAGTGGAGGGATCCGGCGGCGCTGAGGCCCAAGCCGGACACGAAGAGGGCGGCGAGGGCGGCGGCGCTCAAGGGTCCCCCCCCTCGGGCGGGCGGACCTCGCCGGGACCGGGCCGGGGCGGCCGGTCCCGCAGGGCGAGGGAGGCGGCGCCCTCCAGGTCGTCGAGCTGACCGCTCCGCACCGCCCAGAAGAAGAGGGCGACGCCGGTCCCCGACAGGGCCAGGGCGGCAAACAGGAGCAAGGGGAGGATCCCCACGTCAGCGCCCTCCCCGGGGCCGGCGGGAGCGCCCCCGGGCGAGGCGGGCGGAGTTGAGGACCACCGCGAGGGAGGAGCCCGGCATGAGCACCGCGGCGAGGAGGGGCGAGACGAGGCCCGCGGCGGCGGCGGCCACCGCCAGGGCGTTGTAGGCCGCCGAGAGGGCGAAGTTCTGCCGCAGCACCCGCGCCAGCGCCCGGCCCAGGACCACGCCCTCGCCCACCGCCTCGGGGCGGGTGGCCCGCACCGTGCCCGCCGCCGCCTCCACGGCGAGTCCCACCCCCTCGTCCACCGCCAGGCCGACGTCGGCGCCCGCCAGGGCCTCGGCGTCGTTGAGGCCGTCGCCGACGAAGGCGATCCGCGCCCCCCCCGCCCGGGCCCGGGCGATCCACAGGGCCTTGTCCTCCTTGCTCATCCCCCCCCGGACCTCGTCCATCCCCAGGGCCCGGCCCAGGTCCAGCGCTCGCGCCTCCCCGTCCCCGGAGAGCAGGACGGTGCGGATCCCGAGGGAGCCGAGGGCGGCGACGGCGGCGGCGGCGCCCGTCCGGGGCTGGTCCCGCAGGTCCAGGCGGCCGGCGAGGATCCCGTCGACGGAGACGCTGGCGCCGGGGCGGTGGACCCGGACCTCGTGCCCCTCCACCCGGGCCCGCACCCCCTCCCCCGGCACCTCGCGGAAGTCCACCGCCAGGGGGGGACGCCCCGCGCCCCGGGCGGCGGCGGCCCGCACCACCGCCCGGGAGACGGGGTGGCGGGAGGGACCGCAGGCGGCGGCGGCCAGGGCCAGGAGCCGGGCCTCCCCCAGGTCGCGCCCGGCGTCGGTCAGGTCCAGGGAAAGGGGGCGCAGCACCCCGTCGGTGAGGGTGCCGGTCTTGTCGAAGGCGACCGCCGAGATCCGCCCGAGGTCCAGCAGGCGCCCGCCGTCCCGGACCAGCAGGCCGGCGGCGGCGGCACCGTGCACCGCGGCGGCGAAGGACAGGGGGGTCGCCAGGGCCAGGGCGCAGGGGCACGCGACCACCAGCACCGCCGCCGTCACCGGCAGCGCCCGGGAGGGGTCCACCCACCACCAGGCCAGGGCGGTCAGGGCGGCGACGCCCACCATGGCGACCACGAAGGTCCGCGCGATCCGGTCCGCGGCCCGCTCGACCGGGGTGCGGCGGGACAGGATCGCGGCCACCCGGGAGCGGATCGCGGCGAGGGTGGAGTCGGCGGCGGCCCGCTCCACCCGGGCCCGCAGGCCGCCGGTGAGGATCCGGGCCCCGGCGGGCAGGGCGGCGCCCGCGGCGCAGGGGATGGGCCGGGACTCCCCGTCGACGACCGAGAAGTCGACCTCGCTGGTCCCGGACTCCACCACCGCGTCCACCGGGACGACGTCCCCCGGGGAGAGGGCGATCCGGTCTCCGGGGACCAGCAGGTCGGCGGGCACCGGCACCGTCCCCGAGTCCGTCACCCGCCACGCCGGGGCCGCCTCGCGGTGGAGCAGGGAGGCGAGGCGGCGCCCGGCCCGGCGGCGCACCGCCGACTCCACCGCCCGTCCCCCCAGGAGCAGCGCCACCAGCATCCCCAGGCTGTCGAACCAGATCTCCCCCCGGCCGGTGAGGGTGGCGGCGGCGCTGGAGCCGTACATCGCGCCGATGGCGAGGGCGAGGGGCACGTCCACGTGGACCATGCCCCGGCGCACCGCCCCGGCGGCCCGGGCGAGGATGGGCCCGGCGGAGTAGAAGACCACCGGGGTGGCGATCCCCAAGGAGGTCCACCGGAACAGCTCCCGGTGCCCGGCCTCCATGCCGGTGTGGTCCCCGGCGTACAGGGAGATCGCCGCCAGCATCAGGTTCATGGCGCCGCCGGCGGCGACGCCCAGGCGGAGCAGCTCGCGCCTCCCCTCGCGGCCGTCCTCGCCCGCGGCGGGCTCCCCCTCCCGCACCGGGCGGGCGCCGTAGCCGATCCGGGAGAGGGCCCGGGCCAGGCGGGCCAGAGGGGGGGCGTCCGCCAGGGCAGGGTCCAGCTCCACCCGGACCCGCTCCTCGGCCAGGGACGCCCGGGCCTCCACGACCCCCGCCTCGCCCCGCAGGACCTCCTCGATCACCCACCCGCACGAGGCGCAGTGCATCCCCGAGACGGCGAAGGTGGCCACCAGGCGGGGGCCGCCCGGAGCGTCCTCGAGGCGGCAGGAGCGCCGGGAGATCTCCGGAGCGTCGAAGGCGTCCAGGGCGTCGTCGCGGGTCGTCTCCACCGGGCCCGGGGGCAGGCGTTCCCTGAGGCGGTAGTAGTCCTGGAGCCCCGCGTCGTGGAGGGCCGACCACACGGCGGCACAGCCGCGGCAGCAGAAGCGGGGCGCCGGCCCCGGGGGCGCGCCCGGGGGCAGCGGCTCGCCGCAGTGGTCGCAGGCGGCGGCCCGGACGGCGCCGGAGGGGGGGCTCATGGGCGGTCCGGACGGGACGGAGGGACGGGGCCCCCGGTCGCGTCCGCGCCGCCGTCCCCCTCGCCCCCGGCGGCGGGGGGCCCGGATCGGGACGGTCCCACCGGCTCCGCCCCGGGCGCGCCCCCGGTGGCGGCGGAGACCGGATCCGCGTACTCCTCGCCCACGAGGCCGTCACCGGTCAGGGCCGCGGCGCGGATCAGGGCGAGGTTGGCGAGCAGCACCACCAGCAGGATCCCCGGGGGCACGAAGGGCCAGGGGTTGAAGGGGAGCCGGGGGCCCCGCCCCGCGGGATCGGCGCCGGTGTCGCGGGGGCTCATCGCGGACCTCCTCCCTCGGGCGGCGCGAGGGCGGACAGCCCGCCGCCGCCCTCGGGACCCAGCAGGTGGACGGGGGCGCCGACGGCCACGCCGTCCTCGCGGACCACCTCGATCCGGGTGGCGAGGCGGCCGGCGACGAAGTCCGCGGGCGGGGCGACGACGAAGACCGGCATCCGCACCTCGCTGCCCCAGTCCACCCTCCAGGGGGTCCCGGGGGCCTTCGCCTCGGTGCCGGGGGCGGCCCGGACGGTGAAGGCGTGCTCCCGATGGGAGCGGTTGGTGACGTGGACGCTGAAGTGGTTCGCGACCCGGCCGTCGGGGAGGGCGCTGTACATGCGCTCCCCCGGGGCGCGGGTCACGTGGACGGCGAAGGGGGCGCGGGCGGCCAGCCCCACCCCCAGCAGCGCCGCGAGGACCCCCAGCAGGCCGAGGTAGGCGACGGCCCGGGGCCGGAGGAAGCGGCGGGGTCCCGAGGCGATCCGCCCCCGGTCCCGGTCGGCGGTGTAGCGGACGAGCCCGCGGGGCTTGCCGATCCGCACCATCACGTCGTCGCAGGCGTCGACGCAGGCGGCGCAGGCGATGCACTGGAGCTGATCGCCGTCCCGGATGTCGATCCCGCTCGGGCAGACCTGCACGCACCGGGTGCAGTCGATGCAGTCCCCGCCGTCCCGGTGCCTGCCCCTCCTGCGGGGCTCCCCCCGGGCGGCGTCGTAGGCCACCACCAGGGAGTGGTCGTCCATCAGCACCCCCTGGAAGCGGGCGTAGGGGCACACGTAGTGGCACGCCTGCTCGCGGAACCAGGCGCCGTTGAAGAAGAAGAAGGCGAAGAGCAGCGCGGCGAAGGCGATCTCGACGCCCCCCACGTCACCCCGGGCGAGGGCCCGGGCTCCCACGAACCAGGACATGAAGACGAACGTCGTGGCGGCGGTCACCCCGGCGAACGCGGCCCACTTCACCAGCCGCCGCCACCAGAAGTCCCAGCCCCTCGCCCCCTGGGCCCTCTTCCTCCGGCGGTGGGCCGGCCCTTCGATCCACCGCTCGATGGGGCGGAACAGCCACTCGACCCACACGGTCTGGGGGCAGGCCCACCCACACCACACGCGGCCGAGGACCGAGGTGAAGAAGAAGAGGCCCAGGCCGGCGGCGACGGACACCAGGGCGAGGGCCCAGGTGTCGTGGTGGGTGAACACCGCGCCGAACAGGACCACCCGGCGCCCCCCGACGTCCAGGAGGACGGCCGGGGACCCATCGACGGTGACCCAGGGCATCCCCGCGAAGAACGCGATGAGGACGATCCCCACGACCCGCCGGGCCCGGACGAACCGGCCCTTCACGTCGGCGGGATAGATCCACTCCCTGCGGGAGCCGAGAGCCAAGTCGAGCCTCCTCGCGCGGGTCAGGTGCCGCCGCCCAGCCCGTGGACGTAGGCGGCGACCTGGGCGCACTTCTCGGGTCCCAGCACCGGTCCCCAGGTCAGCATTCCCTTTTCCGGGACCCCGTCCACGACGGTCTTGAGGATTTCGGCGAAGCCTCCGCCGTGGATCCACTCCGCGTCCTTCAGGTTGGGGCCGATCCCTCCCTCCGCCTGGGCGCCGTGGCAGGAGGCGCAGTGGGTGGCGTAGATCGCCCCCCCCGCCGCCGCCATCTCCGGGGTCGGACCGGCGGCCGCCGGCGACGCCACGCCCTCGCCGCCGGGCCACGCCGCATCCGCCTCCGCGACCTCCTCCTCGTACTGCCCGGCCTGGCTCCAGCCCCCGAAGGTGATCCACGGGGTGAAGACCACCGAGAAGGCGATGGAGGCGTAGAAGATCCCGAGCCACCACCGCGGCAGGCCGTTGTCGTACTCCTGGATGCCGTCGTAGACGTGTTCCCTAAGGATGTTCCTGTCTTCGGCCACGGTCACTCCACGGGGGGCGGCGGCTCGGAGCGCCACAGGCTCCAGGCGACGACGCCGACGAAGAAGGCCACGAACAGCACCAGCGGCACCGTCGCCGACCAGGAGATCCCCGCGGAGGCGACCGCGTGCTTCATCGCTTCGTTCACGGGCGGGCCTCCCCCCCCGGGGCCCCGGACCCCTGGATGGCCCTCCTGCCGTCCACCCCCAGGCGCTGGAGGTAGGCGGTGAGGGCGACGATCTCGCGGTCGGGCTCCACGCGGATCCCCGCGGACCCCAGGCGGCCGACGATCTCCCCCGCCTGGGCGAGGGCGGCCTCCTCGGCGCGGGCGATCTCCCCGTCGGAGTAGGGCACGCCCAGGGAACGCATCGCCCGCATCTTCCCCTCCGTGCGGGACAGGTCGACCCCGTCCTGGAGCAGCCAGGGGTACGTGGGCATGATGGAGCCGGGGGAGGTCTGCTGCGGATCCTCCATGTGCCGGTAGTGCCAGGCGTCGGGGTACTTCCCACCCACCCGGGCCAGATCGGGGCCCGTGCGCTTCGAGCCCCACTGGAAGGGGTGGTCGTAGACGAACTCCCCCGCCCGGCTGTAGGGCCCGTAACGCAGGGTCTCGGCCCGGAAGGGGCGGATCATCTGGGAGTGGCAGTTGTAGCAGCCCTCGCGGAGGTAGACGTCCCGCCCCTCCAACTCCAGGGGGGTGTAGGGCGTGACCTCGGGGAGGGTGGGGACGTTCGCCTTGACGGCGTAGAGGGGCACGATCTCCACCAGGGCGCCGATGAGGATGACGATCGTCACCAGGACCGCGAAGGTCGGCAGCTTGTGCTCGATGTCGTCGTGCTTCATGCCGGGCGAGCCTCCACCTTCCCCATCGGCGCCCGGGTGGGCTGCCCCGGGGCGTCCCCGCGGGCCGGGAGGATGGTCTTGAAGAAGTGGACGGTCATCAGGATCATGCCGGCGGGGTACAGCGAGCCCCCCGCCGCGCGCAGCACGTAGACGAGCTTCATCGCCTTCACGGTCTCGTTGAAGTCGGGGTACCGGAGCAGGCCCGTCGCCTCGTCGATGGCGCGCCACATCAGGCCCTGGCTGATCCCGCCGGCCCAGAGGGGAACGACGTAGAAGAGGATCCCGATGGTGGCGGTCCAGAAGTGGGCCTCGATCCACCCGGGGTTGGACCAGGGCCGGTCCCACAGCCTCGGCACCATCCAGTAGACCATCCCGAAGACCAGGAAGCCGACCCAGCCGAGGGCCCCGGCGTGGACGTGGGCGACGGTCCAATCGGTGTAGTGGCTCAGGGCGTTGACGGTCCGGATGGACATGATGGGCCCCTCCAGGGTCGCCATGCCATAGAAGGTGACCGCCACCACCATGAACTTCAGGATCGCGTCGCTCCGCACCCGGTCCCAGGCGCCCCGTAGGGTGAGCAGCCCGTTGAGCATCCCGCCCCAGGAGGGCGCGATGAGCATGAGCGAGAAGACCATCCCGAGGGTCTGCGCCCAGTCGGGAAGGGCGGTGTAGTGGAGGTGGTGCGGCCCCGCCCAGATGTAGAGGAAGATCAGGCTCCAGAAGTGGACGATGGAGAGGCGGTACGAGTAGACCGGCTTCTCCGCCGCCTTGGGCATGAAGTAGTACATCAGGCCCAGGAAGGGGGTGGTGAGGACGAAGCCGACGGCGTTGTGTCCGTACCACCACTGGACCAGCGCGTCCTGGACGCCGGCGTAGACGGAGTAGGACTTGAAGGCCGAGACCGGGACGGCGAGGTTGTTGAAGACGTGCAGGACGGTGATGGTGATGATCGTGGCGATGTAGAACCACAGGGCCACGTACATGTGGCGCTCGCGTCGCCGGGCCAGGGTCTGAAAGAAGTTGAAGGCGAAGGCGAGCCACACGACGGCGATGGCCACGTCGATGGGCCACTCCATCTCGGCGTACTCCTTCGCCTGGGTGATGCCCAAGGGATAGGTGACCGCGACGGAGACGATGATCGCCTGCCAGCCCCAGAAGTGCAGGGCCGAGAGGCGATCGCTGGCCGTCCGCACCCGGCACAGGCGCTGGGTGGAGTAGTACACCCCGGCGAAGATCGCGTTTCCGGCGAAGGCGAAGATCACGGCGCTGGTGTGCAGGGGGCGCAGCCGGCCGAAGCTGATCCAGCGCAGCCCGAGGTTCAGCTCCGGGTAGGCGAGCTCCAGGGCCGCCCACAGGCCCGCCAGCATGCCGACCACCCCCCAGACCAGGGTGGCGGTGAGGAAGCGCCGCGGCGTCTCGTCGTCGTACTCCAGGGCGGGTGAGGCGGTGGCGAGGGACATGGGCTCCTCTTGGGCGTCTCGACGAGGGTGAGGGCCGGGGCGCGGGTGGGCTGCGGGCGGGCGGAGAAGGTTGCCCAGCCCCGGCGGCGGAGGCCACCCGCCGGGGGACTTCCCGGCGCGACGGACGTGCCCGGGCTGGCGGCGCCGTCGCCATGCGAGGGGCAGCGCCCCGCGGGGCCGTCCAGGACGGGCCGGTTCGGGGCTCGAGAGCGCACCCGGGACTGCCCGGGCCGCGGATCAGGGGTTGACGACGGGCACCTCCGCCCACAGGGCGCCCCGGAGGTCGCCGAGGCGGTAGCCCGTGGCGCGGTCCGTGGGGTACTTCTCGCCCAGCAGCGTCCGGACCTCGGGTGGGGTGGACTCCGCGGGGCCGTGGCAGGCCAGGCAGGGCGCCTCGACGGCGATGGGCCGCAGCACCCGGGCCACCGGCCCCGAGGGGGTGTCGGCGATCCCGGCGATCCCGCTCACCCCCTCGGCGGGCCTCTCGCCCTGGGAGGCCAGCCAGGCGCCGACCCAGGGGGGCGCCGCGTTGGCGGGGTTCCGCAGCCGCAGCGAGGAGCGGCCCACCGCAGCCCCCGACTCCCCCCGCACCTTCGCCGTCAGGGCCTGGGCCTCGGCCCCGCACACGGTGACGGCCAAGGAGGGGCCTCCCTGCCCCATCGCCTGGGCGATCCGGGCGCGGAGGGTGCTCCCGAGGCGCTCTGCGCCGGCGGTGGCCTTCGCCAGGGCGCCCTCCTCGGTGGCGCCGGAGGGGGGCCGCACCGCCCCACCCCGGGGGGAGGCCGCCTCCGGCGCCGCCCCCGCGTGGCCCGCTGCCGCGAGGAGGAGGGCGGCCGAGGCCAGGGTGGCGAGGCTTCCCGTGAGGCGGCGGTCCATGAGTCGATCTCCCGCGGTCGCGATCCAGGCGGACCCATTCAGCAAGGAACCTGCCAAGCGGGGCGTGGGCGCGGGGCGTGCGATCCGCCCCCGTCCCACCCGCCCCGTGTGCCCGTCCGCACAGGCGGACCGTGCAGCATCGCACGCCCCCGCGGGATCCCGGGCGATGGCGCGGATCTTGCCCGCAGGGGGGCGGGCGCTCCGGAGCGTGGGGAGCCCCCGAGGAAGGCGACGATGGACTGGCGGAGCGCGTATCGGAGCCGGCTGTGCACCCCCGAGCAGGCGGTGGCGCCCCTGCGCCCGAGCGACAGGGTCTACATGGGGGGGAACGCCGCCACGCCGCGGATCCTGGCGGGGGCGCTGGCGGCGCGGGCCGAGGAGGTGGAGGGCCTGGAGGTCGCCCACGTCCTGCTGCTGGGGGAGGATCCCTTCGCGGCGGCGAAGGCCCGGGGGCTGGTGCGACACCTGGCCTTCTTCGTGGGGCCGGCGGACCGGGCGGCGGTGGCCGAGGGGCGGGCGGACTACGTGCCCTGCCACCTCTCCGAGATCCCCGACATCCTGCGGGCGGGCCGCTACCCCCTGGACGCCGCCCTGCTGATGGTGTCCCCCCCCGACGCCCACGGATTCATGAGCCTCGGCGTCGAGGTGCTCGCCTCCCTGGCGGCGGTGGAGAGCGCGCGGCGGGTGATCGTGCAGGTCAACCCCCGCATGCCCCGGGTCCACGGCAACACCTTCATCCACGTCGACCAGGTCCACGCCGTGGTGGAGGCCGAGGAGGAGCTGGCGGAGCTGGACCCCGATCTCCCCACCGAGGTGGAGCGCCGGATCGCCGAGCACCTGGTCCCCCTGATCCCCGAGGGAGCGACCCTGCAGCTCGGGATCGGCGGCGTGCCCGACGCCGTGGTCCCCCTGCTCCAAGGGCACCGGGAGCTGGGCGTGCACTCGGAGATGATCAGCGACGGCGTGATGCGGGCCGTGGACATGGGGATCGCCACCGGGGCGCGGAAGTCCATCCACCGCATGAAGGTGGTGACCACGTTCGTGCTCGGC
Organism: Myxococcota bacterium; assembly: GCA_023150875.1. Taxonomy (GTDB): domain Bacteria; phylum Myxococcota_A; class UBA796; order UBA9615; family JAKLKC01; genus JAKLKC01. The sequence continues at coordinate 104,792 of JAKLKC010000009.1, read as the reverse complement.
TCGCGGGCGCTCTACGACTGGGTCGACCGCAACCCCCGGATCGAGGCCCACCCCGCGGACTACACCAACGACATCCTGGTGGCGGCGCGGAACGAGAGGCTGATCGCCATCAACTCGGCGATCTCGGTGGACCTGACGGGGCAGGTGAACGCCGACTCCATCGGCTCGCGGATCTACTCCGGCGTGGGCGGCCAGGTGGACTTCGTGAGGGCGGCGGAGCGCTCGCCGGGGGGGCGCCCCATCATCGCCCTGCCGTCGACCTCCCGGGACGGCCGCTTTTCGCGCATCGTGTGCTCGCTGGCGGAGGGGGCCGGGGTGGTGACCTCGCGGGCGGACGTGCACACGGTGGTCACCGAGTGGGGCGTCGCCGAGCTCTGGGGAGTGCCCCTTCGGCGGCGGGCCGAGGCGCTGCTCCGGATCGCCCACCCCCGGTTCGTGCCGGAGCTGGAGGCCCGGGCCCGGGAGCGCGGCTTGCTGTGACCCCCTGGGGTGCCGCCCCCGGAGCGCGGCGGGAGGGCGTGGATGGACTTCTGGCGCGAGCGAGTGCTGCCCCGGGTCACCCACTTCGCCCTGGGAAAGGAGGCGCTGGTCCGGTGGAGGCGGCGCGCCGTGGCCGGGGCCCGGGGGCGGGTGCTGGAGATCGGGATCGGCTCGGGGCTGAACCTGGAGGTGTACGGGCCCGAGGTGGAGTCGGTGGTGGGGATCGACCCCTCTCCGGGCATGCTGCGCCTCGCCGGGCCCCGGGTCGCCGCGGCGCCCTTCCCGGTGGAGCTGGTCCGGGGCACCGCGGAGCGCCTCCCCCTGGCGGACGCCAGCATCGACACCGCGGTCTCCACCTGGACCCTGTGCTCGATCCCCGATCCCGTCGCCGCCCTCCGGGAGGCGCGCCGGGTGCTCCGGCCAGGGGGGAGGCTCCTGTTCGTGGAACACGGCCTCGCCCCCGACCCCGAGGTGGCCTCGTGGCAGCGGCGCCTGACGCGGCCGTGGTCCCTCCTGACCGGCGGCTGCCACCTGGACCGCCCCATCGACGCCCTCCTGGCCGAGGGGGGCTTCGACCCCGAGGAGATCGCGCGGGAGTACGCCCGGGGGCCCCGGTTCCTCTCCTTCTTCTACACCGGCCGGGCGAGGCCCGCCTGACGAAGGCCCGCCCTCACCCCAGGTCCACCGACGGCGCCCGGGCGGTGATCCGCGCGCCGGCCTCCAGGTCCAGGGCCGTGGAGGCCCGGGCGCGGATCGAGGCGTCGGCGCGGACGGAGAGGTCCGTCGCCTCGACCTCCACCGTGCGTGCCTCGAGGCGCAAGGTCGCCCCCGCCCGGAGGGTGACGTCCCCCCGGGCCTCCACGGTGACCGCCCCCGTGGCCGCGTCGAGGCGGATCCGCACCGCGCCCCCGCCGGTCTCCACCGTGAGGCCGCCCCCCGCGGAGGCGTCGTCGAAGGTGACCGTGTGGCCCGCGCGGGACCGGAACACCCGGAGGTCGTTGGCCCCGTCCGCGTTGGCGTAGGGGGCGCGGTCCCGACCCCCGTGGAGGCCCCCCAGGACCACCGGCTGCTCCGGATCGCCGTGGAGGAAGGCGACCAGCACCTCGTCCCCGGGCTCCGGCAGGGACACCCACCCCCGGTCCGGCCCCGCCATCGGGGTGCAGATCCGCGCCCAGTCGGTGCGGCAGCGATCTCCCAGGCGGGGCAGCGAGACCTGCACCCGCCCCAGGCCCTCGGGATCGCGGTTGTCGACCACCAGGCCCTCGGCCACCGGCACGGGGGCGAAGCCGCGGTGGGCGGTGGCGTCGCGCGTGGACCACATTTCGAGACCTCCGTAGGGCGCGTCAGAGGCGCTCCCGCTCCTCGGCCATGCGCCGCAGCACGGCGCGGTAGACGTCGTCCACCCAGGACTCCACGTCCCCCGGCCCCCCCCGGGGAAGGGCGGGGGCATCGCCCCCCTTCGCCGCGCCGGGAGGGGGCTGGGAGGCCTCCCCGCCCGCCCCGCCGCCGGGCGGGCCATCCCCGGGACCGGACCGGGCGGCCCGCGCCGACCTCTTCGGGGCGGGCGGAGCGGGGGGGGCCGGAGGCGCCCGCGCGGGGATCTCCGGCACCGCGGCGGGGCCCGCGGGGTGGAGGAAGGAAGGGGCCCGGGGTGGGAGGAGCCCGTGGAGGGGATCCTCGCCGTCGGTCCCCAGGAGGGATCCGGCGACCGGCAGGCCGCCCTGCGCCCCGCGCCCAGGGCCGGCCGACCTCCCTCCCGACGGGCCCTCGTCCCGGGCCAGCAGGCGGCCCACCCGGTCCGAGGCGGCGCCCGGGGCGACCGATCCCCCTCCGGCGCTCACGCCGGGCAGCGGGAGCGGCGCCCGCCCGCCCGGGGAGGTCCCTCCCCGGGGCGGTCTCGAGAGGATCCCGGCGGGGAGGATGGAGGCGAGGGCCGGAGGGAGCCCGCCGGGGACCGGGCCCGCCCACGGGGAGCCCGGTGCCGGGTCCCACGGTGCGGGGACCTCCCCCGGGGCCGCCACCCCCATCCCCGCCCCGGCGATCCCCGCCGGGATCGCTCCCCAACCCGGCGTGGGCCCGGGGCGGGCGAGGCTCCCCAGGAGGGAGGCTGCCCCGCCCACCCCATCCCGGACCCCTTGCGGGGAGGGGAGGTCCAGTGCGGCGAGGCCCCGGCGGGCGAGGTCCCCGAGGGCCGCGCCGGTGGGGACCGACGGGCCACGCACCGCGCCCGGGGGGGGCGGCCCCCCGCCGATCCTCCCCGAAATGGCCAGAGCGAGGGGGGCGAGGGAGGAGGCGGGATCGGGGATGGCGGAGCCCGGCCCCGAGCCCGGGGACCCGAGCGGGGGTCGGGAGGCGGCCGCCGGCCCCAGCGCGGGAGCCCATCCCGGGAGTCGCCGCGCCAGCGCGGACGCCAGGGTGGAGGCGGGCGGGAGGCCCCCCGGGGAGCCGGCTCCCCCCTGCGCGGCCGGAGCGCCGCCCCGGCCCGCCGCCGCCGGATCCCCGCCCTCCGCGCGCCCCCCCGGCGCGCCGAGGCGGGCGAGGGCCCGCGTCGATCCCCCCGGCGCCAGGGCGGCCGCCAGGACGCGGCCCCCGGGGAGGAGGGCGCCGCGGGGCGAGCCCCCCACCGGACCCCCGCCGGATTCCCCGGGAGAGGGACCCTCGCGCCCGACCCTCCCGGGGCTCCTCCCCCCAGGCGCGGCGGAGGGTCCCCGCGCCCCGCCGGGGACGGGGATCCCCGCGGGGAGGAAGGGGACCAGGGAGGCGAGGCCGCCGCCGCCCCATGATGCCCCCTCCCCACCGGGGGAGGACGGCCCGCCGCCCGAAGTGGGGATCCCCGGGACCTCCGCCGGGATCGGAGGGGGCGGGAGGCGGGTCCCCGCCCCGCCGGGCAAGGACCGGATCCGCGTCGGGACGATCACGTCCCCCAGCGGGGCCAGGGGGCCGGCGAGGGAGGCCCCTCCGAGGGCCCCCGGGGACGCCATCTGCGCCGCGGAGGCCGCCCTTCCCCAGGGCCGCGCCGAAGGCGGTGCGAGGGCGCGGCGGAGCAGGGCGGCGGCACCGTTCGGGGGGAACGGCGGAGGCACGACCGTCCCCGGGGGCACGTCGCCGTCCCCCGGCGGGGAGGACGCGCCCGCGCCTCCCCCCGGCCCCGCGGGAGGGCCGATCTCCCCGGCGCCGCCGGCTCGCCCGCGCCCCTCCTCCCACGCCCGTTCGCGCACCTGCCGGGCCGCCGCCCGGCGGAGAGGTGGGAGGCCGGGAAGGGGCGAGACGCTGGGGACCGAGCGGAACTCCGCCTCGATGGGGGGCGCTCCCCCGGGCTCCCGTCCTCCCCCGGGAGGATCCTCTCCACTCCCGCCCACCCCGCCGCGGGGAGCCCGGGGAGCGAGGGGCCACGGGGCGTCGCCCCGCGCCCGCCCTCTCTGCGGGACGAGCGGGGGGCCCGGGATCCCCTCCTCTGGTAGGCGCCGGAGCAGGGCGCCCAGGGGATCTCCCCCCGCCCCACCGCGAGGGGGAGCGGGGCGGGATCCGGGAGCCACCGTGGCCCGTCCCCCCCGCCCTCCGGCGCGTCCCCCGGGCTCCGAGCGGATCTCCGGCGCCCCTCGCCGCTCCGGGAGGGCGTCTCGCCCGCCCGCGGCGGGCGGATCCCCCCCTCCCGCGAGGTCCTCCCCCTCCCGCGCCTCCCCCCCCAACTCTCCCCAGCCCGCCCGCAGGTAGATCAGGTGCACGGGAGAGAGAGGCGTCGGAGCCGCCGATCCCGGGGCGTCGGGGCCGGCGCCGAGGGGCGCAAGTCGGCCCAGCAGGCGCTCCGCCAGGGCCTCCCCCGGGGGCGCGACGCGGGGAGCGCCGGCCCGGGAAGCGGCGTGCCGGTAGGGGGTGTCGCCCCGCGTCGTCATCGGCCCTGAGGGTCCTCCACGACGTCCTCGCCCCACAGCCGGACCTGCCCCTCGGCGCGGGCGTCCAGGTGGGTCCCGGAGGCGATCTCCACCGCCTCCCCCCGCAGGACCAGGCTCCCCGCGGCGGCCACCTCCAGGGGGGGGACCTCCACGCGCAGGGCGCGGACCTCCGGCGAGGCAAGGACCGCCACCCTCAAGACGCCGCCGGGCTCCAGCCTCAGGGCGAGGCTCAGCCCCGGCAGCAGCTCCACCCGGACCTCGCCGGAACCACCCCCGCCCGCTCCGGGGGCCGCCGCCGGGGAGGGATCCGTCCCCGCGCCGGGGCTCATCGGGCCTCTCCCCGGGCCTCGGAGGTGGCCGCCTCTTCCCGGAGGAGCCGGGTCAGGACGGCCTCGGCCAGGAACTCCACCCACTCGGCCCGGGGCGCGCCGGGGGAGGGCGGCCCGGGAGGGGCCGCGATGGGGAGGGACGCGACCTCCCCGGGCGAGGGATCGGGTGGGGGCGGGATCATCGGACCTCCTCCTCTGCGGGACGCCCCGGCGGCGGGGGATCCCCGGCCGGGGATGGGGGGGCCGTGCGGGGGAGCGCCGCCGGCAGGAGCAGGGCCCAGGCCAGGGCGCACAGCAGCGCCCACCGGGCCGGGAACCCCTCGATCCCCGTCGCCCCGCCCCCCGCGCCCGGCTCCGGCGCCGGGACCTCCGCGGGAGGGGGGAGGAGCTCGACCCGCAGGAGGCCGTCCGGGGGGAGGACCGCGGGCACCCTCACGCGGAACGCCCCGCGGAGGGGCGCCAGGGCCCGGGCCACCGCCTCGGGGGCGACCTGGAGATCGGGGAGGAGCAGGTGGGCGCGCCAGCCGGGATCCGGCGGTCCTACGCGGGTCTGCGGCTCCGCTCCCCGGGCGATCCGGACCCGGGCGGCGTTCCATCCCCACTCGGGGCCCGCCTCTTCCGGGGGGTGGGAAAGGTCCACCAGGACGGGGACGGAGCCCCGGGGCGGTCCCGGGACCGGCCGGCCCGGAGCGTCCGTCAGGGCGACGATCCCCGCCTCGCCCAGCCGCCCGACCACGCCCGGCACGATCCCCGCCGCGGCGCGGGCCGCCCGGATCCGGGCCACCACCGGGCGCCCTCCCTCGGGATCGGGAGACCGGACCTCCAGCCCCGAGCCGGAGGTCCACGAGGCCCCCCGGGTCTTCACCCGCAGCGGGCGCCCGCCCAGGTCCGTCCGCGGTGTCCCTCCCGCATCGGCGACCACGATCCACAGGCAGGTCCCGGGGGATCCGGCTCCCCCTCCGGGTCCCGCGGCGGGGGCGACGGGCGGGCCGGGGCAGGGCTCGGGAGGGGCCACCACCGCCACCAGGGCGGGCGCACCGGCGGCCCCCCCCGGGGCGAGGAGGGCGGGAGCGGGACGCCGCTCCGCCAGGTCCACCGTCGCCGCCGGAGTCCGGGGCTCCCCGCCCGGGGGCGCGCGCTCCGGACCCTCCCCCGCGGCGGGGGCGGCCGCCAGGGACGCGAACAGGAGCACCGCCGCGGCCACCCCGCCCCGAGCCCGCGGGCCCCCGTCCGGCGACGGCGCGACGGCGGAGCCTTCGGGAGGAGGCGCCGCCTGCGACCCGCCCCGGGAGTCTCCGCGGGCGACGTGGGGATCCCCCCTCATGGCCCCGCTCCCCCCACGTCCAACCAGACGCTCCCCTCGGGCCCCCGCAGCTCGATCCGGTCCCCGGGGGCGAGGGGGACGCGGGTGCCGCCGGGGGCCGCCTGGACCCTTCCGCCGGAGTCCACGTTCACGCCATGCTCGCCCCCGCACAGCGACGTGAGCACCAGGATCCCCCTCACGCGGCGGACCTCGGCGTGGCGGGGCGCCACCCCCTCGGAGGCGGGCAGGTACAGGTCGCTCAGCCGCTTGCTGCTCCCCAGGCGGAGCCCCCCCTCCGGGACCGGCGCCACCCACCCCGCGCGCCGGCCGCTCCGCACCCCGATCCAGGGACCGGAGGAGGGCGCGAGCACCGCGGCGAGGCTCGCCCCCGCCGCGAGGGCCACGGCCCCCGGCCACGTCCCGAAGGCGAGGGCCACCCCGGCGTCCATCCCCGCCGCCGCGCCGGGCACCGGCCCCAGGGCCGCCAGGGCCGCGGCGGCGAGGGCCCCGATCCCCGCGGCGGCGAGGCTGGCCCGGGCCCCCAGCGCCGCCCCCGCCCCGATCCCCAGCAGCGCGCCCCCCACCGCCGCGGACCCGGCCAGGGTCGCCCCGAAGTGCGTCGGCCACGCGGCGTGGCTCCACCCCCAGGCGATCCCCGCCGCGGCGAGGCCCAGGGCGCCGGCGGCGGCCCCGGTGGCGGCGCCGGTCACGGCGGGGGGCGGTCCCCTCCGCCGGGGAGCGCGGGCGCGGGTCCGGACGGCCGCCGCGGCGCCGCCCGTCGCCGCCCCCACCCACGCGGCGCCGAGGAACCCCGCCTCCGCCGGGGTCGCGGCCAGGGCGCTCGACAGCCCGGGGAGGACCGCGAGGCAGGCGCCGGCGGCCACCCCCAGGGCCGCCAGGAGCGGCGCGTAGACCGGCCCGGCCCCCGGCACGACGAGGGCTTCCGCCAGGCGGAGATCGCCTCCGCCCCCTCGTCCCGGGGCGTTCACACCCCCTCCGGGCGGACGTCGTCCAGCAGGTCGTCGAAGGGCGCGAACGCCGCCCGGTCCGGCACGCGGCCCCCCGCCCGGACCTCCGCGGCGACGGCGGCGAACAGGTCGCGCCGGGTGATCGCCCGGTCCTCCGCCGCGGCCCCGAAGGCCGCCTTGAGGGCGGCGTTGCGGATGGAACCCCCGGCGAGGGGGAAGCGTCGCCCCAGGTCCTCGGGGTCCACGTCGGGGTCGAAGGGGGCCTCGGGGGGGAGCTCCCGCCGCCACAGCCGGGCGCGCAACATCGCGTCGGGACTGGGGAATTCCACCACCTGGTGCAGGCGCCGCACGAAGGCGTCGTCCAGGTTCCGCCGCAGGTTGGTGGCCAGGAGCACCACGGCGTCGGAGGCCTCGATCCGCTGGAGCAGGAAGGCGACCTCGAGGTTGGCGTAGCGGTCCTGGGCGCTCGCCGCCCGGGTCCTCTCGCCGAACAGGGCGTCCGCCTCGTCGAAGAACAGGACCGCGGGGATCGCCTCGGCGGCCTCGAAGGCCCGGGACAGGTTCTTCTCGGTCTCCCCCAGCCACTTGCTCACGCACTGGGAGACGTCCACGTGGAGGAGGTCCATCCCGAGCTGGTGGGCGACGACCTCGGCGGCGAGGGTCTTGCCGGTGCCCGGCGGCCCGCAGAACAGCCCCCGGGCCCCCCTCCCCCTTCCCCGCCGCCCGAAGCCCCAGCCGTCCAGCACCCGCCCCCGGTGCTCGTGGACGGCGCACAGCGCCCGGAGCTGGCGGCAGGCGGCCTCGGACACCACCAGGTCGTCCCACCCCAGGCGGGGGTGGACCCGCCGGGCGAGGGGGCCGGCGTCGGCGCGGGAGGCGCGGCGGCAGGCGTCCAGGACGGCTTCGGCGGTCACCGGAACCGGCAGGCGCGCGAAGGGCCGTCCGTCCTCGCCCTCCACCGTGACCGGCAGCCCCAACAGGGCGGAGTCCCGGGCGATCCGCAGGGCCCGATCCGGGGCTTCGGGATCGGTGAGCAGGGCCGCGGGGCGCACGGCGATCCCTCCCTCGGCCCCCTCCGCCACCGACGCCTTCCCCGCGAGGGACCGGTCCACCGCCGTCCACCCCAGCACCGCCGCCACCGCCGCGTCCGCGGCCCGCAGCGGCTCCGCCAGGAGGGGGGCCCCGGTGCCCGGCGACGACGGCTCGGGCCCCGCCAGGACGCCGGAGCGGCGCAGTCGGCCCCCCGGGGCGAGCCGCACCAGCACGGCCTCGGGGGGCGAGACGGGCGCGAGGAACGCGACCAGGTCGTGGGTGGAGGGCCGTGGCGATCCGCCCCCCCTCCACGCCACCCACGCGGGACCGGCGCGGGGATCGAGGTCGGCGGAGGCGACGAGGCGCAGGACCTCCCCCTCGAGGGGGTCGAGGCCCAGGCGCCCCGCGAGGCGGCGGAGCGGCTCGGGCATCGCCGCGGCCAGGGGCACCGGCACGAGGGGCCCGGGCCGTGGAGCCGAAGCCCCCAGCGCCCGGGCGAGCCTCGACGCCCGCTCCGACAGCGCGCGCAGCCGCGGGTCGTCCGCGCCCCCCTCGGGATCCGCCTGGAGCGGAGCGGGATCCGCCGTCACGTCCCGCTCCTCAGGATGGAGAGCACCCGCTCCGCCCACGCCTCGCCCTCCACGGCCACCTCCCGGGGGAGGCAGCCGATCCCGCCCGTCTCCGCCCCGCCCGTGCGGCACTCCAGCGCCACCGCCCTCCGGGTCCCCACCCGGGCGCGGGCCTGGACGAGAAGGCCGCCCGCAGGGGCGAGGCCCACCCGCACCTCCTCGGGCCACACGCGCCGGAACCTCTCGGGGGAGGCGCAGTCCGGGGCCGCCTCCACCCGCCCCCACCCGTCCACGAAGACCGCGATCCCCTCCGCCGGGACCCCGGCGGCGTCCCGGGCCGAGACGCACAGGAGCCTCCACGCCCCCTCCCGGAGCAGCCGGGGCCCGTCGGCGAGGTCCGCGCGCACCAGGTCGATCCCGAGGCGGGCAGCCCCGGCCAGCAGTTCCAGGCGGACCACGGGGGGCCCCTCCAGGTCCACCCCCAGGGCCTCGGCGTCCCGGAGCAGCTTCTCCACCTCGGTGGTGACGTCCTGGTCGATCCACCCCGGGCGCGGGAGCGCCAGGGCGGCGCCCTGGACCTCCCGGCCACTGACCCGGGCCCGGAGCTCCCCGGCGGTGAAGGCGCCCCGCAGCCGGATCCGGCCCAGCAGGTCCGCCCCCCGCCGGGGTACCTCGCCCCGGGGGAGGGGCTGGAACCAGTCGTCGGCCCACACGATCTCGGCCTTGGCCGCCGCTCCGCTCCCCGCCCGCGCCCGGATCTCGGCCCGGCCGCCGTGGGCCGCCAGGAGGGTGGAGCAACGCCCCGCTGCCTCGACGACCGCGGCGGTGGCGTCGGTGCTCCCCCGCCCCACCTCCAGCGCGCCCCCGTCGCAGGCCCGCCCCGCCGCCCGGACCTCCAGGGACACCGTCCCGCCGCGATCCGCCCCCAGCGTCACCCTCTCGCCGAAGGCCCGGCCCCCGTCCCGGTGGGAGAGGAGCAGCGGGGCGCCCCCGCCCGCCGCCGATCCCGCCAGGGACAGCCGGGGCGGGGTCCCCACCCGTGGCGAGGCTGGCGGGGGAGGCGGCACCGGGGCGGGGGGCTCGGCGCCGCCGAAGGGGAGATCGGCCGCCCACACCGGCTCGCCGCCGAGATGGCGCAGCGCCGCCGCGATCCTCCCCTCGCCTGCGCTCCACAGGGGATCCCTCCCGTCCGCGGTGAAGCCCCACAGGCCGGGCTCCACCTCCTCGGCGGGGACCTCCAGGGGGGGCGCCCCGGGCCGGGAGAGGTGGAGGGCGTACCCCGAGGGAGGGTGGCGGCGGGGATCGTGGCCCTCCGCGAAGGCCAGGGTGTAGAGCACGTCGCCGCCGCCCGGCGCGATCCCCGGGGGCCGACGCCAGAAGGGGGTCCCCTCCTCCAGCCGAGCGGTGGCCGCGAACCCCTCGGGGGTGATGGGGCGCGCCCGGGCGCCCAGGCCCAGGGCGGCGGCGAGGCCCACCACCGCCAGGAGCACCAGGGCGCCCAGGACCAGAGCCCGGCGGCGATGGGACGGAGGGGCGGGCCCGCGGCGGACGACGGTGGCGGGGGAGGGTCGGGCCGGGGCGAGGCGGCGCACGGGGGGGGCCGGTGGGAGCAGCGGCAACCACGCCTCCTCCGTGGCCCGATCCGCCAGGGTGGCGGCCCGGGCGCCGGGGAGGGGCAGGGACCTCCCCTCGTCCCCGGCGTCCCGGGTGTACAGGGCGAAGCGCCGGGACCCCGCCCCGCCGCCCCCGTCCATCAGGAGGGCGACGGCCAGGTCGAGTCGCCCCGGGCGGGTGGGGGGAGCGTGGGGATCCCCGCCCAGCACGGCGTAACCCACGACGTGGAGGGGGACGCCGTCGGGGCGGGAGCCCACCCCGGCGCGGCGGGCGTCGGAGATCCGCGCCGCCAGCAGGTCCGCGGGGGCGGCGCCCGCGGGCAGCTCCTCGGGGGACAGCGCCGTCCAGATCCGCACCCGCCGTCCTCCCGGGGAGATCTCCCCGGCCAGCAGGCAGCACAGGGTCCGGCGGCCCAGGGCGGCCCGGCGCAGGGTCGCGGCCAGCTCGTCCAGGACCGGCGCCCGCCCCGGCAGCGCGTCCAGGAGCACCTCCACCGGCCCCTCCCGGGAGGGCTCCCCCAGCAGCCGCCACCGGACCTCCCGGGGCGCGGGGGTGGGGCCCGCCTCCCGGGGGGAGCGCGGAGGCGGCGGGGAGGGGGGCGGGGCGGGCGGCGGGGTGGGCGGCGGGGCGGGCGGCGGCGCGGGGAGGGCGGGGGGATCGGGGTCCAGCTCCAGTTCGGGCAGGGCCTCCCTCGGGGGAGTCGGCGCCGCGGCGCGGGGGGCGGAGGGGGACTCTTCGGGCCACGCGGCGATGAGCCCCTCCAGGAAGGCGCGGGCGTCGGGGAGCCGCTCCCGGCGATCCCCCAGCGCCCGGGTCGCCAGGGCCCGCAGGGGGCCGGCGGCGCCCGGCGGCGACGGGACGGCGGCCAGGGCCTCCTCCAGCAGCCGGCCCAGGGAGTAGACGTCGGCGGAGGGGAGGGGGGGGAACCCCGCGGCCAGCTCGGGGGCCACGAAGCGCCTCCCCCGGGCCCCCATCGGCTCGTCCGGCAGGGGGGCGGCGCCGTGGACCCGGACGCCGCCGTCGTCCTCGACCCGGACCGCCTCGGGGCACAGGGCGGCGTGGACGATCCCGGCGCCGTGGAGGGAGGCCACCGCCGCCGCCGCCCGGCCCAGGGCGTCCAGGGCGGCGGCCAGGTCCGGGGCCGCCTCCGCCAGCCAGAGGTCGAAGGGGCGCCCCCGGACCCGCTCCAGCACCAGGGCGAGGCCCGCCGGGGTCTCGATCACGTCGTGGACGGCGGCGAGGTGGGGGCACTCCACCTCCCGGACCCGCCGGGCCCGGGAGGCGGCGGCGGCGAGGACCCCCGGGGGCTCCCCCGGCACCCCCGCCCTGAGCCTCAGGACGACCCAGCCCCGATCCCGCGCCGACGTCCCGGCGACCTCTCCCCAGGCCCCGCACCCCGCCGACAGGGTCTCGGCGGGCTGCCACGCCCGGTGGGCCTCGGGGGGAAGGCTGGCGAGCACGTCGTGCCAGTCGGCGGACATCGGCGATCCCGGAGCGCCCACCCGGAAGAGGCGGCGCGCGCTGACGGGTCCACTGTCCATTCCACGGCGGCGCGCGTCGACGCGGCACCATTACAGACCATTACATCCCCGGCCTGAACCGTTACAGAACGGCGCGGATCGGCGCGGTGAAGCCCGGGCCCACCCCAACGCCCGGGGCGCCCCAGCTTCGGGCCCGACTCCCTCGAACCGTTAGTGTTGGTGCCTGACCCCCTTGCTCTGGACCCCCTTGCTTGACCCCCTCGCTTGACTGCTTTGCGCAATCGGCCGGCCGCGTAGATAATGTCGTCGTGATGACGCCTGTCGAACCCAGCGTCCCCCTGTACCGGTCGATGGCATCGGCCTCTGACAGTCTGCCTGAGTGTGGTCCATCCGCCCGTCACCTGGGGGTCCGGGTTCCGAAGGACGTCGAGCCCGACAGCAAGGGTGTTGTCACGCCTGGCCAAGGAGGCATGTCGGTCACAGCGAGGTCTCCGCAGGATCTGCCACCACACCGGCGGCCACCGGAGTTGGGCGGCACGGGAAAGGATCCCGTCTATTGCACGACGGCAGGCAGTCTGGGGACAGGCCTACACGTACGACCCGATCCGCGGAGGCCGTCAGTTCACTGCTTCGTTGAGCCGGGGACAGCGATGCCGCTTCTGCAATACCAAGCGGAACTGTGCGGTACTCGCGTCTGGTGGAAACAGGTACCATGACTAGGGCTTCAGACGAATACCGGTTGCTGGAGGATCGCAGGCTAGCTCTGCGGCAACTGGGGGCTCTCACGCCGGAACTAGAGGACTCCATCCTGGAACGACTCGACGATCTCTGGTGGGACATGGATCCTTCCGAGCAAGCAGACGCCAACAGACGGGCCGAAATGGCAGCCCGACGAATCAGGACGAACAGCGTCATGTCATGGCATGTCAGGCTTGCGCCCCACGATCAGACCTTCGCCGGGTCGGGTGTGGTAGGTAGCGACCGGCGCTGTCCGGATGCTGCGACCGAGTCCTGGTCGCTGACGGCCCTATTCGTGGGCGCACAAATGGCCAGTCGCCCCTGTCTCACCACCTCCGTGTCGGAAACTCGGACTCGTCCGGTCGAGCATCATCCAGACCACCCCTAGAGGGCGATCGTGACAACACCGAAAATCGCCGTCCAGTACGCGTTCTTCTGTGAGATCGTCAGACCGGAAGAGCACGGCAAGACGACGGCCATTGGTCTCTGGGGGCGCGTCTGCAGGTTCCTCGGACCTGCCCCTGGAGTCCTCAGCAGCCTCGGCTTTCATGCCTACCTTGCGCATGAGGGCGCGTCCTGCATCGTGGGGAGGGTTCGAATCAGCACCCCTGGTGTCGACGAACCGCAGCCCTATGAGTTCAAGTTGGTGCCGCGAGAGGGCAGTGCAGGCACGAATCTCAACATCAACTCGTTCGGCGTCCTCGTCACCCGGCCGGGGTTCATCCGCGCCGAACTGGAGATCGACGAGCCCTGCAAGGTGCTGCAGGCTACCGAATTGCAGGTGACGTTCGAGGACGCGAACATCGCTACGGCGGGCTCCTGAGTTTCTAGAGGCTGCGGAATGTCTGCATCTCCGCCTCATGCAACGCAGGGGAGGAGGCGAGGGCACGCCAGCCGTCCCACCCGGCAGTGACCGGGCATTGGGGGGTGCATGCGCCCACCCTGCCGCCGTGCCCCGCTGGGCCTGACTCGTTCCACCGGCCCCGACCCCCGCTCACCCCACTCCCATCCGTCACCTCGTAGCGTGGGGATCGGGTAGCCCCCGAGTCATCGCGGGCCGCTCCGGGAGGTCCCGGCCCGGCGGCGGGCGCGGTTGGGCCGCAGGGTCGCCCCGCGCCGCCCGTTGACGGTTCCGCGTCGGATCGGCTACCCGTGAGGCCCCGGGTGGCGGGGTGCCCGCGGCGCCGCCCCGGGCCGATGTGGGGCGGGAAGACGCCCGGACGCCCTACGGACGCCTGCGAAGGCGCTACAGGACTCGATGGCCGAGGTACTGGTCGCCCACAACTCCTTCCTCGCCCACGATCCCGCGGAGCGGGAGGCGATGCGGCCGTGGACTCCCCTGGGGCCGCTGTACGCGGCGGCGGCGCTGCGGGCGGCGGGGCACGGGGTGCGGTTCTGGGACGCCACCTTCGCCCGGGACGAGGGGGAGTTCGGGGCGGCGGTGGGGCGGCCGCGGGTGGTGGTGCTCATCGCCGATCCCTTCAACGTGCCCCAGAAGATGTGCCTGAGGAGGCCGCGGCGGGCGGCGTTCGCCATGGTGGAGGCGGCCCGGGGCGCCGGGGCGCGGGTGGTGGTGGGGGGGCCCGACGCCGCCAGCCATCCCGAGGAGTACCTGCGGGCCGGTGCCCACCTCGTCGTGCCCGGGGAGGCGGAGGCGGCCCTGGTGGAGCTGGTCCCCCGCCTCGCCGCCGGGGAGGACGGGCGGGACGTGGCCGGGGTCGGGTGGCTGGACGAGGCCGGGGCGTACGCCCGGGGGCCGGAGCGGGCCCGGGCCTCTCCCCTGGAGTCCCTGCCCCACCCCGCCCGGGACCTGGTGGACATGGACCGGTACCTGTCGACCTGGCGGGACCGGCACGGGGTGGCGGTGACCAACCTCGTCGCCTCCCGGGGCTGCCCGTTCCAGTGCAACTGGTGCGCGAAGCCGGTCTTCGGCCGGCGCTACACCCTGCGGGCCGCGGCGGACGTGGTGGACGAGGTGAGGACGCTCAAGGAGGTCTACGGCGCCGAGCGCCTCTGGTACGCCGACGAGCTGTTCGGCCTGGACCGCCACTGGCTGCGCTCCCTGAGGGAGGGCCTCGTCGCCGCCGGAGTCGTGGTGCCCTACGAGGCGGTGTCCCGGGTGGACATCGTCGACGACGCCGTCGCCCGGGACCTGCGGGACAGCGGCTGTACTTCGGTGTGGGTGGGGGCGGAGTCCGGCTCCCAGCGGGTGCTGGACGCGATGGAGAAGGGCACCACCGTCGAGGCCATCGCCGCCGCCCGCCGGGCCCTCGGCGCCGCGGGGATCGAGGTGGGCTTCTTCCTCCAGTTCGGCTACCCGGGGGAGGGCATGGAGGACATCGACCGCACCATCCGCATGGTGCGGGACGCCCGCCCCGACCGGATTGGGATCTCGGTGTCCCTGCCCCTGCCGGGCACCCCCTTCTACGAGCGGGTGCGCCACCAGGACCGGGTCCCCCGGGGTTGGGAGCACTCCATGGAGTGCGAGCTGCTCCACGACGCGACCTACGGCCCGGACTTCTACAAGGTCCTGCGCCGCCTGGTGCACAAGGACTTCGCCCTCGCCCGCACCCGGGCCGCCCTGGTGGACGACCTGCGGGCCCTCCCCCGGGGCGATCCCCGCGCCCTCGGCCGCCTGCCCCGGCTGATCTGGCAGGCGGCGTCCCGCACCGCCCTGCGGGCGCGCCTGCTGCGGCTGGCCTCCCCGAGGCGGGCGGCCGCCTAGAGGGTGTTGACATCATGTGCGCCTGCTGCGCGTGCCGAATGCCCTGCTGCGCCGCCCCCTCCTCGGTCGACCGGCGTCGGAGTACGCTCGGTACGCCTTCCGCCGGCCTCGGTCGTCGGGGGCGGCTCGCGACGGTCCTCCTCCCGCTCGCGACGGCGCCCACCGAAAGGTCCGAGGGAAGCCCTCGGACCTTTCTTGATGTCAACACCCTCCTAGAGCCACCTGCGGAACTGGTAGGCCGCCCACTCCAGCAACCGGAGGTGCCGGGGGCGGCGTGCCCAGTCCCCCCGCTCCAGCGGCCGGCAGCGGGCGAGGGCGCGGTCGAAGAAGGCGTCGACCTGGACGCCCAGGCGGGGATCGGCGGCGTGGAGGTTCACCTCCAGGTTGAAGGCCATGCTCATGGCGTCCAGGTTGTAGCTCCCCACGGCGCACCACGTCCCGTCCACCACGACGGCCTTGGCGTGGAGCACGCCCCCCTCCCACAGCCAGATCCGCACCCCCGCCTCCAGCAGGTCGCCGAAGAGGTAGCGGCTGGCCATGTCCACCAGCCACACGTCGGAGCGGGCCGGCAGCATCAGCTCCACCCGGACCCCCGCCCGGGCCGCCCTCTTGAGGGCCCCCCGCAGGGCCCGGTCCGGCAGGAAGTACGACTGGATCAGCCGCACCCGCTCCGACGCCCGCTGGATCGCCCGCAGGTAGCACTGCCGCACGCGGTAGAGGTCCCGCAGCGGCTGGTGCCCGACCACCTGGACCGCCACCCCCTCGGCGTGGAACCCCGGCCCGTCCGGCGCCCGGGGCGGGGGGAGGTCCCGGGGCCTGCCGCCCCGCTTCAGCCTCCCCCGGATCTTCTCGCGCCACCGCGAGGCCTTGTGCCAGCCCTGCTCGAACAGGCGCGCCAGCCCCTGGGCGGCGGGGCCGTCCACCCGCAGCGCGACGTCGTGCCACCCCGAGCCCCCGGCGTCCACCGGCAGGTGGCAGTCATCGACGTTCAGGCTGCCCGCGAACCCCACCCGCCCGTCCACCACCAGGATCTTGCGGTGGTCCCGCCGCAGCCAGGCCCACCGCAGCCTCCAGGGGGCCAGGGGGTGGTAGATCCGGACCTCGACCCCGTCCCGGCGGCACGCCTCCAGCAGCGCCGGGTCCACGCTGAAGGAGCCGACGCCGTCGATGAGGAGGCGCGCGCGGACCCCCGCCCGGGCCCTCTCCCGCAGGACCTCCGCGAAGGCCCAGCCCGTGCGGTCCGACCGGTAGATGTAGGTCTCCAGGACCACCCACTCCCGGGCCGCGGCGATGGCGTCCAGCATGGCGGGGTAGGCCCCCTCCCCGTCCTCCAGCACGCCGACGCGGTTGCCGGGGATGGGGAGGGGCGGGACCAGCAGGTACCGGGAGGCGGAGTCCACGCACGGCGGTGCCTGCCCCCGCCGGGTCGTCCGCTGGGACGGCGCCCCGCTCGCCTCTGGCATGACTCCCTTCTCGCCGCCCTGGCCCGCCAGGACCCACGTCCCCGACGGGCTCCGCCGCCCCTGCGGGACGGCGGCGACTCCCGGAGTATGCCCACGATCCCCGATCCGCGCCCGTCCCGGCGGGAGCGTGCACGATCGACACGCTCCCGCCGGCGGTCCTCAGGCGCCGCCGCCCCCCAGGGTCCACTGGGCGCCGTCGGTGAGGCGGGCCGGCAGGCCCTCGGGGTCGCGGAAGGCGAGGGGAAGCGCCGCGATGGGGTCGTCCGCCTCCACCCCGGCGTTCTCCAGGTGGTCCTTCACCCGCCGCAGCGCCCTCTGCTCGAGCTGGCGCACCCGCTCCCGGGAGATCCCGAGCTGCTTGCCCAGGGTCCGGAGGGTGCGGCGGTCGTCGGAGAGGTAGCGGGCCTTGACGATCTGCGCCTCGCGGTGGGGCAGGATCTTCAGCGCCCCGTCCACGGCGTCCTTGAGGGAGTCCATCCAGCGGGACCGGGCGAGCTGGGTCTCCTGGTCGGGCCACATGCAGGTCAGGCGGGACAGGGGGGTCTCCGACTCGGCGGTGACGCTCTCCAGCGAGACCTGGTGCACCGGCGCCGTGCCGCCGGGCTCGTCGGTGCGGGGGGCCCTCACCACCGCCCGGGCCTGACGCCGGCACGAGGTGATCCGGGCGCGGATCCACCACCGGGCGTAGGTCAGGAAGCGCACGCCCCGCTCGGGATCGAACTTCTGGAGGGCCTCCACCAGCCCCTGGTTCCCCGCCTGCACCAGGTCGGCGAAGCGGTCGCCGCCGGCGAACTGGCGGCGCGCCTCGGCCACCACGAAGCGCAGGTTGCTGCGGACGATCGCCTCTCCGGCGTGCTTGTCCTTCAAGTCGCTCCAGCGGCGCAGCAGCTCCCGCTCGGTCTCGGCGTCCAGGGGCGGGTACCGGCCGATCTCGTCCAGATACGTGGACAGCGTCCCCCCTCCCCTCCTACGGCTCCTGGCTCGGCTCTCGGCACCGGTTCCCGTGGACATCCCCTCGCTCCCCGAAGGCGGGACCTCACCTGGCGCGCCCCCGCGCCCTTCCCGGTCGCCCCGCCCGTGTCATGGATTGGGTGGACACGGTCCCCCGGGCCTCCACCGCGGCGGCCGGGGCGTGTCCCATGCGCCGGCGCGGATCGGCCCCCCGCGAGGGCCGCCGCGCCTTCCGGACGGAGCGAAGGGCAAGCGACGTGCCAGTTCGGAGGGGGCGCGACGGAACGCCTCAGGAAGGGACCCGGCTGCGGCGACGCGCCATGGTTCGACGCCATTTCCCCACGCCCATCCCGGGGCGGGAGCGGGCCTCCCCGGCGGTCCCCGACCCCCTTCCGAGACGGGATGTGTAAACGTCGTGCACGTCGTCCCCGGGCCACCGCGTAAACCCCGTTCAACCGTGCACGGATTGCACACTCGCCCTCGCTTCCCCTCCTTCGAAGTGCCGAGCCCGAGCTCCCACCCGTTCACGAGCCCCCACCCGTTCCCGACGGAGGTGCGACAATGACGGGGCCACGACTCAAGTTGACGCTCCCCCGGAGCCGATGACATATTGCGGGGCCTTCCTCGGACCGCGTCCGCGGGGGGCGCCCCGCCGGCAGCCCCCGGACCGGAGTGTTCGATTGCGGCAGATCCTCAGGTTGACGGTGAACGGCGAGGCCGCCGAGTCCCTCGTCGCCCCCCACCAGTCCCTCGCCGACTTCCTGCGAGAGGACCTCGGCCTCACGGGGACCAAGCACGGCTGCGACCTCGGGGACTGCGGCGCCTGCACCGTGCTGGTGGACGGCGAGCCCCGCCTTTCCTGCATCACCCTGGCCCTGGAGTGCGAGGGCCGCGAGGTCACCACCATCGAGGGGGTGGCCCGGGACGGGCGGGTCCACCCCGTGCAGGAGGCCTTCGACCGCTGCGTCGCCGCCCAGTGCGGCTACTGCACCCCCGGCCTGGTGCTGAGCTGCGTCGCCCTCCTGCGGGACAACCCCTCCCCCAGCGAGGCGCAGATCCGCGCCGGCCTCTCGGGGAACATCTGCCGCTGCACGGGCTACACGAAGATCATGGACGCGGTGCGGGAGGCCGCCGTGGAGCTCGCCGGCCAGGCCCCCTCCCCGGCCGAGGGGAGCCGCCGTGACTGACCGCCCCGACGCGCCCTCCGCCCTGGGCCAGCGCGCCGGGAAGATCGACGGCCCCCCGAAGGTCACGGGGGCCGCGGTCTTCGCCGACGACCTGCGCCTGCCCCGGATGCTCATCGGCAAGATCCTGCGCTCCCCCCACGCCCACGCCCGGATCGCCCGGATCGACGTCTCCCGGGCCCGGGCCCTGCCGGGGGTCCACGCCGTCATCACCGGCGAGGACCTGCCCGAGCGCTACGGCGTCATCCCCGTCAGCCAGGACGAGACCGCCCTCAAGATCGGGAAGGTGCGGATGGTGGGGGACGAGGTCGCCGCCGTCGCCGCCGTGGACGAGGACACCGCCCTCGCCGCCCTCGCCCTCATCGAGGTCGACTACGAGCCCCTCCCCGAGATCCTCACCGTCGAGGACGCCCTCACCCGCTCCGACGTGCTGATCCACGAGGACGCCAAGAACGGCAACGTCACCAAGCGGGTCTTCCAGCGCTACGGCAACGTCGACGAGGGGTTCGCCGAGGCCGACGTGATCGTCGAGGACGAGTACCTCTACGAGGCCTCCACCCACGTCCCCCTGGAGACCCACTGCGCCGTCGGCCACTACACCCCCGACGGCAAGCTCACCGTCTGGTCCTCCACCCAGATCCCCCACTACCTCCACCGCTACCTGGCCCGGGTGCTGGGCATCGACGCCGCCCGCGTGCGGGTGATCAAGCCCGAGGTCGGGGCGGGCTACGGCGGCAAGAGCGATCCCTTCCCCCTGGAGTTCTGCGCCGCCGAGCTCAGCCGCCGCACCGGCCGGCCCGTGAAGATCGCCTACACCCGCGAGGAGGTCTTCTACGCCCACCGCGGCCGTCACCAGTTCAAGATGTGGCTGAAGATGGGGGTGAAGAAGTCCGGGGAGATCACCGCCATCGACTACAAGTGCTGGCTCGACGGCGGGGCCTACTCCAGCTTCGGCGTGGTCACCAGCTACTACGCCGGCGTCTTCATGACGCTGCCCTACACCCTGCCCCGCTACCGCTTCGAGGCGATCCGGGTCTTCACCAACAAGCCGCCCGCGGGCCCCAAGCGCGGCCACGGCGCCATCCAGCCCCGCTTCGCCCTGGAGCTGCACATCGACAAGGCGGCCGCCGCCCTGGGCATCGACCCCGTGGACCTCCGGCGCCGCAACTGCGTCGAGCCCGGCACCGAGACCGTCAACGGCCTCCGCATCACCTCCGTGGCCCTCAAGGAGTGCCTGGACGCCGTCACGAAGGCGTCGGGCTACCACGAGAAGAGGGGCAGGCTCGGCCCCAACCGGGGGATCGGGCTGGCCGCCTCGACCTACATGTGCGGGGCGAACCACTCGATCTACGCCAGCGAGGGCCCCCACTCCACCGTCCAGATGAAGCTGGACCGCTCGGGGCAGGTGGCGATCTTCTCGGGGACCGCCGACATCGGCCAGGGCTCCGTGGAGATGCTGGGCCGGATCGCCGCCGAGGTCCTGGGGATCTCCACCCGGGACATGCGGGTCGTGGAGGGGGACACGGACCTCACCCCCGTGGACCTGGGCTCCTACTCCTCGCGGGTCACCTTCATGGCGGGGAACGCCGTGCTCCAGGCCGCCCGGCGCTGCCGCGACCAGCTCGCCGGGCCGGTGGCGGCGAAGCTGGGCTGCGCCCCCGCCGACCTGGTCTTCCGGGACCACCGGATCTGGCCCGGGGACCACCCCGAGTGGAAGGATGACCCCGCCCACTCCCTGTCGTTCCGGCAGGGGGTGGAGGTCGCCGAGGCGGCGACGGGACAGGGGATCGGGGCGATGGGCTCCTACCGCCCGCCGCGGATCGGCTCCCGCTTCCGCCAGACCTCGGTGGGGCCCTCCCCCGCCTACTCCTTCACCGCCCAGGTGGCCGAGGTCACCGTGGACCCCGAGACCGGCGAGATCTCCATCGACCGGATCTGGGCCGCCCACGACTGCGGCAAGGCCATCAACCCCCAGGTGGTGGAGGGGCAGGTGGAGGGCTGCGTGTACATGGGGGTGGGCGAGGCCCTCCTGGAGGAGCACGTCTTCCGGGGCGCCCTGTACCAGTCCCCCTCGATCCTCGAGTACAAGATCCCCACCTCCCTCGACACCCCCCCCATCGAGGTGCTCCTCGTGGAGTCCCACGATCCCGAGGGCCCCTTCGGCGCCAAGGAGGCCGGCGAGGGCCCCCAGCTCTCCACGGTCCCCGCCATCGCCAACGCCGTGTGGGACGCCACGGGGGTGTGGATGAACGAGACCCCGTTCCTGCCCGAGCGGGTGCTCAAGGCCCTGGAGGCGAAGCGAAAGGCCGAGGCGAAGGGGCGGACCGCCGCCGTCGCCCCGGCGCCCCGCGGCTCGGGGAGCGGGACCTGAGCCCCCCCGTGCCCGCGCCGACGCGACCCGAGGTCCCTGCGCCATGATGCGGCTCCCTGCGTTCGACTACCGCGTCCCCCGCGAGGTGGGCGAGGCCGTCTCCCTGCTGGCCGAGTACGGCGAGGACGCGAAAGTCCTCGCCGGCGGCACCGATCTGCTCCCCTCGATGAAGCAGGGGCTGTTCACGCCCAAGGTGCTGGTGTCCTTGCGGGGAATGGCGGAGCTGCGGGGGATCCGCGACGCCGAGGGCGGCGGGCTCCGGGTGGGGGCGGCGACCACCCTGCGGGACGTCGCCCGGGATCCCCGGGTCCTCGCCCTCTACCCCGCCCTCGCCGACGCCTGCTCCACCGTGGCCACCCACATCATCCAGGGCACCGGGACCCTGGGGGGCAACGTCCTGCTGGACACCCGCTGCACCTACTACAACCAGAGCGCGTTCTGGCGGACGGCGCTGGGCTTCTGCCTGAAGAAGGGCGGGGACGTCTGCCACGTCGCCCGCACCTCCCCCACCTGCATGGCCACCGCCTCCGCCGACACCGTGCCGGCCCTCATCCTGATGGGGGCGAATGCCAGGCTGGTCGGCGCCGCGGGGGAGAGGGTGGTGCCCGTCGAGAGCCTCTACACCGACGACGGCCGCGACTGGAACACCCTGCGCCCGGGGGAGCTGCTGACCGAGGTGCTGCTGCCACCCCCCGCTCCGGGCTCGGCGATCCTCCACCGCAAGATGCGGCGCCGCCAGGCCATCGACTACGGCTTCCTGCTGGCGGCGGTGCGGGTGGACGGCGACCTCGCCGGGGGGCTGACCGACGCCCGGGTGGTGGTGAGCTGCGTCGGGCCGCGCCCCGTGGTCACCCCCCTCGGGGACCTCGTCGCCGGCCGCCCCCTCACCGCCGAGCTGGCCGAAGAGATCGCCCACGCCGCCGCCCGCCCCGCGGCCCCCCTCACCACCCACGGCGTGATGCCCTCCTACCGCAAGAAGATGATCCGGGTGACGGTGCGCCGCGCCCTGGACACCCTGCGGGGCGAGCCCTCCGCCGCGGTCTGATCCGCCCTCCCCCGAGCGCCCCGAAGAGCATGGCACAGACCCGCGACCCCATGGACGTCGAGATCGGCCCCCTGCCCCGGGGCCCGGCGCAGGTGGCCGGCGAGGTCGCCAAGTGGCTGTTCTGGGTGCAGCTCCGCCGCGCCCTGCCCGCCGGGGATCCCGCCCTGATCCGGCGGGCGGTGCGGGCCCTGGAGCGGGCGTTCCGCCTCGCCTCCCCGGGGTTCGGCAGGACCTTCGAGGAGGAGCTGCGCCTCATCATGCCCGAGCTGGACCCCCGGGCCCGGGGCGAGGTGGTGCGGCGGGCCTACCGCGTCCACCTCCAGTCCCAGATCGAGGAGCTGACCCTGGGCAAGCTGGACCTCCCCACCTGCCTCGCCCACATCCGCCCCGACGGGCGCGAGAACATCGAGGCGGCGCTGGCCCCGGGGAAGGGCGGGATCATCCTCTTCCCCCACATCGGCCCGTTCATGCTGATGATCGCCCTCACCAGCCTGATGGGCTACCGCTACACCCAGTACGCCGCCCGGGGCTTCCCCCCCGAGGAGGTCCTGGCCCAGAACCCCCACCTGCGCCCCAACCGCTTCAGCTACGCGGTGAGGAAGGCCCGGGAGGACAGCGAGGACCGCCTCCCCGCGAACTTCATCTCGCTGGAGACCAACATCCGCACCCTCTACCGGGCCCTGGAGGGGAACGAGCTGGTGGGAATCGCCTTCGATGGGAGGGTGGGCAACAAGTTCGTCCCCGTGCCCTACCTCGGCCGCACCGCGCTGCTCAACCCCGGCTCCTTCCGGCTCGCCGCCTCGACGGGGGCGGCGGTGATCCCCACCCTCTGCTGGACCCAGGAGGACGGGCGGAACGTGGCGACCTACGCCGAGCCCATCTTCCCCCGGGCCGATCTGCGGGGGCAGGCGGCGGTGGACGACCTGATCCGGCGCTACGTGCACGGGGCGGTGGAGCCCTTCGTGCGCCGCCACCCCCACTGCTACGCGGCGTGGCTGGTCCACGGGCGCACCCGCGCGGCGGTGGACGACCACCCCCTCTTCGTGGACTATGCTCCCGACGATCGCTGGAAGCGGTACGCGGCCTGACCGGGAGCCCGGCCCGCCCGCCCCCCATCGCCGGCCCCCGCCGGGCGAGGCCGAATGACCCACCTGCTGCACGAGCTCACCGTCGACGGGCTCCTGGCCCTCCAGGCCGCCCGCATCCCCGACGCCCCCGCCCTCCACTACCGGGGCGAGACCCTCACCTACGCCCAGCTCGACGCCCGCGTCACCTGGCTCGCCGCCGGCCTCCAGGGGCTCGGGCTCGCCCCCGGGGAGCCGGTGGCGATGTTCACCCAGAGGTCCCAGCACCTCGTGGAGTCGTTCCTGGGGATCGCCCGGGCGGGGGGGGTGGTGGTCCCCATGGACGCCCGGGTGGAGGTCGGCAAGATAGAGGCGCTGATCCGGGACATGGGCGTCCAGTACGCCATCGTCGACACCTCCTACGCCGACCTGGTCTCGGCCCTGCCGGACCTCTTCGAGGACCCCAGGAAGGTGGTGGTGGTGACCGAGGAGGACCGGCCCACCGAGTTCACCCGCTGGGACGCGGTGATGCGGGCCCGGGGCGCGCTGCTCCGCCCGCCTCCTTCCAACCCGTTGGACGACGTGTACGTGAACCTCACCTCGGGGTCCACGGGGATCCCCAAGGGGGCTCCCTCCACGCATTCCAACATCCAGTGGAACACCCGGGCCTGCGTGGAGTCCCTGGGCTTCCGCGGGGACGACGTCTACCTGTGCATGTTCAGCCCCGCGGCCCACCCCCACGAGCACTGGGCGCGCCCGCTGGCGGTGGGGGGGGCGATGGTGATGGTGGACTCCCTCCACCCCCGCACCATCGCCCGGGCCATCGCCCGGAACCGGGTGACGTGGATCTTCGGGGTGCCCTCCCTGTACGAGCTGCTGCTGGCGCACCTGCAGCCCGGGGAGTTCGACTTCTCGGCGGTGCGGATGCTGGAGTCGGCGGGGGCGGTGGTCTCGGGGGAGCTGATGAGGCGCTCCGAGGAGTTCTTCCAGGCGGAGTTCACCAAGGGCTGGGGCTGCACCGAGACGACGGGGATCACCATCGCCCTGCCCCCCGGGGCGGGCCGGGACTACGAGGCCCTGGGCCGCGGGATCCGCCACTACGAGCTGAAGGTGGTGGGGGACGACGACGCGCCGGTGCCGGACGGGGAGGTGGGGGAGCTGTGCGTGCGGGGGCCGGCGGTGGTCCGGGGCTACCGCAACCGCGAGGAGGAGAACGCCACCCGCTTCCGGGACGGCTGGTACCACACCGGCGACCTGGTGCGGCGGGATCCGGACGGCCTCTTCTTCTTCATGGGCCGCAAGGAGGAGATGATCAAGGTCGGGGGGGTGAAGGTCTACCTGGTGGAGATCGAGAACGCCCTGCGCCAGCACCCCGACGTGGCGGACGCGGTGGTGGTGCCCGCCCAGGAGAAGCTGAGGGGGGAGATCCCCCGGGCGGTGATCGTGCCCCGGCCGGGGGCGTCGCTGTCCCGAAAGGACGTGGTGAACTGGTGCCGGGGGCGGATCGCCGCCTACGAGATGCCGAGGCAGATCGAGTTCTGGGACGAGCTGATCCGCTTCCCGTCGGGCAAGGTGAACAAGAGGGCCATCCAGGCCCAGCGGAGCCGCTCCCTGGCCCTGGCGGTGAACACCATGCTGGTGAAGGAGCGGGACGTGGAGGAGGCGTTCCGCCTGGCCCGCGCCCTCGGGGACAAGCTCGACCTGCCGGTGGTGCTCGACCTGCGCTCCCGGCGCTCTCCGGAGAGCGATCCCGGGGAGATCTGGCGCATGGCGTGGCACAACGCCGACTTCGACCTCGCCGATCCGGCGCAGGTGGAGCGGGCCGTTGGGCTGGCGCGGCGGCACCGGGTGGAGATCGCCGCCACCAGCGCCTACCTGGGGGCCTGCCACGAGCAGGACGTGGAGTACGGGAGGCGGCTGGTGGAGGGGGCGAACCGCCTCGCAGCGGCGGCGCCGGACGAGACCCTCCTGCTGCGGGTGCTGGGGGGGAACATCAAGGCGACGGGGCGGGGCATGGTGGGGCGGTGGCAGGACATCCGTCGCCAGGTCCGGCAGCGGTCGGTGGAGGTGCTGAAGTCGTGGGAGGCCCACGCCCGGGCCCTCCACGAGGAGAACGGCCGCAAGGTGGTCGTCGCCTTCGAGATCCACCAGGGCCAGTTCGGCGAGGACCTGCACGACCTGTACTTCCTGTGCCGGGGGCTCCGGGACACCGGCTGGGAGTTCATCGGCCTGGTGGAGGACCCCGCCAACCGCTTCATCGCCAGCGGCGGCGACGAGCTGCCCTCGGTGGACTTCGGCCGCCTGGTGAGCGCCTGGGGCGGGCGGATCGTGGCGTACCACCTGAAGGACGTGCGCTACGTCAGCCCCTGGAGCGACTTCCACACCGAGCCCATCCAGCGGGTGGGGGATCCGGTCTTCGTCTGGAACGGCCACAAGTTCCAATGGGTGCCCCTGGGGGAGGGGGAGGTCGACCTGGAGGACGCCCTGATGGCCGCCCACACGGTGTCCCGCCCCCCCCACGACTTCTGCCTGGTCTCCACCGAGTACGTCGCCGGCAGCGCCGACGAGAAGGAGGCCAAGGGGATCCTCCAGGCGTACGCCAGGCTGGTGCAGGACGGCAAGGTGGAGCGGGGGACGGGGGGAGCCGGGGAGCGGGGGTGAGCGCGGCGTGGGAACCGACCCGATGGGACGCCGAGGATCCCGAGCATGACACCCGGGGCGCATGGCGGCAGCACCGCGGCGGTTGAGGTCACCCGCGTCTCCCGGCACGGGTTCTGGCTCTTGCTGGGCGACCGGGAGCTCTTCCTGCCCTTCGAGCAGTTCCCCTGGTTTCGAGACGCCACGATCCGCGCGCTCCACAACGCCGAGTGGCCGCAACCACACCGCCTCTACTGGCCGGACCTGGACGTCGACCTCGCGGTGGAATCCATCGAACACCCCGAGCGGTTTCCGCTGGTGTCACGCGGCTAGTACCACGTTCCGAAGGTTCCTCCCCAGTTTCTCCGTTCCCAGGCCCACCCGATCCGGAACGTAGGGCGGGGGCTCGTCCCCCGCCGCGGGGCTTCGGCGGGGGACAAGCCCCCGCCCTACGGGGCCTCCCGTTCGCGGGACCGCGACGCCGATGAGCTGGAAGGCGGACTCAGAAACTGGGGAACTACCTCTGGAACGACGTACTAGGGTCGTTCCGGGGAGCGGGTGTCAGGCTCCCGGTCCCCTGTCTAGCCCGCCTCAGGCCATGAGCTGGAGGGGAACGGCCTCGGAGCGGATCCGTACCGGGTTCCCTCGTGCCCGAGCCCAGGCCGAAGGCCGGTGCCCGCGCCCGTGCCCGGCGGGGGCATCCGATCACGGTGCCATTGCCCACCACGGATCGGGCACGGACTCGGGCACGGGCCCGGGCACGGGCTCGGGCACGCGAGGAACGTTCGGTGGATTGCCTGAGGATGGTTAGCCCAGCCAATCCTCCGCCGGCCGCTCCAGGAACCGGTGGAGCGGGATCCCGTCCCCGCCGACGAGCCACCGGGCACCGGGGTGGAAGGCCGCGTCGAACGCCGCCATCCCGGGGAGGGCGTCCCTCCGGCGTCCGGCCTTAACCTCGATGGCCGCGAGCCGGTCCCCCCTGCGGACGACGAAGTCGACCTCGCGGTTCCGCTCCCGCCAGTAGAGCACCTCGGCGCCGGTGCCGGGGGTGGTGTTGAGCAGGTGGGCCCCCACCGCCGACTCCACCAGACGCCCCCAGACCTCGGGATCCCCGCGGGCGCTGGCGAAGGAGCGCTGCGCGAGGGCGGTCACCAGGGCGTTGTTGTAGACCTGGAGTTTGGGGCTCGATCCCCGGCGCCGATGGGCCTCCCCGGCGAACTTCTCCAGCCCCGTGGCCATTCCGGCGCCCCCCAGGAGGTCCAGGTAGTGGGCCAGCGTCGTGGTGTTCCCGGCGTCCTGGAGCTGGCCGAGCATCTTGGTGTAGGAGAGGACCTGGCCGGAGTAGGCGCACGCCAGGTCGAGGAGCCGGCGCAGTAGGGCCGGCTTGTCCACCCGGGTCAGCAGCAGGACGTCCCGGGAGACGGTGGTCTCGATGAGCGCGTCGCGGACGTAGCGGGCCCAGCGGGGCTCGTCGTCCACCAGGGGAGCCGCGCCGGGGTAGCCGCCGAAGTACACGTAGCGGTCCAGGTCCCAGCCGAAGGCGTCGCGCATCTCCGGCCACGACCAGTGGGGGACGCGGATGATCTCGAAGCGGCCGGCCAGGCTCTCGGTCAGGCCCCGCTGCACCAGGAGCGGCGCGGATCCCAGGAGCACCACCCGCAGGTCCCGACCGGCGGCGGTGTCCGCGTCCCACAGGGCCTTCACCGTCTCCGACCAGCCGGTGACCTTCTGGACCTCGTCCAGGACGAGCAGCGCGCCCCGGGGGGCCCCGCGGGCGAGCATCCGCGCCGCGTCCCACTGCTGGGCCAGCCACACGCGGTCCCGCAGGGTGGGCTCGTCCGCGGAGGCGGAGTGCGCGGGGAGATCGACGGCCGCGAGCGCCTGGCGCGCCAAGGTCGTCTTCCCCACCTGGTCGGACCCGGGTGTCAGGCACCAACACTTTTACATTTCCGCCGACGGAGGTCGGCGGGAGGGCGGCGCCTAGAACTCCAGCACCAGGGCCGTCGAGTAGGCCAGCACGGTGACGACGCCGACGAAGACGTGGACGGTGCGCAGGGCCCGGCCCGGGGCCTCGTCGTGGATCGCGGGGGCCAGGCCGAAGAGTCCGGGCCAGGCCGCCATCATGCCCAGGAGGGGCTGGAGGACCATGCCGGCCAGGTGGATCCCCCCCAGGATCCGCAGGGCGCGCGCCCTTCCGGGGGGCCTCGGGGGACCGGCGGAGACCAGGTCGAGCACGCCGCTGGCGGTGTAGAGGGTGACGCTGGCGACGCCCACCATGCCGTGGCCGATGGAGAGGTACTGGCAGCCCCAGTCCCCCAGCAGGGGATCCCCCGTGGCGCACCGCCCGTCGCCGAAGGCGGTGGGGGTGTTGATGGCGGTGACGAGGCCGAGGCCGGCGGTGGCGATGAGTGCCACCTCCGTCCCCACCATGAGCCAGCGGTGGGCCCTCCGCAGGCGCTGTGCCCGGGGGGACGACCCGCCTTCATCGGGACTCGCGCCGAGGCCGCCCACCTCGGAGGTCGAGGCTGCAGCCTCCGCCGCGGAGGCATCGGCTGGCGTGAAGAGGAGTGCGGCGGCGAGCAGGAGGGCGA
This sequence comes from Myxococcota bacterium, assembly GCA_023150875.1. GTDB lineage: Bacteria > Myxococcota_A > UBA796 > UBA9615 > JAKLKC01 > JAKLKC01. Next base: position 76,354 of record JAKLKC010000009.1, on the reverse strand, counting down.
CCGGCATGGCGTCTCCGGCGCCCGGCGCCCCCGGACCGGCCCCGGGCCGGCCCACCCTCTGGACTGACCCGGGGAGCGTGGACGGGCAACCCCCGTCCCGGTCGGGCTCCGCCCGGCAGGTCCCTACCGCTCGTGGGCTCCCACGTCGCAGATCGCCACCCCGTCCCCGTCGCCGTCCCGGGGGCGGGCCACGCCCCGCTGGTCGTCGCCCAGGCTGAGGGAGTCGTCGCCGGCGTCGATGGCGGGGCTGGTGCGCCTCAGCCCGTGGTTCTTGGTGGAGCCGCCGTTGTAGGCCAGGGGGAGCAGTCGGGGGTTGACGGGGAGGGTGTAGGTGCCCACCTGGTCCCCCGGGGCGGTGAACCCACCGCAAACGTTCCCGCCGGCGCCGTTGGCGACGCCGACGATGTTGTGTCCGTGGGACGTGAAGGTGCCGCGGCAGTCGGGAAGGGTCGTGCCGTTGCTCAGCGCCAGGATCGAGTTGGTCGCCTCGCCCGTGGAGCCATCCACCAGCCAGATCCCCCCCGAGTTGGCGAAGCCGCTGGCGCGGTTGTAGGCCACGGTGGCATGGATCAGCCCCAACCACCCGTAGCTGACGTGGGCGCCGCCGGACCTGATGCCGGCCATGTTCCCGCTCAGGGTCGAGTTCTCGAAGAGCAGGTTGGCGGAGGAGACGGCGATCCCCCCTCCGGTGTTCCCCGCCCAGTTCCCGTAGACCGCCGATCCCACGATGAAGTGGTCGAAGTAGCCCAGTTGGATGCCCCCGCCGTCGGCCGTGGCGGTGTTGTCCGCGACGGTGATGTCGTAGATCTCGGAGTCGCCGTTCAGCGAGATCGCGCCCCCATAGTCGGCCTGGTTGCCCGTGAACGAGCAGTCCTCCATGACCGTGGTCGTGTAGTACCCCCCCTTCACGGCGCCCCCGAGGTCGTTGCCGGAGCCCGTGGCGGCGTTCCCGGAGAAGGTCACCTCGCTCAGGTACAGGGAACCATACGAGGTCTTGGCGATGGCCCCTCCCCAGGCGTTCCCCGTGTCGTACACGGTGTTCCCGAGGAACTCCGAGTTCGTGACGGTCAGGTTCCCGGCGTTCGGGTAGTCGTACATCCAGATCGCGCCGCCGTAGGTCGGCGTGGCGGCGCTGGTCGCGTATCCGCCCGTGAGGGTCATCCCGTCGACGCGGAGGTCGACGTCGCTGATCCCGTGGAAGATCCGGTCCAGGCCCGCGGCGTCGACGATGGTGCTGCCGGGGCCCGCGCCGTACACCGTCAGGTCGTCCCGGACGTCCAGGTCGCCGGTGGTGGCGTAGTCCTCGCTCGCCCCCGCGAGGGTGAACGTCACCGTGCCCGCCGGCATCCGTACCGAGTCGGCGCCGGCGAGGGCGTTGGCCTCCATCACCGCCGCCCGCAGCGAGCAGGCGCCCGTGACGTCGGCGCACACCCCGTCCCCGGGGGAGGCGTCGACGGTGTCCCCGGTGGTGGTGACCGAGAAGGTGGCGGCGAGGGCGGGCGCCGGGTCGGCCAGGAGCAACGGCGCGACGACCGAAGACCCCAGCAGGGCGAGGCGCGAGGGGGCGAAGGCGAGGCGGGACATGGCACACTCCAGCGATCGGGATCGGGCCCACGATGGGTCCGCTGCCAGCGGGCAGACTCTAGCACGGGCGCCCCCAGACCGCGGCGTTCTCCGCCGCCGCATCCGGTACCATGGGGGCGATGCGCTCGCCTCCCCTCCTGCTCGCCGCCCTCGCCGCCGGTTGCGCCGGGGCCGATCCCCAGGGCGCCGACCACGTCCCCCCCTGCCTGGGCGCCCCCGTCGCCCGCGCCGACGGCCCCTCCCTCGACGCCTCCGTCGCCGGCTGCGGGGGCGTTGCCCTCTCCGCCCGGGTCCTGGGGGAGGGGGACCTGTCGGTCGCCCTCCGCGCCGACGGCGACGCCGTCGTCCCCACCGTGACCGCCGGCCCCGGCGGTGGGGTGCTGGAGGCGGTGGTGCTGGAGGGCGGCGCCGCCCTGGAGGGCGAGGCCCCGCTGCGCCTGTGGCGGCAGGGCTACCAGTCGTGGTCGTGGTCCGGCGTGACCGAGGTCGCGGAGCCGGAGCTGGACGGGGACGGCGTCCCCCTCGCCGGCGGCGACGGCGACGGGATGTCGGTGGTGGACGAGAGGACGGGGACCTCGTGGTGGGCGGGGCTCGTCGGCCGGGAGGACCGGGGCGCCCTGCTCCTGGGCGCCCTCTCGGCCGCGCGCACCAAGCTCTACACGGCCCACTCCCAGGACCGCGCCTGGGTGGTGTGGGGCCACCGGGGGGAGGCGATCCCCCTGGAGCCCGGAGCGTCGGTCACCCTCGATCCGCTGTGGATCGGCTTCGACGAGGACCCGGACTCCCTGTGGCGGAGGTGGGCCGAGGCCGCCGCCGCCCGGGTGCCCCCGCGCCCCCTCCCCGGGGATCCGCCGGTGGGGTGGGCGACCTGGTACCAGTACTACGGGGACGTCACCGAGGGCGACGTGCTGGCGAACCTGGACCGGGCGGCGGCCCTGAACGCCGCCGGGGACCTCGCCCCCTTCGGTGTCTTCCAGTTGGACGATGGTTGGGAGGTCGCCTGGGGCGACTGGACGGCCAACGAGCGCTTCCCGTCGGGCACGGCGGCCCTCGCCGGGGAGATCGCGGCGCGGGGCATGGTCCCCGGGCTCTGGATGGCGCCGTTCTACGTGGACCGGGGGACCGGGACCTACGCCCAGCACCCGGACTGGTGGGTGAGGGACGTCGCCGGGGAGGAGCTGCGCTTCACCAACGCCGGGGGCGGGGACTACGCGGTGTTGGACGCCACCGTCGACGAGGCCCGGGCCTGGATGGCCGCGGAGGTGCGGGCCAAGGCGGAGGAGGGTTGGAGATACCTGAAGCTCGACTTCCTGTACGCCGGAGCCCAGGAGGGGACGAGGTCCCGGGACGTCACCGGCGCCGAGGCGTATCGGCTGGGGATGGAGGCGCTCCGGGAGGCGGCGGGGGACGCCTTCGTCCTGGCGTGCGGCGCCCCTCTGCTGCCGACCCTCGGCCTCGCCGAGGCGTACCGCACCGGCTCCGACATCGCCTTCTCCCTCGCCCCCGATCCCCGGCTGGAGTTCCTGCGCTGGCAGGCGCGCTCCACGGCGGCGCGGGGGTTCCTGAACGGCCTGTGGTGGTGGAACGACGCCGACCAGGTGCTGGTCCGGGAGCCCGCCGACGCCGCCCTGGCCCGGGGGGCGGTGGTCGCCAACGCCGTCTCCGGCGGGGCGTGGCTGCTGGGGGACGACCTCGCCGCCCTCCCCGAGGAGCGCCTGGCGTGGGCGCTGGACCCGGAGGTGCTGTCCCTCCTGGGGGCCAGGGCGGTGCCCGAGGACCCCCTGTCCTTCCCTTCGGGGCTCGATGGATCCCCGCTGATGGAGCTGGCCCTCCCCGACGACCGGGTGCCCGCCCGGTGGAACTTCCCCGGTGGGGAGGTGGCGCTGCTGAACCTCGGCGCCGAGGCGCGGGCGACGGAGTCCCCGGGGGGGACCGAGCTGCTGACGGGCCGCGGAGCGTCCGCCGGGGAGCCGGGGACCCTCGCCCCGGGGGACGGGGAGATCTGGAGACCTTGACGGGCCCCGGTCCGGCGCGGACGCTGGGGGACGCCCACGTCCAAGCCACACCGCCCCCCCCGGGACCCCGCCATGACCTCCAGCGCCGCCGCCGCCCCCTCCCCCCTCCCTCCCTACGAGCGGATCGAGGGGCTCCACGTCCTGCGCCTGGCGGGGACCGACTACGAGATGGGCTTTCAGCACGGGCAGCTCCTGAGGGATGCCATCCCCCGGGGGCCCCTGCCCTACTTCGCCGAGTACGTGCGCCGCCTGCTGGCGGTGGGGCTCACGGGAGGCGTCGCGGCGTCGGCGTCGAGGGTCCTCTCCGCCGCCCTCCCCCACACCGTGGGGCGGAGGATCGCCGCCGCCTTCCCTCCCCACGTCCGCCAGGCGCTGGACGGTCTCGCCGACGGCGCCGGGATCCCCCGGGGGGAGCTGCTCCGGGCGGTGACGATGCCCGAGACCTACCTGTGGGTGGCCACCTGGTTCAAGAAGCTGCACCCCTCGCCGGCGGCGCCCCGCCTCGGGGTGCCGGTGATGGGCTGCACCAGCGCCCTGGCCTGGGGCGGGGCCACGGGCCACGGGCGCCTCCTCCACGGCCGGAACTTCGACTACCAGGGGGTGGGCGCCTGGGACCGGGAGCAGGCGGTCGTCTTCCACGACCCAGCCGACGGGCAGCCCTACGTGTCGATCTCCGCCGCCGGGGTGCTGCTGGGGGGAGTGACCGCCATGAACGCGTCCGGCCTCACCCTGGCCGTGCACCAGCACATCGCCAGCGAGGACTTCGACCTCGGCGGCCTCCCCGTCGGCGTGGTGGGCGACGCGATCATGCGACACGGGCGGGACCTGGGGGACGCCCGGCGCCTCCTGGACGCCCACCGCCCGGGCGGCGCCTGGACCTACGTCGTGGGCTCGGCCCGGGAGTCGCGGGTGCTGGTCTACGAGGTCTCGGCCCGCCGCCGAGCCGCCTTCCACCCCGCCGAGGACGTGTTCGGCTACGCCAACGTCTTCCTGGACCGCGCCTTCGAGGGCTCAGAGAAGCACTTCTACCCCACCTACTGGCGCAACAACACCGCTCGCTACGCCCGGGCCAACGCGCGCCTGCGGGCCGCCCGGGGCGGGATCGACGCCGACGAGATCGCCTCCATCCTCGGGGATCCCGGGGATCCGTCGTGCCGGGTGTCGGGGTCCATCGCCATGCTGAGCACCGTGGCCTCGGTGGTGTTCGATCCCGGTGCCGGCCTCTTCCACGTGGCCACGGGCCGGCCTCCGGTCTCGAACCGCCCCTACCTCGCCTTCGACCTCGGGGGGCGCCGTCCCCTCCCGGACCTCCCGCGCCTCCTCGGCGGAACCCGCCACGATCCCTCGGCCATCGCCGCCTTCGACGCCTTCCGGGACGCCTTCGAGGCCCACTTCAACGCCGGCGACGCCGCGGCGGCCCGGGGGGCGATGGGGCGGGCACGGGCCCTGGCCCCCTCCCAGCCGGTGTACGCCTTCGTCGCCGGGCTGCTGGCCCTGGAGGCGGGAGACGCCGAGGGGGCGAGGGCCCTCTTCGACGACGCGGTGCGCCTGGGGCACCCCGAGCCGGCGCGGCGGGCGAGCTTCCACCTCTGGCGGGGGCGCGCCGCCGACGCCCTGGGGCGGCGGGACGAGGCGCTGCGGGACTACGCCCGCGCCGCGGACGGCGACGCCCGGGTGCGGACCGCCGCCGAGCGGGGCCGGAAGAAGCCCTGGAGGCGCCGGGGCTTCGGGATCGAGTGGAACTTCGGCGACGTGATGTCCCCCTGATCCCCCGGCCGCCACCCCTCCGCCCTTGCAATCCGCCCGGGAAGCGCGTTCGATGGAGGGGGCCGGCGCTCCTCTCGTACGGCCACCCGAGGACTGCGATGCGACGCGCGGTGCGCGCCCCGGATCTCCTCGCCCCGATCCTCCTCGCCGCCGCCTGCGGCGGGGCGCCGGACCTGCCCGAGAACGCGGCCCCCGTCTCGACGGGGCACGTCGCCTGGTTCCTGGTGTCGGCGCTCCAGGCCGACGGCGAGGAGTTCGACCTCTTCGCGGGTGGCGATCCCGACAGCCGCCCCGCCGCCGTGCTCTTCATGCTGGTCCAGGCCCGGGACGGCGAGCTGGTGCCCTGGAGCCCGACGGACGCCTCGGGCGCGGGCTCGTCGCTGACCCTGTCCGGCGACCTGGAGTACGCGGGGCTGGACGTCCCCGAGGGCTCGATCCCCCTCCACGGGACGATGTCGCTGGAGGGGGGGACGACCGTGCGGATGCGGTCCGACCTGAGGTACGACCTGCTGGGGATCTCCCTGTCCGTCGAGCTGGACACCACCTTCGCCGACGATCCCGCGGCGGGCCGGGAGTCCACCCTGGTCCTCCGCACCCCGGACGACGAGAGGGTGCTCACCGCCTGGTTCTGGTCGGTGACGGACCAGCGGGACGACGCGGGCCAGAGCTACGACTTCCGGTACTTCCTGGCGGGAGATCCCGACGGCGCCGCCGCCTTCGGGGAGGAGGGGGGAGAGCCGGTCCGGGGCGTCCACTTCTGCGACGCGCCGGGTTGCTCGCCGCTGGGTTGGCTGGGATCCTGACGCGCCCCACCCATGCCCCCGTCCCCCCTCCTCACCCCCCTGTCCATGCGCGTCTCCGGCTGGCGGAAGCTGGCCCGGGGCCTCGTCCAGCGGCCCTTCGCGCCGGACCGGGAGGAGGCCGTGGAGTGGCGCGGCCCCCAGGGGCGCCTCGTGGGGTGGCTGCGGACCCCCGGCGGGACGGGGCCGTTCCCGGCGGTGCTGCTCTACCCGGGGGGCCTCGGCCCGGCGCGGATGTTCGCGCGCTACCGCTGCGCCGTCACCGCCGCCGACCTCGCCGCGGCGGGCTACGCCAGCTTCCGCTGGGACCCCGCGGGGCGGGGGGAGAGCGAGGGCGAGGAGGACTGCAACGGCCCCCGTCACCAGGACGAGGTCGCCGAGGCCCTGGCCCTGCTGCTGGCGAGGCCGGAGGTGGACCCCGCCCGGGTGGCGGTGGTGTCGATCTCCCTCGGGATCGCCGCCACCGCCGGCGCCCTGGCCCGGCACCCGGGGATCGGTGCCCGGGCGCGCTTCCTGCTGGACTGGGAGGGGCCGGGGGAGCGCCGGTGGATCCCCCCCTACGCCACCCGCGCCCCCGGGCAGGCCTCCATCACCCACGAGATGCACTGCCGCCCGGAGTTCTGGGTCGACCGGGAGGCGATCCGCGCCGTCCCCCGCCTGCCCTGCCCCTACCTGCGCTACCAGTCCCACTGGGACCACGTCCACGGTCCCATGCGCCAGCACGCGGTGGACCTGGTGAACGCCGCCCTCGGGGGCACGGCCCCGTGGGTGCGCCTGAACGACAACGCCCCCAACGTCCCCGTGGACGGGTCCGCCCTCCCCCTCTACCGCTGGGCGCCGCCGGGGCTGGAGGAGACGGGGCGGGTCATCGTCTCGTATCTCCACGAGTTGCTCTGACCCACAGCGGGTCGGATCGCCCGCACGTTTCTCTTCTTTCAATCCCGAGATCCGCCCCGTTCATGTGGGGAGGGCGCCTGAACGGCCGGGCCGCGATGCCGACGCGGTCTTTTTCGTTCCCGCCACCGCCCCGGACCTTGCCGCAGCGCTCGGGTCCGCTAGGTCATGGGGCGTCTGTCTACATGTCCTTGGGGGGGCCGGCCGCCCGGCACGGCGCCCGGGGCGACTTCGCGTCGTCACCCGGGGCGCGGTGCCGGGCGGTTCCTTTTCTGGGGGGTGGGCCTACGCCCGGGGCGTCGGGCGCGGGGCCGGGGCCTCGGGAAGGTGGAGCAGGCGCTCCTGCTCCGCCAGGCGGTCCGCCAGGGCCAGCAGGCGCCGGAAGGCCACGTCCAGGGGGGGGCGGCGCAGCTCCAGGGCGAGGTGGAGGCGGGTGCCCTCCCGGACGGGCTCCAGGTGCAGGGAGCCGCCCAGCTCCCCCGGGGTGCCGGAGCGCCACGCCAGCAGGTGGGGCGGGCGGGACTCCACCAGCCGGAGGGGGCCCTCCGAGACCGTGCCGTCCAGCAGGCCGGGATCCCCCAGGCGGTGGAACACCTCCCGCACGGGGATGGGGACGTCGATCATCGCCGACACCGGCTCCGCCTCCCCCTCCGAGGACCGCAGGAAGGTCCGCGCCGCCCGCGCGAGGGCGGCGGCGCCCAGGGCGGCGAGGCCGAGGCCGAAGGCGCGGCGGCGGCGCAGGATCCCCGCCGCCACCAAGGCCCCCACGCCCGCTCCGGTGGTGGCCAGGGGCCGGGGGCGGCGCTCCCACCACGCCTCCCGCGGCGCGGGGGCGGGCCCGCCCGCCAGCGGCCCCTGCCCCGACACCACCGCCCGGATCCCGTCGTCGATCCCCAGCAGGGGCAGGTCCAGGAGGTGGCGGGCGGGCTCGGGATCGCAGTCGGTGCCCAGGTGCAGGCGCAGCGTCTCCACCAGGGCGGGGTCCACGTGGAGGCCGGGGGCGATCCGGTGGAGGGCCTGGGCCCCGGCGCGGGCCAGGGGCAGCGGCACCCGGGCGAAGGTGGGACGGGTCCCCAGGGCCCCCGCCATGCGCCGGGCGATCTGGGCCAGGCTGATCCGCTCGGGGCCGCCCAGGTCCAGGGCGCGACCCACGGCCTCGGTCCGGCGGAGCGCCCGGGTGAAGGCCAGGGCGACGTCCACCACCGACACCGGACGCAGTGGGGCGTCGGCCCCCGGGGGCAGGGGCACGACGGGCAGGCGCGCCAGGCGAGCCAGCAGGGTCAGGAAGGAGTCGCCGGGCCCGAAGACCGGCGCCGGGCGCAGGATGGTCCAGTCCAGGCCCGAGCGGCGCACGATCTCCTCGCCCTCGGCCTTGGTGCGGGCCCAGGCGGTGGGTGCCTGGGGGTGCGCGGCGAGGCTGCCCATGTGCACGAAGCGCCGGATCCCCGCCGCCCGGGCAGCGTCCACGGCCCGCCGGGTGCCCTCCACGTGCACCGAGCGGAACGTCCGGTCCCCCCTCTCCGCGAGGATCCCCACCAGGTGCACCACCGCCTCGCACCCCTCCAGCGCCCCCCGCCACTCCTCGGGGTGGCGGACGTCCCCCACCAAGGCGTGGACCCCGGGGATCCCCAGCAGCGGGTCCCGATCCGACTCCCGTTGGATCAGGGCCACCACCTCGTGCCCTTCGAGGGACATGTGGCGGGCGACGTGCCGCCCGACGAACCCGCCCGCGCCACCCACGAAGATCCGCACCCCACCCTCCCGCGGCCCGGGCCGCCCCGGGGCAGGGGGCAGCAAGATCCCCGCCTCCGGCGCCCGCCCTCTCCTTGGACTCGGGTTTCGCATTCCTGGCCTGCTGCGGTCCGTCCTGGCCGGCCGCGGCGGCGTCGCGGTGCCGGATTTCTGGGTCGATGTGGGTCCACCACACCTCCCGCGAAATCCGGCCCTGCTCCTTGCCGGGGCTCGCCCAGTCCTGGACCTCGCGACGGCCCGAAAGTGCGAAGCCCGAGTCGGAGGGCGCGGCTGGAAAGGCGCCGGGCCACTGCCTATACTGGCGCCGCGCCGAGCGGGGCGGCTCCCCGGAGCCGTACCGGACGCGCTGGAGCACCGTCTTGACCCACGAGGTCCGTTCCCCCGCCGCCGCGGCCCCGGGCCGCCTCCCCCTGGACGCCTCCCTCCACATGCCCCTGGGCGCCGAAGGCGAGGGCGCCGCGCGGGCGGGGCTCTCCCAGGTCGCCTTGGGCCTCGTCGGCTCGGAGATCCTGAAGATCGCCGCCGACGTGCGGGCGCTCCAGGCCCAGGGGCGGAAGGTGTGCAACCTCACCGTGGGGGACTTCGCCCCTAGCGAGTTCCGGATCCCCCGGTCCCTGGAGAGGGGGATCGCCTCCCTGCTGGAGCGGGGGGAGACGAACTACCCCCCCTCCGACGGCGTGCTGTCGGCGCGGGAGGCGGTGGCGGACTACTACGCCCGGGAGCTGGGGCTGCGCTACCCGGTGTCCAGCGTGGTGATCGCCGGCGGCGCCCGCCCGGTGATCTACGCCACCTACCGAGCGGTGGTCGACCCCGGCGAGCGCGTGCTCTACCCCGTGCCGTCGTGGAACAACAACCACTACGTCTTCATGAGCCGCGCCGTCCCCGTGGAGGTCATGGCCCGCCCCGAGGACGACTTCCTGCCCACCTCCGACCTGCTGCGCCACCACCTCGATGGGGTCCGCCTCCTCTCCCTGAACTCCCCCCTCAACCCCACCGGCACGGCCCTGAGCCGCGAGGCCCTCACCGAGATCTCGGTGATGGTGGTGGAGGAGAACCGCCGCCGCGCCGCTCGGGGGGACCGGCCCCTGTACGTGATGTACGACCAGGTCTACTGGACCCTCACGTTCGGGGACACCCGCCACCACACGCCGGTGGAGCTGGTGCCCGAGATGGCGGCCTACACCGTCTTCGTGGACGGGATCTCCAAGGCGTTCGCCGCCACCGGCCTGCGGGTGGGCTGGACCGTCGCGCCCCCCTACGTCGCCGCCCGCATGAGGGACCTGCTGGGCCACGTCGGGGCCTGGGCCCCCCGGGCCGAGCAGATCGCCGCGGGGGAGCTGCTGGCCGATCCCGAGGGGATCGCCGCCTACCACGCCGGCATGAGGTCCGAGGTCCAGGCGCGCCTGGACGCCCTGTACGAGGGCTTCCGCGCCATGGCGGAGGCGGGCCTCCCCGTCCGGGCCATCCCGCCCCAGGGGGCGATCTACCTCAGCGCCCGCTTCGACCTGATGGGACGCCGCCTGCCCGGGGGTGCCCTCTTCTCCACCAACGAGCAGGTCCGCCAGTACCTGCTGGAGAAGGCCGGCGTGGCGGTGGTGCCCTTCCAGGCGTTCGGCCGCGGCCTGGACGACGGCTGGTTCCGCCTCTCGGTGGGGGCGGTGTCCGTCGCCGGCATCGCCGAGGCCCTCCCCCGGATCCGGGCCGCCCTGCGCGACGTGATCTGACCCGCGCCCGGACCTCGCCCCGGCGGGCCCTCGGGGGTTGACTCCGCTCGCCGGGGAATATATCTTCACATCAAGACGTTTGACGTAGAGCTTGCCGCGCCGCGGCGGGCTCCGGCCCCGATCCGGCGGCCGTACCCCAGGAGGTCCCGAAGACCATGAAGCGCGTCCTCTCCTCGTTCCTGCTCCTCGCCACCCTCGCCCTGCCCTCGTGGGCCGGCGCCGCGACGTGGGACGTCGATCCGTCCCACACCACCGCCGGGTTCACGGTCAAGCACATGCTGATCTCGAACGTCCGCGGGAAGTTCCAGGCCGTCAGCGGCACCGTGGACTACGATCCCGCCAAGCCCGAGGCGACGCGGATCAGCGTTGCCATCGACGCCGCCAGCATCGACACCGAGAACGCCAAGAGGGACGAGCACCTCCGCAGCGGCGACTTCTTCGACGCCGCCAAGCACCCGAAGCTCACCTTCGTCTCGAAGCAGGTCAAGAGCCTCGGGGACGGCCGGTTCGAGGTGCTGGGCGACCTCACCATGCGGGGCACCACCCGCCCCGTCACCCTCAGCGTCGAGGGCTTCGGCACCCAGGTCAAGGACCCCTACGGCTTCACCCGGATCGGCGGCAGCGCCACCACCAAGGTCAACCGCAAGGACTTCGGGATAAGCTGGAACAAGTCCCTGGACGCGGGCGGGGCGGTGGTCGGCGACGAGGTGACCATCCACCTCGACATCGAGCTGACCACCAAGCTCTGATCGGCGTCCGTTCGGTGCGCCGTCCCGGTCCCCCGGGACGGCGCGACGCGAGCCCCATGGCCACCAAGCACCGCGGTCGCCCCGAAGAGGTCCACGCCCTCGACGCCTACATCAAGCTGGCCCGGGCCGCCAACACCGTGGGGGCCCTGACGGCGCGCCGCCTCGGGGAGCACGGCCTGACCGAGAGCCAGTTCGGCGTGCTGGAGGCCCTCTTCCACCTGGGGCCCATGTGCCAGCGGGAGCTGGGGACCAAGATCCTCAAGAGCAGCGGCAACGTCACGCTGGTGGTGGACAACCTCGAGAAGAGGGGGCTGGCGCGGCGGGAGCGGGGCCAGGAGGATCGCCGCTTCGTGAGCGTGCGCCTCACCGAGGAGGGCAGGGCGCTCATCGAGGGGATCTTCCCCGGCCACGCCGCCGCCATCGCCGAGGCCCTGGGGGTCCTGGACCCCGGGGAGCAGGCGGAGCTGTCCCGCCTCTGCAAGAAGCTGGGGCTCGCCCTGGCGGCGCGGGAGGAGTAGAGGCTCAGGCGGCGGGACCCCGCCGCGGCGCGCGGCTCCCGTACCACTTCACGAAGGTCCACCCCGCCCCGAGGCCGACCACCAGCAGCACGAACCACAGCAGGTTCTGCTTGAGCACGTCGGAAAGGGCGGTGGGATCCTCCAGCAGGTCGGGCCTCTGGCCGATGGTCTTCGCCCCGAACCAGGCGAGGACGCTGCACCACAGGGTGGAGCCCACGAAGGTCACCCCCACGAAGGACCAGAAGGGGAAGCGCAGCAGCCCGGCGGGGAAGCCGATGAGGTGCCGCACCACCGGCAGCAGGCGCGAGAAGAACACCCCCCCCAGGGCGAACTGGTTGAGCCAGCGCTCCGCCAGGTCCAGCCGGTCCGGGGGCAGCAGGAAGAAGCGGCCCCAGCGGTTCACGAAGGCCCGGCCCACGGTGAAGGTGAAGCCGTAGCAGAGGGAGGAGCCCACCGTCGAGCCCAGGCCCCCCGCCAGGATCACCCCCCACAGGCTGAAGCGCCCCTGGACCGCCCAGTACGCCGCCGGCGGCATCACGATCTCCGAGGGGATGGGCACGATGGTGCTCTCCAGCGCCATCATGGTGAACACCCCCAGGTAGCCCCACTCCAGGGTGAAGTCGAACCAGGCCTTCATCATCTCGTGGAGCATCGGTCCTCCGCCGCGACGGCGGGGCGAGGATAGCCGATCCCGGCGGGTCAGGTGCCGCCGCGCCCCCCCTGCTCGAACGCCTCCACCTCCTCCAGCCACGCCTGCCCCCAGCGGGACAGGTTCTTCTCGCCGATCCCGTGGATCTGGAGGAGGGCGGCGCGGCGGGTGGGGCGGCGCAGCGCGATCTCCCGCAGGGTGCGGTTGCTCGCCACGACGTAGGCGGGGATCCCCTCCTCCTCCGCCATCCGGCTCCGGCGCTGGCGCAGCTTCTCCAGCAGCGCCTTGCCCGCGAGGTCCAGCGGTGGGCCGCCGTCGTCCGCCGCCGATCCCGTCGCCCCGCTCCGGCGGGGGGCCGCCCGGGGGGGCGAGATCCCGGTCAGCTCCGGCATGGGGAGCTGGAAGCCCTCCTCCTTGCCCATCATCACCCGGCCCCCGAGGGGGGTGAGGTGCAGGACGCGGTAGATCCGGTCCCGGCCCTGGATCGGCCGGGTCACCGTGGCCTCGGAGAGGGCGCCGGCCTGCACCAGCGCCTGGGCGAGCTGCTGCACCTCCACCTGGGACAGGGGGGACAGCAGGCCGTAGGTGGTGAGCTTGTCGAAGCCCATCTTCTCCACCACCGCGTCCCGGCTGCCGGTCAGCACCTTCGCCACCATCGCCGAGGTGTAGCCTCCCCCCATGCGGGCGACGCAGGCCAGCAGCTTGCGGATGGCCACGTCCTCCTCGGCGTTGGGGGCCCGGGGCCCGTCGGCGTCGGGATCCGCGGCGCAGTTGTCGCAGGTGCCGCAGCGGGGCCAGGGGGGGACCTCGCCGAAGTAGCGGAGCACGTCGGCCCGGCGGCAGCCGCGCCCCTCGGCGAACTGTTCCATCCGGTCGAGCTTGCCGTACTCGTGGCGGCGCCGGTGCTCCAGGGCCCCGAAGTCCACGGGGAGGTCGTCCGGGTCCCGGTGCAGCAGCAGCACCCCGCCGCAGCGCTCCGGGGGCTCGTAGTCGATGGCCCCGTGCTCCACCAGGGCCCGCAGCGCCCCCCCCAGGCGGTCGCGGGTGGTGCCCAGGTCCCGGGCGAGGCGGTGCAGGTCCACCTGGGCGACGGGCACCTGCCCCCGTCCGGGGCGGAGGTCCCCGAGCGCCTGCCACAGCTCCGCCCGCAGCCCCCGGTGGGCGGCGGCGCGGGGGCCCGGCGAGGGCAGGAAGCGCACCTCCCCCAGGCCCTCCCGCATGGGCAGCCGGCGCAGCACCCCGCCCCGCTCCAGCACGATCAGCGACGAGAAGACCGCCCGATCCCCCCCCTCGATCCCCAGCTCCTCGGCGATGGCGCGCTGGGAGATCCAGATCGTGTCCTCGGGGAAGGAGCACAGGAAGCGGTGGACCTCCCGGACCGTGCGCTCCGGCGGGTGGGCGGAGTCGATGAAGAACTCCTGGATCCTCCGGTCGCCCGGGCTACGCAACAGGTGGATTTCGCTGGGTTTTCCGTCGCGTCCCGCCCGGCCGATCTCCTGGTACCACGCCTCCAGGGTCCGGGGCAGGTCCACGTGGACCACCATGCGGATGTCCGCCTTGTCGATCCCCATGCCGAAGGCGTTGGTGGCGGCGACGACGGTGTAGCGCCCCGCCATGAAGCCGTCCTGGACGCGGTTCCTCTCGCTGTCGTCCATGCCCGCGTGGTAGCCCGCCACCCGCTCCCCCGAGGCGGCCAGGCCCGCGACCACCTGGTCCACCGCCTTGCGGGTGGCGCCGTAGACCAGGGCGGGGCGGAGCCTGCGGCCCAGCAGCTCCCGCATCCGCTCCTCCTTGGCGGCGCGGCTCTTCAGGCGATGGACGTGGAGCCTCAGGTTGGGCCGGTCGAAGCCCGAGACGAAGACCGCGGCGTCGCCGAGGCCCAGGGTGGAGACGATGTCGTCCCGCACCTCGGGGGTGGCGGTGGCGGTGAGGGCCACCGTGGGGGGGCGGCCCAGCGCCTCCCGCACGTCCCCCAGGCGCAGGTAGTCCGGGCGGAAGTCGTGGCCCCACTGGCTCAGGCAGTGGGCCTCGTCCACGGCGAACAGGCCGATCCGCACCCGCCGCAGGACCTGGGCGAAGCCTCCCCCCCGGAAGCGCTCCGGGGCGACGTAGAGCAGCTTCACCCTGCCCGCCAGCACGTCCCGCACGCGATCCTCCCTCTCGGCGTCCGAGAGGGAGCTGTTCACGAAGGTGGCGGCGATCCCCCGGGCTCCGAGGGCGTCCACCTGGTCCTTCATCAGGGCGATGAGGGGGGAGACGACGACGGCGAGGCCGTCCCGGACCAGGGCGGGGAGCTGGTAGCACAGGGACTTGCCCGCCCCCGTCGGCATCACCACCAGGGCGTCCCGCCCGGCGGCGACGTGCTCCACCACCGCCTGCTGGGCGGGGCGGAACTCCCGGTGACCGAAGCGCTCCCGCAGCAGGGAGCGCAGGCGATCGGCCAGGGGCGCCGCCCCCTCGAAGGGATCGTCTTCGACCTCGCGGGCGGGGTTGAGGGGAGGGGCGCTCACGGATCCCAGGAGCGGCGGGGCGGGACCACCCTCCACCCCCGGCGCGCGACCGGGCCAAGGTAGATCCCGCCCCCCACCGGATCAAGCGGTCGGGAGCGGGGAGCAGGTTCCCACCCCCCCCACGTCCCGTGCCCGCGCCCGCGCCCGTGCCCGCGCCCGTGCCCGTGCCCGCCCCCACGGGGATCGGGTCGGACCGTCAGCGCTTGGAGGAGTCCGGCGGGCTCCCCGTGCCCCCCGGGGGGGTGCCGCCGGGCGTGCCACCGGGCGAACCCCCGGTGGTCCCACCGGGAGCGCCGTACCAGCCCGCCTGCCCGCCCCCCTGGGCTCCCGGCCAGCCGCCCTGGCCCCCCTGGGGGCTGCCCCCGCCGTAGCCGCCCTGCCCCCCCTGGGAGCCGGGATCGCCGAAGGCCCCCGGCTGCCCTCCGGGCCAGCCGCCCTGCCCCCCCTGGGGCGCCGTCCCGCCGAAGCCCCCGGGCTGGCCGCCGGGCCAGCCGCCTTGCCCTCCCGGGGCGCCCTGCCAGCCCCCCTGCCCGCCCTGGGGGCCCGTACCGCCGAAGCCTCCGGGCTGCCCTCCGGGCCAGCCGCCCTGCCCGCCCTGGGCTCCCCAGCCCCCCTGCCCCCCTTGGGGCCCGGGCCCTCCGAAGCCCCCCGGGCCGGACGGGCCGCCGCCCCCCTGGGCCCCAGGGAAGCCGCCCGGCCCACCGGGGCCACCCCCGGCCGCCGGCCCGTTGGGATCCCCGCCCCCCGCGAACCCGCCGTTGCGGCTCCCCCCCTGGCCGGAGGCCTGGTCGAAGCTCTGGGTCGCCCCCGACGAGGGGGAGGGACCCAGCAGCAGGGAGAGGTTCGCGCCGATCACCGCCTTCTCGCGCTGCGCCGCGGTGAGCTTCGACAGGAACGCGTGGACCATCGCCAGCCGCGCCCGGTAGGCGGCGTCGATGGCCTTGGCCGTCTCCACCACCCGGGTGCGGGCCTCCTCGGCCGCGGTGGGCGTGGCCCAGTCCAGGGCCGACATCCGCAGGAAGGTGACCTTCTGGGCGGTCCGGGCCTGGATGCGCGCCACCTCGTAGTCCCGGGCCTGGGTCTGGGCCTTGCGGGCGGCGGCGGTTCCGTCCACGCCCTCCAGGTCCAGGAGGGAGTCGGCGGGGGGGAGCTTGACGTCGTCCGCGGAGTACACGAACCCCGGGACCATGGGCGCCTGCTCGGGGGCCTTGCGCCCGGCCAGCTCCAGGACGGCCACGGACTTGACCAGGACGTCGATGCGGTCCTCCTGGATCTTCTTGAGCGTCCCCAGGAGCGTCCCCACCTGCTCCTCCCACTCCGCCAGGGGGCGCCCGTCCGCCACGGCGTACCCCAGGGCCAGGTGGGCGCGGTCGGCCTCCGCCCACGCCGCCAGCTCCCCCTCGGCGGCGGCCCCCAGGACCTGGCGCAGGCTGGACGCCTGGGCCGGGGTCAGGTCGATGTCGTAGGACTGGACGAGCAGGCCCAGCACCCTCCCCGACGGGTGGGCCGCGTCCAGGGGGGCCAGCGGCGAGATCGTCAGGTCCGGCGGGGTCGGGGCGCCGATGGGACCGCTGGGCGGTTCCGACCGGCACCCCAGGGCCGGCACGACCCCACAGGCCAGCACGGCCAGCGCGACGGGGACGGTGAGCGGGATCCTCGACATCTCGGCTCCGGGGGAGGCGGGGCGGGGTGGGCCCGCACCGACGGACCGTCGATGATACCCGATCCCCGCCCCGGGGACCCGGGGCCCGCCTCCGTCCTTGGCGCTATCCTGGGGCCCGGGGGGGGCGGCGCGGCGCCCCTCCGAGCCACCGGAGATCCGATGCGGTTCGCGCTCCTCCTCGCGTTGCTCACGGCGCTGGCCACGGCGTGCGGCGGGGGCACGCCCCCGGGCGGCGGGGACCGGCCCGCGCCGCCTCCCTCCTCCCCCGGGGGACCGGCACCCGATCCGTCCCGGGACCCTCCCGCCGCCCGGACCGGCGTGGTGGTGGTGGGGGGCGGACCCGCGGGGCTGGCGGCGGCGGCGGAGCTGCGCCAGGCCGGAGTCCCCCACCTCCTGCTGGAGCGGGAGCGGCGCCTCGGGGGCTCCATCCTGTGGTCCCGGGCCCCCATGCTGCTGTTCGCCGGCACCGGGGAGCAGCGGGCGGCGGGGATCGCCGACTCCCCCGAGGCGCTCCTGGCGGACTGGCCGTCCATCACCGGCGGCGACGGGGCGGATCCCTGGGTGCGGGCCTGGGCGACGGGGGCGGTGCCCCTCGTCCACGACTGGCTCGTCGGGGAGGGGATCCGCTTCCGCCTGGCCCCCGAAGCCCCCGACGCCGGCCCCGTCCCGCGGGTCCACGTGATGGACGGCCCCGGCGAGGCGCTGGCGTGGGCCCTCGCCCGCCGGCTGGACCCCGGGGCGGTGGTCCTGGGCCGGGAGGTCACCGGGATCGTCGTGGAGGAGGGCCGGGCGGTGGGGGTGCGCTACCGCGACGTGGAGGGAGGGGGGATCGGCTGGATCCGCGCCTCCGCCGTGGTGATGGCGACGGGGGGCTTCCTCCGGGACGTGGAGCGGGTGAGGCGGGCGCGGCCGGACCTCGGGGGCGTGGACCTGTGGTTCGCCTCGGCCCCCTGCGCCGACGGAGGGGGGCTCCGCCTGCTGGAGGCGGTGGGCGCCGCCACCCGGAACCTGGGCGCCATCGGCGTGTACGGGCACGGGGTGGCCGACCACCGGAGGCCCCGGGACCGCGAGGAGCTGATGGTGCCGGGGCTCGGGGCGGCGCCGTGGGTCGGGCGCCACGGCCGCCGCTTCCGGGACGAGACGGACTCCGCGACCTTCGCGGCGGGGGCCGCGGTGGCGGGACAGCCCGGGGGGATCGCTTACGCCCTCCTCGACTCCGACACGGCGGGCCGCCTCCACGCCGTGGACGCCATGCCCGAGCCCGCGGACCCGGCGTCGCCCCCCGGCCCGGCTACGACCGCCGCCGTCTTCGCGGAGACCCTGGACGCGCTGGCGGAGGGGATCGGGGCCCCTCCCCAGGCCCTCACCGAGACGGTGGCCGCGTACAACGTGGGGGCCCTGGGGGGCGACGCCTTCGGCAAGGACCCGCGGCGCATCGATCCCCTGGACCGCCCTCCGTTCGCCGCGGTCCGGGTGGTCCCCGCCCTCGCCAAGGCCTTCGGCGGCGTGGCGGTCGACCCCTCGGGGGCGGTGGTGGACGCCCGGGGAGTCCCCCTGCCCGGCCTCTTCGCCGCCGGGGAGCTGACGGGCATGGCCGGCGGCACCCTGGTGGGGGACCGGGGCTTCACCGGCTCGCTCTCGGCGGTGATCTACTCCGGCCGGGTCGCGGGTCGGTCGGCGGGGCGGGGGGACTCGGGGCCCGTCCCGGGCCCGGGGAGGATCCCGTCCCACGCCCAGGTGTCCCCCAGGGCCGCGGGCGCTCCCAGGGCGGCCCCCAGGCACCGCGCCAGGGAGGGCAGGACGGGGCACTCCGACGGGGGGTGCAGGACCACCGCCCCCACGCCCGCCCCCCGCAGGGCCCCGGGGAGCAGGTCCGCGCAGTAGGGCGAGATCAGCGCCTCCCGCACGGCGCCGATGTCGGCGGACGCCCGCCCGTAGTGGAACCGGCCCAGGCGGTGCCCCAGCTCCGCGTAGGGCAGGGGCCGGTCGTGGATCCCGAGGGCGTTCAGGTAGTGGTTCTGGGGTGGCCGGGGCAGCTTGCAGACCGCGTCCGCCTCTTCGTGGAGGGGCAGGTCCAGCACCATCCCGCGCCCGCCGCTCAGCGTCGCCAGCTCGGGGTGGTGCCAGGCGGGCTGGACCCGGAGGGGCAGCGCCCTCCCGGGGAGGAGCAGCGTCTCGATCCAGCACGCGGCGGCCCACGCCGCCAGGAGGACCCGGCGCCTCCCCGGAGGGGTGCCCGGGGCTCCCGCGGGGGCCAGCCCGATCCCCGCCGCCGCCGCCAGCGCCACCACCACCCCGGCGGCGAAGCGGTAGGCGCTCCCGCTCTCGGCGACCTCGGGCGCGATCCGCTGGAGCAGTCCCAGGGGCAGGGGGACCTGGAGTCCCGCGACGCGGGTGGCCGATCCCAGGGCGAGCACTCCCAGCAGGGCCCCGGTGGCCGCCAGGGGCCAGGCGTCTCGCCGGCGCAGCGCGATCCCCGCGGCGGCGGTGGTCCCGATCCCCAGGTACACCGTGTGGAGCACCCCGAACTCGAAGGTGTCCCGCCCTCCGGGCCAGGCCACGAACTCCCACGGGGTGGCGAGGCTCATCAGGTGGTCGTCCCCGCTGCGCCGGGGGTGGAACACGTTGGGGATCCCCTCGTGGAAGTTGGGGGCGTGGTAGGCGGACACCAGCAGGGCCGCGGGGAGGGCCAGCAGGAGCACGACCGCCCACCGCCGCCAGGCCGCGCCCCGGGCCACGTCGCAGGCGCCGAGGGCTCCGAGGCCGCACAGGGCCGCCAGCCCCAGGTTGGGCACCGCCAGCCCCACCGCGACCACCACCAGGGGGATCGCCGCCACCCGGGCCCACGCCCCCGCCGCCGCCCAGGACGCCGCCGCCCACACCAACGCCACCAGGCCCAGGGCGGCCTGTTCGAGCTGCCCCTCCCCGAGGGTGGTGCGGACCCAGGGGTTCCACGCCACCAGGGCCCCGGCGAAGGCGGCCCCCGCGGGCGCCGCCCCCCGGGTGCGGGCCAGGGCGTAGGTGCCCAGGGCGTTGAGGGCGGGGACGAGGGCCCAGGTGAGGTTCAGGGCCAGCACCGGCCCCACCGCCGCCGCCAGGAGCAGGGTGGGCCAGAAGAGGGGGCGGAACATCGCCCCCGAGGGGCCCCCGGTGCGGTGGGTCCACAGCCTCCACAGGTCGCCGTTGGTGACCCCGTCCCCCCCGAGGACCGCCGCGAACAGGTTGCCGTCGGTGAAGATCGTCGCGGGCAGCAGCGAGGTGGGGGCTCCCCAGACCCCCAAGGTCAGCGCCAGCCCGAGGGCGAGGCAGGCGGCGAGCAGGGCGAGGAGCGGCCGGGGGCGCATCGCCGCCCAGTGTACCAAGCCCCGGGGGGCGGGGCGGCAAGACCTCGGAACGACTACACTATCGGCGCCGATCCCCCGGCGCCGGGCCGGGGCGATCCCCCCCGGAGGCCCCTTCGGCGGGGCACAGGGCCCGGACCACGCCCTGCCCCGCGGCGAGGTGGGCCCGGCGGTCCGGGGGCAGCGAGACCACGAAGTCCACCAGGTCCTCGACGGCCCGGGTCCGGTACTCGGCCCACGCGCCCGTGGCCACCTCCGCCAGGCGGGCGAACCGGTCCTGCCACCCCGGGTTCCCCACCCCCTGGCCGGGGAGCCGCGCCATCTCCCCCGCGGCGACCTGCTGCGTCTCGAGCAGCCTCAGGTAGCTGGCCCGCTTCAGCTCCCCGGCGCGGGTGGCGTCCGCCTCCCCCAGGCCCTCCACGGGCAGGCGGGCGAACGGGTTGCCCGCCCCGTCGGCGGGGGGCCGGAGGAGCAGGTCGGCGAGCACGGGGGGGTAGCCCATCCGGAGCCCCGCGGCCAGGCGCTCGGGGCCCGCCGACGCCAGGAGCCGGACGGCGGTGGCCGCCTGCTCCTCGGCCAGCGCCCGCTCCGCCCCCACGAACGCCTGGGCGGCGGCGGCCCGGCCGGCCCCGTCGCCCCCCTCCGCCAGCGCCCGCTCCAGCGCGGCCGCCGCGTCCCGCACCGCGCGCCGGAGTGCCGACTCCCGGAGGGAGGCGGCTTTGGCCTCCCCCTCCAGCGCCCGGACCTCTGCTTCGGACAGGCCGGGTCCCCACAGGGCCTCCACCAGGTGGGGTCCCCGCTCCAGCTCCCGGAAGGCGGCGGGAGGGGACCGGAACCCGGGGCCGGGCTTCGGGGGGAGGTCGCCGCCGGGGAGCCCCGCCAGCGGGGTGTCCGGGGGAGGCGGCAGGTCGCACCCCCCGGCGGCGAGGGCCAGGGCCAGGGTCGCGGCGACGGGGATGAGGCTCGCGGGGCCCACGTCACCGCCAGGGGCCCGCGCCCATGGGGACGTCGGGCCAGGCGTACCAGTCCTGCACGCAGCCGTTCCGGAGGGCCAGGCGCCGGTCCGGCTGGAGTCCCAGGTTCGCCACGATCTGCTCCATCTTCGCCTGCTGCACCTGGAACCGCACCCCCGGGGTCGCCATCCCCCGCTCGCAGCGGACCCGCACGTAGCCGTGGATGGACGGTCCGGGCTGGGTGGGGGGATCTCCGCTCCAGTACAAGGGCACGGTCACCACCTTCACGTCGTCGACCCCCGCGAGGAAGAGCCCCCACGAGCCGTCGTCCTCCCACGACCTGCCGTTGAACAGCCCGTAGTCCGACAGGATCACGCACCGCTCCCCCGGCTGCCGGGCCGCGCTGGAGCACACGGAGCGGACGGCGGGGAGCACGTCGTCCACCCCGGTGCCGGCCCAGTTCACCCGGGAGTCGTGGCCCAGGAGCTGGGGCGAGCACCCCACCACCGGGACCCGGCAGAGCCAGCGCTCCGCCACGAGCTGGGGCGCCTGGGCGAGGAGGCCCAGGCCCGCCGCCGCCCCGAGGACCCACCCCTCCCGCCGCGCCCGGCCCGCGCCCAGCCCCGCCAGGACCGCCAGCGCCAGCCCGAGGAGGGGGAAGTTGTCCAGTCCCACGTGGAAGCGCGAGAGGGCGATGGCGCCCAGTGCCACCCAGCCGAGGCACAGCCCCACCACCCACCGGGGCGTCCGCCGCCGCCCGAGGGCCAGGAGGCCCGCGGGGACCCCGAGGGCCAGGGCGGGGGTGACGAGGGGCCCCAGGTCCGCCCACACCGAGTAGCCCGCGGACTCCAGGCCCTCCCGGTAGGCGGGGGCGTACCGTACCTTCGCGGTCACGTATCCCACCATCCCCGGCGCCTGCCACGCCAGGGCGGCGGAGATCCCCAGCGCCACGGGCAGGAGCCGCCCGTGCCAGCCCCGGCGCGCCCCGGTGGCGAGGGCCAGCGCTCCCAGGGGCAGCCCCAGGGGCAGGCCGGTCCCGCGGAAGGTCTGCCCGAGGAAGAGCAGCCCCCCCAGCCCCCACGCCGTGGACCGCCGGGAGATCCGCGGGTCCCACGCCCACAGCCCCGCCGCCGCCACCAGGGCCGCGGCCTCGGGGTGGTGGATGTTGTGCCGCCGCGCCAGCATCGTGGTGAGGGGCAGGGAGGCCGCCAGCACCACCGCCACCGCCCCCGAGACCCGCCCTCCCCCCGCGCGGGCGAGCATCCACACGCCGAACAGCATCGCCACCAGCCAGCCGCCGTCCACCCACTCCAGGAGCGCCTGGGACGGACCGAGTACGCGGAACAGCGCCGCCAGCAGCAAGGCGTAGGGCGTGTCCGGGGCCCGGGGCCCCTCGGCCTCCTCGATCCCGGCCCAGGCGCGGACCAGGTGCATCACCGGGTCGTAGTAGTGGCCGTCGTCCGGCGGCGGGCGCGGATCGAACCCGCAGTAGCGCGCGTGGAGGAGGGCCGCGAAGGCGATCTGGGCGACCGCCAGCCCGTCCGTCGCCAGGGCGCCGGGCTCGGGGCGGAGGGGAGGCGGCGGGGGCGTCTCCTTTCCGGGGGGCTGGGTCACGGCATGGCCGGCCTGGAGGCGTCCTCGCGCGCGCCGGGTCGTTCGCCGCCCCCCGCGCCGCGGAGATTCTACCGGATCGCGCCGCCCCCAGGGGACGGTGACCGTTGCGCCGCCGGGAGCCGCGGTGCGAGAATGGGCCGCGCACTCGGAGGGCGATCCCCCCGGACGCCCGCCGCCCCGGGGGCTCCCCGGGGGGGGGGCGCGACGGCGCCGCGCGGCGGCCCCTCACAGCCGGGTGGGTCGGATCTGCGTTGCTGGCGACGACGACGGAGGGGCCGCGGGCGGCCCGGCAGGAGGACCGCCCCCCGTGGGCGCACCTGCTCGTGCTGGCCCTCGTCGGGGCCGCCGCCCGGGTGGGCCTGAGGGCCGGGCTGGGGCTCGCCGCGCCCTTCGGCGAGGACGCCGAGTTCTGGGGATACCGGGCGGTGGAGATCGCGGGGGGGACGTGGGCGGGCCACCATCCGCCCCTTTACCCGCTCCTGGCGGTGCTGGCCGCGGGCGGGGCGGGCGGGCCGGCGCTCGCCATCGCGGCCGAACGGCTGGCGCTGGCCGCGGGGGTCCTGGGGCCCTCCACCTTCGGCCTGGGCATGTGGGCGGTGGGAGGGCGCCGGGCCGGGATCGCCGCCGGTTGGCTGGCGGCGCTGCTCCCCAACCTCCTGGCCTGGTCGCTGCGGGTCGAGCCGACGTCGACGTTCGTGGTCCTCCTGGGGGTGGCCCTGCTGCTGGCGGGGCACGCCGCCCGCACGGCGTCCCCCCTGTCCGCGGCCGCGCTGGGCGTGGTGGCCTTCCTGCTGGGGATCACCAAGGAGAACGGCTTCGTGTACCTGCCCCTCCTGGGCGTGCCGGTGTGCATGGCCGCCGGCCGGCGCTGGCTCCGGGTCGCCGCCCCCGCCCTCGCCGCCTTCCTGCTGTTGATGCTCCCGTTCGCCTGGCACGACGGGAGGGCGACCCGGGAGCACGGGGTGCTCGCCAAGGCCGCCCTCCCCATGCGGGACGTGCGGGCGATGCTGGACACCGGGGTGATCCCGAAGCCCCTGGTGAACCAGTCGGGGGACGACGCGTTCCTGGCGCGCCTCGCGCCCGCGGTGGAGCGGCTGGGATCTCCGGAGGCCACCCCCGGGCGCCGGCTGGTCCTCTTCGCCGGCGTCCAGGCGGGGCGCCTCACGCGCTTCCTGGGGCTCTGGCTGGTGGCGGCGGCCGTGTCCGTGGGGTGGCTCGCGCGCCTCTGGCGGCGGGGCGCCCTCCCCACCTGGCAGGCGGCCTTGGGGCTCGGGCTCCAGGCCCCCCTCCTCCTGACGCTGGCGGTGGTGGTCCAGGCGCGGCACGCCGAGGTCGCGGCGCTGGGGACCTGCGCCGCCCTGGCGCTGTGCCTGCCCCATGGGTGGAGGGCGGTGGCGGGGGGGTGGCCCCTGGCCGCCGGGGGGATCGGCCTGGCCCTCCAGGGGGTGTGGCTCTTCTGGCAGGTCGAGGTCCCCCGGGCCCGGGCCATCGAGGCCCGGGCGCGGTGCCGGATGGACGCCGCCGCCTGGATCGGGACCCGTCTCCCCCCGGGCGCGTCCCTGTGTTCCACGCAGCCCTGGGTGGGCTTCTACCTGGGGATGGAGTCCCGGGACTGCATGGAGCCGGCCTCGCGGGTGCGCCCCCGCCTGTACGTGCTCGGGACCCAGGACGACCCCCCCGGCGAGGCGTGGTGGACGGATCCGTGGTATGCCGAACTGGTCCGCGAGGTGGACCGGGCGAACGTCCCGCCCTGCGGATGGATGGTGCTGTCGCGGCTGGACGTCGGACCGTAACCGTTCAGGGGGGGCCTTGGCCCCGTTCTGAACGGTGGGCGAGATGCCCGCCCGGGGAAGGGGCCCAACGGCGGCGCCGTTGGGAGGGGGGCCGCAGGCCCCCTTGCCGAGCGGAGGCCACGGGGACCGCGGGTCCGGGTGTTGGGGACGCCCCCCCGAGGCCGCCCGCGGCTGCGCCCGCTTGACGCTCGGGGAGCCGCCCCCCATGCTGGCGTGCGCCGTCGGCCCGCGGGAGAGAGCGCCGTGTCCTTCCTCGCCAACCTGTTCTCGAAGTCCCCGGCCACCCTCGTCGAGAAGGGGCGGAGGGCCCTCCAGGCCCGGGAGTGGGCGGAGGCGAAGCGCCACCTGGAGAAGGCCCTGGAGAGGGCGGCGGGGGAGCCTCGGGTGGCCGAGGAGGCCAGCGCCCTGCTGGGCGAGGCCCGGAGCGGGCTCGTGAGGCTCAACCTCCAGCACGCCGACACCTGCGCCCGGGGCGGGGAGATGGAGGCGGCCCTGGAGAGCCTGGACGTCGCCTTGGAGAACGCCGACGACCCCGTCGAGAAGTCCCGGATCGAGCAGCTCCGCCACCGCTACCGCACCCGGGGCGCCCCCCGGGACCGGGACGCGGAGCGCGCCGCCGCCAGCCGATCCGCGGCCGCCGCCTCCCCCCGCCCCGAGGCCGGGGCGGCGGGGGGCGAGGCCGAGGAGCCGGACTTCGGGGACCTGGACCGCTTCGACCTCTGGCTGGCGTCCCTGACCGAGGACGCCGCGCGGAGGTTCGAGGAGGAGGGCGAGGAGTTCCGGAGGGCCTGCGTCGCCCTGGAGGACGGCGACGGCCGCGGCGCCGCGGCCGCCCTGGACCGCCTCCTGGCCTCGCGGCCCGACGATCCCCTCCTCCTCTTCCAGAGGGGCCGGGCGAGGCTGCTGACCGGGGACCTGCCGGGGGCGGCCCGGGACCTGGAGCCGGTGCGCCGGGCCTGGGGCTTCGCGGCCCTGGACACCGCCGGCCACCTCCACGTGGGCCTGCTCCTCGCCGAGGCCTACGCCGCCCAGGGCAAGAGGGACGAGGCGGAGGAGGTCCTGCGCGCCGCCGCCGAGGAGCGCCAGGGCGACTACGAGGTGTGGTCGAACCTGGGCCAGCTCCTCGTCGCCAAGGAGGCCCTGGACGAGGCCGCCGGGATCGGCGACCGGCTGGTGGGCCTCCAGCCCCGCCGCATCGAGGGCTACCTGGTGATCGCCGAGGTGGCCCGCCACCGCGGCGAGGTGGGGAGGGCGGTGGACGCCCTGGAGGCGGGGATCGGGACGTGCTGCGGCAAGGGGGGGAGCTGCCGCGTCAAGCCCGTGGACGTGCCCGCCGCCCGGCTCCTGGCCGACCTCTACCTCCAGCAGGGACGGCAGCCGGAGCGGGTCGACGCCCTGCTCCACCAGGTCCTCGCCGCCCAGGGGGGCGAGGCCTCGTGGCACGATCACTTCCTGTTCGCGCGGCTGTACAAGCTGACGGGTCGGCAGGAGCAGATGGAGCAGGCCCGCGCCCGCGCCCTGGCCTCCATCCCCGCCGCCCGCGCCAAGGAGAGGGCCCTGGTGGAGAAGCTCCTGGAGAGCCACCTGTGAGCCGGGGGCGCCGGGGGCGCGGTTGACCGACAAGCCCTCGCCCTCCACACGCCGACCCCGGCCGGGCTACCCCCGCCCCGGCGCCGCCGGGCCGGGGCGGACGCTCCTGCGCTCCCTCGCCGCGGTGGCCGCGGCGGCCCTGGCCCTGTGGGGAGCGGCCGCGGGGACCACGGACGCCCGGGCCGCCCGGTTCGCCGAGGTGGGGAAGGGGGTGGACTACGCCCTGGGCGCCACCCGGGGGGGCGTGCCCGTCCACCTGCTCCGGGTGGACCCCAAGGGCGCCGCCCTCCGGGTCCTGGTGGGCCGCGACCTGGCCGGGGAGCCCCTGACCGCCCGGGCCTACGTGGACCGGTCCGGGGCGCTGGCGGCGCTGAACGCCAGCTTCTTCGACGAGAAGGGAGATCCCCTGGGCCTGCTGGTGGCCGACGGCCGCACCCTCCAGGGGGTGCGGAAGGTGGACTGGGGGGTCTTCTACGTGGACGGGAGCGGCGCCCACGTCGTCCACAGCCGCGACTTCGTCCCCGCCCCCGGGGTCCGCCAGGCGGTCCAGACCGGGCCCCGGCTCGTGGTCGGCGGCGTCCCCACTCCCCTCAAGCCCCAGGTGGCCGCCCGCACGGCCCTGGGAGTCACCGGGGACGGGCGCGTGGTGGCCCTGGTGTCGGCGGACTTCGCCCCCATCGGCGCCGACGACCTCGCCGCCACCCTGCTGGACCTGGGCGCCGTGGACGCCCTGAACCTGGACGGGGGGCCCTCCTCCCAGCTCCACGTCCGCCTGCCCGGGGGCGAGGTGGTGGACCAGCCCGGGGGCACCCCGGTGCCCGTCGCCTTCGGGATCTTCGCCGATCCCCCTCCCCGGGAGGCGACCTTCGGCTGCTCCTGCCGCTGACCCCCTTCCCGCCGGGCACCACTTTGCCCGGCCCCCCTGGCGCGCCCCGTGCTCACTGCGCGGCGCGCTGGTCCTGGAGGAACGGAGAATGGCGACCCGGCGAGACCTGTGGATCCCCCTGTGGGCGGCGGCGGCGCTGGCGGCGGCGGGCTGTGCCAGCGACAGCCTCGTGGCCCGCGATTCCTCCGGGGAGGCCGACGACGACTACATGGGGGACGACGACTACGGCGCCGCCGATGACGACGCCTCCGACGACGACTCGGCGCCGCCCCCGGAGGAGGAGGACAACGACTTCCTCACGGCCCGGCCCGTGGGCGCCGACCGCTTCGTCTTCGTGGTGAACACGGAGAGGGACACGGTCTCCAAGATCGATGTCGACACCCTGGCCGTCACCACCCTGCCCACGGGGGCCCGGCCCGTCCAGGTGGCGGTCACCCCCGGCGGGGAGCAGGCGGTGACCTTCAACGCCGACTCCGACGACGTCTCGGTGATCGACGTCGCCGCCGGCTCCGTGACCGACGTGGCGGTGCGGGACGACCTCAACACCCTGGCCATGTCCCCCTCGGGGGGCCACGTGCTCTGCTACTACGACACCGACAACGAGGACGACGCCTCGCCACCATCCGGCGTGCAGTCCTTCAACGACGTCAGCGTCGTGGACCTGGGCACCCTCGAGACCCAGTCCTTCGCCGTCGGCTTCAACCCCACCGACGTCCACTTCACCCCCGACGGATCCCTGGCGGTCCTGTCCTCGGACGGGGCCCTCTCCCTGGTGGACCTGAGCCGGCCCATCGCCGAGGTGGGGGGCGAGCTGGTGCTGATCTCCGACGACCAGCTCGATCCCCCCGAGGTGGAGGAGGTGGAGCTCACCCCCGACGGCCGCTTCGTGTACGGCCGGCGGCGCGCCGCCAACGAGATCTTCGCCGTCGACCTGGAGAGCCTCGAGGTGATCGCCCTGCCCGCGGGGGACGATCCCTCGGACATGGACCTCACCCCCGACGGGGCGAGCGTGGTGGTGGTGTCCCGGGGGACCCAGGAGCTGCTGGTGTACGACGCCCACGACCCCGTCACCGAGCCCCTCGCGGTGCCCGTGCCTCCGGAGGTCACCGCGGGCTCGGTCTACCTGTCGCCCACCGGTGGCGCCGCCGTGGTGTACACCACCGCCGTGCGGGAGGACCGCTTCGGCTACTGGGACCTCGCCACCGGCGAGATCGACGTCCACCCCCTGGTCAAGCCCGTGGAGGCGGCGCGGATCGCCCCGGACGGCGCCTCGGTGATCTTCTTCCACACCCTGGAGGACGTCTCCGGCGCCCCCGCGGACGCCTACACCGGGCGCTGGGCGATCTCCCTGGTGCGCCTCCAGGACTTCCTGGTGCAGCCGGTGATCGTCGAGGACCCCGTGGACAGCTACGTCGACTCCGACGACGGCCGCCACGGCGTGTTCCTGATGACCGACAACACCCTGGTGGGGGTGATCGACTACGAGCACCTGCTGGTGGACGACGTGGAGGTGCCCTCGGTGCCCCGCCACGTCGGCATGCTGCCCGACACCGGCCTCGCCTACGTGTCCCAGGAGCACCCCCTCGGGCGGATCAGCTTCCTCGACGCCGCGGCCCTGTCCACGTCCACCGTCACCGGATTCGAGCTGAACTCGCAGATCGAGGACTGAACGGGCGGACGGGAGCCCGGGCCCCCGGTCCCGGCCAACCCGCCCCGAAAGGCGTCGCCGTGAAGAAGATCGTCCGACTCGGGTTCCCACCGGGGGCGGGGGCGCTGGCCCTGGCCTCCCTCGCCGGGTGCTACCCCTACGACGCGTGGCTGGAAGAGGGGATCGGCTTCGAGCAGGTCGTGGCCGCGGGCTCCTCGGTCTACCTGGTCCACTCCCTGGCGGACGCGGTGATCCGGGTGGACGCCCCCGCCGCGGCGGGGGAGGAGGCCGCGATCTCCACCCTCCCCACCGGCGCGGACCCCACCTCCCTCTCGGCGCCGCCGGGGGAGGAGCGGGTCTTCGTGCTGCACGGGGACGAGGACTTCCTGCTGGACCTCGCCGGGGACGAGGCGGGCTCGGTGGACCTGGGCGGGCGGTTCAACCGCATCGCCTACGCCCCCGACGGGCGCACGGCGGTGGTGTACATCTCGCTGGAGGACGGGGCCGGCCTGACCGTGGACGGCTCCCTCACCTTCGACGAGATCGGCCTGCTGGACCTCGGGACCCTGGAGGTGCGCCGGACCCGGGTGGGCTTCAACCCCCACACCCTCGCCTTCACCCCCGACGGGGCGAGGCTGGTGGTGCTGTCCAGCGACCGGGCGACCATCGTGGACGTGGACGACCTGTCCAAGGTGGAGGTCCTGTTCACCCTCGACGCCACCGACTCGGTCACCCCCAAGGACGTGGTCGTCACCGACGACGGCGAGCACGCCCTGATCAGCGTGCGCGAGCTGCCCGACCTGTTCGACCTGCGGCTGGTGGACCCCTCGGTGAACATCCTCTCCCTCTCGGGGAGGCCCGAGCAGATGTGCAAGACCGCCGACGGGCGGTGGACGGTCATCGTGTCGGGGGGCACCGCGGTGGACGTGGTGGACAACCTCGATCCCAAGGAGGAGAACACCCGCTCCTTCGCGCTGGGGGACCGGGTGGACCGGGCCCTGTGCGGCGAGGACCCCGCCTTCCCCTTCGCCCTGCTCTACGACGGCTCCCGGGGCGGGCACGTCGCCTGGCGGCTGCGCCCCGACACCGAAGAGGTCGACTCCTTCGGCCTGGAGAACCCCGCCGACCGGGTGGCGCTCTCCGCCGACGGCCGGTGGGCGGCGGTGGTCCACCAGAAGGAGACCAGCGCCTCCGGGGCCGACGAGCTGGAGCAGTTCTTCGACCAGGCCTACGCCCTCTCCCTCGTGGACCTGGACACCCTGGAGTCCACCCCCCGGGCCTTCGAGGGGGCGGTGAGGGACGTGCTGTGGCTGAGCGCCGACCAGGGGGGCGGCCTGGTGGTGGCCGTGGACTTCGAGCGCTGGGACGTCGCCCCCGGGGTCGACGCCGAGGACGGCGAGCCCGTGGGGCGGGAGCTGGTGCGCTTCCAGGTGCCCGACCTGACCTGGGACGTGGTGTCCCTGCCCGCGCCCCCGGATCGCCTGGGGGTCCTGGCCGGCGGCTGGCTGTACGTGGTGCACGAGCAGGGCCTGGGCGGCGTCTCCTTCGTCGAGGCCACCGGCCCCGGCGTCACCACCGTCACCGGCCTCTACCCCCAGGGGATCTTCATGGCCGAGCCCGAGGCGGGCCCGGCGGACGACGAGGAGCTGTGATGTCCCGCCTTCCCTTCGCGCTTGCCCTGGCCGCCGCGGCCCTCCTGTCGTTCCCGGGTTCCGCCTCCGCCCACGAGATCTCCGTGCGGGGCGGCCCCCTGTGCGTGCGGGGGGCGGAGGCCGAGGAGTGGTTCGGCAACACCCGCCTCCCCGCCCTGTCGGTCCAGGGGGGCTACAGCGTCGCCCGGAACCTCACCATCACCTTCGGGTGGACCTTCGCCCAGGTGGGCCAGAGGGTGGAGTGGGCCGCCGACGCGGGAGACGCCTACGCCTCGGAGTACGACGACTCCTATTACTACGGGTCCGAGAGCCTCACGGCCTCCCTCGGGGTGCACCGGATCGCCGTGGGGGCCAAGCTCCAGCGGCCCCTGACCCGGGTCCTGTGGCCCTTCGTCGAGGTCCAGGGCCTCGTGGACGTGGTGGTGGTGGGCTTCGACGCCGGGCTCCACGAAGGGGACGACGCCAACGTCCTCCGCCGCGTCGGCGGCGCCCCAGGGGTCTTCCTGGGGGGCGGCGTCGAGCTGTTGGGGGGGCCCAAGCCCACCGACGAGCTGCGCCACGACGTGCGGCGCCCCGCCTTCGGCTACATCGCCCGGCTGGGCTACGTCCTCGTCGCCCCCTACTACTGGAGCGGCCTCGGCGACATCCCCGCCGGGGGGCTGGAGTTCACCCACGGGCTCGCCCTGCACTTCTGATGGACCTGCCGGGTGGTGCGTCGGTTCGGTAGACGTTGCTACCATGCGCGGCTACCATACCGACATGGAATCTCCTCTCACCATCACCATCGACGCCGCCGGGCGACTGGTGATCCCCGCCGCGGTCCGCCGGGAACTCGCGATCGTGGGCGGCACCGAGCTCGCCGTGGAGGTGGAGGGGGGTGTCATCCACCTGCGACCCACGGGGAGCGCCGCCCTCGCCCGACGCGGACGTCGGATCGTGGTCCGATCCGCGCTGACCGGCCCCGTTCCCGATCACCGCGACGTTCGTGACGAGCGGGACGTGGGGACGGCGGGGGGGTGAGGGTCGCGTTCGATACGTCCGTCATCGTCGCTGGGATCGTCGAGGCGCATCCGGCCTTCGACGTCGCCGCGCGGTGGCTCGACGCGGCTGATCGCGGTGAGCTGGAAGCGGTCTGGACGACCCATGCCTACGCCGAGTGCTGGAGCGTGCTGACCCGCCTTCCGCTCGTGAGCCGGCTCGACCCGGGAGACGCGGACACCGTCCTCGCCGCGCTGGTCGAAGCGCACGCACCCGAGGCGATCTCGCTCACGGACTACCGGGA
Organism: Myxococcota bacterium; assembly: GCA_023150875.1. GTDB lineage: Bacteria > Myxococcota_A > UBA796 > UBA9615 > JAKLKC01 > JAKLKC01. The sequence goes on along the minus strand of JAKLKC010000009.1, from coordinate 44,970 downwards.
CGCCGCGGCGAGGTGCGCGGACGCGGGCCTGCGGTCCGGCGCGATCTTCGACGCCCTCCATCTGGTCGTCGCCGAGAGGCTCGGGGCCGACGCTCTGCTCACGAAGAAGCCCTGCCCCGACGTTTCGCGAGGTCTTCCCTGCCTATCCATCGCCCGCGGTCCGCGTGGCGATCACAGGAGGCCCCCGGTGGGGTACAGGTGTGGCATGCTGTCTCGCGTGGTGAGGCTCGATCTCGCCGCCCCGGTGGAGACCATGGATCTCGCCTCCGTGTCCGCACCCGCCAGCGCCGGCATGGCGGGCGCGCCGAGGCGACGTAGCGGTGTCCTACAAGCTCCTCGACGCCTTCGAGCGGATCTTCATCGGCCCGATTCCACATCTGTCGAACCCACCTCCGCCGTACCTCCACCGGAACTCGGTGCTTGGCGACTATGTGGCGATGCACCTGTACGAGGATCCTCACGGCCTGGCCGGCAGCGCCAAGCTGGTCGACCGGGTCCGCGAGCGTGAGCGGGTCAGCAATGCGGGCAACCCCTCAAGTGCGTCTCGACCAACGCGACTCCGTGGAACTTCGCCTGGGTGGACCGATCGGAGACCGAGAAGGACTACGGCGCCGGTGCGGATCCCCCGCGCCTACCAGCAGCGGTTCTGATGGGCGAGCCACCGGGGTCGCGCGGGCGTGCACTTCGAACGGAGGGAGTCGCGATGAGACTCGGACGACTCGTGTGGGCCGTTCTGCTGATGGCTTCTTTGGCGGTGGGCTCCTCGTGGGCGCTGCCACCTGAAAGTGCACTACCGTCGAGAGTCGGCGCGCGTCATGCGGGCCTCGAAGTGGTTCAGGGCGCGCAGGCACCCGCAGGTCCTCCGCCGTCGAAGGTGACGAACTCGATTGGGATGGAGTTCGTCTTGATCCCGGCGGGCACCTTTCAGATGGGCACGCCAACGCCCACCTGCCCCAAGGACGACCCATTCACCGAGAAGGACGAGTATGCGGACTGCATGGACGGTGTGAGCAGCGACGAGATGCCGGTGCATCGGGTGACCATCAGCAAGCCGTTCTACCTCGGAAAGACCGAGGTCACGCAGGCGCAATGGGTCGCGGTGATGGGCACCAACCCCGCACGCTTCAAGACTGAGAAGGCGGGGGAGGACTCGCGGAACCACCCTGTCGAGAACGTGTCGTGGGACGACGTTCAGACCTTCATCGGTCGCCTCAACGCGAAGGAGGGCACGACCGTCCACCGCCTGCCGTCCGAAGCGGAGTGGGAGTACGCGTGCCGGGCGGGCTCGATGGGCGCGTATGGATTCGGCAACGATGTCGGGCAGTTGAGGGTCCACGGGTGGTTTGGCGGCAACAGCGGGGGGAAGACACACGCGGTGGCGCAGCTTCGTCCGAATGCCTGGGGCCTGTACGACATGCACGGGAACGTGTGGGAGTGGGTCGAGGATCGGTGGGCGAAGGATTTCTACGCGTCGAGCCCGCCCACGGACCCGCGTGGGGCGTCCAGCAGCTCCTACCGGGCGTACCGCGGCGGGTCGTATACGAACGACGCGGATTTCACGCGGTCGGCGACGCGCGGCGACTTCGGCACCCCCTACACCGGCCACATGGACCTCGGCTTCCGCCTCGCCAAGTCCGTGCCGTAGGCGCTGGGCGGGACACCGGTCGTGACCTGCCGAGGCGGTGTAGCGCGCCCGCAGCCGAGCCGGCGGGCGAGGGCGGCGCCTGATCGCATTGTCTTCACCGGGCCCGCGGCAATGGGATGGATTGACGGCAGAGGACCGAAGTGGCACGTTCCGAAGCCGGAGGTGACCGATGTCGATGTTGAGACAGAAGCTCGTGAGCACATCTCTGACCCTGGGGATCGTCGTCCTCTGCATGGCCGGCGCGGGCGTCGCCCTCGGGTACGGTGAGGGGCCGTCGGACAGCGGGCGCTGGGTGTACGGAAAGGTCACGTATTCCGACGGGTCCAAGTGCACGAGCTGTGGCCCGATCATCATCGACACCGAGAACGGCCAGTCCGTCGGTGGCTTCACGGACAAGGACGCCCAGTACAAGGTCTACGTCGCCGGCAGCCGGGCCCGTACCGTCTACTACCACGGGTCGAAGAAGTGGACCGGCGACCTGCCCACCAAGGGCGGGGCGAGGGTGGACATCACGGCACCATGACGGGCCGGGGCACACCGCGGACCCGAGACGTGGGGCAGGCACCTGCGCCATACAGCGCGGCGCCCTTGCTTGGCTCGGCGCAGCCGCCCGATCCGGCACCCCACCTATCACAGTTCCCCTTCCCTTTCCCCCCGCCTGGGCCTGCCGCGCCTCACCTCCGCGCCTCCGCGGGAGTTCCCGCTGGGCGCGAGGTCCGGCTGGCGAACACCGTCGGGCCGGAGAAGCCGCCCCCCACCGAAATCGCGCGGGGCAAAGAGCCGGGGCCGAAGCCCGGTCCGCCCTCGGCCCGCGGAGGCGACTCCCGGGGGGCAGCCCACCAGGGTGGCGCCCGGCCGCAGAATCCGTCGGGTTCTTCGCCAGGTACTGCTGATGGTCTGGAGCGTGGTGCCCCTGCCCGCGCCCCCGGGCCGCCTGGGCCCCCTGGACGGTGGCGGGCTCTGCGCGATGCACGAGCAGTGCCTGGGCGACGTCTCTTCCGTCGACGTCACCGGCCCCGGCGTCACCACCGTCACCGGCCCCTATCTGGGGGAAGGCGTCGAGCGGGTGGGGGGACCCCGGCCCACCGACGAGCTGCGCCACGACGTGCGGCGCCCCGCGTTCGGGTACATCGCCTGAGGACCGTCCGCGGCAGGCAAGAAATGCGAAACCCGAGTCAGACCCGCGCCTCGCCGGCCGCGGCCCGCTCGGGGGCTCCCTCGATGAGCCACCGCTCTCCGTCGAACCGGGCCACCGCCCGCAGCGGCACCGGCTCTCCGCCGACGCGGTCCAGGACCGCCAGATCGAAGCCGCGGGGGTCCGTCCCGGCGGCGGCCATCAGCCGGAGAAGCCGCTCCGTCGTCGGCCCGAGCGGCTCCTTGTCGTTCTCCCACCGCGACACCGTCACCGGCGTCACCCCCATCCGCCGCGCGAGATCCTTGCCCTGCAGTCCCAAGACGCCCCGGATGAACCGGACCTCGGCGCCGGTCAGCCGGCCCCGCTTCGACGCCAGGGCCAGGGCGACGAGCCGGTGCAGCTCGGCGATCCGGGGCAGGGCGTACCCCTCCCCGCAGTTGGGGCAGGTCTCGACCTCGACGTCCCGCACCAGGACGCCGGGCAGATCGCGCATGGGGCGATCCTCGCGGCTGAGCGCTACCGGGGCACCACACTCGATGCAGGTCAGCACTTGAACTCCTTGAACTCGACGACCACCTCGGCCGTCATCGACTCGATGAACTTCAGCGGCCACCTTGGCCGCTACCGATCTCGACGGAACTTCACTCCTGCCTGACCACTACCCCCTCCATGCCGTCACCACCACCGTCCAGGTGTCCGAGCGGAAGGCGACGACGGAGACGACGCCCCGGCCCTCCACCCGGTAGCGCCAGGACCCGGCGATGAGGTCGCAGGACCGGACGGCGCCGCTCCGGAGCACCGCCACCACCTCGGCCTCCGAGATCGACCGCGCCGCCATCTGCTCCAGGGCGTGTGCGGTGAAGGTGACCCGACCGGACTCGATGATCTCGACGAGGAGCTTGCGGGCGGTGGGCAGCGGCAGCGCGTCGGGAAGCATAATGCCATGATATCCTGAATTAACATTATGTCAATACTTGCGAAGGGGGCGGCGCCAACGCGCTCCGCCGGGTGGGCGGGGCCCCGGGGGGTCTTCCTAGGGGTGGCGCCGAGCTGTCGGGGGACCCCAGCCCACCGACGAGCTCCGCCACGATGTGCACCGGCCGGCCCTCGGCTACGTAGCCCGGATGGGCTACGTCCTCGTCGCCCCCTACCGCTGGAGCGGCCTGGGGGACGTCCCCCCCGGGGGGCAGTCCGGCCGGGGCCCCCGGTCCCGCTCAGGGTGGGGCCCGGCCCCGGGCGATCTGCCGGATCTCCCCGGTGTCCGGGTCGAAACTCCACACCGCGCCCTTCTTGCCCGGCGCGGCGAGGTAGATCGTGCTGGCGACGAAGCGGCGGGCCGCCGCCTGGAGCAGGGCCACCCCCGCGCCCCAGGCGGGCTGGTCCGCCGACCGCCGCCGGGCCGCCGCCAGGGCCACCTCGGGATCGGCGATCACCGCCCGCCCCGCCTCCACCCGCACGGCGATCCCCGCGATCCCCCCGACGGTGCGGTACTGGACCACGTAGATCCCCGGCTCCCCCGAGATCCGCCCCCGCCCGGGATCGGGCTGGGCCACGCCGTCGATCCACAGGTCCCGGGCCCCTTCGGGAGGGAAGACCTCCACCACGGCCACCCCGCCCTCCGCCTGGCCCGGCGAGGCCCCCCGCGCCGCCTCCTTGAGCCGCGCGACGCCCTCGGGATCCGCGGGGACAGGGGCGCAGGCCACGGCCGCGGCGCCCCGCTCCACCGCGGCGAGGGCGTCCCCCCGCCTTCCCTCCGCCAACGCCTCCCCCGCGGCGTCGAGGCCCCCGCGCCCGGTCGGGACCGCGGCGGCGGGGCAGGGGAGCGGCCGGGCGGCGCCGTGGACGAACGGTCCCCTCCCCGCCACCGCCCGCAGGTCGTCGAAGGGGGCGACGGCGGGCAGGTCCCCCCGGGTGGCCTTGAACACCCTCGCCCCGGTGTGGGCGAGGTCCCCGTGGACCAGGGCCCCCTCCCGGAGCACCAGCGCCAGGGACTCGGCCCCGGCTCCCCCCGGCGCGAGGACGGACCCCAGGGCGGCCAGCAGGCCCGCGAGGAGGGGAGCGACCTTCGGGTGGGGGCGGCCTGGCCTCACTTCGCCTCGGGTGGTCCGGCGCTCCCGGGGCCACGTCCTGGCCCCGGGGGCGCGAGCGGCTTAGGATACCCGAACCCGGTCGCCGCCTGCCGAGCCTGGACCCTTCACCGTCCGGAGCGAGCGATCCGGGGGAGTCCACCGCCATGACCGATGCCACGCGGGAACCCCAGGCGTTCTTTGCCCAACGCTTCGGGATCGACCACCGGGTGATGTCCCGTGTGCTCGCCGAGGCCCTGTCCCGGGGGGGCGACTTCGCCGACCTCTTCTTCGAGCACCGCACCAGCTCCTCCATCGCCTTCGAGGAGCGCCAGGTGCGCTCCACCTCGCGTTCGGTGGACGCCGGGGTGGGGATCCGGGTGGTGAAGGGGGAGGCCACGGGGTACGCCTACACCGAGGACCTGGAGGTGGAGGCGATGCTCCGGGCTGCCCGCACGGCGGCCAACATCTGCGCCGGTGGCGGAGCGCCTCCGGTGGCGGTGGGGCGGGTGGAGATCGCCTCGCTGTATCCCCTCGGGGAGCCGTCGGTGTGGGCGCCCCTCCCCGCCAAGCTCGACCTGATCCGGAGGGCCGACGCCACCGCCCGCGCCCATGACCCGCGGGTGGCGCGGGTGATGCTGAGCTACGCCGACGAGCTGCGGAGGGTGGCGGTGGCGACGTCCGACGGGCGGCTGGCCTACGACGCCCAACCGATGGTCCGCATGGACGTGACGGTGCTCACCGAGTCGGGTTCCAACCGCCAGAGCGCAAGGGACGGCGGCGGCGGGCGCTACGACCTCTCCTACTTCGACCAGCCGGGTCACACCCCCGAGGACTACGGCCGGGAGGCGGCCCGGGTGGCGGTCCTGCTCCAGGAGGCGATCCCCGCCCCCGCCGGGACCTTCCCGGTGGTGCTGGGGGCCGGGGACTCGGGGGTGCTGCTCCACGAGGCGGTGGGCCACGGCCTGGAGGCGGACTTCAACCGCAAGAAGTCCAGCAACTACGCCGATCGCGTGGGCGAGGAGGTGGCGTCTCCCCTGTGCACCGTCGTGGACGAGGGGGTGGTGCCGGGCTCCCGGGGGACCATCAACGTCGACGACGAGGGCAACGCCCCCACCCGCAGCGTGCTCATCGAGGGAGGCCGGCTGCGGGGCTACATGCAGGACCGGATCTCCACGTCGCACTTCGCGGTGTCCCCCACCGGCAACGGCCGGCGGGAGAGCTTCCGCTGCGCCCCCATGCCCCGCATGACCAACACCTCGCTCCTGCCCGGGGAGGCGGAGCCCGAGGAGATCCTGCGGAGCGTGAAGAAGGGGCTCTACTGCAAGAGCTACTCGGGGGGGCAGGTCAACATCTCCAACGGAGACTTCGTGTTCTGCGTCACCGAGGGCTACCTGGTGGAGGAGGGGCGGATCGTGGCCCCGGTGAAGGGGGTGAACCTCATCGGCAACGGGCCCGACACCCTGTCCCGGGTGTCCATGGTGGGCAACGACTTCCGGCTGTCCGACGGCAAGTGGACCTGCGGCAAGGACGGCCAGTCCGTGCCCGTCGGCGTGGGGATGCCCACGGTGCTGGTGAGCGGGATCACCGTGGGCGGGACCGAGAGGAGCGCGTGACCATGGACCTCCTCCAACTCGCCCAGGACGTGATGACCGAGGCCCGCCGCGCCGGGGCCGACGAGGCCGAGGTGGTGATCGACTCCGGCCAGGACTTCGAGGTCACCGTGCGGGGGGGCCGAATCGACAAGCTGCTCGAGGCGGGGTCCCGGGGCCTGGGGCTGCGGGTGTGGCGGGGAGACCGCCAGGCGATGGCCTCCACCTCGGACCTCTCGTGGATCGGCCTCAAGGACATCGTGAAGGACGCGGTGGAGCGGCTGCCCCTCACCGATCCCGAGCCCGAGGCCCGGCTCCCGGACGACGCCCGGGAGCCCCTGCCCGCGGACGGCCTGGGCCTGTTCGACGAGTCCCTGTCCCGGTCCACCGCCGACGAGAAGTTCCAGCTCGCCCTGCGGGCCGAGGCGGCGGCGCTGGCCGCGGACCCGCGGATCACCCGCACCGACGGGGCGACCTGCGCCACCTCGGTGGGGGAGAGGGTCCTGGCGACCTCCCGGGGCTTCGCCGGCCGATACCGCACCGGGCGCGCCCACCTGGTCGCCACCGCCCTGGCGGACGACGAGGGGGGCAAGAAGAGGGACGGCAACTGGTACGCCGTCGGCCGCACCCTGGCGGGGCTGGGAGATCCCGAGGCGGTGGGGCGGATCGCCGCCGAGAGGGCCGTCCGCCACCTGGGCGCCCGCAAGGTGCGGACCTGCGAGGTGCCGGTGATCTGGGATCCCCAGACGGCCCGGGGGCTGCTGGGGATCGTGGCCCGGGCCGTCTCGGGGGGCGCGCTGTGGAGGAAGTCCAGCTTCCTGGTGGAGCGGGAGGGGCAGGCGGTGGGCTCGCCGGCGCTCACCGTGATCGACGACGCCACCGCGCCGGGCCGCCCCGCCACCCGCCCCTTCGACGGGGAGGGCTCCCGCTCGCGCCGCAACGTGGTGTTCGACCGGGGGGTGTTCCGGACCTTCCTGTTCGACGTGTACAACGCCCGCAAGAGCGGGCGGACCGGCACGGCCAACGCCTCCCGCAGCGCCGCCTCCCGCCCCGGGGTGGGGACCTCCAACTTCTTCGTGGTGCCGGGGGAGGCCACCCCCGAAGAGCTGATCGCCTCGGTGAGCCGCGGGCTCTACCTGACCGACCTCATCGGCTTCGGCGAGAACGTCACCACCGGCGACTTCAGCCGCGGGGCCGCCGGCCTGTGGATCGAGGGGGGCCGCCTGGCCGGTCCGGTCTCGGAGGTGAACGTCTCGGGGCACCTGGCCGACATGCTGGCGGCCATCAGCGCCGTCGGCAACGACCTCGACTTCCGGGCCGGGATCGCCTCCCCCTCCCTGCGGATGGACCGGCTGCTGGTGTCGGGGACCTAGGGGGCGCGAGGCCGCCGGGCCACGGACCGGGGCCCGGGAGGACCGGGAAACGGGAGGAGCGGGGGCGGCCGCGCCGTGTCCGGCGCCCCGTCACGGCCGGGGGAGCGGCGGCTGCTCTCCCTCACCGCGCGAGAGGGTCCCGCGGGCCCCGGGGGCGCTCCTCCCGCCCCCGGAGCGGGCGCCTTGGGCGGCTGGTACGGAGGATGCTCCACGCCCCGAGCGGGGCCTCCGCGCGAGAGGCCCCCGCGGCGGTCGCTCCCGACCCCGCGAGCCGCGAAAGGCCGACGAAGATGGATCACGCCAAGAAGGCTCTCACCCTGGCGGCCGCGCTGACGACCGTGGTGTCCTTTGCCCCCGCGCCCAGCCAGGCCAGCGGGACGACCCCGCTGATCGCCCCCCTGAGCGCGACGGCCATCGACGCCGCCACCGACGACGCCCGGGAGATCCGGGGCGGCTTCGGCCGCGGCGGCGGCTTCCGGGGCGGCTTCGGCCGCGGCGGCGGCTTCCGGGGCGGCTTCGGCCGCGGCCTCGGGTTCCGGGGCGGCTTCGGCCGCGGCCTCGGGTTCCGGGGCGGCTTCGGCCGCGGCCTCGGGTTCCGGGGCGGCTTCCGCCACGGCCTCGGGTTCCGGCGCGGCTTCGGCCGGTTCGGGCTCGGGCACGGCCTCGGTTTCGGCCGCGGCCTCGGGTTCCGGGGCGGCTTCGGCCGCGGCCTCGGCTGGGGCTGGGGCGTCCCCGCCGTGGGGCTCGGCTACGGCCTCGGCCTCGGCGCCGTGTCCAACCCGGGCTACGTGTGCTACCCGACCTACGGTACCGGGATCGGCTACGGGATCTGGTAGGTCCGGGGACGGCCCCCCCAAATCGTCGGGTCCGCGAGGACCCGACGATTGACCAAGCCTGAACCGGCAAGGACTTCCGCCCAGTCGCGGGGCTGTCCCGCTTTCACCTGGATGGTGAAAGCGGGACAGCCTTGAGCGAAGCGAATGCCTGAACTGCCCCAAGGCCCAGCCGGGATCGATGCGCGCCATCAGCCGACGATTTGGGGCCCCCGGGGAGCGCCCGGGGGCCGTGCTTACGCCGCCGCGAACTGCCGCTCCACCAGCACCCGATAGAGCCCCCCCTCGGCCAGGAGCTGCTGGTGGGTGCCCTGCTGGACGAGGCGGCCGCCGTCCAGCACCAGGACCCGGTCGGCACGACGGACGGTGGAGAGGCGGTGGGCGATCACCAGCGTGGTCCTCCCCCGCATCAGGCGGTCCAGGGCCTGCTGGACCAGGTGCTCGGACTCGGCGTCCAGGGCCGAGGTGGCCTCGTCCAGTACCAGCACCCGGGGGTCCTTCAGCAGGGCGCGGGCGATGGCGACCCTCTGCTTCTGCCCGCCGGAGAGGCGCACGCCCCGCTCCCCCACCAGGGTGGCGTAGCCCTCGGGGAAGGCGCTGACGAAGTCGTGGGCGTAGGCGGCGCGGGCCGCCGCCAGGACCTCGTCCTCGGTGGCCCCGGGCCGCCCGTAGCGGATGTTCCCGGCGATGGTGGTCGCGAAGAGGATCGGCTCCTGGCTGACGACGCCCACCTGCTGGCGGAGCCAGTCGGGGTCCAACTCCCGCAGGTCCCGGCCGTCCAGGGCGACGCGCCCCCCCCCGGGGTCGTAGAAGCGGCTCAGGAGGGCGGCGACGGTGGACTTCCCGGCCCCCGACGGCCCCACCAGCGCCACCACCTCCCCGGGGCGCAGCTCCAGGTCCAGGCCCGCCAGCACCGGCGCATCGGGGCGCGAGGGGTAGGCGAAGGACACCGCGTCGAAGCGCACCGCCCCCTCGGCGGCGGAGGGGCGCAGGGCCCCCGAGGGAAGGCGGGGCTCCCGGTCCAGCAGCTCGAAGACCCGCTCGCTGGCGCCCAGGGCCTTCATGAAGTCCTCCCACAGCCCCGCCAGGGCCCCCACCGAGAAGGCGACGGTGAACGTGTAGAGGAGGAAGGAGGTCAGCTCGCCGAAGGTCATCCTCCCCTCCACCAGCAGGACCCCGCCGTACCACACCACGGCGGCGATGGCGGCCTGCCCGGCGAAGCCGATCCCCCCGGTGAAGGCGGCCACCAGCCCGGCGCGCCTGCGGGCGAGGCGGAGGGTGGCGGCGATGGCCTCGCCGTAGCGGCCCCGCTCCCACGCCTCCCGGGCGAAGGCCCGCACGGTGCGGATCCCGCTGAAGGTCTCCTCGGCCACCTCGCTGGCCCGGGCGAGGGCGTCCTGCACGTCCCGGCTCAGGCGGCGCAGGGCGCGGCCGTACAGGGCGGCGGCGATCACCACCACCGGCACCGTGGCGAGCATCAGCGAGGCCAGGCGGAACGAGGTCCACATCAGCACGGTCACCGCGCCGATCCCCAGCACGGCGTGGCGGAGCAGCATGGAGACGTTCACGGTGACGGCGTTCTGGAGGACGGAGGCGTCGCTGGCGAGGCGGCTCGTCAGCTCCCCGGTGCGTCGCTCGTCGAAAAAGGCGATCTCCTGCCCGATCACCGACGCGTACAGCCTCTCCCGCAGCCGCGCCACCACCCGCTCCCCCGCCCAGGTGAACAGCCACGCCCGGAGCGCGGCGAAGGCGGAGCCGACGGCGAACAGCCCGACGAGCTGGAGGGCGGCCCGATCGACGGCGGCGCGGCCGGCGGCGGGATCGGCGCCCGACTGCACCCCGTCGACGAGGCGCTGGACGAGGAGGGGATACAGGAGCCCCATGCCGGCGCTGACCAGCAGCGCCACCGTCCCCACGGCGAGCAGGGGCGCCTCGGGGCGGGCCAGGGCGAAGAGGCGGCGGAGGGAGGCGGTGCGGGACATGGGCGGAAAGCTCGGCACGGCGGCCCGGCGCGGCAAGGGCGGGTGCGGGGGCCCCGGGCCCGGCGGCGCGCCTCGGGGGGATCCGGGGCGTGCTACCATCGGCTCCCGCGGCGGACCGCGGGCACCGACCGGGGGGATCCTTGGGCTTCGTCGGCGACGCGCTGCGCGTCCTCGCGTGGGTGGGGGGCGCGGTCCTGGCCATCGCGGTCTACGAGGTCCTACGGGCCTCGGTGCTGCGGCGGGTGCGGTTGCGCCTGCAGCGCGGGATGCGGACCTTCCTCGCCGAGAACCGCCCCCGCCTCGACCGCTTCAAGTTCATCCGCAAGCACTACCTCCGGGAGGCCCTGCTGGACGACGCCGACCTCTCGGCCTACGTCCTGCGGCGGGCGGCGGAGGCGCCCGAGGGGGGAGGCGTGGCGGCGCTGCGGCGCCGGGTGCTGGAGTACGTGGAGGAGATCGTCCCCTCCTTCGACCTCGTGTCCTACTACCAGCTCGGCCAGGGCCTCGCGCGGCCCCTGGTGCGGGCCCTGTACGACGTGCCGGTGGGGCGCCGGGCGGCCACCCCTCCCCCCGCCGGGGGCGCGGTGGTGTACGTCGCCAACCACCGCTCCAACGCCGACTACGTGCTCCTCTCGGTGGTCCTGGCCCGCCAGGTCGCCCTCTCCTACGCCATCGGCGAGTGGGCGCGGGTGTGGCCGCTGGAGAGCCTGTTCAAGCGCTTCGGCGGCTACTTCGTGCGGAGGGGCGAGAAGGACCCCCTGTACCACCGGGTCCTGCGCCGCTACGTCCAGGTCATCGTGCGGGAGGGGGTGACCCAGGGGATCTTCCTGGAGGGGGGACTGAGCCGGGACGGCAACTTCCGGGAGCCCCGGGCGGGGCTGCTGGACGCCATCGTGTCCTCCCTGGCGGATCCCTCCTTCCGGGGCGAGATCTCCTTCGTGCCGGTGGGGCTCAACTACGACCGCGTCCTCGAGGACACCCGCCTCCTCTCCGAGGCGGGGGGCCGGGCCCGCGCCCCCACCCTCGGCGAGAAGGCCCGCTCCCTCGCCCGGGTCCTGGTGGAGATCCCCCGCTCCGCCGCCTCCCGCGCGCTCTCCATCGGCCGGGGGGCTTGGCGCGCCGCCTGGGGCTCCCGGGGCACCTTCGGCCTCGCCGCGGTGGAGATCGGCCCCGCCGTGACCCTGGGGGAGCTGCTGGGCGGGGATCCTTCCCGGGTGGCGGCCCTCCCCGAAGAGGCGAGGCGCGAGGAGACGCGCCGGCTCGCCGCGCTGCTGATGGAGCGGATCGCCGCCGTGGTCCCGGTCACCCCCGTCCCCTTGCTGTGCCTGGCGCTGGCGCGGGTCCGCGGGGACGGGGGAGACGGCGTCCTCGCCGCCGACGCGGTGCGGGGGGAGGTCGCCTCGCTCCTCGCCGAGCTGCGGCGGCGGGGGGCGCCCCTGGCTCTGGGGCCCGACCTCGACGCCATCGACGCGGAGCGGGCCGCCCTGGCCGGCGAGGCCGACGACCGGCGCTCGGAGATCCTGGCCCTGGAGGAGCGGATCGTGGACGCCGCCGAGGTGGACGCCCTGGTGGAGTCGGCGGCGCGGCTCCTCGTCCGCCGCGGGGTGCTGCAGGAGGGCCCCGGGGGGCTCCGGGTGGGCGGGGGGCGCTGGGAGGTGGTGCGCTACTACGCCCGCTCCGTCGCCCACCACGTCGGGCAGCGGATCCCGGGACCGGGAGCCGAGGCCCGGAGCGCCCGGGCCTCGCACGCGCCGCGACCGACCTGAGAGTCGAACACGAAATGCGGTCGCACACCTGGGCGACGATGCATCCCGCCTCGCGGCGTCACCCGCGCTCTCGCTCGGTCGAGATACGCTCGGTATCCCTTCCCTCGCGAAATCGCGGTGTTCCTTGCGATCCGGGCGCCTCGCCGCCGATCCGTGCGACCGCCGGTTGTCACGGCCGTTGCGAAGGCAACGCCCGCGCCAACCTATTTCGTGTCCGACTCTGAGCCCCCCTCACCCCAGCGCCGCCAGGCCCCGGGCGATGAACACCGCCCCCACCCCCAGCACCAGCCAGCGAGTGGCGGTCCGGAACCACCCGTCGCTCACCCGCTCCAGGATCCGACTGCCCGCCAGCGTGCCGGCGAGGGCGGCCAGGACCGAGGCGGAGATCAGGGCGGGGGAGACCGTGCCGGCGGCGAGGAGGGGGGCGAAGTAGCCGAGCTTGAGCAGGTGGGAGGTCGCCTGGGTGACCGCCTTGGTGGCCACCACCTCCCGGCGCCCCAGGGCGGTGTCGATGAAGAACACGTCCAGCAGGGGCCCGCCCACCCCCGCCACGAGCTGGACGGAGGTGACCACCAGCCCCGCCGCCACCGCCGCGGAGGGGCGCGAGAAGTCCAGGGCGACGGCCCGGGAGGCGAGGCGGGCGGCGAAGGGCACCGCGCCGAGGCCCAGGAACACGGTGGCGGGATCGGGCACGAAGCGGGCCCCCCGCAGCAGGGCGTAGGACCCGGCGGCACCCGCGGCGTAGGCCAGCACCCCCCGGACGTGGACGTGGCGCCAGAGGAGGGCCGCCCGGAAGCCGTTGGCCACGAACTGGGTGGCGCCGTGCAGCACCATCGCCGCCGGCACCGGCAGCGCCGCGGCGAACACCCCCATCAGGATCAGCCCCCCCACCATGCCCAGGACGGCGGAGAGGACCGAGGTCCCGAGCGCGGCGACCGCCAGGAGCGCCTCGCCGGGGGTCACGCCGAGCCGCCCGGGCGCGGGGGACCGGGGGGCCCTAGGGCGGCGCGGCGCACTCCCCCTCCTCGCCCCCCTCCTCCACCACCGGCACCGCCCCGCGGCCGACGGCCTCCAGGAAGCAGCGGTACTGGCGCTGGGGGGCCTCGGTCTGGAACACTATCTCGTGGCCGTCCTCGATCCCGTCCTCGGGGTGCTGCGCCACGATCCGGGTGTGCCCGTCCCGGTTCCCCGACGCGGGCAGGGGGATCTCTTCGGCCCCGGAGTAGGGCAGGACGGCCGCCAGGGGCTCGAAGGCGGACAGCTCCGGGTGCCCCTCGTCCAGGGCCTCGCCGGCCAGGTCCAACCCGAACGAGAGGGACGTGGCGTTGGCGATGGGGGGCAGGATGTAGGTGTCCACGATCCCCTGGAGCATCAGCACGTCCCGCCCCGCGGCGGCCCTCCCGGCGTAGACCGGCGGATCGGCGGGCTCCCCCGCCCACTGGAGGAGGCTCAGGACGGGGTCGAAGGCGTCCAGGGAGTGGCCGTGCTCGGGGTAGCCCAGCATCGCCTCGGCGATGGGCCGGACCTCCAGGGGGCTGAGCTTGTGGAGGACGTTCTCGATCCACGATCCCCCGGCGCCGCTCAGCACCGCCGCCCGGTACTCCCCCGCCAGGGCCAGGGTCAGGGGGGCGATGGTGGCCCCCATGGAGTGGCCCATGATCGCCGCCGGGGCGAAGCGGGCCTCCTCCCCGGCGCCCCCGCAGGCGGTGACGTCCAGGGCCAGGCCCTCCAGCAGGGCCGGCAGCAGGGCCAGCTCCACCGCCGACTGCCGCAGGTTGTCCCGCAGGGCGCCGGGGTTGGTGACGTTGAAGATCAGGAACTGCTCGTCGCCGCCGGTGGCGTTGCGGATCCCCCCGAGGGGGCCGTCCACGCTCACCCCGGCGTGGCCCGCCCGGGCCAGGTGCAGGGCCGGCCCGGTGCCCGGCTCGACGGCCTCTCCCCCCGGCTCCGCCCGGGGCCCCCGGTCCACCAGCGGCCGGTCGCCGCCGCCCCCGGTCCGCACGAAGACCGTCGTGGGCCATCCCCCCTCGGGGGCCGGCGCCCGGGGCACCGTCACCACCACCCTCGCCCTCTCGCCGTGGTCGAAGACCGGCACCCCGTCCTGGAAGAGGATCTCGCCCCCCTCCCCCAGGTAGGGGGGATCCCCCGACTGGTAGACCGGCATCTCGACCTCGGACTGGTACACGCAGAAGGCGTCGAAGGCATCGGTCAGGGCGAAGGGGAGGAGGGGCGAGGGGGGCCGCTCCCGGGCGGCCGCCAGCAGGGCGTCCAGGTCCGCCTCGGGCCTCCCGGTGGTGAACACCGCCAGCGCCGCCACCTCCACCCCCAGGGCGTCCAGGGCCCCGAGTGCGTCCCGGTAGGCCCCGAACGCCCCGTCGCCCATGCCCTCGGGCCTCGTCCCCGCCCGGATCGCCTCCACCGCCGGGGCGACGCCCAGGGGCCCGTCCACGGTGGGGAGGGCGGGGGTCAGCACCGCCGCGTACCGCTCCCCGGGGCGGAGGGGCAGGCCCTGGAGGGGCAGCAGCGCCAGCAGGTCCTCGCCCCCGAAGGGCCCGGCGTCGGCCTCGAAGCCCACCCTCAGGGGCCAGCGCCGGCCGTGATCGGGGGAGCCGGGCTCCACGTCCACCAGCAGGACGGGGGCGTCCTCCCCCATGGTCCCCTCCAGGTCGGGCAGGGACACCGGCTCCGCCTCCATCGAGAAGAAGATCCCCGAGGTGGTGCCGAAGCCCTCGGCCCTCCCGTCCAGCAGCCCCAGCACCGCCCCCACGAAGGGCACCCCGTCGGGGTTGGGGAAGCCCCCGAGGTCCACGGCGCCGCCCACCACCCGGTCGTCGCTGGGGAAGGGGGAGGACCAGAAGCCCCCGGCGCGGGTGAAGTCCATGCGGGCCGAGGGGCCGGCCGGGGGATCGGGGCCGGGCCCGGGCGGAGGGTCCTCCCCCGGGGCGCAGGCGGCGAGGGAGGCGGCCGCGGCGAGCGCCGCCGCGCGGGGGACGAGGCGCGCGGAGCCGCGCGCCGGCGCGGGGGAAGCGGGGTCCATGGGGGCTCACCGGGATCGGCTGGAGCGGCGTCGATTATGACCCATTCCGGCCCTGGGGGGCCGCCCCCCTCACGCCAGGGTCGGCTGCTCCCCCTCGGGGGCGCCCCGGGGGGGACGGCGGCGTCCCAGGCCCTCGGCGAGGCGGTGGGCGACCCGGGTGGCCAGGGCCATGATGGCGACCTGGGGGTTGACCCCGATGGCGGTGGGGAAGAGGGAGGCGTCGGCGACGTGGCAGCCCGGCAGGTCCCACACCTGCCCGCCCAGGTCCACCACCGAGTCCTCCGGCCTCGCCCCCATCCGGGCCGTGCCCATGAGGTGCACGGTGAACAGCTCCAGGCTCTCCCGGGGCATGGAGCGCTCGTCGATGCGGCGCAGCTCGTCGGGGCTCCGGGCCATGTCGAAGTGGGCGAAGGGCAGCATCACCGAGTCGGCGCCCATGTCGAAGTGCAGCTCCGCCAGCAGCCGCACCCCCTTGAGGAAGCGGCGGTGGTCGTGGGCGGTGATGTCGTAGCGGGGCATGGCCATGCCCAGGGCGCTGCGGGACACCACCCCCGTGGAGCTGTCCTCCACCAGCACCCCCGTCGCCATCACCTGGTTGTAGCGGCGCATGATCTCCCACGCCCCCCGGCCCGAGCGGGGGAGGTGGGCGGCCAGGGCCCCCGGGGGGACCATGTTCTCGGCCATGTTGATGCCCTCGTCCCGGAACTCGCGGATCTGGCTCCACTGGCTCACCCCCTGCCAGGCGTTCACGTCGAAGGGGTAGAGGCCCAGCACCTTGGCGTTGGGGTGGCACAGGAAGTTGCGCCCGAGCTGCCCCGAGGGGCGCCCCAGCCGGTGGGCCAGCAGCAGGTAGGGGGTCTGGACGGCACCGGCGGCGACCACCGTGGCCCGGGCCCGCACCCGCACCTCGGCGCCGGGGCGCCGGGTCCGGGGGTCCACCGCCCGTCCCCGCACCCCGACGCAGCGGCCCCCCTCCACCAGCAGCCGCTCCACCCGCACCTCCGTCAGGCAGCGGGCCCCCCGGGCGAAGGCCCGGGGCATGTAGCTCACCAGGGTCGACTGCTTGGCCCCCGTGGGGCAGCCGAACACGCAACTGTTGGAGCCGACGCACGCCTCCTGGTTGCGCCGGTTGACCTCCACCTTCCAACCCTTCTTGCGGGCGCCCTCGGCCATCATCCGGTTGTCGGTGCCCACGGAGAGATCGAGCTGGGGGCGGGACTGGATCCGGTCCTCGACCCTCTCGAACAGGGGCTCCAGGCCCCGGGCCCCCATGTCGGCGCTCCCGGTGATTCTCTGCCAGTCGGACAGCACCGCCTCGGGGGGGCGCCACGTCATGCCCCCGTTGAGCACCGTGCTCCCGCCGACGCACCGCCCCTCGACGTAGGGGATGGGCGGGTTGCCGAGGATGATGGTGGCGCTGGCGTCCCGGTAGAGGCGGGGCACCGACTCGGTGGCGTAGGGGGTGAACGACGCGGTGGGGTGGTAGCCCCCCTCCTCGACGAAGAGCACGTCGTAGCCGGCCTCGGCCAGCTCCGCCCCCGCCGCCGCGCCCCCGGCGCCGGTGCCCACCACCACCACGTCGGCCTCGAAGGCGCCGCCGCGACCGTAGTCCCGATGGTCGAGGATCACGCCGCGCCTCCCTCGGCGGCCAGGGCGTCCCCGTCCTCCGTCCCGGGGGTCCGCTCCCCCTCCAGCAGGCGCCGCCGCAGGGCGATCCGCGCGGCGATGAAGGGCGCCGGGGCGTAGCCCATGGCGCGGTGGACCTCGTCCTGGTCGAACCAGGTGGACAGCACCGATCCCCGCACCCCCAGCATCACCAGGCGCACCAGGGGGAAGCGGCTGGCCCCCATCCCGTCCAGCACCCGGCCGGCGGCCTCCCGGTCCAGGTGCTGCACCCTCCGCCACGCCGCCCCCCTCCACAGGGGCGACCAGTCCAGCAGGTGGATCGCCAGCTTGAACCCCAGGACGGTCATCGCCGGCATGTAGGCGAGGATCCGGCGCACGTGGAGCTCGACGCGGGCGGTGAGGTCCGCCTCCACCGGCTCCCCGGGGGCGGGGCAGAAGGCGCGGATCAGGCCCCGGAAGGCCCGGAGCGTGGACGACCGCATGGGCACGGGATCCGCCATGACCCACCCGTCGGTGGGGTGGCGCACGGGGGTGGCGGCGGTCTCGCCCGGGGGACGGGGCTCTCTCATGGGGCGATCTCCAAGGCGGCCTCGGGGGCTCGGGGCGGGGGGGCGGTGGCGTCCAGCAGGCCGCGCAGCGCCTCCAGGACGACGGCGTCCACCCGGCGGTAGCGTTCCCGGGTCGCCGCCATCGCCCCCTCGGCGTCGCCGGCGGCGAGGGCGTCCAGCAGGGCCCGGACCTGCTCGGGGAAGCCGGGCTCCACCAGCCACAGGCCGGGGAAGCGCCGGATGAGCTGGCGGGTGGCGTCGAGGAAGGGGTTGGCGATCCACCGCACCGGGACCGAGTGGGCGGCGTCCACCAGGGCGTCCACCAGGTCCAGGTCCCGCTCCGCCATGGCGGCCCGATCCCCAAGGGCGGCGGCGGCGATCAGCCCTTCGGCGGCGGCCCGGAGGCGGGCCAGGTCCAGGGCCCCGGCCCGCTCCGCGGCGAGCCCCACCGCCGTCTCCAGCACCCGCGCCCGGGCGGGGAGCAGGTCGGCCACCACCCGGGCCTTCTCGGCGTCGTCGGCGCCGTGCTCCAAGAAGGGGGCCAGCAGCCCGATGGTGGCGGTGCGCCGGAAGTCCGCCACCGTCACCCCCTGGCCGTGGCGCACGGTGATCAGCCCCTCCGCCTCCAGCCGGCGCACCGCCTCCCGCAGCGTGTTGCGGTTGGTGTCGTACTCCCGCGCCAGCTCCCGCTCCGGGGCCAGGCGCGCCCCCGCCCCGAGGGCCCCCGAGAGGATCCTCGCCCGGAGGTCCCGGTGGATCTGGTCGGCGAGGTTCGCCGTCTTGTCCCGCATCGCGGCTCCCCCGAGTGGTTGAACCACCCAGCGTGGTTCAACCAATCTGAAGTGGTTGAACCACGCTGTCAAGGGGAACGAGTGCGATCCCTCGCCCCGCGCCGGGGAGCCCCTACGGGACGGGCTCCGGGAGCGGATCCGGGCATTCCCGCGCCCCGCCTCGCGGCGTGGGGCCTGTGATACCCTTCCGCCTCCCTCGGCGCGGCCGGCCCGCTCACCCGTCCCGGCGCGGCGCCCTGGGGTCGCGCTGGGTGAGGACCTCCGGGCCGGCGGCCCGGGCTCCCTCCCCGAGGTGTGGATGTCCCCCGAGTCCGACGTGCTCGCCCCCGTGGGGGGGCTGGCCCCCCCCGTGACCCTCGCCAAGGAGGCCGCCGCGCCGCCCGCGGATCCCGTCCCCGGGGCGGCGACGGCGCGGTCCCTGTGGATGATGGCCTGCCTGGGCGGCGGGCTGCTCCTCTTCGAGGTCCTGCTCACCCGGCTCCTGGCCATCGTGCTCTTCTCCAACGTCGCCTTCGGCGCCATCGCCATGGCGCTGCTGGGGATGGGGCTCGGCGGCTGGCTGGCCGCGCTGCACGAGAAGCGCCCCGACGAGGTCCGCCTGCGGCGGGTGCGGACGGTGCTGATCGCGGCGGCGGCCCTGGCGGCCATCGCCTTCGCGGTGGCCACCCTGGTCCCCCTGATCCCCGAGACGATCTCCCGGGGCGAGAAGGTGGTCTGGACCTACTCCACCCGGAAGGCCCAGTTCGACAAGGATCCGATGCTCCTCAACTGGCCCGGGCTGGCGCTGGTGGTGGTGCTCCAGATGGTCCCCTTCGCGGCGGCGGCCTACGCCCAGGCGCTGATGCTGGGGCGCGCCCCCGCGGCGGCGGGGCGCCTCTACGCCGCCGACGTCGCCGGGGCGACCCTGGGCGCCCTCTCCTCCCTGGTCTTCCTGCGGTGGTTCGGGGCGGTGAACGCGGTGGGGGTGGTGATGCTGCTCTTCGCCGCCGCCGCCCACCTCACCCCGGGGACGCCGTCCCGGAGGATGCGGATCTCCGGCACGGTGGTGGCGGCGGCGGCGGTGGGGGTGCTCGCCTTCGGCCCCCTGAAGGTGCGCTACGCCGCCGGCTTCTCCGAGCACCAGGTGGTGGACGCCGAGTGGTCCTCCCTGGCCCGGGTCGCCCTCTACGAGGCGGCCCGGGACCCCGAGCCGGGCGAGCTCAAGGACCCCTGGCTCCTCATCGACAACACCAGCCGCACCATGGTCTCCCACAAGGGGGACCGCCGCTTCACGGAGAACCTCGAGCGGATCCCCTTCGCCATGCGCCCCGAGGGCTCGGTGCTGATCATCGGGGCGGGCGGAGGCCAGGAGATCGAGAGCGCGGTGCAGACGGCGGCGCCGGGGGTGGTCCGGCGCATCGACGCGGTGGAGGTGGCGGGGGGCGTGCCGCGGCTGCTGGAGAAGCACTTCGGCCACCGGGACGACTACGTTCTGGACCAGCCCGGGGTGGACTACCACGTCGCCGACGGCCGCTCCTTCGTGGACATGAGCCGGGACCGCTGGACGATCATCCAGATGCTGGAGGTGAACTTCCACAGCCTCGCCGGCCAGGCCTCCCTGGCGTGGTCGCCCTCGCTGCTGTTCACCCGGGAGGCCTTCCGGGGCTACCTGGACCACCTGACCGACGACGGCTTCCTGTCCATCGTCCGCTACCACCCGGACTCGGGCCGGGCCTCGACCCAGCACCTCCTCTCCACCATCCGCGCCGCCACCGACGAGCTGGGCCTGGACCTGGGGGAGCGCCTGGTGGTGGTGGACCGCAAGTACGGCCACGGGATCCGGCGCATGGTGCTCCTCTCCAAGAGGCCGTGGGACGAGGCGTCCCTGGCGGACCTGCGCTCTCGCCTGGAGGCGTCCCGATCTCCCCGGAACCCCGACGAGGGCCCCGACCTGATCCGCGCCCCCGGCGTGCCGTTCCCCATCGAAGACACCGAGCAGATCATCTCGGGGGACGCGGGGCGGGTGATCGCGAAGGTCCTGAAGAAGCGGCACCTCTTCCTGGATCCGGTGGTGGACGACCGCCCCTTCGGTCACCAGCACGCCAAGTTCTTCGCCGCCACCTTCCGGGGCATCGGCGACGACCAGTCGGACATCCGGCTCCAGTCGCTGAACTTCCAGTTCCTCTTCGGGGTGATCGTGCTGTTCGTGGTGCTCTCGGCCCTGCTGATCGCCGCCTTCCTGTGGCGGACGAAGAGGGGCTCCCGCGGCCACGCCGGCGCCCAGCTCGTGCTCTTCGCCATGCTGGGCTTCGGTTTCATGGTCCACGAGGTGGGCCTGATGGAGAGGGCGGGGCTGCTGCTGGGGCACCCCACGGTGGCGCTGGTGGCGATCCTGACGGCGCTGCTGGTGGCCCTGACCGTGGGCTCGGCGGCGTCGGAGTGGCTGATGCCCGAGAGGAGGCGGGGGGTGCGCTACGGGGTGGTGGCCCTGGCCCTCCTGGGGGTGGTGCTCCTGCCCCCCCTGCTCCCGGAGATGGGCCCGTGGCTCCGAGAGTCGGTGCCCGAGGGGGCGAGGCCCTGGGTGGTGGGCGGCCTGACCCTGGCCCTGGGCGCCCCCCTGGGGATCTTCCTGCCCTCCGCGATCCGCGCCTCGGAGCACACCGGGGGGGCGACGGCGCCGGCCCTGTGGGCGACCAACGGGGCGACCTCGGTGATGGGCACGGTGGCGGCGGCCCTGCTGGTGCGGAGCGTCGGCTTCGACGTCACCTCGTGGGTGGCGACGGCGGCCTACGTCCTCGCCGGGCTGCTGTGGCTGCGGGTGCTCCGGGCCGCCGGGGCGCGCTGATGGGGGGGGCGCGGCGGACGGCCGGCCGGATCCTGGGGATCCTGGCCCTGGCGGCGGTGGTGCTGTGGTTCTTCGAGTCCCGCACCGGCCTGTCCACGAAGCGTTACCGCACCTGGAACTGGTACCACTACTACGTCGGCTCGGAGTACTTCCCCGAGCTGGGCTACTTCGACCTCTACGAGCAGACCATCGCCGCCCAGCGGGAGGACGGCGGCAAGCTGGCGAAGCTGCCCCGGATCCGGGACCTGGAGACCCGGCGGGTGGTGCCGGTGCGGGCCTCGGACCCCTACGTGCGGAGTGAGGCGTTCACCGACGCCCGGTGGGAGCGCTTCAAGAGGGACGTGGAGTTGCTGGCCCGGACGGGGAGCGAGAAGTTCTGGCGGGGGGTGCTCCTGGACCGGGGCTACAACCCCTCGCCGGCCTGGGACGCCGTGGCCGCCCAGGTCAGCCACCGGGTGGACCTGGCGAACCCCTCCCACGTCCGGGCCGTCAAGCTCTTCGACATGGTGGGGCTGGTGGCGGTGGGCCTGGCCCTGGCCGCGGCCTTCGGGGTCGAGGCGGCGCTCCTGTGCGGCGCGGCGCTGCTGGCCTTCCCGCCCAATCCCCCCCGCTACCTGGGGGGCTTCCTCCAGTACGACTGGCTCTACCTGATCCTGCTGGTGCCCGTGCTGCTGGCCCGCCGTCGCCACGGCCTGGCGGGCTTCGCCCTGGGGTGGGCGGCGATCTTCCGGATCTTCCCGGCGGTGCTGCTGGGGGGCTTCGTGGCCCGGGCCGGCTTCGCCCTGTGGGACGAGGGGCGGATCCCCCGGCGCCACCTGGCCCTCTTCGGAGGCTTCGCCCTGGCCTGCGTCCTGGGCCTCGGGGCGGGCCTGAGCCGACCCCACGGGGCCCAGCACTGGCGCGAGTTCGCCGAGAACATCTCGCTGCACAACGACGAGATGACCTACGGCAACGGCCGGGTGGGCCTCAAGCACGTCTTCACCCGGGAGCTGGGCGCCCCGGGGGCCCCCGGCGACGCGGCCCGGCGCCGGAACCTCGCGGAGCAGTACCCCCTGTACCTGGCCACCGCGGGCCTGCTGCTGGGCCTGCTGGCCCTGGCCCTGCGGAGCCGGGACGACGTGGACTCCTACGTCCTGGCGACGGTGGCCTTCTTCGCGCTGACGGTCGCGTCCCACTACTACTGGAGCGTGATCGCCCTGTGGCCCCTGCTGGGCCGCACCCGCGCCCCTCCGTCGGGAGGCTGGCGCGCCGCGGGGGCGGCGGCGGTGGCCCTCGTCCCCACGGCCCTCTGGTACGCCTACTCCCGGAACGTCCGCGACGAGTACCTGCGCTACGTCTTCTTCGAGTGGTGCCTCCTCGCCGCCTTCCTCTCCCTCCTCGCCGCCCTCGTCGCCGCCGACCTCCGGGCCGCCGGCGGCCTCCGGGCCTGGCTGGCCCGACGGGGCCGGGGGGAGGATCCCCCCGCCCGGGGCGACGCGCCGGGACCGCGCCACGCGGTGGGCCCTCCCAGTTGACCCGGCCCGGCCTCCGGCCGGCGCGAGGGGGACCACGGCCCCCCCGGGGGGTGCCGTCGGCCGGATCGCGGCCCGGTTGACGCGAGCCCGCCGGGTGTGGTTGAGGTTCCGCCATGCGCGTCCTCATCGCCGACCGACTCTCCCCCCTCGTGTCCGCCCGGCTGGCCGAGGCCGGCGCCCGGGTCGCCCAGAGGCCCGGGCTCGCGGGCGACGCCCTGACCGCCCGACTGGCCGAGGCGGATCCCGAAGTCCTGGTGGTCCGCGGCACCCGGGTGACGGCGGCCGACGTCGCCGCCGCCCCCTCCCTGTCCCTGGTGGTGCGGGCGGGCGCGGGGGTGAACACCATCGACCTCGCCGCCGCGTCGGCCCGGGGCGTCTACGTCGCCAACTGCCCCGGCAAGAACGCCGCCGCGGTGGCGGAGCTGACCCTGGGCCACCTGGTCAGCCTGGACCGGCGGCTGGTGGACAACGCCGTGGCGCTGCGGGAGGGGCGCTGGGACAAGAAGGGGTTCTCCGCGGCCCGGGGCCTGCGGGGACGCACCCTGGCGGTGCTGGGGTGCGGGTCCATCGGCCGCGAGGTGATCGCCCGGGCCCGGGCCTTCGGCATGAGGGTGGTGGCGTGGTCCCGGAGCCTGGACGAGGCGACCGCGGGCGCCCTCGGGGTGGCGAGGGCGGCGAGCCCGGAGGAGGCGGCCCGAGGGGCCGACGCGCTGACGGTCCACCTGCCCCTCGCCGGGGACACCCGGGGGCTGGTGGGGGACGCGGTGCTGGGGGCCCTGAACCCGGGAGCCCTGCTGGTGAACACCGCCCGGGCGGAGGTGGTGGACGGGGACGCCCTGCTCCGGGCGATCCGGGAGCGGGGCCTCCGGGTCGGCCTGGACGTCTTCGCCCGGGAGCCCACCGGCGGGGAGGGCTCCTTCGACGACCCCATCGTGGCGGAGGCGGGGGTCTACGGCACCCACCACATCGGCGCCAGCACCGCCGAGGCGGAGGAGGCGGTGGGGGAGGAGGTGGTGCGGATCGTCGTCGCCTACCGCCGCGGCGAGGCGATCCCGAACTGCGTCAACCTGGCGGAGTCCAGTCCCGCCACCCACATGCTGGTGGTGCGCCACGCCGACCGCGTCGGGGTCCTGGCGGGAGTCCTGGACGTGCTGCGCCAGGCCGGCCTCAACGTCCAGGAGATGCAGAACATCGTCTTCTCGGGCGCCGAGGCCGCCTGCGCCCGGATCGCCCTGGTGGGCGAGCCCGGGGCCGAGGTCCTGGCGCGGATCCGCTCCGACGAACGGGTCTTCGCGGCCGCGGCGTCGCCGGTGGGTTGAGGAGGCTCTTCCATCACCGGGCCACGGCGACGTGGCGGCGCGCCTCCAGCAGGATCCGGGCGCACGCCTCGGCGTCGGAGAGGGCGTCGTGGTGCCGCAGCGGGATCCCCAGGCGGGAGCAGACGTCGGGGAGCTTCGTCGGGCGGATCCCCCAGGTGTCCCGGGCGAGGCTCACGGTGCACCGGAAGGGCTGGGGCGGCGTGGGCAGGCCCGCCGCCTGGCAGCAGGCCGCCAGCACCGAGCGGTCGAAGGGGGCGTTGTGGGCGGCGAGGAACTCGGCCCCCTCCAGGATGGGGGCCACGGCGGGCCACACCTCGCCGAACACCGGCTCCCGGCTGACCCTCTCCCAGTCGATCCCGTGGATATAGGTGAACATGAACTCGCGGCGCGGCGGGCGGATCAGCCGGTGCTCCCGGGCGACCACGCGATCCCCCTCCACCCGCACCAGGGCCACCGAACAGGCGCTGTCCCTGCCCTGGTCGGCGGTCTCGAAGTCGATGGCGACGAAGGTCCCGCCGCCGCTCCCTGTTCCCCTGTACGACATCCCTTCCACCGCTCTCCCCGGGCGGCGCCTATGTAACCGCGCGCCCGTCCCGGACAAGCCCCTGGCCGCCGCACCGCCCCCGGACGCTCACGCCCCGCCGCCCCCCTCCCCGGCGGCGGCCAGCACCCGGCGGTAGACCTCGCCCCGGGGCAGGGAGAGGGCGGCGGCGACGACGTCCCGCACCCGGCGGGGCTCCAGGCCCTCCGCCAGCAGCGCGGGGATCAGGCGGTCGGCGAGGGCCAGGGTCCGGGCCTCGTCACCCCCCTCGGCCCCGGCGATCACCAGGGTGATCTCCCCGTGGACGTACTCCCACGAGGCGAGCTCGGCACGGATGGAGGCGAGGGTACCGCGGATCGTGCGCTCGCCGGGCTTGGTCAGGTTCCACCCCAGGGAGGCGCGGCGGTCCCCCAGGCCGGCGGCCAGGGCGTCCAGGGTCTCCAGCGCCCGGTGGGGGGACTCGTAGAGCACCAGGGTCTCGGGGCGCTCCCGCAGGTCGGCGATGGCGGCGGCGCGGCGGCCCGCCACCCGGGGCAGGAAGCCCGCGAAGGTGAAGCGGTCCGGCGGCAGGGCCGATCCCACCAGGGCGACGACGGCGGCGCAGGGGCCGGGCAGGGCGACGACCCTCACCCCCGCCTCCGCCGCCAGCACCACCAGCCGGTAGCCGGGGTCGTTCACGAGGGGGGTCCCGGCGTCGCTCACCAGGGCCACGTCCCGGCCCTCCCGCAGGCGCTCCACCAGCCAGGGGGCGCGGGTCGCCTCGTTGTGGTCGTGGTAGCTGACGGGGCGGGTCCCGATCCCGAGGCCCCGGAGCAGGGGCAGGGCGACCCGGGTGTCCTCGGCGGCGATGACCGCGGCGGCCCGCAGGACCTCCACCGCCCGGGGCGAGAGGTCGCCGGGGTTGCCGATGGGCAGGGGCACCAGGTACAGGGTCGCCGCCGCCTCGGCCCCCCCGGGAGGAGGGGCGTCGGCCCGCGGCCGACCCTTGGGACTGCGGCTCGCCACCGGGACCCTCCCGCTCCGGGGGCCGGCGAGGGCAGGGGGGCCGGTCCCGGGGCGGCGCGAGTATAGGCGAGGGGAGCGGCGAGCACGAGGGTGGGGGCCGGATCCCGCTCCCCCTCCCCCGGGGGGCGGGGAGCCCGATCCCTCCCGGGGGATGGACCTGGGCCCCGGAAGGGCGGTAGATTTCGCCGTCCGGACGCGCGGCCCGCCGTCCGGCGCGCGGCGGGGCGGCCCCGGAGTCCGATCCCGTCGCCCGGCGACGTCCCCGGGGGGTGTGTTCGTGGGATTCTGGAAGAAGGTCGCGGGAGCGTTCGTGGAGTTCGAGGGGGGAGAGGATCCCGGCGCGCCGCGCCCCGGCGGTCTCGTCCCCGAGGACCTGAGCGACGACGCCGAGGCGCTGATCCGCGAGCTGGGCTCCGCCGCGCCCTCCCCCCGCACCGCCCCGACCCCGCCGCCGCCCCCTTCCGCGCCCGCCGCCCCGGACCCCGCTGCGGGATCGGCGGACGTCCAGGAGGGGATCCCCTTCGAGCGCATCTACGCCGAGGCCGGAGTCCCGCCCTCCCACTACACGGTGGAGCAGCTCCTGGCGGTGATCGAGCGCCTCCGGGCCCTCCCCCGGGAGCAGGCCCTGGTGGCCATCGAGGCCCTGGACGCCGCCGACGAGCGGTGGACCGTCGCCGACGTGGTGGCGGACGCCGACCGCAAGACGGCGGCCCTCAAGGCGGTGGTGGACCGGCTGGGGGGGCGGGAGCGGGCGGCCGGCGAGGGGGCGGCGGCGGAGCGGACCCGGATCGAGAAGCAGGTCGCCGAGGCCGACGCCGAGGTGCGGCGCCAGATCGCCGCCCTGGAGGCGGAGATGGCGGGGATCCGCGAGGAGGCGGCGGCGGAGACCGCCCGCATCGACGCGGCCCTGCGCGCCACCCGGGAGGCCTGCGCCCGGGAGAGGACCCGCGTCGGCGACGAGCTCAACCGGATCCGGCAGGTGCCGGTCTTCCTCTCCGGCTCCCAGGCGCCGCGCCCGGCCGATCTGCAGGACCCCAAGTCCCCCCCGCGAGGTTGAACCCATGGCCAAGCTCACTCCCCTCGGCAAGGGGGCCGTCACCGTCACCATCCTCTGCGTGGTCGGCGCCGCGGCCTGGCACTTCGCCCTCAAGGACATGCTCTCCGGCGGCACCGTGGCCACGGACGGCGGTGGGGCCTTCGCCACCCCCACCGGGGGCGGCGGGGGTGGAGGGGCCGGCCCCGGCCCGGCCAGCGGCGCCCTCGGGACCGACGGGAACCCGCTCCGGGTCTCCATCGTGGAGTTCACCGGCTACGCCCCGGCCCTCGTCGCCAACGGCGGCCAGCTCAAGACCCAGCCCGGCTCCGCCTTCGACCGCCAGGGCCTCTCCGTCGAGTTCCTGATCCAGAACGACGTGCCCACCCTCGCCACCGGCTTCGGCTCGGGCACCTTCCAGTGCGCCTGGAGGACCATCGACTTCTGGGCCCAGGAGCAGCCCGGCCTCCGGGCCGGCGGCTTCGACGGGACCATGGTCATGGTCGTGGACAACACCCGCGGCGCCGACATGCTGGTCGCCGACACCGGGATCGGCCGGGTCGAGGACCTGCTGGGCAAGAAGGTGGCGCTGGTCCAGTTCACCCCCTCCCACTGGATGCTGGACTACGCCATCGACAACAGCGCCCTCCTCGCCCCCCAGAAGAAGGCCCTCCGGAACAACCTGGTGTTCGTCGGCGCCGACGAGGGCACGCCCGGGGTCCGGGCGATGTTCGAGTCCGGCGCGGTCCAGGCGGCGGTCCTGTGGGATCCCGACGCCTCCCTCGCCCTGCGGAAGCCCGGCGCCCACGTGGTCTTCTCCACCAGCACCGCCACCAGCCTGGTGTACGACGGGATCGTCTGCGACAGCCGCGTCGTCGCCCAGCACCCCGAGGTGGTCCAGCGCCTCGTGGCGGGGTGGTTCGAGGGGGTGGGCCTGGCGGAGGCGGACGCGGGCAAGGCCATCGACGCCCTCACCGCCACCGAGCCCTCCTTCGCCGACCTCGAGAAGAAGGAGGGGCGCGAGTTCATCGCCGGGCTCTTCAAGTCCATCAAGTGGACGGACCTGGACGACAACGTGCGGATCCTCGGCCTGAACACCGGGGACGGCGGCGACTTCGCCCGGGTCTACAGCGAGGCGGGGAAGGTGTGGCGCGCCAACGGCGGGATCGCCGATCCCAGCGTCCCGCCGATCCCTCCCATGGCGGCGGTGGACACGCGCTTCGTCGAGGCCCTGGTGGCCAAGAAGCCCGAGGCCAAGGCCGAGGCGGCGAAGCCCGAGTTCACCTTCGATCCCAAGGAGCGCCAGGCGGTGGTGACCCCCAAGGCGGCGCCGGTGCTCACCAAGCCCGTTGCGGTCTTCTTCGCCTCGGGATCGGGGAAGCTGGACCGGAACGCCCAGCGGATCCTGGACGACCAGGTCGCCCCCCTCGTGCAGAGCATGGGCAACGCCTACATCTCGGTGGAGGGCAACACCGACGTCAAGGGCAGCGCCGCCACCAACCGCAGGCTCAGCCAGGAGAGGGCCCAGGCGGTCGTGGACTACCTGGTCGCCAACTACGCCTTCGACCGCGCCCGGTTCAACGTCGCCGGCAACGGACCCGACAAGCCGGTCTGCTCCGAGCCCGGCGAGGAGTGCCTGGAGCGCAACCGAAGGACCGACGTGGCCGTCTACGCCCGCTGAACGGATCCCGCTTCCTCGATGTGGAACCCCCACGCCCCCCTCGCGCCGTCCACCCGGCGGGCCCTCGGCCTCGCCACGATGGCGGGGGTGCTCCTGGCCTGGGCGGTGGTCTCGGGCGCGGGCCTGCTGAAGCCCGCCTTCCTCCCCGCGCCGTGGGCGGTGCTGAAGGCCCTGCTGAGCCTCGCCTGGCAGGCGGGGAGCGAGGGGGGTGGATCGAGCCCCCTCCTGGTCGCCGCCGCCTGGTCCCTGGGCAGGGTCTTCGCCTCGGTGGCGCTGATGGTGGCGGTGGGGGTGCCGCTGGGGGTGCTCATGGGCGCCTCCCCCCGGATCGACGCCGCGATCTCGCCCCTCACCGATCCCCTGCGCTACGCCCCCATCACCGCGTTCCTGCCGCTGTTCATCATGTGGTTCGGGATCGACGAGACGATGAAGATCGCCTTCCTGTGGTTCGGCGGCGTCGTCTACCTGGTGCCCATGGTGCGGGACGCGGTGCGGGCGGTGCCCCTGGACTACCTGGTGCAGGCCGAGGACCTGGGCTTCGCCCCCCACGAGACCATCCGCCACGTCCTGGTGCCCCTGGCGATGCCCCGGATCATGGACGCCGTGATCGTGGACTTCGGGATCGCCTGGACGTACATCGTGGTGGCCGAGTACGTGAACGCCCGGGAGGGCCTGGGGATGCTCATCCAGACCGCCCGCCGCCTGTCCGCCACCGACCGGGTCTTCGCGGTGATCGCGGTGATCCTCGCCCTGGCGCTGCTGACCGACACCACCATGCGCCGCCTCAAGCGGCGCCTCTTCCCCTGGCAGGCGGACGGATGAGCGAGACCCGCCAGGCTCCGCCCCGGATCGAGCTCTCCTCCATCGTCCAGGAGTACCCGGACCCGAAGGGAGGGGCGCCGGTGCGGGTGGTGGACGGGATCGACCTGGTCTACGAGGGGGCGGGGATCAACATGCTCCTCGGCCCCTCGGGGTGCGGGAAGTCCACCCTGCTCCACATGATGGGCGGGGTGCGGCCGCTGGGCGCGATGACCCCCACCTCGGGGACCGTGCGGATCGACGGCGAGGAGTGTCGGGGATCCCACCCCGACGCGGTGATGGTCTTCCAGCGCTACCTGAACCGCCCCGACATGACGGTGCGCCAGAACGTGGAGCTCCCCTTCCGGGCGAGGCTGTGGCGGGGCCGCGTGCCGGCCCGGGAGCAGGCGCGCCGGGTGGAGGGCGCCCTCGAGAGCGTGGGCCTCGCCGACAAGGCCGAGCACCGCCCCAGCCAGCTCTCCGGCGGCCAGAACCAGCGGGTTGCCCTGGCGCGGGCCCTGGTGCTGCGCCCCCGCTTCCTGCTGATGGACGAGCCGTTCGGCGCCCTGGATGCCCAGATCCGCGCCGAGATGCAGTCCCTGCTGGTGCGCCTGTGGGAGGAGCACCGCTTCCTGGTGGTCTTCGTCACCCACGACATCACCGAGGCGCTGCTGCTGGGGGATCGGGTGACGGTGCTGTCCACCCACCCCGCCCGGATCGCCGACGACTTCGTGCTCACGGAGCCCCGGATCCGCTCCGAGCAGTGGCTCCGGACCCCCCAGGCGGTCGCCTTCGCCGACCGGATCATCGACCGGCTGCGGGGGCCCACGGGCGTCCCCGGGGGCCAGGTCCGGGTGACGGTGTGAGGGGGAGGGGAGGCCCGCCGTGGCGCTGAGGGGCCGCCCGCCCAACCCGGAGGACGTCTCCTACTTCAAGGAGATGCTCGGCCACCCCGCGAACCTGGGCGCCCTGTGCGGCTCCCTGGTGCTGGGATCCGTCGCCCTGGTGGCCAGCGGGGTGATGGGCTGGGCGCTGCTGCCCATGATCGGCTACGCCGGGGCGGCGGGGATCGCCTCCCTCTTCGTGCCCGACTCGCCGGTCTTCCGGGAGTACGTGGACCGCAAGAAGAGGGCCGAGGCCCGGGAGCGCCACCGCCAGTACCTGCTGGACGAGATCCGGAGGCGGGCGGGGGATCCCGACGCCCCGGGGGGCGGGACCTCCCCCTCGGACTGGAGCGACCACTGGGAGCGCTACCGCCGCATGAGGGAGCGCTTCGAGTCCCTCGCCCGGGTTGCGGCCCAGAAGGGCACCTCCCTGACGGCCTACGACCTGGAGAAGCTGGACGACGCCACGGTGGACTTCCTGCGGCTCTTCCACGGGCGCCTGGCGATGCGGGAGCGGATCCGCTCCAACGACCCCGACGAGCTGCGAGGCGGCATCAAGAGGGTGGAGCGGCAGGTGGAGGGGGCGCGGACGGCGACGGACCGGATGCAGTTGGAGAAGGCCAAGGCGGACCTGGAGAAGCTCCTCCAGCGCCACGAGAGCCTGAAGGCCCGGGACACGGCCGCCGCGGCGGCGCTGCTGTCGGCGTCGGACACCTTCGAGGAGGTGTACCACCACATCCTCACCAACCCCCACGCCAGCGGCATGTCCGACTACCTGGAGGGCGTCGCCGACCGGTTCGCCATCGAGGAGGAGCTGAGCCTGGAGGTGGAGCGGGAGCTGGGCGAGCTGAAGGCCCGCCCCGAGCGGGAGGCCGAGCCCCCCTCCCAGGCGGCGCGGAGGGGGGGGAAGACCGGCCAGGGGGCTTGATCCCGGCCGCCCCACCCTCCACCCTGTCCGTCTCGGCCCCCGGGGCCGGATCGGAGGCCCGTCCGTGCGCCGCCCGCTCCAACGCCTCGCCGCCTGGCGCCTTGCCCGAGCCCGGTCGCTGGCGCCCATGGTCCTGGCCGACACGGCGCCCCTGGACCTCCAGATCCTGGGGCGGGTGCTGGTCCACGCGGCGCTGGTGGGGATCGCGGCGGGCCTGTTCGGCGCCGCCTTCTTCGTGGCCTTGGAGTATGGCCAGGCGCTGCTGCTGGAGGGACTCGCCGGCTACCGCCCCCTGAGGGCGGCGGGGGAGATCGCCGTCACCCCGCCCGGGCACGCCCCCTTCCGGCCCTGGCTCCTGGTGGCCCTCCCCGCCTTGGGGGGCCTGGCCTGCGGCCTGCTGACCCGCCTCGCCCCCGAGACCCGGGGAGGGGGCGCCGACGCGGTGATCGAGGCGTTCCACCACCGGGACGGCTCCATCCGCAAGCGGGTGGTGTGGGTGAAGGCGCTGGCCTCCATCTCCACCCTGGCCACCGGCGGCGCCGGCGGGCGGGAGGGGCCCACGATGCAGGTGGGGGGCGCCATCGGGGCGCTGGTGGCCCGGGCGCTGCGCCTGACCCCCCGGGAGCGGCGGATCCTGGTGGTCGCCGGGGTGGCGGCGGGGGTGTCGGCGGTGTTCCGCACCCCCCTCGGCGCGGCGCTGCTGGCCGTCGAGATGCTCTACCGGGACGGCTTCGAGTCCGACGCCCTGGTGCCCTCGGTGCTGGCCAGCGTGGTCTCCTACTCGGTGGTGACCTCGATCTTCGGCGAGTCCACCCTCTTCGCCCACGCCCCCCGCTACCCCTTCGAGCCCACCCACCTGCCCCTGTACCTGCTGCTGGCGCTGTGCGTGGCGGCGCTGGCGGCGGGGTTCGAGGCGTCCCTGAGGGGCGTGCGGGGGGCCCTCGCCCGCACCCCCCTGCCCGAGTGGGTGCGCCCCGCCGCGGGGGGGCTGCTGCTGGGCCTGCTGTGTACGCCGGCCATCGCCTTCGTCGGCCACGCCATCGGCGAGCCCGGCCAGGGCCTCGGGATCCTGGGCGGCGGCTACGGGGCGGTGCAGATCTCCATCACCGGGGCGGAGTGGCTGCCCGAGGGGTGGCGGGGGGTCGAGCTGCTCCTGCTGCTCTGCGCCGCCAAGCTGCTGGCGTCGGCCCTGACCATCGGCTCCGGCGGCAGCGCCGGGGACTTCGCGCCGTCGCTGGTGCTGGGGGGCCTCTTCGGCGGCGCCTTCGGCCGGGCGGCCTCCCTGCTCCTCCAGGACCCCGCCATCGACCCCGGCGCCTTCGCCCTGGTGGGCATGGGGGCCTTCTACGGCGGGATCGCCCACGTCCCCCTCAGCGCCCTGGTGCTGGTGTGCGAGATGGCGGGCAGCTACGACCTGCTGGTCCCCCTGATGCTGGCCGAGGCGGTGGCCTTCGTCGCCCTGCGCCGGCGCACCCTGTACGCCGCCCAGGTGGACACCCCCCGGGACTCGCCGGTCCACCGGGACGCCTTCGTGCTGGACGTGCTGCGCCGGATCCGGGTGCGGGAGGTCATGGACCCCCAGCGGGAGGTTGTCCGGTTCGAACGCAAGGCCCGGGCGGCGGAGATGCTGGAGAGGGCGGCGGCCACCGCCGGCCAGGACGTCTTCCCGGTGCTGGACCGGGAGGGCAAGGTGCTGGGGGTGATCGCCTCCGAGGCCCTGCGGGTGCTGGCCACGGTGCCCGAGGCGGGGGCGGTGGTGGTGGCGATGGACCTGATGGCCCCGGCGGTGGTGGTGGGTCCCGACGACGACCTCCGGGTCGCCATCGAGCTCATCATCGCCCGGGGCGTCCGGGAGCTGCTGGTGGTGGACGAGTCCGGCCACCTCCTGGGCCTGCTGGACGAGGCCGAGATCAACCGCGTCCACCTGGACGCCGCCCGCCGGGCGGAGAAGGCGGCGGTGTTCACCACCGCGCCTTAGAGCGCCTTTCACAACCCCGCGGCTGCTGCGGCGAACGAGTCGGGGCGTCCGCGGTGTCGCGGGGACCCCGCTTCGCCTGCAACGTACGCCCAGGTACGCTTCGGCGAAGCTGCGCCGGCCCTTCGGGCGTTCGGCTGACGGGCCGTACGGCCCGGGGCTGCATAAGCGCCCCGGACCGAACGGCCCGTAGCGCCTCACCCCCGCTCCTAGCGCCCGCCTCCGCCCCGCTCGCCTCGCGACGCCGCTCCCGTTGTGAAAGGCGCTCTTAGGACTCGGCCCTGCGGCGTGGCGCACCCGAGCCGTCCCCTGAGCCGCGGCGCCCCGGCGGTGGAGTCTGGAGATCCCCGGCACCGCGGGGCCGGGCGATCCCGCCCGGATCTCCGCCGCGCCCTTGCCAGGGAGGCCGTCTGCGCGGGAACATCCCCTTCCCCCCGCCGACCGGCTCGGCCCCGAGGAAGCACGGCCGCCCATGGTCCAGGACAAGGCCCCCGCAGGCGAGCCCGAGCAGCTCGCCGCCAGATCGACGCGATGCTGGTCGCGGCCGGCTGGGACGTGCAGGACCGCGCCGCGATGAACCTCGCCGCCGCACCCGGCGTGGCGATCCGCGAGTTCCAGACCGCCGCCGGCCCGGCGGACTACCTGCTGTTCCTCGGCAACCGGCTCGTCGGCGTCGTCGAGGCGAAGAAGGCCGGCGTGACGCTGTCCAGCGTCGAGGCGCAGACCCGCGACTACGCCGCCCGGGCCCCGAAGCCCCTGCAGGTGCCCGTGCGGCCCCTGCCCTTCCTCTACGACCGCCTGGACCCCGACGCCGAGGACGCCCGCGCCCGCGGGATGGCGGGGCTCCCCGAGGGCGCCGCGGTCACCGAGGCCCAGGTGCGGGCCGCGCAGCAGGCGCTCCGGGAGGAGGCCGCCGCCCCCATCGCCTACGACCCGAAGCTCTGCGAGGCGCTGCTGGAGGTCCGCAAGGCCCAGGACGTCATCCTGGACGTGGTGACCCTGGACGACGTGACCCGGAGCGGCGCGCGGGCCGATCTCGCCCCCGACCACGACGCCGACCGGGCGCTGATCGGGGAGTTCGAGGCGTTCTGCAAGGAGCACCGGGACGAGATCGACGCGCTTATGGTGCTCTACGAGCGCCCCTACGCCCAGCGCCTCACCCGGGGGCAGTTGATGGACCTCGTCGCCGCCCTCCAGCGCCCGCCGCGCCGGTGGACCGGCGAGGCGCTGTGGGCGGCCTACGAGCGGGTGGAGAAGGACCGGGTGAGGGGCGCGTCTCGAGGACGGCTGCTGACGGACCTGATCAGCCTCGCGCGGCATGCGATGGGGGTGGAGCCGGAGCTGGTGAGCTACGCGGACCAGGCGGCGGCGCGGTTCGAGAACTGGCTGGCCCAGCAGGCGAACCGGGGGAGGAGGTTCACGGAAGGGCAGCGGGGGTGGCTGGAGCTGATCCGCGACCGCATCGTGGTGGACCTGGAGGTGCGGATGGAGGACTTCGACCAGACGCCGTTCGTGGAGCGGGGCGGGCTGGGGAGGGCGTGGAGCGTGTCCGGGGAGGAGCTGGAGGGGATCGTGGAGGAGTTGAACCGGGAGTTGGTGGGGTGATGGCCGGGTCCTTCGCCACGCTGGTGCGGCACATCGGCGCCGTGGACCACGCCGCGCTGCGCGCCACGGGCCGCCGCGCGCAGCAGATCCTCTGCCTGCGCAACTGGCTCATCGGGGCCTGGATCGTCGTGTACGAGCAGGACGGCGAGGACCGCGCCGCCTACGGCACCGCGCTCCTCGACAGGCTCGCGTCGGTGTTGAAGGAGGACGGACACCACGGCCTCTCCGCGAGGAACCTCCGGAACTACCGCCAGGTCGCGCTGGCCTTTCCCGCGCTGGAGGCGGCCTCCCTGGCGGCGAGCCTGCTGCCGGAGGCGACGGCGATCGGGCAGGCGCCTGCCAATTCCCTCCCGATCCACGGCCCTTCGATGCCGATTCGGCAGGCGCCTGCCGGATCTCCGCAACCCGCCATCCCCTGGCGCGACTCGCCCTGGCACCAGCGCCTGTTCACCGAGCTGACCTTCACCCACCTCCTCGAGTTCGCGCGGATGGACGACCCGCTGGAGCGGGCCTTCTACGAGCTTCACTGCGTGAAGGAGGGCTGGACGACGCGCGAGCTGATCCGCCAGCGGAGCACGATGCTCTACCAGCGCGTCGGTCTCTCGACCGACCGGGATGCCGTCCTGGCGGTGGCGCGTGAGGGCCGCGTGGACGACCGTCCGCAGGCGCTGGTGCGCGACCCCTACGTCCTGGAGTTCCTGGGCCTGCCGAGCATGGTGGACGAGGCGAGCTTGGAGGGGGCCATCCTCGACCACCTCCAAGCGTTCCTGATGGAGCTCGGGCGGGAGTTCTGCTTCGTGGCGCGCCAGTATCGGGTCACCCTGGGAAACCGGCACCACCACCTCGACCTGCTGTTCTTCCACCGGCGCCTGCGCTGCCTGGTCGCCATCGACCTCAAGAGCGGAGAGTTCACCCCGCAAGACGCCGGGCAGATGCGTTTCTACCTGAACTACCTCGCGGCGGAAGCGACCCTGGAGGGCGAGAGCCCGCCCATCGGCATCCTGCTCTGCGCCGCGAAGGACGAGGAGGTCGTGCAGTTCGCCACCGCGATCGACGACGACGTTCTCGTCTCCCGCTACCTGCTCGAGCTGCCGACCCGCGAGCGACTGGTTCAGTGGCTCCACGAGGCGCGCGAGGCGGCGGAAGCGACGGTCGGTCGCGACCCGGGGAGGGACTGAGCGGTGGAGCGGAGAGGGACAGGCTCGGGAGGGGGTGGCGGGAGCACCGAGCGTGCCTCACCTCCTGGCCGGAGTCTCGTGTCGATGGGTGAGTTGCTGTCGTTCGTGACCAGCGGTTCACGCGGATGGACCAAGTACTACTCTGACGATGGCGCTCCTTTCATCCGAATTGGCGATCTGCAGCGCGGGACCCTCAGCGTCGCGTGGCAGTCGGCGCAGCGGGTGAACCCGCCGGCAACAACCGAGAGCATCCGCACTCGCACGCTGCCTGGCGATGTCCTCGTGTCGATTACCGCAGACCTGGGCATCTTAGGAGTCGTTCCCGAGGGCGTTCCTGAGGTCTATGTTAACCAGCACGTTGCACTCGCACGGCCAACATCGGCGGTACTCCCACGCTATCTCGGGTGGTACCTTGACTCGGAGTCAGGCGGTCAGCGGCAGTTTCGCGAACTTCGGCGTGGGGAGACCAAGGCGGGCCTCGGGCTCGACGACATCCGATCGATTGAACGGCCCTTGCCGTCCCTGGACCACCAAAGAGAAGTCGTCGCCGCCCTCGAGGCCCACTTCTCCCGCCTCGACGCCGCCGTCGCCTCGCTGACCCGCGCCCAGGCCAACGTCAAGCGCGCCCGCGCGAGCGTGCTCAAGGCCGCCGTCGAGGGCCGGCTGGTGCCCACCGAGGCCGCGCTCGCCCGCGCCGAGGGCCGCGACTACGAGCCGGCGTCGGTGCTCCTCGGTCGCATCCTCGCCGAGCGCAGGGCGGCGTGGGCCGCGAGCGGGGTGCGGGGCAAGTACAAGGAGCCGGTGGGGCCGGAGACGGAGGGGTTGCCGGGGCTGCCCGAGGGATGGTGCTGGGCGACCATGGACGCCCTGCTGTACGGCATTGAGGCCGGCAAGAGCTTCGTGGCGGACAGCACCGTACCGGTGGCCCACGAAGTCGGGATCGTGAAGGTGAGTGCGGTTACGTGGGGGGACTACAACGAGGACGAGGCCAAGACGGTCCATGACCCTTGCCTCATCAACCCGGACTACTTCATCCGGCGGGGGGACCTCCTCATGAGTCGAGCGAACACCATCGAGCTTGTCGGTGCCGTTGTCATCGCCGAGCGTGTCACACGACACACAATGCTCAGCGACAAGATCCTGCGCCTGAACTTGCCCGCAGCATTCCGACGCTGGGCTCTTTGGGTCCTGCGTAGCCAGCATGGCCGCCGGCAGGTTGAAGCCCTTGCGACCGGCAACCAGGAGTCGATGAGAAACATCGGCCAGGACAGGATCAGGCAGATCGCGATCCCCCTCCCCCCCCTCGCCGAGCAGCACCGCATCGTCGCCGAGGTCGACCGCCGCCTCTCCGTCCTCGACGCCCTCGACACCACCCTCGACGCCACCCTCGCCCGCTGCGCCCGCCTCCGCCAGTCCATCCTCAAGCACGCCTTCGATGGCCGGCTGGTTCTGGCCGAGGAAGCCGGTGTCTCCCCACGGAATGGAGCCGATACCACGACGCCCTGGCAAGCCGCAGCCACGGTGAGCCAAGACTCGAGCGGGAGGAGTTCCCCATGACCGAAGCTCTCGAACGCATCCACATCGCCGGGTTCGGCTCGCTGGCGGACGTCACGCTCCACCCCGGACGACTGACCGTCCTGATCGGTGCGAACGGGTCGGGCAAGTCGAACCTCCTCCGAGCCCTTCGGATGGTGCCGCTCATGCGCACCGGCTCGCTCCAGCGCTTCGTGGGTGAATCGGGGGGCGCGTCGTCGCTGCTCCACTATGGCCCGAAGCGGACACAGGTGATCGAGATCGAGCTGGACTTCGTCCTGAAGGGGGGAAGGAACCGCTACGCTGCGCGGCTCGGCTTCGCCGCGGGGGACCGGCTGCTGTACCTGGATGAATCCGTCGGGCACGGCCGCGGGTCGAGTGTCGAGCCGCGGATGTCCAGCCTCGGTGCCGGTCACTGGGAGTCGCGGTTGCAGGACGCCGGGGCGGACGACGCCACCGCCAAGACGGTGAACCACTGGTTGTCCCAGCTCACCTTCTTCCACTTCCACGATACTTCGATGACGTCGGCGTTGCGTACCCGCGCCCGGGCCGAAGACGACCGAGGGCTCCGGTCGGACGGGAGCAACCTCGCGGCGTATCTCGCGCGCCTCGAAGGGAGCGTGGAGGACGCCGACCAGAAGGCGTGGAGGCGGATCAACCGGATCGTCAGCCGCGTCGCCCCGTGCGTCAAGGCGCTCTCTCCAATCCCGACGGGCAACGGGAGCGCGGCCGTCCGGCTGGACTGGATCGACGATCAAGACCAGCGGTTCGGGGTCCACCAGCTCTCGGACGGGACGCTCCGCGCCATCGCGCTCATCACCGCGCTTGCCCAGCCCACCTCGCGGCTGCCCCGGTTCATCTCCATCGATGAACCCGAGTTGGGGCTGCACCCGGCCGCCGTCCGGATCATCGCGGAGCTGGCCCGATCCGTCTCCCGCCTCACCCAGGTGCTGTTCGCGACCCAGTCCACGGCGTTCCTCGACCACTTCGAGCCCGATGAGGTGGTCGTCGTCGAGCGCGAGGAGGGACGGTCCCGGCTGGTCCGGCCCGACCCGTCGAGCCTCCAGGGGTGGCTGGGCCGGGATCGCGGAGGACCTGCGGAACGCGCTGGAACAGATCGAGGAGATCCTTGGGGATCTGGAGGGGAGCGGGTGATGGGCCGAGAGCACCACCAGGCCAGAGGCATCCATCCGGCGAGGTAGCCTGTGACTTCCTTGACGAACCCGGACGAGATCGCGAAGTTCATCCAGTACCGCCTCGGGATGCTGGGCGAGGAGAACGCTCACCACCGATTTGAGGAGCTGTGCTTCCGAGTCGCCCGCGCCACCGTGGCCTCCCACCTGCTCCCGCCGACCGGACCCGTGTCGGCTGGCGGCGACCAGGGGAGGGACTTCGAGAGCTTCCGCATCGAAGGCGCGGGGGGCAACGCCACTCGGATTTTCACCCGATGGGTGACCACCACAGACACGCTCGTGTTCGCGTGCACCACGCAGAAGGGCAGCGACGCGGACCTCGCGAGGAAGGTCAAGCACGACGTAGCGACAGCGTGTGCGCGGGAGCCGAAGCCCACGGTCGTATACTTTTACGCAGCCTCGGTGACACTCGCGCCTGCGACTCGCCACGACCTTCAGGATTGGGCGAGGACCGACCACGGCCTGTCTCTGGAGATCGTCGACCAACGCGCGATCGCCGAGCTGCTGGCGGACCCGGCGAACCGCTGGCTGGCCCAGCATTACCTATCGGTCCCAGAGGGGATGCTCGGGCACGAGGCCGGCGGACCGGTTCGACCGGGATGGTACGAGGATGCGAAGCGCCGCTTCGGTAACCCCGCCGAGCGGTACATCGCGACGCACGCAGAGCTCGATCTGGTAGTGCGCTGCGCTCGCCACGCTT
The DNA here is from genome assembly GCA_023150875.1 of Myxococcota bacterium. Lineage (GTDB taxonomy): Bacteria > Myxococcota_A > UBA796 > UBA9615 > JAKLKC01 > JAKLKC01. The sequence goes on along the minus strand of JAKLKC010000009.1, from coordinate 5,865 downwards.
GGGAAACCGATGGCCTTGAGGCGGACGACGGTCTCTGGCTGGACCTGCTGTCCGATCTTTGGGGTGCGCCCGGCGGCTTCACCACCGAATATGGCCTGCGGGCGTTCTACGAGGCGTTCGTGTACCTGCTTCGCGGCCGTGATCGGTGCGGGCTCGAGGCGCACATTCCTGCGTACGTCGCCGGCCTCGTCTCGGCTGACGACCTCGGGCTCGCCCGCGACCTGGAGTGCTTCGCCTCCTACCTCGCGGGCGGGGTCGCATGCGGGCACATCGCCCTCGACCGCACGGTGGCTCGCGACCTGTTCCAGACCCTCATCACGTGGATCGAGGCCAAGATCGAAAGCCCACCTGGACCCTTGGTCCTCTCCGACCTGCTGGTGGCCCGTGGGCTCGTGGAGTTCAGCGCTGCTTCGCTCGGTGACACGCCACTCAGCGAAGACGTCCTGGCCTCGCTCGCGACGGAGACACTTCGCTGGTGGACGCGCGCGCTTGACGTGGGCGAGAAGCTGGTTTCGTTTCCCCTGCTCCGACTTGGTGGGCTCCTGGCGAACATCGCGCCCGCGCTGGTGGCGTCGCCCGACTACGACGCCTTCGTAGAACGCCTGGATCGGGCCTGCGAGCAACGTCATGCAAGCGAGGGACTCGCGGCGACGATGCGTGATCGCGCGGTGGGCTTCTTGAAGGCCGAGCGGTACCTCGACGCCCTCTCACCGATGCTCGGAGCGAAGCGACACTGGCACAACGGGGATCGGATTCGAGGAAGCCTGCTGGCGTCCATGCTTGCGGAGCAGTGCGTGGAACGCCTGGGTCTCGTTTGGGCTGCAAAGCGCCTCCTCTACGACGTGGCGGCCGTGTGCAACCGAACAGGCGACAGACAACACGGCGGGCTGCTCACGGACGCGGTGTTCCACCTGGCCGAGGTCGAGTATCTCTCCGGCGAGTGGGCAACCGCCCTCCACACCTACCGCCTCGGACTCGCGCTTCACCTCGAGTACGCGCCTGACCCTTGGAACTTCGAGAAGCACGCTCGGCTGCTGCAAGGCGCGTTCTACCTTTTGAACATGCTTGTAGCCGGCGATCTCGTTGCCCCTGGGTTCCGCGCGTGGGGCGAGAAGGTGGTCGAGTCCTGGGACCTCGCCGACGATCTCGCGCGATTCGCCGAGACGGTGCGAGGAACATGGGAGGCGCAGGGCATCGCTCAGGGTGTGGTGGGCGCGGACTGGCCTCTGCACGGCCCCCCGCTGGCGGATCTCGCCTCCACCCGGCGGGCGCGATGGCAGGCCCTCGGGCTCACTTGGGAAGTGACCTGGCGTCGGGACTACGAGCTTGAGGCCCTCGGCACCGAACTGGCCGCCGTCCTCCAACTCGTTCAGGCGGGCTTGGCGAAGCGCTACAGGCACCTGCTGCCCACGACCGTCGCTGTCGAGGTTGTGCCGTGGCGCGAGGGACAGGTGCCAGTCCAGCCGATGCCCGCACTACGCGGGGTCGGGTTTCGCGTCATGCTGCCCGCGTCGGAGTCGCGGGAGGATCCCACGCACGATCTCCGCTCCGTGGCCCTGTTCGCCGCCACGAAGGTCATCGAGGCAGTATCGGTCGATCCCGATCTGGCGGACCAGTTGCCGCGTCTGGTAGGCAACGTGATCCCGGACGGGCTGTTCGTCGGCGGGGGCGTGCTCGAAGGACGAGGTAGCCTCCGCCCGCTCGGCACCTGGCGGGAGGTTGTCTCGGCACCGTCGCCCACCGGCCCCGGTGTGCATCTCGAATCGGCTCCCGCAACCGGCCTCCCTTGGCAGGGTGGGACAAGCCCGCTGTTCGACCGCGCGAGCGCCGGGGAGAAGTTGCGGAACCGCTACGACGGTGGGTTCCGTTCCGCAAGACCGGTGCTGGACGCACACGGCTCGCGTCCCGAGCTTCACCGGCTCGTCACCGAGCTTCGGACCGATGGCTGGCTCGACTGGCAGATCGCCTCGGCCCTCGCCCCGGCGGCGGTGAGGGACTACGCGAACGACCTGAAGCGTCGAGGTAGGAGCGATCGAGCGGTGCAAGAGGCCATGCGCGACGGGATGCGGCAGGCGAGGACCGGGAACTACAGGGTTCCGCCCTGGTCGGAGTCCTTTGCGCAGTCCGTCCGCCTGTGCCTCCGTGCCTCCCTCGTGAGCGCGCTGCAGGCGTGGGGCCTGGGATTGAACCATTCGAGTCCCGAGATGGACGCCCTGCGGCGGTTCCTCGACGAGCGCTTCGAGCACTTTACCCACGACCTCTCGCTCACCGAGCGGCAGTGCTTCCCTTGGGAGGCGGCGTGAAGTACTGGCGTGTGCGCGATGAGCTGGCTCGGCCGGGTGGCCAGACGGAGCGGGGTGTGGACCCCTACATGGCCCCGCCTCATGGACCCCACGTCCACCGCGTCGGGCGACCTCACCGAGTGCCGGCTTCTGGCCCCCCCTTCCGGCCGCCCCCACCGCGACCCCGATGGGTCTCGAGTCGCGCCCGCAGGCCCTGGACCAGTGATGCTTTGCGCACCAACCGCGCTGTCAGCGAGAGGAGCGACCCATGAATACGAGCCAGGAAGCCATCGCTCGCCTCCGGCACTCCTCGGCCGCTGTCCGAGCCGAGGCCGCCCGGTACTTGTCCGATAACGCGACGACGGAGGCCGCTGTGCCCGGTTTCGGCAGGCCATCCTCAAGCGAGCCCTTGAGGTCCGCCTGGTGCCCACCGACGCAGCGCTGGCCGACGCCGAGCTGGAACTGTCCCGTCTCGGCCGGGGCGCCAGCGCATGAGCCGACCCGCACGCGGGGGGCGGAGTCCTGTCGCCGAACAAAGTAAAAGACTTTTCCTTATGGATCGGTTGCCGCGATGAGCAAGCAGGAATGGGGCTCTTACGGTCGCCGCGAGGAGCTCTCGCGCCTGTCTGGAGTGCTCGGACGGGGACGCTGGTTCTTCGTGAAGGTGTCGGGCCGCCGCCGCATCGGCAAGACCACCCTCGTGCAGCGGGCGCTTCAACCCACTCAGCGCGAGCGTGTCCTATACATCCAGATCCCCGACTCCGATCCTGCGGGGGTGGTCAGCACGGCGCGCGACTTCCTCCAGATGTTCGACCGGGCCCTGCTGGAGCACCTCGGCAGGCACCACGGGCTGCTCGGGCTGGTGTTCCGCGAGGCGCAGAACAAGATCCAGGATCCTGCCAAGCTCAAGAGACTGGTCAGCGACCTGATCGACAAGGAGCAGTGGGTCATGGTCGGCGCCGACGTCAAGGGTGACGCCTACGAGGGCCTGCTGGAGCGCAACGCCCAGGACACCAAGTCCGGGGCCGGGCAGTACTTCACCCCGCGCCCCCTCATCGACGCGATGGTCGCCTGCGTCGCCCCGCGCCCCGGCGAGACGATCATCGACCCCGCGTGCGGCACCGGCGGATTCCTGCTCGCCGCGCACCACTGGCTCACCACCGAGCACCCGGAGCTCACCCGGGAGCAGCGGGAGCACCTGCGCCTCCACGTCCTGCGCGGGGTCGAGATCGTCCAGGGCGTCACCCGCCTGTGCGCGATGAACCTGCTCCTCCACAACGTCGGCCCGACGCCCCAGGAGCTCGAGACGCTGCGGGAGGCGCTGATCGCGGAAGGCGAGAGCCCCGAGCAGGCCCACGCCGAGATCGACCGGCGCCTCCCCGTCCGCACCGACGCCGGCCTGCGCGAGCTGGGCTCCGAACGCTTCGACGTGGTGCTCACCAACCCGCCCTTCGGCCGCAAGTCGAGCATCCTCGTCGTCGCCGACGACGGAGACACCGCCCGCGAGAGCATCACCTACGAGCGCGAGGACTTCTGGGCGACCACCACCAACAAGCAGCTCAACTTCGTCCAGCACGTCAAGTCCCTGCTCAGGATCCACGGCCGCGCCGCCGTCGTCGTGCCCGACAACGTGCTGTTCGAGGGCGGGGCCGGCGAGACGATCCGCCGCAGGCTCCTCGCCGAGTGCGACGTCCACACGCTCCTGCGCCTGCCCACCGGGATCTTCTACGCCCAGGGGGTGAAGGCGAACGTCGTCTTCTTCGACCGCAGGCCAGCCAGCCCGAACCACTGGACCCGCAGGCTGTGGGTCTACGACCTGCGGACGAACCAGCACTTCACGCTGAAGACGAACCCGATGAAGCGGGCCGATCTCGACGAGTTCGTAGCCCTCTACACGTCCGGGGCCCCCCACGAGCGGGCCCCGACGTGGAGCGAGGCCACGCCGGAGGGGCGCTGGCGCGCCTACGACTACGACGAGATCGTCGCCCGCGACAAGTGCAGCCTGGACCTGTTCTGGCTGAAGGACGACAGCCTGCTGGATGCGGAGAACCTGGCCGAGCCGGACGAGATCGCCGCCGAGATCGGGGAGGACCTGCGGAGCGCGTTGGAACAGATCGAGGAGATCCTGGGTGACCTGGACGGGAGGGCGTGAAGCGCCGAGGGTTCCATGCCTTCCCGGATACCACCCAGGGCGGTTCGTGAGGACTGCCAGCGGTCGTAAATGGCTCGCCGTCCCTGGCTCGCCCGCAGGGGCGCAGAGTGGCCCGTCCAGGGCCCGCAGAGAACGCGGAGGAAGGAGCGGGAAGGTCCGGAGCTCTGGGCGGCGAGCGGATAGGGCGGCAAGCGGACAGGCAATGAGGTTTCCAACCGGCCACGGTCTTCCCCCCGGTGGGGTCGTCCGCGGCTCCGGTGGAGACCACCGCCGGTGGGACGGGGCGCCGCCCGCGGGTGCCCGGCCTCTAGCCGCCTTCGGGCCCCTCCACCCTCCCGTCGGCGTGGCGGGCGAAGCGCCCCTGGGCTTGGGGGTGGACCGGGTCGTCCTTCGGCCAGGGCCAGCCCCCGAAGCGGGTGCGCTGGTAGTCGGCGAATGCCTGCTGGATCTCCCGGGAGCTGTTCATCACGAAGGGCCCGTGCTGGACCACCGGCTCGCCGATGGGGCGGCCCTGGAGCAGCAGCAGCTCCGCCGGATCCCCCCCGTTCTCCAGCTCCACCTCGGCCAGCCCCCGCAGCTTCAGGCCCGTGGACGCGCCCACCCCGTGGCCCGCGACCTTCAGCGAGGTGCCCTCGAAGGAGTACAGCCTCCGGTGGGAACCCGCCGCGGCGGCGGGCAGGGTCCACCGGGCCCCCGGCTCCATGCGGAGGCTCCAGATCGCCACGTCGGTGTCGGGGCGGGAGGCCCAGGAGCGGGGCGGCGGCGGGGGAGGGAGCCGGCCCCCGAGGCTCCCCGCCACCGTCGTGACCTCGGTGACACGGCCGGCGTCGTCCCGGATCACGTGCCGGGGGATGTCCGGGTTCCACAGCATGGCGTAGTGGGGAGGGACCATCTTGTCCTCCCCGGGCAGGTTGAGCCAGATCTGGAACAATTCCACAGGGTTGGGGCTGCGTCGGTCCAGCAGGGGGAACATCTCCGCGTGGACCACGCCCCGGCCGGCGGTCATCCACTGGGCGTCCCCCCCGCCGAAGCGGCCGCTGGCGCCCAGGGAGTCGGAGTGGTCGATGAACCCCCGGCGCACCAGGGTCACCGTCTCGAAGCCCCGGTGGGGGTGCTGGGGGAAGCCGGGGACGGTGCGGCCGTGATACATGCGCCAGCCGTCCTTCCCCTCGAAGTCCTGGCCCAGGTTGCGGCCGGCCAGGGAGGCGGCGGGCCCGAGGTGCTCGTTCCCCGGCGGGTAGGCGTCCTCGTGGTGCACGCAGAACAGGAAGGGATCGTCGGTCTCCCACACGAACCCGAGGCTGAAGGTCTGGAGGATGGGGTCGTTCATGGCGAACCTCGCGGGAGAGCTATCCTAGTACGTCGTTCCAGAGCGAGTTCCCCAATTTCTGAGTCCGCCTTCCAGCTCATCGGCGTCGCGGTTCAGCGAAC
>JAKLKC010000099.1 GCA_023150875.1 Myxococcota bacterium | reverse complement strand
CCGTCCTCGACCCCGTGGTAGAGTCGGACGTCGATGTCGGTGTTGGCGTCCCGCTGCTCGACCTCCAGCATGGCGACGAGGTCCCGGAGGGAGGCGCCGAAGTTCGCGGGGAAGGTGAAGTAATGGGGATTCGCCACCCCGGCGGCTCCGCTCAAGTAGCGTCCCCGCGAGAACGCAGGCACTGTCGGCATCTCGATCCTCCTCCGGCGGGGCTCCGCCCGCTGTCAATCGCTCCCGCGACCTGGCGACGGGCCCGGTCGCGGGCACCCGGAGTTCGGACCGTACCCCCCCCCTGTTGGGGAAAGTCAAGGAGAAAGTGCGGCAAACGCGGGTCGGGTGCATTTTTCTCCGGGGGGAGGGGCGGAGTATCCCGCGGCCGATGGGGGGGACACGGTCGCCGTCACCCCAACACCCCCTCCACCGCCCCCGGGAAGGCGCGGCGCAGGGGCTCGGGGTCGTCCGGGGCCAGCACCAGGACCATGCCGCCGCGGCCGGCGCCGGTGAGCTTGGCGGCGGGGGCGCCCCGGGCGAGGGCGCGGGTGATGACGGCCTCGATGGCGGGGTGGCTCACCCCCAGGCGGCGGAGGTGGGCCTGGTTGGAGGTCAGGGCGGCGGCCAGGGAGGGGGCGTCGCCCCGGGCGATGGCGGCGCGGCCGGTGGCGACGGTGGCGGCGATCTCGTCGAAGAGGGCCTCGGTGCCGCCGGGGTCCCGGTCCCGCAGCGCGGCGACGGCGGCCACGGCGTCCCGGGTGGAGGAGGTCACGCCGCTGTGGACCCACAGGAAGCGGAAGGGGCCCCCCACCTCCAGTGGCTCCGGCGGGGCACCGGGGCGGAAGGCCAGGGGGATCCCCCAGGCCGCGGTGGTGTTGTCGATGCCCGAGGCTCGGCCGTGGAAGCGGCGCTCCGTCTCGAAGGCGACGCGGGAGGCCTCCTCGCGGGAGAGGGGGAGGGCCGCGGCGTCGGCCACCGCTCGGGCCAGGGCCACCGCCAGGGCGGCGCTGCTGCCCATGCCCGCCGCGGGGGGGAGGTCGGAGCGGACCCGCACCCGCAGGGGGCGAGGAGGGACGCCCAGGGCGGCGTGGACGTCCGCCAGGGCGGCGTCCAACTCCTGCCGGTGGGTGTCCCCGGGCACGAAGAGGCGGACCCGGGAGGAGGGGTGGTCGGTGCCCGCCCGCCACTCCACGAAGCCGCCGCGTGCCCTACCGTGGGCGGCCGTAAAACACGTAGGCGGGCGTTTGCTCGAGTCCGCCGACCTCGGCGCCCGCCAGGATGGCGAAGTCCATCAGACCATCGCCGTTGATGTCGCCGACCGACGCCACGTCGTATCCGACAGCACTCATCGGAGAGTGGGCGACGATCCGGGCGTCGGCGAGGGACAGGGACACTTCCCCCGCGGGGACGGGGCCGTAGAAAAGGTAGGCCGCGCCGCTATCGGTCGTTCCGGTGTCGTTGAACCAGGCGCCGATGAGCAAGTCGTCGGCTCCGTCGCCGTCCACGTCGCCGGCACCTGAGACGGAAGCGCCTGCATAGTCGCCGTCTGCCTCGCCGATGAAAAAGGTTGTGGCGCTTGAGTGGTGCACGTCGCCCGAGATGGGGGTTCCGAACAGGAACGCCCCGCCGGGCATGACTCCATCATGAAAGAGTCCAAGGTCACCAACGAGTAGGTCGCTGCTCCCGTTGCCGTCCACATCTCCCGCAAAGGCAAGACGAAAGCCGTAGGAAAGGCAGATCGTGCAGGTGAACCGAGCCTCGGCGTCGGCAAGGGCCCACGTTCCGGCGGGCGGGCCTGTGACGAGGTAGGCCTCGGGGTCGTCGGTTCCTATCAGGAGATCTGGAATGCCATCGGCGTCCGTGTCGTGCCCGCCCGCCACGGAGTAGCCGACATGCTGGTAGGTCACGTCGCTCACAAGCGTGACCTCGGCATCCACGGCTGAGAGCGACCCGTCCAACGGGCCGTAGAAGACGAAGGCAGCACCTCGACTGTCTACGCCCATGCTCGGCGCGCCGACAACCACGTCAGCATATCCGTCACCGTTGACGTCACCAGCCCCCGACACGGCGTGGCCAAAGTGGCTCCCGGCCTCGCCGTAGATGACGCCGTCGGCGTCCGCGAACGAGTGCTCGCCGCTCACCGGGCCGTACACCACGTAGACGACACCATCGTAACCGGCGATGTCCGGCTCGATGCCGGGGTAGGCCGGCCCTCCCACGACGAAATCGTCGTAACCGTCGTCGTTGACGTCGCCCGCGGCGGCGACGACTCCGGCGAGGTCGAAGTCGTGCTCACCCTGGAACTGGGCATCCGCCCCGGCCAGGTCTACCCAGCCGCTCAATGGGCCATAGAGAACCCACACGGTGCCCCAGCCCAGGGCCTGGCCCACGATGACGTCCGAGAACCCGTCGCCGTTGATGTCGCCCCCCGCTCGGGCGACGTATGGGCAACCGCTACAAGCGTACGTGGTGTCCGACGTGTAGATGACGACGTCCGCGAGTCGCACGTCGAGGGTTCCCTCGATGGAGCAGAAGTCGGAGCCGTCGCAGTCCTCGTCGATGCCGTTGCAGGGGTCCGGGGCGCCGGGGTGGCGATTGGGATCGGCGTCGTCACAGTCCAAGCTGTCGGAGACGTAGTCCGGAGCGGGTCCGCACTCCAGCGGTGTGTCGGGGGCGCCGTACCCGTCGCCGTCGGCGTCCGCGTGCCGTACCTCGGTCGCATCGGAGGCGTCGCAGTCCTGGTCGATGCCGTCGCAGACGACCTCGCTCGCGCCGGGGTAGCGAGCGGGGTCGGCGTCGTCGCAGTCCTCGGGAGGGAGGAACCCGTCTCCGTCCGCGTCTGCTGGGGTGGTGTCGTCGTCGGGCTTCGAGGAGTCGTCGTCCGGAGGTGCGGTATCGTCGTCGGGAGGGGAACTGTCGTCGTCCGGCGGCGACGTGTCGTCGTCCTTCGCGGTGGTGTCGTCGTCCGGCGTGGAGTCGTCGTCGGAGGGGGTCGCGTCGTCGTCAGACCCGGCGGGGCCACAGCCCCAGGCAGGGGCCAGCAGCAGCAACGAGGCGAGGCCGATGGGGACGACGTGTCTCGGGCCGGTAGGATGGGGGGCGGTCATGGCCGTGTCGTCAGGTTCCCTGGAGGGAGAAGGGGAGGTAGGCAATGGGCCCGAGCAGATCGCCGGGCTGGGCGTCCCCCGGCCCGGTGATGGGCTCCAGCGACAGCCCGCACTCGGGGAGAAGCACCAGGAGCGGATCCTGGTCGACTTCGACATCGACGTAGAACGACGCTGGGTCGCCGGTTGGTGACAGGGAGCGCGCCGGCTCGAAGCGCAACAGTTCGGGGCCCTGGAAGTCGTCCCCGTCGAGGCCCTCCACCGGCTTCTGACCGGATTCGACGCAAGGCGTGCAGACGGAGGAGAAGGCGTCCGTCCGAGCTTCCGCGGTGGGTACGGTGGCGACCACCGATGGCACGTTGGCGCCGCCAGAGGTCCGCACGTACACCCGCAAGGACCGGGCGGGGGGTGGGGGCGCGGTGCGGTCGCAGCCCGTGGCGTAGGCGCTCCAGTCGTAGCTCCGGGTGTCCGCCCAGAGCACCAGCGCGTAGGGGAAGCTGTCGGTGTCGTACGCTGCCGCGGCGGCGCTGTCGGGAGAGCGCCGGAAGAGGACTCCGTAGAACCCTTCCAGACCGGGGGACTCTCCGTCCAGCCCCAGCGCGACCTCGGCGGACACGAAGCGCTCCAGGTACTCGTTCCAACGGCGCAGGGCGCAGAAGCCGAGCTTCTTGCGCCGGTGCAGGTAGTCTTCGTTCTCGTCGTCCAGGGTGTCCGAAGTCAGTCCGAATGCGTAGAACTCGGGCTGTCCACCGTCCAGGTTTCGTTCCTCGCTCTGGTTGGCGTACCACAGCACACGCTTCACCCCCAGGGCCGCCAGGTAGCAGAGCCGCATCCACAACTGCCGGGCTTGCTCCCGCTCCGATGTGAACACCCACTCCGGCCAGCATGCCGGATCGTCGCTTCCTGTGAGGGCCCGCACGGTCTCCGGGTCCACGCGAAGGCCGTAGGTGATCTGGTCGGGCGGCACGTCCGGGCGCAGGAACGGACTGGCATCGCTGGAGATCCCGGTCTCGCTGCACCAGAGGTCGATGGCGTCGCCGCCGGACCACCATTCATCGACAAGGGCGCGCAGGCCCCTCGGGCCGTTGAGATAGGCGTTCGCCTTGGAGAGGAAGAAGAACCGCACCACGGGCTCCGCGCCGGGGAGCTCGGACGGTTGGAGCAGGTCCCAGCAGGCGTACCAGTGGAAGTCCAGGACATCGAAGGGCGCACGCAGGTTGGCGCGGGTCAGCACCTTCAGGAGCGCCCGATGGGCGGGGTCGTCCCGGTCGAGGTCCGCGGGCCCGGACGGTATGGGGCGGCCGGTGCCGAAGATGCCTTCGAAGAGGGTGAGGAGCCCGGTGAAGGCCGGCCAGAGGTCGGCCAGGGGGATGCCGGTTGGGGTCCCCAACAGGGCATCGAGGCGGGTGCCCAGGTCGGGATCGTCGGTGACGTCCTCGGCCTGGAGGATCAGGACGGCTCGGACCAGCTCGAAGAAGATCTGCTCGACCTGTTCCCGCTTGCCCTCGATGTACTCGTCGGGGGGGCTGGTGGTCCCGGTAGTCGAGGGGCTGTAGAGGGCGGGGAAGAGGCGCCGCACCGACGCGGGGGCACAGTCGGAGAGATCCAGGGCGGTCCTCAGGACCAGCCAGGCGATCTCCTCCGGAGGGACGACGCCTTCCAACTCGTTCCCGTATTGGACCGACGTGAGGGGCTGGCCCATCCCCCAAAGGCCGGCGTCGGAGAAGAGCTGGCGCAGGAACTCTCGGGCCAGCCGGTCCTCCTTTCCGTCGCGTTCGAAGACCGAGATGAGGTTGCTCTGACCGTCGCTGGTGATAACCCCGTTGGCACCGACGTAGCCCCAGTCGAATCCCCTCTCGGCTCCGCTTTCCCGGTCCGAACGACCGTATAGCACGGGCAGGATGGTCAGTGAGCGTCCGCCGGAATCGACGACCAGGTCTCGGAGGAGTGAGACGAGGACGGGGGGTGCGCTGCCCTGGCCGCTCGCAGTGGGGAAGCCGCAGAGAAGGGTGAACGGGCCGCCTCCCTCATCTTCCTCGAGCACGGGCCCCTCGGTGGGGCAAACTGGAGCGACCACGATGGCGCCGCATGGAGCGCCCAGGTCCCAGACCGTCTCCAAGTCCCCTGAGCTTGGCGAACAGAACCATCCGTGGCCGGTCCCCGGGAAGTCCGAGGGCAGTGCGTACCAGACGTTGTCCTCGCCATGGAGCCCACCGCTGTAGTCCGCGCACCCCACCCAGAGCGTGTCGTAGTACGTGTCCCCATCTCCTACCTGGCGGAGGTGCGTGACCCCGAGCCGTTCTGCGTCTCGCAAGAGTTGTTCGGGTGTGCCCTGCTTCCGACGGCGATCCTGGAACAGCGTCTGCGGGTCGCCAGCCGGTCGGATCACATTGAACCGCCAGTAGCAGACGCCCGAGAACGCCTCCTCAGGGTCTCCAACCGTGCCCAGGCCGCGGGTGCAGGTCGCACCGGTGGGGGCGCCGAGGAGGAGGCCGAAGGGGAAGGAGGCGGGCGTGACGGCTCTCTCGTCGGTTCCCGCACCCGTCAGCAGAACATCCCTTGCCCGAGGCCGCGCCGTCTCCTTCACCTCGCCGTCGGCGGGCGATGACGGGTCCGTGAGGGCGAAGTATGCCGCCAGGCGTGGACCCGGGGGCATGCATCGACTGAACAGGATCTGGAGCTGGGCCTCCTGCTGCGCTCGCTCCGCCTCCGGTCCGGCCTTCGATGGGGTGCGCAGCCGGCGGATGGTCCCGTCGAGGGCGGCGATGGCCCCTTCCACCGAGGTCGGCCAGGCGACGCCGGTCCCGGCCCCGCCCGACGTGGGCGGCGGCTTTGGCTCGACCGCCCGGAGTGGGCGATCAGCGGGGGTTCCGGCGCCGTGGCCCGCGAGGTGCGGCCGTAGCCAGGGCTGAAGCCGGAGCAGCTCGGCGTAAGGGCCGTCGGATGCCCCCCGGAGCCTCTCGGGTCGGGACCGCCGTCGGGGGCGGTGCACTTCGGGCAGCGCCCGATCCAGCCAGGCGCCCAGCCACGGCTGGAGGCGGGCCAGTTCTCGATAGAAGGCGGGCAGGCGCGAACGGCGAGCCAGGGGGGCGGGAGGCGCGGCCGTTCGCCCGCAGTGGCCTTCGACGACTGCCTGCGGGGCGGTGGCCAGCGTCCCCCTCAGCCAGGGGTGAAGCCGGAGGAGCTCCTCGTAGGGGCCTCCGCACCGTGCGACCCGGCCCGGCGCCGAGGCGCAAGCGCCGCGCCCCGTGGGGTCCGCCGAGCATCGCGCCTGGTCCGAACGGTCGCATCCCCCCGATCTCGCGCCCGACACCCGGGCCGGTGCGAGCGAATGATCGAAGGTCCCCTGGCAACCGCACCCCATGGTCCTGTGCGAGGCGGACCGTCCGCCCCCTCCTCCGGCGAGAACCCCCGCACCGGCGCGGGAGTTCTCCACCTTAGTCCCCCAGCCGCTGGCCCGCCACTACGGCGGGCGAGGACCGGAGGCGTGCGAGGCTCAGATCGGCTTTCCGCCGGCCCTCAGGCTGAGGATGGCGCCGACCTGGGTGGTGCCCTGGCTGGCCGTGATGGTGAGGATGAGCTGGATCCAGTCCATGAGGGGGCCCTGGCCGGAGGCGGCGACGTTGGTCCTGCCCGGGAAGAGGCCGGTCTGCGTACCGGAGCTGATAGAGCTGATGAAGGGCGTCCCGGCGCTGGAGGAGCCGTGCTCCACGAACTTCCCGTCCTCGACCCCGTGGTAGAGTCGGACGTCGATGTCGGTGTTGGCGTCCCGCTGCTCGACCTCCAGCATGGCGACGAGGTCCCGGAGGGAGGCGCCGAAGTTCGCGGGGAAGGTGAAGTAATGGGGATTCGCCCCCCCGGCGGCTCCGCTCAAGTAGCGTCCCCGCGAGAACGCAGGCACTGTCGGCATCTCGATCCTCCTCCGGCGGGGCTCCGCCCGCTGTCAATCGCTCCCGCGACCTGGCGACGGGCCCGGTCGCGGGCACCCGGAGTTCGGACCGTACCCCCCCCCTGTTGGGGAAAGTCAAGGAGAAAATGCGGCGGAAGGGGGTCGGGTGCAGTTTTCTCCGGGGGAGGGGCGGAGTGTCCCGCGGCCGGTGGGGGGGACACGGTCGCCGTCACCCCAACACCCCCTCCACCGCCCCCGGGAAGGCGCGGCGCAGGGGCTCGGGGTCGTCCGGGGCCAGCACCAGGACCATGCCGCCACGGCCGGCACCGGTGAGCTTGGCGGCGGGGGCGCCCCAGGCGAGGGCGCGGGTGATGACGGCCTCGATGGCGGGGTGGCTCACGCCCAGGCGGCGGAGGTGGGCCTGGTTGGAGGTCAGGGCGGCGGCCAGGGAGGGGGCGTCGCCCCGGGCGATGGCGGCGCGGCCGGAGGCGACGGTGGCGGCGATCTCGTCGAAGAGGGCCTCGGTGCCGCCGGGGTCCCGGTCCCGCAGCGCAGCGACGGCGGCCACGGCGTCCCGGGTGGAGGAGGTCACGCCGCTGTGGACCCACAGGAAGCGGAAGGTGCCCCGGACCACCAGGGGCTCCGGGGGGGCGCCGGGGCGGAAGGCCAGGGGGATCCCCCAGGCCGCCGTAGTGTTGTCGATGCCCGAGGCTCGGCCGTGGAAGCGGCGCTCCGTCTCGAAGGCGACCCGGGAGGCCTCCTCGCGGGAGAGGGGGAGGGCCGCGGCGTCCGCCACCGCTCGGGCCAGGGCCACCGCCAGGGCGGCGCTGCTGCCCATGCCCGCCGCCGGGGGGAGGTCGGAGCGGACCCGCACCCGCAGGGGGCGAGGAGGGACGCCCAGGGCGGCGTGGACGTCCGCCAGGGCGGCGTCCAACTCTCGGCGGCGGTGGGGGGGCGAGTCCAATGGTGTTTCCAAGTCCCACTCCACCGGACCCCCGGAGAGGAGGGCGTACAGCTCCACCTGGGTGCCCCGACCCGGAGCCGGCATCGCCAGGGCGGGGCGCCCGTAGACCACGGCGTGCTCCCCGAGGAGGATCGCCTTGCCCGGGGCCTGCCCGCGACCGAGGAGGAGCGGGGGAGGGGAGGAGAGGGGAGGGGAGGGGCCTTCGGACATGGGGCGGGCGGTCAGATCAGGTGGTGGGACAGGAGGGTGACGGGGCCGCCGGGGCGGTTGACCAGGCACTCCAGGCGCGGGTCCACCGAGCGGACCCTCTCGACGACGTCGGGGGCGAAGCGGGACTCGGTGAGGACGTGGAGGTTGGGACCGGCGTCCAGGGTGAACCAGGCGGGGAGGCCGTCCTCGCGCCAGCGGCGCAGGCGGTGGATGAGGTCGATGGTGAGGCCGGCAGGGTAGAGGCAGGAGGGGGTGCCGCTCATCATGATCCCCTGGACCTCCAGGGCCTCCTGCTCCAGCAGCTCTCCGAAGGTGGGGAGGTGCCGGGCGGCCAGGGCTCCCTTCATGGCCGCCATGCGGGCGGGGAGGAGCTGCTGGCGGACCGCCATGAAGGGGTGGCGGGCGGCGATGGCGTGGCCCTCCGAGGAGGGGATCTCCTTGGGATGGCCCGAGACCAGCACCACCACGTCCGAGAGGTCCCAGGCGTCCCCGGGCATGAAGAGGCGGGCCCGGGAGGAGGCGTGGTCGGTGCCCGCCCGCCACTCCACGTAGCCGCCGTGGATGGAGCGGCAGGCGGAGCCGCTGCCCAGGCGGGCCCAGCGGGACAGCTCGTCGGGGTCCGGGAGGCCCTCGCCGTAGGCGGCGATGGCCGCCACCGTCAGGGCCGCGAAGCCCGAGGCGCTCGACGCGAGCCCCGTGCCCGCGGGGAAGCTGTTCACCGAGGCCACCCGGGCGTGCCAGGGGTACCACTGGGCGCGGATCCGGTCCAGGTGCTTGGAAACCCTCACCCCCCGGCGGTCCAATACCCTCTCGCCGTCGATGTAGACCTCGTCCAACTTCAGGTCCGGGTCCCAGGCCACGGTGGTGGTGGTGTGGGCGTCGGAGAGGGTCATGGACAGGGAGTCGTTGAGGGGGATGTTCAGCGCGGCGTCCCGCTTGCCCCAATACTTGAGGAAGGCGATGTTGGAGCCCGCGCGGGCGGTGGCGCGGAGGGAGTCCCGGTCCTGGCTCATCGTTCCTCGCGGTCCTCGTGGCGCAGCCCCTCGGGATCGGGGCGCGCCAGAAGCAGCTCCAGGCCCGCGGCGGCGCAGGCGCGGGCGGCGGTGGCGTCGTCCTCGGCCAGCAGCAGGACGCTGTCGCCCCCCCCGGCGCCGGTGGGCTTCGCCCCCAGCACCCCCGGCGAGCGGCGGGCGGCGGCGAGGGCCGGGGAGAGGTCCCCGGGCCAGGTGCCCAGGCGCTCGTGCAGGCGGGTCCCCTCGTCCAACAGGGGGCCCAGGTCCGCGACGCGGCCGGCCCGGAGCAGGTCCGCCGCCGCGGCGGCGAGGGCGCCCAGCTCGTCGTAGAGGGGATCCCCCGGGGCCCGGCGGCGGCCCAGGTCCGCCACCATGGCGGTGGTGGACGCCTTCCGGCCGGTGTAGGCCGCCCGGAGCACCGGTGCGCCGGGGGCGGTGGGGAAGGGGAGGGCCTCGATCTCCGGCGCCCCGCCGTCCTCCTCCGCCATGCGGTAGCGGATCAGCCCCCCCACCGCCTGGGTCGCGGCGTCGGCGCCCGATCCCACCCCGCCCTGGACGGCCCGGACCCGGGCGACGGCCTCCCGGGCCACGGCCCGGGCGTCCCGGGGAGCCCCCGCCAGGGCGTCCAGGGCGCCGAGGGTGGCCACCGTCACCGCCGAGGAGGAGCCGAGGCCCCAGTCCCGGGGGAAGGCGGCGTCCACCCGCAGGGACACCCCCGAGCCCCACGGGAAGGGGAAGCGGGAGCGCAGGCAGGCCCACACGAAGGACAGGCCCGGCGGGGCGTCGCCCCCCAGGGCCTCCACCGGCGCCCGGAGGGGCTCCCGCAGGACCCGGGGCGAGTCCACCTCCACCACGGGGGCGTCCAGGGCCGTGGCCGTCGCGGCGATCCGGGCGTCGAAGGCGCAGCAGACGGCGTCGGCGCCCCGGAGGACCGCGTACTCCCCGAAGAGCAGGAGCTTCCCCGGCGCCGAGGCGCGGGCCGAGGGGCCGCACCCGGGGGCGGCGTGGGGGAGGGTGGGCAGGGGGGTCATGGGCCGGGGCGGGATCCTACGCGATCCCCGCCCGGGGAAGGGGGTTCTCGGCGGCGGTGGGCCGGGGCCGGCGGCGCAGCTCCGCCAGGAGGGCCTCGGCGCGGGAGGCGGAGATCTCGCCCCCCGCGACCAGGGCGCCGGCCACCTGGTCGACCTCGTGGAGGGAGGCGCCGCTGGCCAGGGCCACGTTCTTGGCGTGCATCCGCATGTGGCCCCGCTGGATCCCCTCCGTCGCCAGGGCCCGGAGGGCCCCGAGGTTCTGGGAGAGGCCGACGCTCGCCATGATCCGCGCCAGGTCCGAGGCCCGCTCGACCCCCAGGATCCGCATGGACAGGCGGGCGACGGGGTGCAGCCGCGTCACCCCGCCCACCGTGCCCACCTGGAGCGGCACCTCCAGGTGGCCCAGGAGGGCGCCGTCGCCGGGGTCCACCGTCCACCGGGACACCGAGCGGTAGCGGCCGTCCCGGGCCGCCCAGGCGTGGACGCCCGCCTCGATGGCGCGCCAGTCGTTGCCGGTGGCCACCGCCACAGGGTCGATCCCGTTCATGATCCCCTTGTTGTGGGTCGCGGCGCGGTAGGGATCGACCTCGGCGAAGCGGGCGGCGGCCACGATGCGGTCCCGCACCTCGGCCCCGCCCATGCCCTCCCGGGACAGGCGGGACACCGGCACCCGGCAGGAGGCCCGCACCACCCGGCGGTCGCTCAGGTTCGAGAGGATCCGAAGGCCCACCCTCGCCCCCGTCAGCGCCTCGATCCGGGGGGCCAGGGTCTCGCACATGGTGTTGACCATGTTGGCGCCCATGGCGTCCTGCACGTCCACCAGCAGGTGGACCGCCATCCAGAAGCCGTCATCGTCGGAGGCGTCCAGGAGGCGCACCTCCACGTCGCGGCAGCCTCCCCCCCGCTCCACCAGCCGGGCCTGGCAGGCGTCGGCGAGGGCGAGCAGCTCCTCCCGGGCCCCCAGCACCGCGGCGCGGCAGGCCTCCGGGTCCCGGACGCCGGTGAGCTGGACCTGGCCGATCATCAGGTCCGACACGACCTCGGTGCGGAAGCCTCCCCCGTCCCGCACCAGCCGGGCCATGTTCGAGGCCGCGGCCACCACGCTGGACTCCTCCACCACCATCGGCACCAGCCGGTCCACCCCGTCGATGCGGAAGTTGGTGGCGATGGCCAGGGGCATGGGGAAGGCGCCCACGGCGTTCTCGACGAAGGCGTCCAGGACGTGGAAGGGGGCGTCCCCGTCCAGGGCGGCCAGGTCCGCCGCGGTGAGGTCCGCGAAGGCCGTCAGCACCCGCAGCCGCTCCTCCCGGGGGAGCCGGTAGAAGCCCTGGATGCGGGAGCAGGGGGCGGTGGTGCCGTCGCCGTTCATCGGACCTCCTGGGAGGGGCGCAGCGGGACGCGCCGCAGGGCGGCCACGTCCCTCGCCCCGGCGCAGAGCATGGCGATTCGGACCTCGCGGGCGAGGCGCTCGGCGAGGCGGTGGCCCTCGTCCGGGGAGCGCTCCACCGCCCGCAAGAAGGGGAGGGCGAGGCCGGCGGCGGTGGCGCCCAGGGCCAGGGCGACGGCGATCTGCCGCCCGTCCCGGACGCCGCCGGTGGCCACCAGGGGCAGGTCCGGCGCCGCGGCGTGGCACTCCACCAGGGCCTCGGCGGTGGGGATCCCCCAGTCCCGGAAGGTCTCGCCCACGGCGCGGTGGTGGGGCTCCCTCGTGCGGAGGCCCTCGATGTAGCCCCAGGACGTGCCCCCGGCGCCGCCGACGTCCAGGGCCGCCACCCCGAGGTCCCGGGCGCGGGCGGCGACGGAGCCCGAGATCCCTGCCCCCGTCTCCTTGAGCACCACCGGCACCGGCAGGGCCCGGACCAGGGCCCCGATCTTCGCCTCCAGGCCCCGGAAGTCCCGGTCCCCCTCGGGCTGGACCATCTCCTGGAGGACGTTCAGGTGCACGCACAGGGCGTCGGCCCCCACCTCCTCCACCAGGGCGCGGACGTCGTCCACGCCGAGGCCGCCGTTGAGCTGGACGGCGCCGACGTTCGCCAGGAGCAGCACGTCCGGGGCGACGTCCCGCACCCGGAAGGTGCCCGCCAGGGCGCGGGTCTCGTGCATCGCCCGCTGGGAGCCCAGCCCCATGGCGATCCCCGCGGCCTGGGCCACCTCGGCGAGGCGGCGGTTGACGTCCCCGCCCCGGGACGATCCGCCGGTCATGGCGGAAATCACCACCGGCGACCTCAAGCGCCTACCCAGGAGGACGACCGAGGTGTCAACGTCGTCCGCGTGCAGTTCCGGGAGGGCATCGTGGGGAAGCCGGTAGCGGTCGAGACCGGAGGCGATGGACGCCGCCTCCACGTCCGCGTCCCGGGCGAGGGCGAGGTGGGCCGCCTTGCGGAGCGAGGAGAGCAGGGCCGTCAGGTCGGTTCGGGCCGCGGCCTCGAGCGCGCCCAGGACGACGCGCTGCCGGAACAGGCCCGAGGGCAGCGCGTGGGGGCGCCCCGCCACGCCCCGCAGCGGGATCCGCAGGTCGTCCCGGCACACCAGGTCGAAGGGCGTATCCTGTCCCTCGGGCAGGGGACGGGGGAGGTCGACGTCCGCCGCGGAGAGGGACAGGTGCTGGACGAAGCCCATCGCACCCCCGGGCAGCGCGGCGGGGAGGTAGGCGTCCAGGCGGGCGAGGGGGGTGTCGTTCATCGGGCTGCCCGAAGGGGAGGCGCGGGGGGAGGAGGGTCCCGGTCCCCCGAGCCCGGGGAGCGCGCGCCCGCCGCCTGTGTAGCCGAGCCGGATCCGCCTGTCCACGGCGGAAGAGGGTGCCGCCCCCCCGCCGCCCCCCGCCGCGCCGGGGGTCGCCGATCCAGCGGGGGGCCTCTGGCGGCGCACTCCATACTGTCCACGCCGGGGCCCCAAGTCAAAGAGTTTGTTCAAAGAGAAGTGAAAGGTAGCGAATTCGTTGAATATTATTGCGTGCGCGGATCGCGGTCCACGCTCCGGGCGGCGGCGCTGGCGGCCCTGATGGGGGGGTGCGGGGCCGGAGGGGGTGGCGGGGGCGAGGGGACGGCGCCGGTGGTGTCCTTCGTCGAGCCCCGAGGGGGGGCGTCCTTCGGCGAGGGGGAGCCGGTGGCGCTCCGGGCGGTGGCGGAGGACGCCGACGACGGGCCCGGGGGGCTGGCGTTCGCGTTCGTCTCGGACCGGGACGGCACCCTCGGGGCGGGCTTCACCGACGCCGCGGGGGTGGCGGCCCTCCCGGGGGTGGCGCTGGGGCCGGGGAGCCACCGGCTGATCGCGCGGATCGCCGATCCCTCGGGGCAGGTGGGGGAGGCGGAGGTGGGGGTGGAGGTGGTGGAGGACGCTCCCCCCGGGGTCGCCTGGGATCCCCCCGGCGAGGGGCCCTTCCCCGCGCAGGACGCGCTGGTGCTCACCGGCTCCGCCTGGGACGGGGAGGACGCGCCGGGAACCCTGCGGCTGGAGGTGGCGAGCAGCGGCGGCGAGGCGCTCCCCGAGGTGGCCCCGGACGAGGTGGGGCGCTTCCAGGTCCGGGCCGAGGGGCTGCTCCCCGGCCCCCACGTACTCGCCGTCACGGTGATCGACGGGGTGGGGCAGGCGGCCCAGGCGACGGTGGACGTGGAGGTGATCGACTGCCCCGACGCCGACGGGGACGGGGTGGGCGCCTGCGCCGGGGACTGCGACGACGGCGATCCCGCGGTCTGGCCGGGGGCCCCGGAGGAGTGCGACGGGGTGGACGGCGACTGCGACGGGGCGGTGCCCCCGGAGGAGGAGGACGGGGACGGGGACGGGCACCGGGGGTGCGGCGACTGCGCCGACGGCGCCGCGTGGATCCACCCCGGCGCCGCCGAGGCGTGCGACCTGCTGGACGGGGACTGCGACGGGGAGCTGCCGCCCGAGGAGACCGACGCCGACGGGGACGCCTTCGTGCCCTGCCTCGGGGACTGCGACGACGCCGATCCCGCCACGAGGCCCGGGGCCGAGGACCCGCCCGGGGACGGGCTGGACCAGGACTGCGACGGGGGGGACTCGGGATGGGCGGTGGGGCCGTCGGTGCGGATCGCCGGCGGCGTGGAGGGGGCGAGGTTCGGGGCGGCGGTGGCGGTGGTGGACGGGGGCGGCGAGGGGGCGTGGCTGGTGGTGGG
>JAKLKC010000098.1 GCA_023150875.1 Myxococcota bacterium | reverse complement strand
GATTCCAGGGGGGCGCTGCCCCCCTCCCAATCCCTGTCTGGATTGGGCCCCTCCCCCCGTCGGGGGTTCTGAACGGTTACGACGAAGCGTCCCCCCTCGTCCCGCAGCGCGACGACGGCGGCGGCGCGGTAGTGAAGTTCCTGCCGCCCGAGCCGCTCGCGGACGCCGACGGGGCACCGGGGACAGCGGCGTCGGCCGCCTGGCGGCGCGGGCGCGTCCGCCGCGGCGCCTGCGGTCGTGGCGTGCTCCGTGCGACGCCTGCGGCTGTCCGAGAACCGGACGACCCGTCCGGGTCGTGGACGGTTGCCGGACGCTCGGTGCCTCCGCCTGCCGCCCGGCACGATGTCGTAGCGCCCGTTCCCGACGGCGCCTCGCTCCCGCGTGAGGACGGCGGCGGCGGCCGGCACGCTTCGTGCCGGTGGGCGTGACGATGTCCACTGCCCTCCGGTACACACACCGCGCTCCGCGGCAGTCGGTCCTGAATGGGACGGTCCTGCGTCACTGGCGTCCGTGCACGGCGGCGCTCACGGACGCGGGCTGCCCGCTCCGGGGCTACGTGTCCCGGGAGTTCGAGGGCCATCTCGGCCGTGGGATCCTTGCGCTCGGCCCCACGGGGCGCGGTGCTCCCGGTGCGGGCTGGACCGGGTGGTGGCGTTTTCATAGACCTGCCTGTCCCGTTGACCCAAGTCCGGCCCGATCTCCCGTCGAAATCGTGCCCGGGCACGGGCTCGGGCACGGAGCCCACTCCGATCTGCTCCGGTTGGGCCCCAAGTGGATAGGCATGGAACGGCCGATCCGCCGGGAGAGAGCGCGGGGGCGCCATACGCCGGCGACATTCGCGGACACGGTGGGGGTAGGCTCTTGACATCGCCGGCGAGTGCTGCTACGAGTGATGGTGGGTTGCCGGCTGCGCCACGGATGGTGCCGGGAATATGGCGGCGGCTCGCGGGTCCGCTCGCACCGGGCCGGTTCAGGGATCGTGCGGGAGGTCTGGGCGCATGGGAGTTCCAGCCGTTGGTGGCAGTGGCGGCAGGCCGGCCATGGGTGGTCGCGGCGGCAAGCCCGCACTCGGTGGATTGCAGGATAGGTTGCCGAGATCGGCATTAGGGCTAGACGTGGTAGGGCAGGTTTCTGTCTCTTCTCTCTTCTTGCCGCCCGGCGCCGCTGGAACTACAGGCCTCCCTGGAGCTGCAGGCGCGGAAGACGCACAGAAGGGATGGGTCTTCAGCGGATGCGAGACGAGTACCTGGACGACCACACGCAATGGTATCTCCGGAGTGGCATGCTCAGAGACCTGCTGCACACTCACGTACTACGTCGCCGGGATTCCTACCCTGCGGTACACGGAGTGCGGCACTCCCGAGTGCTTCGATTTCAGCACCGTATGAGGAGCGAAAAGGTGCAGCGTCCTCGCGGTGCCCAGCTTGTCGCTCTCGCCGGAATCGTGCTGTGCGTTTCCGTGGCTGCTCAGGTCCGCGGGAGCTCGTCCGAGCGGGCGGAGCAGCCGGCCGAGATCGTGCTCCCGGCGGTTCGTCCGCCCGGCGATTCGGACACTGCATGGATGGTCTCTTGCGGTGCCACGCGCCTCGACACCGCGAACACAGACGCCATCAGGTCCGGGCCGTTTCGGATCGGCGAGCATCCGCTCGGGGTCGTGGTTCTCCTTGGGTCCGAGCACGCGATAGGCGAGGGGGAGTGGCGCCCACTCTTCTCCCGTGGAGGGTCGGGGCAGTCCGGGATCAGGGAGCTCTTCCCGTATCGAGTGATCCTCTCGTCCCAAGCAGGTCGCCTTCGCGTAAACGTGTACTTGCGGTGGTCGGTCCTTCTGGCTCGGTTCGGGCTCGTCATGGAGACGCAGTCGCCGCGGATCGGCAGCGTCGCGGACGACGTCTCCGTGGTCGGTGGGAAGGTTCCCAGCGTAGGCGCTCGGGTGCGCCGTGCGGCCGGTCTTTCTCTGGAGGGTAACCCAGCATGCGGGGAGTTCGTGGCGTCCGCCGACGACGCGGCGCACGTCGCAGGCGCCGATGTGCTGGACCTCGTGGTCGAAGAGCCGTCGGGCGAGATCCACGAACTGACCCTCAGGTCATCGCCCCTTGGTAACGCGATCATGCCCCGCAGTTGGCCGCCCAGCCCGGAGGATTACGAACGGGGGTGGTCGCTGCTGGATCTCGATCCTCCACCCCCATCGCCTGCAGCCATGGATCTGCGGGACTTCGACGCCGCGGGAGGAGCCTCGCCTCGGTGAGGCGCTCCCCGACCAGAAGGAAGCCCCCTGGCCCGCCAGCAGTCGCCGCGGTACCCTGGTCGGCGTGCTGCTTCGAGTGCTCGCCGCCGGAGTCGATGCGCTGGCCCCGCGGCCCCAGGCTGTGCAGGTCGTGGCGGCGGCGCTAGCGCGTGCGGGGGGCGAGGTCGAGCTCGTCGCGGACGCGCCCGGGGGGAGGAGAGGAGCCCCCGGATCTCCTCGTCGCCCACGGGGAGGAGCCCGCGCTCGGGCTCCGGCTCTGGTGGCCCCGGTCCCGCTGGGTCCCGGGGCCGTCGCTGGAACGCCGTGCCGGGTGTTCGGGTGGGCGACTATCACCAACAAAGTCAACCGGCTCGCCCGAGCCAGAGGGGCTACGACGCTGCAGTATGTGTGCGTCAACGGTGAGCGTACGAGCTGGAAGTGCGTGGACCTGGGAGTCCCGGACGTCGACACCATGAAGTAATCGAATGGCCGCAAGAGCGGCACGCTGGCATAGCAGTCGAGGCGAGGAGGTCTGAGCCAAGTGATTCACAACGACACGTTCCGGAAGGCGCAGCTCATCAGCGCAGTTGCGCTCATCATCGTAACCTGGCTGCTGTCACTCATAGGTAGGATCTTTACAAGTCGTTGATAATACAGAACTTTGTGTTCAACGGGTTCCGTGGTAGAGTTCGGTTACCACACTGAACGACCCCGGAGGTCCCGTTGAACGAGTCCCAGTTTAGCGAAATGGTCCAGAAGCTCAACACCGCGCTCGATATCGAGGAGATCACCCGGATGGGGCGGGAGTCGGGCTTCACCGAGCGGCTTCGTGAGGTGACCCCGCATCGGCTCGTGCTCTCGCTGATGTGCGCGCTGGCCACCCTGCGGGTGGAGAGCCTGGCGGACCTGCTGCGCACGTTTAACGCGGTCACTGGGCGGTCGGTGCAGTACAAGCCCTTTCACAACCAACTCGCGAAGCCCGAGTTCCCGGAGCTGATGAGGCTCGTGCTCTGCCACTTCCTGGAGAACCTGGTCCTGCGGGTTCTGGAGCCCGTTCCTGACGACATCCTGGCCGGCTTCGAGGACATCATCCTCCAGGACGGCAGTTCGCTGGCCGTGCGCGACAGCCTGGCCGACCGGTACCCTGGGCGGTTCACCCGCGTCAGCCCCGCGGCCGTGGAGCTCCACGCGACCGTCAGCGTGCTCCGCGACCAGCCCATCCGGATCAGCCTGGCCCCAGACGTACAGGCGGAGCGGGACTTCCTGCCGGAGCCGGGTAACCTGGCCAGGTGCCTGTTCATGGCGGACCGCGGGTATGCGGATATCGAGTACTGCGATCAGGTCGCCCAGGCTGGGGGCAGCTTCATCATCCGGTTCAAGGAGAATGTTGCTCCCCAGGTGGTGGCCTGCTTCGTCGCCGAATCCCGTTGCACTGACCTGGAACGAAGGTCCCTGAACGCCATCCGGAACACGCTCCGCGGTGTGGACGCGGATCTCGACGTCTCGTGGCGTCGCGGTGACCGCACCATCTCGATGCGCCTGGTGTGGATCTGGAACCCCACGCTTCGCAAGCACATGGTGCTCGCCACCAATCTCGACCGCCGGCAGGTCTCCCTGAACGTCGTCCGACGGCTGTACTCCCTCCGGTGGCAAGTGGATCTCCTGTTCAAAGAGTGGAAGTCCTACGCCAACTTACATCGCTTCCAGACCGACAAGGAGGGCATCGTCGTCGGGCTCATGTGGGCTTCGCTGGCGGCTGCGCTGCTCAAGCGCTTCCTCGCTCACGCCACTCGGGCCGTCTTCGAAGGTGTCGAGACCTCAACCCGCCGCACCGCCATGGCCCTCCACCGCCACCTGCTCCCGCTCGTCGAGAACCTGCTGCGCTCCCGCAGCATCCGCCGGGTGCTCAATGAACTCCTCCAGTTCCTCAGCACCAACGCGACCCGCGCTCACCCCAAACGGGACCGGGGAACCGGACGACTTCAGGTGGGGCTTCAGCCTGTGACGTAAGTGCACGTAATTACTGGCGTATCGCTCTTGAGAACCTACCTATGAGCGGACGATCTCGGATAGGCCCGATCGCGATGGGCGATGAGGGATGTCCACATGGGGGCGGGGAGCGGGGGGCGGCAGGGCGGGCGGTGCGCCCCCCACGGCTCACCTGGCGTAGGGCGCCTCCCCCGTCAGTTCCGAGACCGTCACCGCCCGCCAGCCCCGGGCCGCGACGTGCTCCAGGACCGCCGGCAGGGCCCGGGCCGCGGGGGGGACGTGGGCGCGCAGGTGCGGCGACCTCCCGTCGTGCAGGAGGACGATCCCGCCGTCGGCCAGCCCTTCCCGCACCCGCCGCGCCACGACGGCCGGGTCCGCCCCCAGGCCGTCCCGGGGGCGCACGGTCCAGGCCACCACCACCATGTCCCGGCGGGCCACCTCCAGGGCGATCCGGGGGTTCATCAGGCCCACGGGGGGCCGGAACAGACGGGGGCGCCGCCCCGTCGCCCCGGCGATGGCCCGGGAGGCCCGGTCGAAGTCCTCGGCCAGCCGCCGCTGCCCCGGGAACGAGATCCACAGGCCGTGGCTGTGGCTGTGGTGGGCCACCTCGTGCCCGCGCTCCACCACCTCCCGCGCCAGTCGGGGGTACGCCTGGGCCCTCTCCCCCACCATGAAGAACGTCGCCTTCGCTCCCCACCGTTCCAGCGCGTCCAGCACCCGGGGCGTGTGCTCGGGATCCGGGCCGTCGTCGAAGGTCAGGGAGATCCTGCCCGACCCCGGGGGACCGTGGGAGACGGCGGGGTGGAACAGGCCCAGGGACGGCCACACCACCCCGGCCCCCATCGTCCCCACCAGCAGCCCCCCCGCCGGCAGGACCCACGGCCACAGGGCGGGGTCCCAGGCCCAGGTGGCGGCGATGGAGGCCCAGGCGGGCACGGTGGCGAGGGGGAGGATCCAGCGCACGGGGTCCGCGCGGGCGGGGCGGCCGGGGAGCCGCCGCGGGCCCGCCCTACTCCACGATGTCGGCGGCGACCTCCGGGCCCGACGCGTCGCCGAAGAGGTAGTGGCCGATGGCAACCCCCTCCTGCATGGGGTCCAGGACCTGGACGATCTTCCGGAAACGGCTCTCGGGGACGGCGAGGTCGATCACCCGGCTCTCCTCCACCGGCTCGCCGAAGGTGTCGCGGACCACCCGGACCTTGGGCCGGGCGAAGGCGGGTCCGTCCCGGCCGCCGCAGATGACCAGGCACACCTCTCCGGTGGACAGGCGCACGATGGAGCCGAAGGGGTATCGCCCCACGACCCGCACCAGGGCCCGGACGACCAGGGGATCGAAGCGGATCCCCGCCGACGCGACCACCCGCTCCAGCGCCTTCACCGGCACCAGGGGGACGTCGTGCTCGGTGGGGGTCAGCAGCGCGTCGTAGGAGTCGGCGACCGCCACGATCCGGGAGATCACCGAGAGGGACTTGGCCCCCAGGAGGGGGTAGCCCCCCGGGCGCCGGAAGTGGGCGTGGTGCTCCAGCACGACCCGCATCCGGCGGACCAGCGACGAGGTCATCTCGTAGGGGCGCAGCAGCACGCGGGCGGCGGCGATGGTGTGGAGGGCCCGGTCGCGTTGCAACTCGTCCAGGTCGGCGACGCCGTGGGCTGCGTAGCCCATGTCATGGAGGAGCGCCGCCGTGCCCAGGTCAGCCAGCTCGACGCGCCCGAGACCCAGCTCCTTGCCGATGGCGATGGAGAGGCTGCACACGTTGATCGAGTGGTTGTAGAGGGCGTCCTCGGCGCCGTGGATGGCGTGCAGCTTGAGGAAGTCGTCGAAGTCCTCCATGGAGGTGTCGACCAGGTCCTGCACCACCTTCCGGATCCGCAGCGGGTTGGCGAGCCCCTCCGCCTCGACGGCGCGGACGTAGTCCTTGATGGCCAGCAGGCCCTTGGCGTACTCGAAGGCGGCGTGCTGGGTCGTCCCCCGGCTGGTGGACGCCACGTCCGCGCCCCGGGCGAAGAAGAACGGGCTGTCCAGCTCGACGGGGACCTCCTCGTCGGCGATGCGCTGGCGCAGGGCGGCGAGCTTGTCGCCCCCGGATGCGGGGGGGGCCAGGAGGGACACGAACAGCCGCCGGAGCTTCTGCTCGTCGAGGGCGGTGGTGAAGGTGACCCCGCCGACGCCGTGCCGCTCCATCACCTGGAGCACGTACAGCACGTTGGCGTACGCCTGGCTCTCCACCCTCAGCCGGATGTCGTTGATGTACGCCTGCTGCTCGACGGCGATGAGGTGGACGGTCCCCAGCACCCCCAGGAGCTCGGTGAGGGTTCGGGCCGTGGCCTCGATGGGGTAGTAGGTCGCCCGGTTCGCCGCGTCGTGGAGCGTGAGGGTACGCAGCGACATGAAGAACTGGTTCACCAGGTCCAGGCCCAGGTCCCGGACGTGCTGGATCCGTGCCTCCTCCTCGTCGGCGCCGGCCCGGCGCAGGGCGAGGTCGGCGGCGACGTCGGCGGCGGCCGACTCGATGGCGGACCTCTCCGAGGGCTCGCTCAAGGGGTCCCCCCGGTGCGGGCGCGGTGGGCGCGAACGAGGCAGCGCAAGGCGAAGCGCCGCCACTCCGCGGTCCCCACGTCCTTGAAGGCCCGGAGCGCGTCCTCGGCCCCTTCGGTGGCGACGAAGGCGATCGCCTCGGCCGCCGCCCGGCTCCGGCCCTCGTCCCGGGGGTTGGTCAGCTTCCAGGCGCTGGGCGGCCGGACCAGGCCCCGGAGGAAGGGCAGGGATCCGTCCCCCCCCAGGCGGGCGGCGAGGCGCAGCACCCGGGGCTGCTCCTCCTCGGACACCTCCCCGGCGCCGACCGTGTCCCACCAGAGGCGGAAGGCGTCGAAGGCGCCCCGGCCGGGACGCTCCCAGAGGATCTCCATGGCCCGGGTCCGCACTCCGGGGGAGGGATCGACGAGGAGCGCCACCAGGGCCGGGCAGACCGCGGGGGACTCCGGGACCCGCCCGAGGAGGTCGGCGGCGAAGAAGCGGCGCGCCGCCTCGGGGTGCCGCGACTGGTGGCAGAGCTCGTCCACGGCCTCGGCGGTGCCGACGCCCAGCAGGCCCCGCATCAGGGCCCGGGCGGCGACGTCCCCGGCGTCCTCCAGCCGCTTGGCGTACCAGCGAACGTCGCCGGACGTCCGCCCGTGGAGGGTCCCCAGGATGGCGTCGAGGACGCCATCGGGCATGTTGAAGTCCAAGAGGGGCAGCAGCGCCTCGGCGCTGGCTCGGTCCCCGATGAGCTGGAGGTACCGGGCGACCTGGGCCCCCTCGCCGAACCTGGCCCCAAGGGTGGCCACGTCCCGCACCGCCATGGGCTCGGCGTACTCCGGCAGGGCCAGGCGGGCGACCTCCTCGGAGACCTCGGCGTACACGCCCCCCTCCGCGACCCGGGTGAGGTAGGCCAGCACGTCCACCAGGTCCGCTAGCCTCTCCTCCCGGACGATCGCCCTGCGCGCCCCCACGGCGGCGCGGGCGACTTCGGCGGCGGGAAGCAGGTCCGGATGGGCCACCGACAGGGCGAAGAGCGCATCCAGGAGGCGGACGTGCCCCTCGCGGTCGTCCCTCTCGATCTCGGCGCGGACCCGGGCCCGGTCCTCGTCGGTGAGGGGAGCGCCGGCGATCTCCACGATGCCCAGGGGGACCGGCAGGTCGTAGTGGGCGAGCCCCGGATAGCGGGCATGGGCGAAGGTCTCCGCCGCCTCCGCGGCGCTCGTGTTTCCGGGGGCTTCGTCCGCCTCCTCCCCGAGCACCTGGAAGACGACGGGGGAGGCGCCGGTGCCTCCCCGGCCCTCGCCAGCCCGGGGGGAAGGCGTGGGCGGCGCCCCCGCGGAGCGGAGGCGGTCCATGATCCGGGGCACCGCCGCCCCGGCGTCGGCTTCGTCCCCCTCCGACGCCGCTCGACCGTAAATCTCGTGGGTGAAGCCCTCGACGACGTCGTGCCGGATGTGCTCCAGGTCCGCCCGCCAGAGCTGGGTGACCAGGTCCTCGTCGTGCCGGTGTACCCCCACCAGGCGCACCGAGAGGATCCGCAGGAGGGTCGCGATCTCCGCCTGGGTGACGCCCTCGCGGATCCTCAGCCCGCGCACGCCGTCGCGGAACAGCTTGAAGGGGAGGCTGCGCTCCCGGTCGGAGTCCTCGTGAACGACGGCCTCTCCCCACAGGAACCGGGTCGCCTCCACCCCGAGGTCCAACGACCCGTGCCGGCTCAGGAAGGCCCCGAGCTGGGACTCCAGGTCCTCCATGAAGAGTTGCAGGGCCCGGTTGTTGGGTGCGTAGAACAGGAAGGAACGGGACGTCCTGACCACCGCCGACAGGATCTGCGCCACGTCCGCGGCGGGCCCCGCGAGTCCGCGGGGGACATCGGGAAGATAACGATACTGCTCGGGAATCGCGGCCGCAGACTCGAGCACCTCGTCGGGCGCGGGCGTCGCCGCGGCGGCGGCGCCGTCAACGGCGGGGACCTGGCTGGAGGTGGGGACGTCGGGCTCGCGGCTGGGAGGCGACATTCGTGCGCCGTGGTCGCGCCGGGGCCGCGACCGCCTGGACGCTACCGCGGCGCGGCCTTCCGGGCAAGCGGAATCGTCAGGAGGGCCCGCCTCCGCCGCCCTTGACCCGCCTGAGGCGAAGAGCTGGAGGGGAACGGCCTCGGAGCGGATCCGTACCGCGTTTCCTCGTGCCCGAGCCCAGGCCGAAGGCCGGTGCCCGCGCCCGTGCCCGGCTGGGGCGTCCGATCACGGTGCCGTTGCCCACCACGGACCGGGCACGGGCACGGGCACGGGCTCGGGCTCGGGCTTGGGCACGGGCACGGGCACGGGCACGGGCACGGGCACGGGCTCGGGCTCGGGCTCGGGCTCGGGCACGGGCACGGGCACGGGCTCGAAGGAACCTCCAGTGGATTGCCCGACGATGGATAGGGGCCCTTACCCGCCCAGCATCCGCGCCAGGAGCGCCTTCTGGACGTGCAGGCGGTTCTCGGCCTGCCGGAGCACCGCGCTCCGCGGGGACCTCAGCACGGCGTCCTCGACCTCGACGTTGCGCCGGACGGGGAGGGGGTGCATCAGGGTGGCGTCCGCGGTCTTCGCCATGTCCATGCCGTCGATGCGCCAGTGGGAGAGCCTCGCCTTGTGGCGGTACTCCTCGTTCCCCTTGCCGTACCAGGGCACGCCCCCCCAGCTCCGGGCGTACACGACCTCCGCCCCCGAGAGGGCCGCGTCGCGGTCGCGGGTCACCCGCACCCTGCCGCCCGCCTCGCCCGCCTGGCGCTCCGCGGTGGCCAGCACCTCGGCGTCGAGGTCGTAGCCGTCGGGGTGGGCCACGGTGACGTCCATGCCCGCCAGGGACGCCATCAGGACGACGCTGTCGGGCACCGCCATGGGGAGGGCCTTCGGGTGCCAGGTCCAGACCAGGGACAGACGCCTGCCCCGCAGGTCCCGGCCCAGGACCTCCCGCCACGTCATCAGGTCCGCGAGCCCCTGGCAGGGGTGGTACATCGCCGACTCGAGGTTCACCACGGGGACGGTGGCGTACCGCGCGACGGCGCGCACCGCCAGGTCCTCCCGGTCCCGCTGCCAGTCCACCAGGTCGGGGTAGGCCCGCACCGCGAGGGCGTCGGCGTAGCGACAGAGGGCCCCCACGGCATCCTCCACGTGCTCCTCGGCGCCGCCGTCCATGACGGCCCCGTCCCGGAACTCCAGCGACCAGATCCCGGAGCCCGACGAGAGGGGGATCAGGTGCCCGCCCAACTGCACGACGGCGGCCTCCAGGGAGGCCCGGGTGCGGAGGGAGGGGTTCAGGAAGAGGGCCGCCACCGAGCGGCCGGCGAGGGGACCGGGGCCGCCGGGACGAGGGGCGGCCTTGAGGGTCTGCGCGGCGTCGATCAGCGCGTCGATGCCTTCTCTTCCAGGCTCCAACCCGGTGACGAAGCGGTCCACGGCGGGCTCCGGGCTCCCCGGGCGGGACCCCGCGGGTCCCACCCGCGGGCCGGGCGGCGATGTACCAGAGACGGGGCGGGGGAGCAAGGTCGGGGACCGCGGCCGACCTTGAAATCGCGGAGCCCCCCCGCTATCGTGGAACCTCGCTCGGGGGTCTTCCAGGATGCGGTCCGCCGTCACCGTCCTCGCGGTCCTGTCGCTCGGCGCCCTCGCGCCCTCCGCCACGGCGCGCGGGTCCGGGCCCGTCGTCCGGGCCCCGACGGAGTTCGAGGACCTGGGGTACCAGCGCGTCTTCGACACCGCCGCGGCGCGGTCGGGGGTGCCCTCGGGGCTGCTGGCCGCCGTGGCGCTCCAGGCGACGGGCATGGATGCCCACCCGGAATGGGAGGCCATCGACGGCTCCCACGGCCTCATGGGGCTCCGGGACGGGTACGATCCCCGCGTCGACGAGGCCGCCACCGC
Source organism: Myxococcota bacterium (assembly GCA_023150875.1). GTDB lineage: Bacteria > Myxococcota_A > UBA796 > UBA9615 > JAKLKC01 > JAKLKC01. The sequence continues at coordinate 3,851 of JAKLKC010000098.1, read as the reverse complement.
CGCGGGGCTGGACCCCGACGCCGTGCGCGACGAGGCCGGGCCCAACGTCCTGGCCGCCGCCCGCCTCCTGGCGGAGTGGGCCGGAGGGCCGGAGGATCCGGAGGACCCCGAAGCCTGGATCGACGCCCTCTCCCTCTACAGCGGAGCCGGGGACGATGCCACCGGCCTCGCCTTCGCGTCCGCCGTGCTGCGGACCTGGAACGAGGGCGCCGCGCTGGAGACGTCGGGGGGGATCGTGAACATCCCCGCCCTGGGCGCCGACCTCGACGGGCTCCTCCCCTCCCCCTGGGACGGCGTGCCGCGGTCGAGCGACTACGGCCCCGCGACCTGGAGCGCGGCGGCGAGCTGCAACTACACCGCGAACCGCGCCGCCGAGGGCGGCGAGGTCGAGTACGTGATCATCCACACGGTGCAGGGCTCCTACTGGGGCTGCATCTCGTGGTTCCAGAACTGCTCCTCCAGCGTGAGCGCCCACTACGTGGTGTCGGCGGGCGGCGACGTCACCCAGATGGTGTTGGAGTCGGACGTCGCCTGGCACGCCGGGAACTGGACCTACAACACCCACTCCGTCGGCATCGAGCACGAAGGCTACGTCGACGACCCCTCGGCCTACACCACCGCCCTCTACGACGCCTCGGCGGCCCTGACCTGCGACATCGCCACCTCCCACGGGTTCCCCATCGACCGGGGCCACATCATCGGCCACGTCGAGGTCCCTGGAGCGACCCACACCGATCCCGGCGGGTACTGGGACTGGGACTACTACATGAACCTGGTCTCCGTGTTCTGCGGGGGCGCGGCGACGGGGGACCTGACCGGGTACATCCGCGAGGACGACATCTACACCGGCGCGAACATCGTGGGCGCCACGGTCTCTCTGAACACCGGCGCGACGACGACCACCGGGGGAGACGGCCGCTACACCTTCTACGCCCTCGAGACGGGGGACTACACCGTCACCGCCTCGGCACCCGGCTACGTGACCGCCAGCGACGTGAAGACCGTGGCGGCGGGCATCACCAACTGGAAGAGCATCGCCCTCGCCGCCGACGTCGGCGGGGGCGACGATGACACGGCCCCGGGGGACGACGACACCGCGCCGGGGGACGACGACACCGCCCCGGGGGACGACGACACCGCCCCGGGGGACGACGACACCGCGCCGGGGGACGACGACACCGCGCCGGGGGACGACGACTCCGCCCCCGGGGACGACGACTCCGCCCCGGGGGACGACGACACCGGCGAGGGCCCGCCACCCCTCGCGCGGCACGACCTGCTGGACGGCGGATCCGGGAGCGGCTGCTCGTCCGACGGTGGGGCGCCGGCGCCGGGGCTGGGGGTGTTGTTGCTCCTCCCCCTCATGGCCTCGCGGCGCCGTGGGAGGCCGTGCTGAGCGGGGGCCGCGCCGGGAGGCCCGCGCGGGGGGGGTGCGCCTGCCCCGGGGCCGCGGAGCGGTGAGCCTCGTCCCGGGGCGCCCCGAGGCCTACCGGGCTGCCAGCGACGAGGCCCTCATGGACGCCTACGTCGCCGGGGACCGGGAGGCGTTCAGCGAGCTGTACCGCCGCCACAAGGGCGCCGTGCTCGGTTACGCCCGGCGCTTCCTGTTCCGGGAGGACGTGGCCGAGGAGGTGTTCCAGGACGCCTTCGTCCGTCTCCACAACAGCCGCGATCGGTACCGCTCCGGGGCCTCGTTCCGGACCTGGCTGTTCACCATCGTCCATCGCCTCTGCATCGACCACAGCCGGAACTTCGGCTACCGCGACATCGAGAAGAGACGCCGTCCGCGGACGGGGGAGAGGGCCGCCCTCCCCGAGGTCCGGGACCCCCGCACCGATCCCGAGCATTGGGTCTTGAGGCGGGACATGGCGGACCAGGTCACCGACCACCTCCAGGCGCTCAGCGACAAGCAGAGGGGCGCGATCCTCCTGGCGGAGGTCATGGGGTACAGCATGAACGAGGTGGGCGAGATCCTGGGCTGCTCCCTCTCCGACGCGAAGGTGTCGGTCCACCGGGGCAAGCGCAAGCTGCGGGACTTCGTGGGCGACTCCCTGGCGACCAACCCGGCCGTGGAGAGGCCGTGAACGAGGAGGACCGTCCGGAGGACCTCCCCGAGGATCCCGACGACCCTGCCGTCCGGACCGTCCACGCCGGGCTGACGACCCTGTCGGAGGTCGTCCGCCAGGAGCGGGTGCCCGAAGCCCTGGACAGCCTCGTGACGGGCCGGATCCTGGGTCTCCTGGAGGGAGAGGAGGTGGCACGGCGCACCGGCGAGGCCCGCCGCCCCCCCCCGGCGCCGGAGTCCTTCGCCCCGGTGGAGGAGAAGTTCTACCGGACGGGCCAGGACCTGCCCCGGGTGCGGGAGCCCGCGCCCGACATCCCGCCGCCCCCCCCTCCCCTCCCCACTCCGCCGGCCCCCCCCCACGTCCGCCGGAGCGCGTGGCCCCTGGTCGCGGGTCTCTTCCTGGGCCTGGGGCTCGCCGCGGCGGGGCTGGCGATGGCACCGGACCTGGTCGACCGCCTGGCGGGGGGGATGGCCAGCGACGAGCCGCTGCCCGCCTCGGTGGGCGACTCCGTCACGCTGACGGTGCTCGCCCTGGAACCCGGAGAGGCGGCGTCGGCGCGCCGCGCCGTGAGACCGGGAGGGGCGAGCCCGACGGGCACCCGGGTCTTCTTCCGCTTCGGCACCACCCGGGCCGGATCGATCTACCTGCTCCAGCGGGATCCCGTCGGACGCTGGGCCTGCCTCTTCCCCGAGTCGGGCCAGCACCCCGCCAACGCGCCCGCGGGGGATCGGGAGCTGACCCGTGAGGGCAAGCTGCTGGGCACCCAGCTCGACGAGCCGGGGGCGTGGAGCTTCCTGGCGATGCTCGGCCCGGACGAGTCCACCCCCGCCCCCTGCCGTCCGAGCCTCTCCCGCCGCGTCCTCGATGCCACGCCCGGGTGGGAGGCATCCACGGTGACGATGACCGTCGGCGGCGGCGGCCCGGGGGCGCCGTAGCGGCCGGATCAGGACCGGGTGGGGCCCCACGCGGGGGCCGCGAACCCCGTGCGCGCCTCGGCCGGCTCGCCCGCGGAGGCGTCGAAGGCGGCGTAGGGGGCGTCCTGTTCGGGGTGGGGCGCGGCCTCGCTGGACCAGCCGATGGTCTCGATCACCATGCGGGTGTTGGCGACGTAGAGGAGGTCCCGCTCCCGCAAGGGCACCGGCGGGTGGACGACGTCGCCGTCTCCGTCGGCCCGGGACTCGAACCGCTGGAGGAGAGTCCCGCCGCGCACGATGGCACCGCCGTTGGTGCTGCCGAGGTCCTGGTAGCAGACCTCGCCGTCGATGGACAGCAGGCGCCCGTGGAGCTGGGAGATCTGGGGGTTGTCCAGACGCCAGTCGCACACGGACGCGCGGCCGATGAGCAGCGGGAAGCGGGAGATGTCCCGGGCCTCGCCGGCGTTCTCGCCCGGCTCGGGCAGGCGATCGATCCGCGCCCACGCCCCGCCCCCCAGGGAGGCGAGGGCCTCCTGGATGCGCCGGATCTCGGCCAGCTCGTGCTCGATGCCGTTGAGGACGTAGAAGGGCACCGCCGGGGTGGCCTGGCGCGCCTGGGTCCGGAGGTTGGCGAGGCTGTTCTGGTGGAGGAGGAGCAGGTCGTCCAGGGCCTGCCGATCCCAGGGGAGGTCCGAGACCCCCGCGCCGGTCCGCAGGGACGAGGGGGGCAGCGGCACCGAGCCTGGGGGAGGGATGTCGATCCGCGTCCCGCACGCCTTGCACGTGGCCCGCGCCCCCTGGGGCGGAACGCGCTCGTCGGGGATTCGGTACATGGTCGAGCACGCAGGGCAGCGGATCCTCATGGAATGTC
>JAKLKC010000097.1 GCA_023150875.1 Myxococcota bacterium | reverse complement strand
TCGTCGGGAGGCGTCGTGTCGTCGTCCGGCGGCGACGCGTCGTCGTCCTGCCCCCCGTCGTCGTCGGCCGTATCGTCGTCCGCCGGGCCCACGCCCGTGTCCGAGCACCCCAGCGCCCCCAGCGCGAGCGCCCCCCCGAGCAGGACCGCCAGGCCTCGGACCGTCATCGGCGCCTCCTTCCAACCGGCTCCCCGATCAGACCCGACCTCGGTCGTTCGGTCAACGCCGCCACCGCCACGTCGACGGCACACCGCCGGGGCGATCCCACCGGGACCGCTCCCCTGCCGGGTCCCCGCTCATCCCGACGGGCGATCCCCGTACCCGAGGCAGACCGGTGCGGGTCGTCGTCCCGGAAGGCGGCCTCGGCGGACGCCACCCCCAAGCCCCCCGGGTCCGGGCTGGCCTCCCGACATTGCCGGGGTCCCGCCGCGCCGCGGCGGCCCGTGCTAACCTCGCGCCGTGCGCGCCCGCCTCGCCCTCCTCGCCTCGATCTGCGCCGCCTCCGCCGGCCTCGCCTCGGGCTGCGCGTCCCTGTCGGTGGTGCAGGACGCCGAGCCCGTCCCCAAGGGGCAGGTGCGGGGCGGGCTCGGGCTCGGGGGGCAGGTGCAGGGGGGGCGCGAGGTCCAAGGCTTCCTCGTGCCCCAGATCGACGCTCGCTTCGGACTCGGGGACGGCTTCGACCTGGGGGCCCGGCTGACCGCCCTGGACGTCTCCCTGGACGTGAAGGGCCTGCTGTACCGCCGCGACGCCGTGGCGGTGGCCCTCGCCGCCGGCGGGGGCCTGGGCGGGGATCCCTTCTCGTCCCTGGGCGAGGGGAGGACCTTCCAGGCCATGGGCAAGCTCCTCGCCATCGTCCAGTGGCGGGGTCCCCGCCTCTCGGTCCGCGGCGGACCCGTCTTCGCCTTCGGCCCCCTCTTCACCGGCGAGGGGCTCGACACCCCCTGGCTCCAGGTGAGGGCGGGGGGCTTCTTCGGCTTCGGCCTGCTGCCGGGTCACGCCCGCTACCCGGACCTGACCCTCTTCTTCGAACTCCAAGGGGGCGTGCTCCACCGCCAGCCGGTGGGGGACGGCGGCCTGGAGCCGGAGACCGGCCCCTGGTTCGCCCCCACCGTGGCCTTCGCCTGGAACTGGTTCGCCCCGGGAGGGATCTGGTGAGGGGGGCTGCGGCCCTGGCCCTGGCCGCCCTGCTGGCCCCCCTCCCCCAAGCGGGGGCCGCCCCCGGCCCGCCTCCCGGGGAGGCCGCGTCCGGCTTCCCCGCGGGGGCGCTGGTCCCGGAGCCCCTCGCCGCGGCGGTGGCCCGGGTCCGGGGCGACCTGCCCCCGGACGTGCTGGCCCTGTTCGACGAGGCGCGGGAGGGCGGGGAGGGGGCGGATCGCGCCACCTCGGCCCTGCGGGGCGCGGGAGCGGCGGCGCTGCCGGTGCTGGAGTGGGGCCTGGCCCTCGGGGATCCCCGGGCCTCCCACCTGGCCCGGTCCCTGCTGGCGGGGCTCGGGCCGGCCGCCCTGGACTCCCTGCGCCGGGGCCTCGGCAGCCCCCACGCCGAGGTCCGGGACGCCTGCCTCAGGATCGGGGCGTCGGGGCGGCTGGCCCGCCTCGCCCCGGACGCCCGGCCCCTCCTCGGGGACGCCTCCCCCCGGGTCGTCCTGTCGGCGCTGCGGTTCGTGGCGGCGGTCCAGGACGCCGCCGCCGAGGGCGACGTGACCGCCCTCCTCGCCTCCCCCGATCCGCGGATCCGGGCCGTGGCCGCCCGGTCACTGGCGGCCCTGGGGGCGCGGCGGCGGATCGGGAAGGTCCTGCCCCTGGAGCGGGACCCCTCGGCGGCGGTGCGGCAGGCGGCGGCGGAGTCGCTGCGGGCCCTGGGGGTGAAGGGGCAGCGCCTCGCCTGGCCCCCGGCCGCCGCCCCCTCCCCGCCGGGCCGCTCCCGGGCGGCGATCGCCCCCCAGGGCCTGGCCCTGGACCGCACCGATCTGCGCCTGCTGCGCGCCGCCCTCCAGGCCTCCAACGCCGATCCCTCGGACCTCGCCGAGCCCCGGGACCTGGTGGAGGTCCCCGGGCGGTCGGGGCCGGCGGACCGCGCCCTCGCCGATCCCCTCACCCTTCCCGAGACGGGGGACCGCCTCCTCGCCGCCGCCGCCTCGCCCCCGGCGGACGCCGTCATCGCACTGCACCGGGAGGGGTTCGGAGGGACCCTCGCCCTCCCCGGCGACGCCGCCCCCGGCCCGGGCCCGGCGGCCTCCCTGGCGGCGGTGGTGGCCGCCTTCGACCGCCTCCACGAGGCGTCCCGATCCGCCTACTCCTCCCTCGATCCCGCCGCCCTCGCCCGGGTGGTGCACGCCTTCACCGCCGGCCCGCTTCCGGCCGCGGCCCGCCCCGGGCTGGTGGCGGACCTCTACGGCGACGCCTCGGCCCTGGACCCCCTCTCGGAGGCGAGGCGCCTCGCGGACCGGGAATGGGCCGAGGCCACCCTCCCCGCCGCCCTGGCCACGGATCCGGGGCCGGTGGTCGCCGCCGCCGCCGCCTTCGTCGCCGCGTGCGACCGCCTGGCGGAGGAGGTGGCCGCCGCCGCCCCCGAGGCCCTCGCCGCCCTGGCCGCGGCGCCGCCCCCCCGGTCCCGGGCCGGGGCGGTGGCGGTGGGGGGCCCTGGGGACGACGCCTGGGACGGCGCCGCCCCCCTGATCGTCGACCTGGGGGGGAACGACACCTGGGCCCGGCGCTCCGGGGGAGCCCGGGCGGGGGAGCGCCCCGCCGCGGCGGTGGTGGACCTGGGACGGGGACGGGACTCCTACGGGAGCGACGACGCGGCCGCCCTGGGCGGGGCCCTCTTCGCCGCGGCGGTGCTCTACGACGACGGCGGGCACGACTCGTACCGGGGCGGGACCCTCGGCCTGGGGGCGGCCCTGGGCGGCGTGGGCCTGCTGGTGGACCGGGGCGGGGACGACCGCTACGACGGCGGCCCCTTCGCCCTGGGAGCGGGCGCCTTCGGCCTCGGGGCCCTCCTGGACGGTGGGGGCGACGACCTGTACCGGATCCCCGGCCTGGGCCAGGGGATGGGGTGGGTGGGGGGCACGGGGGCCCTGGTGGACGCCGGGGGCGGGGACGACGTCTGGCTCGCCGGGGCGGCGGCCGAGGACGGAGGCTTCGCCCAGGGGGCGGGCCTGGGCATGCGCCCCTTCGCCGCGGGCGGCGTGGGGATCGCCGTGGACGCGGGGGGCGGCGACACCCTCGCCGCCGGGGCCTTCTCCCAGGGCTCGGGCTACTGGTACGGCCTCGGGCTGGCGGTGGACGGCGGGGGCGACGACCTGCGATCCGCCACCGACCGCTCCCAGGGCTCGGGCTCGATGCTGGGGGTCGGCGCGCTGCTGGACGCCGGCGGGGACGACCGGGCCGTCGCCCGGACCTCCTCCCAGGGGCACGGCGACGACCTGGCGGTGGGTCTGTGGCTGGACGCCGAGGGGGACGACGTCCTGGTGGCCGGCGACGCCAGCCAGGGGGTGGCGTTGGGCAACGCCTTGGGCCTGCTCCTGGACCGGGGCGGGGACGACGCCTACGCGCTGCCCGGCGGCAACGGCCACGGGGCGGTGGCGGACGGCGAGGCCGATCGGGGCTGGGGCGCGCGGGGCCTGCTGGTGGACGAGGGGGGGCGGGACCGGTACGGGCGCGCCGCCCGGGACGGATCGACGTCGTTCTCGGGCCGGTTCGGGACCCTGCTGGACGCCGCCGACCCCACGGGGGACGTCCCGTAGGGGGGGCCTGCCGCCGCCCGCCGCGCGACCCCTTCCCGCGGCGGAGCGGGGCGTCCTATACTCCCGCCGCCGGCTGACCCCATCCCTCGGAGGGCAAGAACATGAAGAGCGCGAAGATCGTGACGGCCATGCTCGACAACGGCTTCCTGAAGCCCGACCTCGACAACCCGGTGGACTACACCCTCTTCGCCTCCCGGGCGGTGGAGCAGCTCGACGAGGCCCTGAAGGGCGCCAAGTCCGTCGAGGCGATCTGCGACGTCGTCGCCGCGATGTTCGACTCCGGCTACTGCAACCGCGACGACCAGCCGGACCCGGCGGAGTGGATCAGCTACGCCGTCCAGGCGATCAAGGCGATCCGGACCGGCGCGGGCGAGTAGGGGGCGGCCGCCGCCCGGCAGGAGCGCCGATCATGGGTCACCCCCGGCTACGCGAGGTCGCGGAGCGGGTCGAGGCGTGCCGCGGGCGGGGCACGCTGCCCGTCGTGGTCTTCGACATCGACTCCACCCTGTACGACACCGGCCCGAGGAACCTCCGGATCCTGGAGGAGTTCGCCGAGGCGTGCCGCCGCTCCCGCCCGGAGATCGACGCCCTGGTGGAGCGGGTGCGGGGCACGGAGATCGGCTGGAACGTCATGGACGCCCTCAGGCGAGCCGGCTGCGCCGACCCGGAGCTGCTGGACGACCTGGGGCGCTTCTGGGGGAGGCGCTTCTTCACCGACACCTTCGTCGTCTTCGACGAGCCGGTGCCGGGGGCGCCCAGCTTCGTCCGGGACTGCCACGAGCGGGGCGCCTTCGTCTACTACCTCACCGGACGCCACGTGGGGGGGATGGAGGTGGGCACCGTCCAGGCCCTCGTAAGGGACGGGTTCCCCTGGGGGATCGGCCGCACCCTGCTCCACCTCAAGCCCGACTTCGAGACCCCCGACGCCGCCTTCAAGGACGAGGCGCTGCGGGACATCCGCAGCCTGGGGGGCGAGGTGGTCGCCACCTTCGAGAACGAGCCGGGCAACGCCAACCTGTTCTCTCGGGCCTTCCCCGGCGCCCTGGGCTTCCTGCTGGAGACCACCCACGCCCCGAACCCTCCCCCCCTCGCCCCGGGGATCCTCCGCACCCCCGACCTGATCCTCCCCGCGTCGGTGCCCTCCCCTGTCGGGCGGGGGTCGGCGACTCCATCGTAAGAGGGGGATCGCGGCGCTATGATGCGCCCCCCACCGGCCCCACGGCCCCACGAGAGGAGGAGTCCCCGGCGATGTCCGACTGGACGTGCAGCAAGTGTGGAGCGGGCCCCGACGGGCTCTGCTCGGTCACCGGAGAGGCCCCGGTGCCCCTCCCCGCGCCGCCGTACCACAACGAGTACGGCCGACGGATCCAGGCCCAGGTGTGCGAGCCCACCTGGGAGCGGTGGAAGGCGCAGGAGGTGATGATCGTGAACGAGTACCGCCTGAACCTGCTGGAGCGGGAGGACCGCGCCCAGCTCCGCCAGGCGATGCAGGACTTCCTGGGCCTCAAGCCCTGACGGCGGGGTCGCCGCTCCGACCGGGATCTCAGCCCCGGGGGGCCAGGTCCTCGGCGGGCAGGCCGGCGATCACCGTCGCTCGGCCCCGGGCGTCGCGGCAGGCCACGTCGAAGCGCCACTCCCCCTCGGCGCGGCGGGCCCGCTGCACCCGCCCGGGGATCCTCCCGCCCGCCGGGGGGGCGGCGCGGTCGGCGGCGTCCTCCCGGATCACCGTCACGAACTGCCCCATGGTGAAGGGCGCACCCGCCTCCTCCGCCTCGGGCCGCGCCACGTCGCCCCCCGCCCGGGACCAGGCCGAGATCCCCCCCGCCAGGCTCCGCACCCTCTTGAAGCCCTGCTCGGCGAGGAAGGCGGCGGCATCGTACGAGCGAGCCCCCACGGCGCAGTAGGTGACGATCTCCCGGTCCCGGTCCAGCTCCCCGTGCCGGACGACGAGCTGGTCGTCGCAGTAGAGCTCGGCGCCGGGGATGTACCCGCCCCGGACCTCGTCGAGGCTTCGGACGTCCACGAGCAGGGGGCCGGATCCGGCCCTCACCCGCGCCAGCACCTCCTCCGCCCCGACCTCGAGCTCACCGCCGGCATCGCCGCCATGACCGTGGGAGTGCCCATGATCGTGACCGTGATCGTGGCCGTGATCGTGATCGCGGTCGTGCCCGTGATCGCGGTCGTGTTCGCGACTACGCCCTTGGACGGGGCCCGAGCTCGGCGGGGCCGAGGGGCGCCCGTCGCGGCCCAGGGCCAGGCGGGCCACCTTGCGGGCGGCGCGGAGGGGGAGGGTGGCGATCCGGAGCAGCATGTTAGTCTCCCGCGGGTGAGGGGAACGTGCCCCCGCCCTCCCGGATCCGCCAGGTCGGGCCGGGGGGCGGCCCCGGGGCTCTGCCCCTTGCGCCGGTGCGGGCTGGATCCCAGGCTGTCACCGGTGGTGGCAGCGGCCCGTAGGAGCGCCCGCACGACCGGATCCCGAACCCGCCCCCGCCGGGCCCCCCGGCCTTCCGGGGCAGATGGAGACCGAGCCATGTCCTTCCTCATCCGCGCCCTCTCCTGCCTCCTCCTCCTCGCGGTGCCGCTGGCCGGCTGCGTCATCCGCGTGGACGACGACCCCCCGGGGCCGTTCAACTCGCCCCCCGAGGTGGTGGACGCCGAGGCCTGGTGCGACAACGCCCTGACCTTCTGGACCCTGGACGCCCTGGTGACCGATCCCGACGGGGATCTGGACATCGACTTCGTCTGGGCGGAGGTGTGGGAGATCTACCCCGACAAGAGCGAGACCTACGTCGACACCGTGGACCTCTACTACGACGTCGACGGGTGGTGGACTCGGGAGATCGAGAGCGAGTTCGGGTACCTGAACTGCGAGTTCCAGTACACCTACTGCTTCGACTTCCAGGCCGAGGACGTGTTCGGCGACGTGAGCGACTACTACAGCTACTGCAACTGACGCCATCGGGCGACCCGCCATCCTCTCGTTGACGCCCCCCTCCGCCCCCTCCTATACTCCCGCGCTCGCGCGGGCCCCCCGGGGTCCGCCGCCGTCCAACCGGACAGGCCCTCTACCGGGCGCCCGGTCCTGCCCGGGACCTCCCCGCCCACCCCCGAGGCAACGTCGATGGACTTCACCGGGAAGGTCGCCCTCATCACGGGGGGCACCCGTGGGATCGGCCTGGCCGTAGGGCGGATGCTCGCCGAGGGCGGCGCCGACCTGATCCTCAACTACAAGAGCGACGCCGGGAACGCCGAGGAGATCGCCCGGGAGCTCCGGGATGCCACGTCCCGCCGGGTGGAGGCGATCCCCGCCGACATGAGGCGCCCCGAGCAGATCAAGGCGATGTTCGAGCGGATCCGCAAGGAGTGGGACCGCCTGGACTACATCGTCCCCAACGCCGCCTTCGGCACCATGGGCCGGACCGAGCGCATGGGGATCATGAGCTGGGACGCCACCTACGAGATCAACGTCCGGTCGGTGATGATCTGCGCCAAGGAGGCGGCACCCCTGCTGAGGGCGAGCCGGGGCGCGATCTGCGCCATCAGCTCCATCGGCGCCCGGGTCGCCTTCCAGGAGTACGCCGCCATCGGCTCCTCCAAGGCCGCCCTGGAGAGCCTGGTCCGCTACCTGGCCAACGAGCTGACCCCCGACGGGGTGGCGGTCAACGCGGTGGCGGCGGGGCCGGTGGACACCCGGGTGATCAACTGGTTCCGGAACCCCGAGGCCGTCCACCGCTTCGCCCGCCTGCACAGCACCGTCGGCCGGATCGGCACGGTCCAGGACGTGGCGCGGGTGGTGGTCTTCCTGCTCTCGGACGAGGCCCGCTGGATCGTCGGCCAGACCATCACCGCCGACGGCGGGGTCACCCTCGGAGTGAACTTCGAGGACTGGCTCCGCAAGACCGGCAACGACCCCGATCACCCCCAGGAGCCCTAGTCGCGCCATGCCCGGCACCCTCTTCATCACCGGCGCCACCGGCTTCCTCGGCCGCGAGCTCCTCAAGCGGTTCCTCCAGCGGGACCCCGAACTGAAGGTCGCCGCCCTGGTCCGGGGCACGGACCGGGACAACGCCGACCGCCGCCTGCGGGACCTGCTGGGGGGGGTCTTCGGCGAGGGGGCCGGGGCCTTCGCGGGGCGGACCCGGGCCGTCCTGGGCGACAACTCCCTGGATCGGCTGGGGATCCACGACGACGAGTACGCCACGCTGGCGCGGGAGGTCACCCACGTCGTCCACGGGGCCGCCTCGGTGCGCTTCGACCTGCCCCTGGACGAGGCCCGGGCCCAGAACGTGAAGGGCTCCCAGGGGGTCCTGGACCTGGCGGACGCGGCCAGGGCGGCCACCGGCCGGGCGCCGCGGATCGACTACATCGGCACCTGCTACGTCGCCGGCGACCGCACCGACCTGGCGTTGGAGAGCGAGCTGGAGCGGGGCCAGGGCTTCCGGAACTCCTACGAGCAGACCAAGCTCGAGAGCGAGCGGCACGTCCGGGACCGCCAGGGGGACCTGCCCATCGCCATCCACCGCCCCTCGATCATCGTCGGGGACAGCCGCACCGGGCAGACCAGCAGCTTCAACGTGGTCTACTGGCCCATCCGGGTGTACGCCCTGGGCTGGTGGGACCTGCTCATCGGCAACGTCGAGGCCCCCATCGACGTCGTGCCCGTGGACTGGGTCGCCGACGCCATCCACTACCTCTCGGGACGGGAGGACTCCCTGGGGGGCTGCTTCCACCTGGCCGCCGGGCCCGAGAAGTGCGTCACCGTAGGCACCATGGCGGAGCTGGCCAGCCGCTTCTTCAAGAAGCCGCCGCCCCGGGTGATCACGCCCGATCGCTTCTGGTCGGAGATCCAGCCCGAGATGGCGAGGCGCATGAAGGGGGCGATGAAGCAGCTCGTGGAGACGGGGGCCCAGTACATGCCCTACTTCGCCCAGAACCCCCTCTTCGACGTCACCGAGCAGCGCCGGGCCCTGGCCGACGCCGGCCTGGAGGTCCCCGACGTCCACCGCTACTTCGCCCAGCTCTTCGACTACTGCGTGAAGACCGACTGGGGGAGGCGGCCCCTGCCTCCGGCTTGAGCCTCATCAGGCTATGAGCTGGAGGGGAACGGCCTCGGAGCGGATCCGTACCGCGTTGCCTCGTGCCCGAGCCCAGGCCGAAGGCCGGTGCCCGCGCCCGTGCCCGGCTGGGGCGTCCGATTACGGTGCTGTTGCCCACCACGGATCAGGCACGGGCTCGGGCACGGGCTCGGGCACGGGCCCGGACGGAACCTTCAGGGGACTGCCCGACGACGGTTAGGCCGAGGTCAGCACCAGGCTGGCGCAGCCCCCCTCGGGGCTGACGGTGTTGATCCACGCCAAGCGCACCGCCGCGGCGTGGGGCTCGGGGCGGACCGGCAGCCGCCACTCGGGGATGGGGTCCCGGGTGTGGGGGGCGCCGGGCACCATCCCCGCCTCCATGGCGAGGAGGGCGATGGCGGCGGAGAGGGGGCCGGTGGCCGCCTCGGAGAAGCCGAAGAACGGCGAGACCGCCGCCCACTCCACGTCCCCGGCGCGATCCCCCAGCACCGCCCCCACCTGCCGGGCCTCGGTGGCGTCCATGTCGGCGCGGGAGAGGCCCGTGGCCATCACCAGGTCCAGGGCCTCGGGGCCGATCCCCGCCTCGGCCAGGGCGTCCCGGGCGGAGCGGACGGCGGCGCCCGGGGAGGGCACGCCGTGGCGGCCCTCCGGGGGGGCGAAGCGGTCGGAGAAGCCGCGGACCTCCCCGTAGATCCGGGCCCCCCGGGCGAGGGCGTGCTCCCGCTCCTCCAGGACCAGGTAGGCCCCCGCCTCGCCGGGCACCTGCCCCGTCGCCCCGCGGTCGAAGGGGCGGGACGCCTCGGGCGGATCCGCGTCGGCGGAGGAGAGCTGCCCCCGGTGGCCCTTGACCATCATCAGGTGCTCGTGGACCGAGCTGCCCACCCCGCCGGCCACCATGACGTCGGCCAGGTCGTCCTGGACCACCCGGAAGGCCCGCCCGAGGGCCTGGGTGCCCGCGGCGGCGTGCCCGAGGAAGGTGTTGCACGGGCCCCGGCACCCCGCCTGGATCCCCCCGTGGGCGGTGGGCATGTTGTTCATCAGCTTCAGGTAGTCGAAGCCGGTGAACCGCTTCATGGCGATCATCACCCGGGAGTCGTCGATGCGGAACTTCCGGTCGGCGAACAGGTCCCGGTCGGCGACGACGGCGGCGAAGCGGACGTACTTGTCCATCGAGTCCATGTTGCAGTAGGACCCGGTGTAGAGGCCCCGGCGCTCCGGATCCCCGGCCTCGGGGTCGATCCCCGCGTCCTGGAGGGCGGTGCCGATGGCCCCGCAGGCCAGGAAGGTGTAGCGGGTCATGGTGGCGGGACGGTGGCCCTTGCCCCCGGGCAGGGGGCGCAGGTCCTTCCACTCCGCGGTGACCCGGCCACCGTAGCCCGGGGGGAGGCGGTGGAGGGGAGGGGGCAGGGGGGCGACGGCCCGGCGCCCCTCCCGCAGGCCCTCCAGGAGGGCGTCGCGGCCGAGGCCGTAGGGGGTGAGGGCGCCGATCCCGGTGATCACGACCCGGCGGAGAGCTGCGGCTTGCATGGCGGTCCTCACCCGTCCCAGCGCTTCAGCACCAGCGAGACGTTCTGCCCGCCGAAGCCGAAGGAGTTGCTGACCGAGGTCCTCGCGTCGGCCCGCCGCGACCGGTTGGGGACGTAGTCGAGGTCGCAGCGGGGATCGGGGTGCTCGTAGTTGATGGTGGGGGGCAGCACCCCGTCCCGCATCGCCAGCAGGGTCACGATGGCCTCGGTGGTGCCGGCGGCGTGGATGAGGTGGCCGAACATGGACTTCGTGGAGCTGACCGGGACGTGGTAGGCCCGGTCGGTCCCGAACGCCTTCTTGATGGCCAGGGTCTCGGCGGCGTCGTTGTAGGCGGTGGAGGTGCCGTGGGCGTTGATGTAGTCGACCTGGTCCGGGTCCACGGCGGCGTCGGCGAGGGCCCGGCCCATCGCCTGCGCCATGCCCACCCCCTCGGGGTGGGGATCGGTGAGGCGGTAGGAGTCGGTGGACCAGCCCCAGCCCACCAGCTCGCCGAGGATCCGCGCCCCCCGGGCGAGGGCGTGGTCCAGGCCCTCCAGCACCAGGGCCGAGGCGCCGTTGGACATCACGAAGCCGTCCCTCTCGGCGTCGAAGGGGCGGCTGGCCTTCTCGGGGGCCTCGTTGTGGCGGGAGAGGGCCTGGAGCACCGAGAAGCCGGGGATCATCGCCCGGTTGACCGCCGTGCACACCCCCGCCGCCAGGGCCACGTCCACCTCGCCGCGGCGGATCGCCTGGGCGGCGTCGGCGAGCACGTGGGAGCCCGAGGCGCACGCGGAGGCGGTGTTGTAGGCCCGCGCCGCCCCCAGCAGCACCGCCAGGGCCGGGGTGGCGGTGTCCAGGTAGAAGCCGTCCAGGCCCTCGGTGACGGGATCCCGCTGCATGGCCGGGTAGAAGCCGGCCAGGTCGTCGGCGTAGGGATCGTCCTCGGGGGCGAAGTGGCGCACCGCCACCTCGCCGAAGAGCTCCAGGGAGGCGGGCCCGATCCCGGTGGCGCACATCACGGCGCGGCGGTCCGGATCCCCGCCCCGGCCTAGGCCCGCCTGGGCGAGGGCGTCCTGGGCGGAGGCGACGGTGTAGCGCAGGGCGTCGCTGTCCACGGGGTAGGGGCCGACCTCGTCCGGCGTCGCCACGGGGTAGAGCACCTCGCCGCCGATCTGGGTGGGCATGTCCACGGGGTCGAAGCCCTGGATCCGGTGGAGCTTGCCCTGGCCGGCCTGGATCTGCCGCCAGACGTCCTCGACGTCCCGCCCGTGGGGGATCACCATGCCCGTGCCGGTGATGACGACGCGCCTGCGTTCCATGGGGGCTGCCTCGGGGCCGCCGCCGGGCCGGGAGGGGGGAGGGCCCCGCGACGGACGCGGGAGGGTATCAGGGGGCGCGGGATGGGGGCAAGGCGGAGGCGCGGGGTGGCGCCTCAGTGCGCCGCCGGCGCCTTGTTGATGATGTGGATGGCGTGGCCCAGGGTGGCGTTGGCCGCCTCCATCATCGCCTCCCCCAGGGTGGGGTGGGGGTGGATGGTCAGGGAGACGTCCTCCAGGAAGGCGCTCATCTCGATGGCGAGGGTGGCCTCGGAGATCAGGTCCGAGGCGTGGGGGCCGACGATGGCGATCCCCAGGACCTGGTGGTCCGCCTTGTCGGCGATCACCTTCACGAAGCCGTCGGTCTCCATCTGGGTCAGGGCCCGGCCCACGGCGCTGAAGGGCAGCTTGCCCACCACGACCTCGTGGCCCCGGGCCTCCGCCTCCGCCTGGGTCCAGCCGGCGGTGGCGATCTCGGGATCGGTGAACACCACCGCGGGCACGGTGCGGTAGTCGCAGGCGGCGTTGCGGCCGGCGATGACCTCGGCGGCGACCTCCCCCTGGCGGGTCGCCTTGTGGGCGAGCATGGGCTCCCCCGCCACGTCGCCGATGGCAAAGATGTGGGGCACCTTCGTCCGGCACTGCTCGTCCACCGCCAGGAACCCCTTGGCGTCCACCTGGAGGCCGGCCTTGTCCAGGTCCAGCCCCTCGGTCACGGGCCTCCGCCCCACGGTGACCAGGACCTTGTCGCAGGCGATCTCCTCGGTCTTGCCCCCCGCCTCGACCCGCACCACCAGCTCCCCGTCCCGCCTCTCGAAGCCCTGGGCCCGGGCCCCCAGCAGGGTCTTGATCTTGTCGCGGCGCATGTGCTTGACCACCACGTCCACGACCTCGGGGTCGAAGCCGGGCAGCACCTGGTCCATCGCCTCCACCACCGTCACCGCCGCCCCCAGCTTGGCGTACATCATGCCCATCTCCAGGCCGATGTAGCCGCCCCCGATCACCACCAGGCGCTTCGGGACCTCCTTCAGGTCCAGGGCCCCGGTGGACGAGAGCACGTCCCGCTCGTCGAAGGGGAAGGCCCCGATCTCGATGGGCCGGCTGCCGGTGGCGATCACCGCGTGGCGGAAAGCGATCCGCACCACCTCGCCGCCGCCGCCCGGGTCGACCTCCACCTCGTTCGGCGAGACGAAGCGGGCTTGGCCGTCCACGATCTCCGCCTTGTTGCCCTTGAGCAGGGTCTGGACGCCGCCGCTCAGCCGCTTGACGACCTTCTCCTTCCAGGCGATCAGCTCGGGCATGGCGAGGCGGGCTCCCTCCACGTGGATCCCCATCTCCTTCGCCTTCCCGATCCCCTCCCAGGTCTTGGCGGCGGTGATCAGGGCCTTGGAGGGGATGCACCCCACGTTGAGGCACACGCCGCCCCACCACCGCCGCTCCACCACCACCGTCTTCACCCCGAGCTGTCCCAGCCGGATCCCGCAGGGGTAGCCCCCGGGGCCGGCCCCGATCACGAGGGCCTCGGTCTCAATGCGCTTCATCGCTGGCACTCCCGAAACGCTCCACGTGGGCACGGAGCGCGTCCCGCTGCTCGACGATCTCCCCGGTCGGGGCGCGGAACACGTCCTCGAACAGGGAGTCCACTCCCGGGCGCGGCACCGCCTCGGCCCGCGCCCACACTTCCTTGATCTCCTGGACCCAGCCCTGGGACAGGGCCTCCTCCCGCTCGCCGGTCCACAGTCCCGCCCGCTCCAGCCACCGCCGCAGCCGGTCCACCGGGTCCAGGGGCCGCCACGCCGCGGTCACCCCCTCGTCCCGGTAGCGGGAGGGGTCGTCGGACGTGGTGTGGGCGCCCATGCGATAGGTGTAGGCCTCGATGAGCGACGGGCCCCCCCCGCTCCGGGCCCGCTCCACCGCCCTCCGGGTGGCGTCGTACACGGCGAAGGCGTCGTTGCCGTCCACCAGCGCCGAGGGGATCCCCGTCGCCCGGGCCCGGGACGCCAGGTTCCGGGCGGCGCTCTGCCTCGACACCGGCACCGAGATCGACCACTGGTTGTTCTGCACCACGAAGACTGCCGGGGCCCGCAGCGCCGCCGCCATCACCAGGCCGGCGTGGAAGTCCCCCTCGCTGGTCGCCCCGTCCCCGGTGTAGCCCACCGCCACGTCGTCCCTCCCCTTCTTCTTGGCGGCCAGGGCCAGGCCGGTGGCGTGGGGGACCTGGGTGGCGATGCACGAGGACATGGTGAGGTAGTGGAAGCGGCTCCCCTCGGGGTGGCAGGGCATCTGGCGACCCCGGGTGACGTCGTCAGCGTTGCCCAGGAGCTGGCACAGGTACTCGTACAGGGGCAGGCCCCGCATCAGCAGGATCCCCGCCTGGCGCAGCGCCGGCACCACCCAGTCGGTGGGGCGCAGCGCCGCCGCCGAGGCGAAGACCGCCGCCTCCTCCCCCTGGGCGGCCCCGTAGAAGCCGATCCGCCCCTGGCGCTGGAGCACCAGCATGCGCTCGTCCAGGATCCGCTGGCGCCGCATGGCCTCGTACAGGCGCACCGCCTCTTCCCGCCCCATGGGGGCCTGGGCGCCCGGGACCAGGGTGCCGTCGGGGTTCAGCAGCCGGATCGCCCCCTCGGGGAGGGCCGGGTGGGGAGCGTCGTGGGCCGGCGCCGTGGGGTTCTCCTCGGGGGGCACGTCAGCGCATCTCCATGAACAGCTCGTCCGGGCTCTCGAGGAGGGCCTTGAGACGGTTGGTGAAGCGGGCGCCGACGGCCCCGTCGATGACCCGGTGATCGAAGCTCGGGGAGAGGTACATCATGGGGCGGACCACGACCTGCCCGTCCCGAACCACGGGGCGCTCGTGGATCCGGTTGAGGCCCAGGATGGCCACCTCGGGCTTGTTGATGATGGGGGTGGCGAACATCCCCCCGAAGTTGCCCACGCTGGTGACGGTGAAGGTCGAGCCCGTCAGATCCTCGCGGCTGGCCTTCCCCTGGCGCACCCGCTCCACGACGTCGTGGAGGTCCCGGGCGATCTCCAGGATGGACTTGCGGTCGCAGTCCCGCACCACGGCGACGAAGAGGCCACTGGGGGTGTCGGTGGACACGCCGATGTGGAAGACCTTCTTGACCACCAGCTCCTGGGCGGCGTCGTCGCACCAGGCGTTGAGCTCGGGGAAGTCCCGGAACGCCGCCACCAGCGCCTTCAGGAAGAAGGGCAGGTAGGTCAGCTTCACCCCCCGCCGCTCCGCCGCCGGCTTCCAGCGGCTCCGCAGGTCCACCAGGGCCGACATGTCGCACTCGTCGACGTAGCTGAAGTGGGGGATGGTGGTCTTGGAGGCCACCATCGCCTCGTAGATCCGCTTGCGGAGGCCCCGGATGGGGATCCGCTCCTCGGTGGCGGGCTCCGGGGCCAGGGGTCGGGCCACCGGGGGGGCCG
>JAKLKC010000096.1 GCA_023150875.1 Myxococcota bacterium | reverse complement strand
CCGCCCTACGTTCCGGATCAGGTGGGCCTGGGAACGGAGAAACTGGGGAGGAACCTTCGGAACGTGGTACTAGGCCCCGGACGCGGAGCGCGCACCCCCGCCGGACGCGCGGCCGGGAGCCGGTCGTCGGAGGGATGGGCGAACGCGTGCTGGAGCGCTGCCCGCGTGGGCCAGCGAGTCGGCCGATGGCCGGTCATCAGGGGGGCGCGTGATCCCCGGGCGCGCCCGCCCCCGTGAACTGGCGGACGAGGGCCCCGGCCGCGCGGTCGGCGCCCAGGGCACGCAGCCTGCCGGCGAGCCACGTCCGGGAGCAGACGAGGTGGGGCGAGACGCGGACGCCCCGCCAGGAGCCCGAGAGCGATCCGGAGGGGTCGAAATCGACCAGGACCCCCGTGAGCTTCTCGATCAGGTGCTCGGCCTCCAGGGCGAAGACCCCCCCGCCTTCCAAGTCGGAGATCAGCCCCCGCAGGAGGCGCTCCCGGGCCTGGAGGAGGCCGTCCACGCGGGACAGGTCGGCCGCCTCCGCGGCCAGCGCCTCCAGCTCCTCGGGCCGGGGGGTCCACTCGCCGTCGAGGACGACTCGTGCCAGGCCGTGGCCCTCGCGAGCGCGGTCCATCACGCAGAGGTCCCGCAGCAGGAGTACCGCCGGGTGGTCGGGCAGCGCGGAGAGCGCCGCCTCGGCCGCGTCCAGGTCCCCCCGGGCCCTCGCCGCCCGAGCCCCTTGGAACGCCACTGCGCCTGCACCCTCCAGGTCGGCCGGTGAGCGGGAGAGTGCCGGAGCGAGGCGGCGGAAGAGCAGGGGGCGGAGCCAGAGCACGTAGGTGACGATCTCGGCGAAGAGGAGGGGAACCTGGAACCCCATCCCGAGGCCGCTCCGGCGGACGGGGAGGGCCAGCAGGGCCACCACTCCCAGGTCGACTGCCCACCCGGTCAACACGAACGCCCTGAGGGAAGAGGCACGCCGGCGATGTTCCCCGGCGGGGACCGAGGCACGGGTCAACACCCACAGGCACCAGAGGCCCCAAAGCACGAGGGTGACCCGGATGCCGTTCCAGCCCAGGGCGAGGCCCCGATGCGCCGCCAGGGCCACGGAGACTGTCAAGGATGATCGGGCCAGCGCGTCCGTCCATCGGTTCGGGCGGGCGAGGACCACCAGGGAGGCCACCAAGGCCGCCGCCAGGGCCCCGAAACCGACGCGGCTGGCCAGATCGGAGGCCTTGTACGCTTGGATCGCCCAAGCCAACGCCGCCCCCAACGAACACACCGCGAGGTTGAGCACGTCGTCGGGGCGGGCCGCACCGGTTCGGCGGTCCGGCCGGGTCGGGGGCACACTTCGCTTGGGATCATCCATCATCGCGTGCAGTCCAACCTCCGTCGGGCAGTGCCCTGGGGGTCTGGTTCGTGTCCTGGGGCCCGAGCCCGTACCCGAGCAGTGGTGGGTAGCGGCACCGCGGTCGGACTCCCCAGCCGGGCGCGGTACCGGCAGGAGACTTCGGCCTGGGTTCGAGAGGACGCCGTCCGGATCCGCTCGGAGACGATACACCGGGCTTCGAGCTTGTGGGGGGTCAGCGGCTGGGGAAGACGTAGACGGCCCCTGGGATCCCAGACCCAACCCATGTTGTACCGTAGAACCTGCCGGGCGCCCCGATCACGAGGTCCGGGACCCCGTCGCCGTCGAGGTCCGACGAGGCGGCCAGGGCCGCGCCCATCCCCGCGCCGGTCCCCGGCCCCAGGAACCCCACGCCCACCTCGTCCAGCTCCCGGACTCCGCTGAAGGGACCGTACAGGAGCCAGGCCGCGCCTTCCGGGTCCAAGGCGCCCTCCGGGTAGTCGGAGGTGCCGGCGAACAGCTCGGGCAGCCCGTCGCCGTCCAGATCGGGCACCGTCGCCGCGACGGCCGGGCGACCCGCGCCCGTCAGCTTCGCCTGTGCGCTGGCGGGCGTCAGGTCCCCGGTGGCGGGGCCAAGGAACAGGTAGAGCGAGCCCGAGTCACCGACCCACACGTCGGCCCGACCGTCCCCGTCCGCGTCGCCCGCGGCGGCCACGACCCTCCCGAACGTGGTGGCCGCCCCCGGCTCACCCCCGATGCGGCCGTCCGCGGCGGCCAGCGAGATCGTGCCGGAAACCGGGCCGAGCAGCAGGAAGGCGGCGCCGTCGTACTCCGACGCGCCGGGGGCTCCGACGACGAGGTCCCGAAAGCCGTCGCCGTCGACGTCGCCCACGCCTGCGACGGCGTAGCCGGCCCGGGCTCCCTCGGTCGGGCCCAGGAGCACCGCGGCGGCGTCGGCCAGCGTGCCGGAGGCGGCCACCGGACCCGGGACGAGGTAGGCGGCCCCGGCGTCGGTCGCGCCCCCATCGGCGCTCGGGGCGCCGATCAGCAGGTCGTCCAGTCCGTCTCCATCGACGTCCCCCGCGCCGGCCACGGCGTGGCCTGCCGAGTCCCCGGCGCCCTCCCCCCACAGCGCCAGGCCCACGTCGGCGAGGGATGCCGGTGCCAGGATCGGTCCAGGCACCAGGTAGGCAGCCCCGGTGCCGACTTCTTCGGGACCCGCGTTCGGGGCGCCGACCAGCAGGTCGGCAAGTCCGTCCCCGGTCGCGTCGCCGATGACGGCGAGGGAGTAGCCGGCGAAGTCGTGGGCGCCGGTGCCCTCGATGGCCGTCAGGGCGCTCACGTCGATGGCCCCGGGGGGAAGGGGCGCCGGGGCGATCCAGATCCTTCCGACCGCTTCCCCGCCTGCCCCTCCGGCGGTCCACCCGCCGATCACCAGGCACGCGGCGCCCGCACCGGTCAGGTCGGCCCCGACGGCGAGCGACGCGCCCGCGGCGTCTCCGGGCCAGACTCCGGTCAGGCTGGCGGCGGCGTCGCCGAGTGTGATGCCCGGGAACGGTTCGTCCATGACGTGGACGATGCCGTAGGTGGGATACATGGGAGACGCCACCACCAGGTCGTCTCGACCATCACCGGTCGTGTCCCCCCCGGCGCTGGTGTATGCGGCGGTGTAGTGGTCGGCGTGTTCTCCCCGGACCACGACGTCCGCGTCATCCAAGGACCAGGAGCCCGGGGCCGCGGGACCGTAGATCACGTACGTGGCTGGCCGCTCGGCGGGCCCGGTTCCCCACGTCGTCAAGACCAGGTCCGCGAACCCGTCCCCGTCCAGATCGCCGCCGTGGGCCGCGGAGATGGCGGCGGCTGCGGGGTCGGACCGCCACGATGCGTGTGCTTCCTCCATGTCGTGCGGACCCGACTGCGGCCCGAGGAACAGGCTGGCGACGGAGTCGGTGACGCCCGCGACCAGCCAGGGGGTGCGGAGCGAGACCACCAGGAAGTCGTCGTACCCGTCGCCGTTGGTGTTGCCCGCGGGCGACGGGGCAAGGGTCTGGACGTACCCGAGTCCGTCGGCCCATGTGAAGGACGCGACGGCGTCGTCGGAGGTCATCTCCGCCATGTACGGCGCGCGGAACAGGTAGGCACCCCACGACGAGCCCACGAGTACGTCGGCCAGGCCGTCCCCATCGACGTCTCCAGCGCCGCTGGCAACGGTCTGCGGTCCGTTCACCCATCCATCCACCACGAAGGTCGTGGAGGCGTCGCTCGATCCCAGGGATCCGGAAAGGGGGCCTTTGAAGAGGAGCGCGACGTCGAGGGCCAGCCCGTCCGGGTGGCGACTGACGACCACGTCGTCGAAGCCGTCTCCGTCCACGTCCCCGGCGCCGCGGGCGGGGGCCCTGGAGTCGAACCCCCCGACCCCCTCGCACGGGATCGTGGCGGTGGCGTGGCTCACGGGCACATCGCCTTCCAACGGACCATGGAACAGGTACGCCCGCCCCACTTCCTCCCAGTCGACCACGTTGAACCCGCTCCCGACCAGGAGGTCGTCCCGCCCGTCGGCGTTCAGGTCCCCCGCCGGCGCGAGCACGGAGCCCACCGGGTAGGCCGCGTCTTCACCGACCACCCGGGCGTCCGCATCGTCCAGGGACAGGCGCCCCGAGAGCGGACCCAGGAACACGAAGGCCGCGCCGATCTGCTCCCCCACCTCGTTGGCGAACGTCGGGTCGGCCACCACCAGATCACCGCGCCCGTCTCCGTCCAGGTCGCCGGCGTGGATGGCCGACATCGCCCACGCCCCCTCGGAGGGACTTCCGAGGAAGGTGATCCGCGCGTCGTCCACCGAGACCGGCCCCGCGAGAATGCAGCCCGAATCGTCGCCGCTGCAGTCGGCGTCGACCCCATCCCCACACACGTCGTCGGCGCCGGGATGGACCTCGGGGTCGGAGTCGTCGCAGTCGATGGGCGGGGCGACCCCGTCCCCGTCCTCGTCGGTAGCGCCCGTGTCGTCGTCCGGGGTGACTGTGTCGTCGTCCGCGGCGGCGGAGTCGTCGTCCGCGGCGGCGGAGTCGTCGTCCGGGGGCGTCGTGTCGTCGTCCGGGGGCGCCGTGTCGTCGTCCGGGCTGGCCGTGTCGTCGTCCGCGGCGGTGGAGTCGTCGTCCGGGGGCGCCGTGTCGTCGTCCGCGGCGGCGGAGTCGTCGTCCGGGGGCGCCGTGTCGTCGTCCGCGGCGGTGGAGTCGTCGTCCGAGGGCGTCGTGTCGTCGTCTGGAGCAGTCGTGTCGTCGTCCGGCCCCGTCGCGTCGTCCTCCGCGGACGTCCCGCACGCCGCGCCGAGGACCAGCGAGGCGACGAGGAAGAGGACCCGCTCTTCGTCTCGCTGCATGTGCCACCTCCAGCAGGTGGGGACCCACCCCGCGAGGTGACGCTAGCTGGGACCCCCGCCCACCACAACTCCGGGGCGCTCCGAGGTAACAGGCGAGTAACACCCCGCAGCGCGGCCCCTGCGCCTGACCGCGGCGGGGGGTCGTGCGTCCACGGCCGGTCCCCGCCGGCCTGGTCCTCGGCCGTTCCGCGCCTCGGTCCCCGTCCCCGCACGGGATCCCGTGCTCCCCACCCCGGCGCCCCGCGGCCGACCAGGACGGACCGCAGGAGGCCCGGTCCGCGACACCCGCCTCAGCCCGCCCGCCCCTCCAGGTCCTCCCAGCGGGCGTAGGCCGCCGCGACCTCGGCCCCGACGCGCTCCAGCTCCGCCTGGACCTCCCGCACCGCGTCGCCTCCCCCGCGGTAGAGGGAGGGATCGGCGAGGCGGGCCTGGACCTCGGCCTGGCGGGCCTCCAGGGCCTCGATGCGGGCGGGCAGCGCCTCCAGCTCCTGGCGCTCCCGGTAGCTGAGCCGGGCCGGGGGGCGCTCGGGGGCCGGGCGGCCCGCGGCCTTGGCGGCCACGGCCGAGGCCCGGATCCGGGACCGGGCCTCGTCCTCATCCCGCCTGCGGGCCTGCCGGGACCGGGCCCAGTCGTCGTAGCCGCCGGGGTACTCCACGAGGCGGCCCTCCCCCTCGAAGGCCACCACCTGGGTGACCACCTGGTCCAGGAACTCCCGGTCGTGGCTGACCAGGAACAGGGTGCCCGAGTACTCCGAGAGGAGGGCCTCCAGCAGCTCCAGAGTCTCCAGGTCCAGGTCGTTGGTGGGCTCGTCCAGCACCAGGACGTTCGCGGGGCGGGTGAAGAGGCGGGCCAGGAGCAGGCGGTTCCGCTCCCCTCCCGACAGGGCCTTCACTGGCGAGCGGGCCCGCTCCGGGGAGAAGAGGAAGTCCTCCAGGTAGCCGTAGATGTGGCGCGGCCGACCGTCGACCTCCACCCACTCCGAGTGGGGGCTCACGGTGGCGGCGACGGTGGCCTCGGGGTCGAGCTGCTCCCGGAGCTGGTCGAACCACGCCGCCTGGACGTTCGTGCCCAGCCGCACCGTCCCCGCGTCGGGGGAGATCTCCCCGAGGATCAGCTTGAGCAGGGTGGTCTTCCCCGCGCCGTTGGGGCCCACCAGCCCCACCCGATCCCCCCGCATCACCCGCATCGAGAAGTCGCGGATCAGCGCCCGATCCCCGTAGCCCTTGCCCACCCCCTTCAGCGCGCAGACGAGCTGCCCGGTGCGCTCGCCGGCGTCGAGGTGAAGCTCGGCCCGGCCCACCCGCTCCCGGCGGGCCGCCCTCTCGCTCCTCAGGCGCTCCAGCCGCCGCACCCGCCCCTCGTTGCGGGTCCGGCGGGCCTCGATCCCCTTGCGGATCCACGCCTCCTCCTGGGCGAGGACCCGGTCGAAGGCGGCGGCCTGCTCGGCCTCGATGGCCAGCAGCTCCTGCTTCCGGGCCCGGTAGGCGGTGAAGCCCGAGGGGAAACTCCGCAGCACTCCCCGGTCCAGCTCGACGATCCGGGTGGCCACCCGGTCCAGGAAGCGGCGGTCGTGGGTGACCAGCAGGAGGGTGCCGGGGAAGGCCACCAGCCACTCCTCCAGCCACTCGATGGCCTCGAAGTCCAGGTGGTTGGTGGGCTCGTCCAGCAGCAGCAGATCGGGCTCCGACACCAGGGCCCGGGCCAGGGCGACCTTGCGCCGCCACCCCCCGGAGAGGGTGCCGACCCGGACCTCTCCGTCGAGGCCCAGGCGGGTGAGGGCGGTCTCGATGCGGTGGGCCGACGCGAAGCCCCCCTCGGCCTCCAGGCGGCTCTGGAGCTGGTGGAGTCGGGCCAGCAGCGCCTCGCCGCCTGCCCCGGGGCGGGCCAGGGCGCCGGCCACCTCGTGGTAGTCCACCAGCAGCCGCCGCAGCGGCCCGAGCCCCTCCGCCACCGCCTCCCACGCCGTCAGGTCCAGGTCGAGGTCCTGCTCCTGGGCGACCCGGGAGATCCGGGCGCCGGGCTCCAGGCGCATCCCCCCGGCGTCCAGGGACTGCTCCCCCGCGAGCACCCGCAGCAGGCTGGACTTGCCCGCCCCGTTGCGCCCGACCAGCCCCACCCTCTCCCCCGCCTCCACCACCAGGTCGGCGCGGTCGAGCAGGGGCACGTGGCCGTAGGCGAGGGAGGCGCGTTCGAGGGAGGCGAGGGGCATGGAGCAGCCGGGGGCCCAGCGCGGCCCCGGGCGGCGCGCCCGGACCCGTTCCGTGGGCCCGGCAACCTACGTCCTCCCCGGGGTGGGTTCAAGCGCGGCCCCCCTCCCGTCGCTCCGGTGCCGCCGCCGTGTTGCGCCGCAGGGCCTCCTTGAGGATGTCTCCGGTGTAGACCGCGCTGGGGACGACCTCGCACTCCGCCCAGCAGCCGGGACAGCGGGCGACCCATTCCCGCTGGACGCCGGCCGGCTCGCCGGACCACACCTCCTCGAAGCTCCGCTCGCGCAGGCTCCCCACCGCGTGGCTGTTGAACTGGCAGGTTGGCACCGTGCCGTCGGGGAAGATCCTGAGGTGGGCGTTGAGGGCGACGCAGCGGGGGTTGGGGCGGGCGGCGCCCCCCAGCAGGCGGTGGCCGATCCCCGAGAGGTAGTAGCGCTTGCCGAGGCGCTCGGGGTAGGGGAGGGCGCGCAGGTCCTCCTGGACCTCGGCGAGCCAGGCGCGCAGCGCGCGGGGGTCGAGGTCCGCTCGGGCGTCGAAGCGGCCGGGCTCGGTGGGCGCGACGTCGATCCCCCGCTCCAGGTTGTAGGTCGCGCTCGTCTCGTAGGCGATCACCGGCTGGGGGAGCAGCCCGAGGGGGCGCAGGACGCCCTTCAGGCGCCGGTAGTGCTCCAGCCCCTCGGCGTCGACGATGGTCTGGTTGACCCGCAGGCGCACGTTGAGCTCCCCCTGGCGAGGGGCGAGGGCCCGCAGGGTCCGGATCGCCATCTCCCAGGCGCGGTCGTGGCCCCGGACCTCGTCGTGCTTGCGCCCCTCGCCGTCGACGGAGACGAGCACCGTCATGGGCACCGAGCGGTCGCGCCCCTCCAACACCCGCACGATCCGGTCGGTCAGGAAGCCGTTGGTGGTGACGTGCATCGCCAGGGGGCGGAGCCGCTCGCCGGCCAGCCGGACGATGTCGCCGAGGTCCTGGCGGACGAAGGGCTCGCCCCCGGTGAGGCGGACGGCGTCGAGGGGCGGGATCTGGGCGAAGATCCGCCCGATCTCCTCCACCGTCAGGTCCCCCCGGCCGTCCATGCGCCAGGAGTCGCACATCACGCACCGGGCGTTGCAGGCGAAGGTGACGGTGTAGGTCAGGAAGCGCGGCGGGCCGGCGATCCCGCGGCGGTTACGCGCTGCGGCGCGAAGTGTAGTCCAGAGCCGCATCGGTGAGCCTCCGGAGCAGGCCACCGGCCGGCCGGGGAGTGAGGTGCACCACCCGCGCCCGCGCCAGGGTCCGCCGGATGGCGTCGAGGGCGGCGGGGTTGCCGTGGTGGCGGGACGGCTGGATGCGGGCGCGGTAGAGGTCCAGGGAGCCCAGGAAGGTCCCCAGGCGCGCCGGGGTGAGCTCCCCCATCGGCAGGCTGTCCCCCTCCCCCGAGGCCTTGAGGAAGTGGCCGTTGAGGCGCTGCTCGTCGTTGCCCGGCTCCGGCATGGCGAGGACCGGCTTGCCCAGGTAGAGGGCCTCGCCCACGACCTGGTTCCCCGCCGTGCTGACCAGGCACTCCGCCGTCCCCAGGTCGGCCAGGAACCCCCTCTCGTCGATGGCCCGGAACACCAGGTCCCCGTCCCGGGGCCTCTCCCCCAGGCCGTAGACCCTCACCTCCCGCCCGCAGGTCTTCAGGACGTCCAGGACGTGCCGCGGGGCGAACTTCCGGAAGTAGGCCACCAGGTGCCCGCCCCTCCCCCGGGGCGCCGCGACCACCTCGGGCCGCAGGATCACCCCGGTCCGCACCGCGTGCTCCCAGCCCCGCTTCGGGGGTAGAGAGTAGAAGGACGAGATCACGGTCGTGGCCTGGCCGAAGACGAACCGCCTCACGAACCACGAGATGATCCACATCCTCAGGCGCAGCAGCCAGGGCACGCCGGGCAGCCGGTTGGCGATCATGAAGTGCTGGTGGTCGAGGCTGACGACGGGCACGCCCACCCTGCGGGCGGCGCGGGGGAGGGCGGGCTCGAAGTCGGCGATGACCATGTCCGCCCCCCTCGCCCGGAGGGTCCCGGCCAGGACGGCGACCAGGTGGGAGAGCCTTGCCGTGTACCCGGCGGCGGCCAGGAGGGTGCGGGGGTAGTCCACCCGGCCCGACGGCGTGTAGCAGAAGCGCAGGCCGGGGATGGGGTGGACCCTCACCTCGGTGTCGGCGTAAGCGCGGGAGAGCAGCTCGTGCGCGTCCCCCGGCGCGAACACCGTCACCTCGTGCTCGCGCCGGAGGTCCTCGATGATGGCGCGGGCCCGGGTCGCGTGACCCCGGCCCTCGCCGGCCATGCTGTAGAAGATCCGAGCCATGCCCCAGTTCCTCCCGTTCCGAGTCGAGAAGTGGAGACGCGGCGATCCCGGGTCCTCGCCGGCCCGGGTGCGTCGCGCGCCCGGAGTGGGGCGCTCCCACGCGACGCCCGCCGGAGAGGCGCCCGTGGTCGGGGCGGATCCTAGGCGGTCCGGCCCGTCCGGCGGTGACGCGGCCGAAACGTGTTGGAAAAGGTTGATCGGGCCCCGGTCCGACTCCGTGACAACCGTGTCGCGGGCCTCGACTCGTGAGACAAGTCTGTGCGAATGTGACGATCCTGGCGCGGGCCCGACGGCCGAAGACCCCGGGACGTCACACGCGGGCGCCCGCGCCCGCTTGCCTGCCTGCCCCGCGCTCGCCTCCGCCCCGTCCTCCGCCGTCCTGCCCGGCGACGCCGTCCCCGTTTGACGCCCGGGCCGCCCCCGGGGGATAACGCCCCCCGCCCCGCGGGCCCGCCGTCCGCGGCGGCCCCCCTCCGGGGCTGCCGCCTCCCCCTCCCCGCCGGGGCGGTCCTCCCCACCCGCCGGAGCCCCCATGACCCGCCCCCTCGCCGCCGCCCTCGCCGCGGTCCTGCTCGCCGCCCTCGCCGCCGCCGCCGTGCGGGCCGACGAGGGCATGTGGACCCTGGACGCCTTCCCCCGGGAGCGGGTCGCCCGGGAGCACGGCTTCGACGTCACACCGGACTTCCTGGAGCGCGCCCGCCTCGCCTCGGTGCGCCTCTCCATGGGCTGCTCGGGGTCCTTCGTGTCGCCGGACGGCCTGGTGATGACCAACCACCACTGCGTCGCCGACTGCCTCGCCCAGCTCTCCACCGCCGACGAGGACCTGATGGCGGAGGGGTTCTGGGCGCCCGATCGGGACGGCGAGCGGGTGTGCCCGGCCCTCCAGGTGGACCAGCTCGTCTCCGTCACCGACGTGACCGAGAGGGTGCGGGCCGCCGCCCCGGCGGAGGCGAGCGACGCCGAGGCCAACGAGGCCCGCAAGGCGGCGATCGCCGAGATCGAGAATGCGTGCAGCGAGGGGGACGCGTGGCAGTGCCAGGTGGTGGGCCTGTATCGCGGCGGCGTGTATCACCTGTATCGCTCCCGCAAGTACACCGACGTGCGACTGGTCTTCGCGTCCGAGGACTCCATCGCTTACTTCGGGGGCGATCCCGACAACTTCAACTTCCCCCGCTTCGACCTGGACGCCGGCTTCCTGCGGGTGTACGAGGACGGGAAGCCCGCCCGGACCCCCGACTTCTTCCCCTGGAGCGACGCCGGGGCCCGGGACGGGGACCTCCTGTTCCTCTCCGGCCACCCCGGCTCCACCGACCGGCTCCTCACCGTCGCCGAGCTGGAGTACCAGCGGGACGTCGCCTACCCCGAGCGGCTGCTTCGCATGTCCGAGTTCCGGGGGCAGCTCGACGAGTACTCCCGCCGGGGCACCGAGCAGGCCCGCACCGCCCAGGACCCCCTCCTCGGCGTCGAGAACCGCCTGAAGGCCAGCCTCGGCGAGTGGCGCGCCCTCCTCTCGGCGGGCCTGATCGCCCGCAAGGCCGAGGAGGAGGCGGCCCTGCGGGCGAAGGTGGAGGCGGATCCCCGGCTGAAGGCGGCCTACGCCTCCGCCTGGGACGAGGTGGCCGCGGCCCAGCAGGTCTACCGGCGCATGCACCTGGCCTTCGAGATGATCGAGGGGGGCCAGGCGTTCCGCTCCGACCTGTTCTGGTACGCCCGCAGCCTGCTCCGGGCCGCCGCGGAGCGAGACAAGCCCCAGGCGGAGCGCCTCGCCGAGTACCGGGATGCCGCCCTCCCCCGCCTGGAGCGGAACCTGCTGGCCGCCGCCCCCGTCTACCCCGAGGTAGAGGAGCTTCGGCTGCGCTTCGGCCTCACCCGGCTCCGGGAAGAGCTGGGCACCGATCACCCCCTGGTCCGCAAAGTGCTCGGCCAGGAGTCCCCGGGCGAGCTCGCCCACCGCCTGGTCTCGGGGAGCCGCCTCGCCGATCCCGAGGCGCGCCGCGCCCTGTGGGAGGGGGGAGCCCCGGCGGTCGCCGCCAGCGACGACCCCGTCATCGCCTTCGCCCGCGCCATCGACGCCGACGCCCGCGCGCTGCGCAAGGAGTACGAGGACCGGGTGGAGGCCCCCAAGAGGCTCGCCACCGAGAAGATCGCCCGCGCCCGCTTCGAGGTCCTCGGCACCGGCGTCTACCCCGACGCCACCTTCTCGCTGCGGATGACCTACGGCCGGGTGGTGGGCTGGGAGGAGCCCGACGGCCGGCCCGTGCCCCCCTTCACCACCCTGGGCGGCACCTACGAGCGCGCCACCGGGCGGGATCCCTACCGCCTCCCCGAGTCCTGGCTGAAGGCCCGGGAGGCCCTCCCCGCGGACCTCCCCTTCAACTTCGTCACCACCCACGACATCATCGGCGGCAACTCCGGGAGCCCCGTCCTCGACACCCGGGGCCACGTGGTGGGCCTGGTCTTCGACGGGAACCTCCACTCCCTGGGGGGGCGCTTCTGGTTCGACCCGACCCTGAACCGCGCCGTGGTCCTGGACGCCCGGGCCCTCCTGGAGTCGCTGCGCACGGTGTACCGCGCCGACCGCCTGGTGCGGGAGATCGAGGCCACCCGGGTCAAGGCAGGGAAGGGGAAGAAGCCGAAGAAGGTGGGGGCGGGGGCCCGCTGACGAAGGAGCACCCCCTCACTGGAGGTGCGACGCCACCCAGGGCAGGTTGGAAGCGAGACGCTCGTACACGCGGTCCGAGTGGAGCCCCTCGTACAGCTCGTACTCGTGGGCGATCCCCAGCTCGTCCAGGCGGGTCGAGAAGTCCCCGGCCATGATGTGGAAGTAGTACTCGTCGTGGTCCCCGACGTCCATGCGCAGCGGGACCGACGCCAGGCGCTCCCTCGCGGCGGGGTCCTCCAACCGGGTCATGGGGTCGAAGGCGTACCAGCGGTCGAAGACCTCGTCCACGATGGGGAGCGAGGGGTCGCTCCACACGATGGGGTGGTCCACGTACCAGGGGGGCGCTTCCAGGTTCGGCGAGAACGACGCCGCCAGCGAGTAGTACAGGTTGGTGAAGCTCTTGCCCTCTCCGGGCACCGGCATCTCCACATCGGGGTTCTCGCCGGCCACCTGGGGGCCCGACAGGGTCAGCACGTAGAACTCCGCCATGGGGCTCATGGCGCAGGCCGCCGCCCAGGCGCCGCTCCCGTACTCCAGGGCCAGGTGCAGCGTCCCGAAGCCCCCCATGGAGTGCCCCATCAGCCCCCGGTGCTCGGGGCCCGGGAGCACGTCGTAGTTCGCCTCGACGTAGGGCAGCACCTCGTCCATCAGGACCGTCTGGTAGGGGCCGTCGAGATCGGAGTCCACGTAGAAGCCGCCGGGATCGAAGTAGGTGACCGTCGGCCACTCCCCAGGCAGGGCCGAGACGTCCACCGAGGCGTCCGGCGTCACGATCACCGCGCCCCCCATCAGCCCCGCGGCGATGGCGGCGTCGGCGACGGTCTTCACGTCGCTGTCCTCGCCCGCGCTCCCGTCGATGTAGCTCGACTCGTCGCCCCCGTCCCCGTGGAGCAGGTAGATCACCGGCCAGGGCCCCCCCTCCTCGTACCCCGGCGGCAGGTAGATCCCCAGGTCCACCGGGTTCTGCCGGAGCGCCGAGGGGACGGCGTCGAAGACGTAGGCCGAGGCCGGGGGGGAGTCGTCGTCGGCGGCGGAGTCGTCGTCGGTGACGTCCGCCCCCGTGCAGCCCGCGAGGGCGGAGGCGGCGAGGGCGAGGGCGAGGGGAGCGCGCATGGGTCTCGGGACCTCCGGGGAGGCGGAGTGTAGCGCGGGGGGAGCCTCGTCGTCAAAATGAAGTGAATCCGGCAGCTTACCGCCGGCGCCGCCGGCCTCGCTCCGCCCTCCGTCCTCACCGCCGTTGAGGTTCCCGCCCCCGTCAGGTAGATCCCGGACGTCGCCCGCCGCCGGGCCCCGGAGTCCCCCATGCGCCCGCCGCCACGCCTCCCCCTGCTCGCCGCCGCCCTCCTCACCGCCGCCCTCCCGGGGGGCTGCGATCCCGAGCCCGCCGCCGACGACGACAGCGCCGCCCCCGATCCGGGCCTCGCCTTCCCCGCCGGCTTCCTGTTCGGCACCGCCATCGCCGGCTTCCAGTCGGACATGGGCTGCCCGACCCTGGGCCGGGAGGCCTGCGACGACCCCGCCTCGGACTGGTTCGCCTTCACCACCTCCCCGGAGACGGTCTCGTCCGGGGGCGCGTACCTCTCGGGGCAGGACCCGGGGGTGGTGGGACCCGGCTTCCGGGAGCTGTGGCGGGAGGACATCGGGCGGGCCTCGGGCGAGCTGGCGAACAACGCCCTGCGCCTGAGCATCGAGTGGAGCCGGATCTTCCCCGAGCCCACCGACGGCGCCGCGGACTTCGAAGCCCTCTCCGCCCTCGCCGATCCCGTGGAGGTCGCCTGGTACCACGAGGTCTTCCAGGAGGTCCGCGCCCAGGGGATGGAGCCGCTGGTCACCCTGAACCACTACTCCCTCCCCACCTGGATCCACGATCCCGTGGGCTGCCACCAGGACCTGGACGCCTGCTCCCCCCGGGGGTGGGTGGACCGGGACCGCACCCTCGCGGAGATCGCCCGGTACGCCGCGTTCTGCGCCCGGGAGTTCGGCGCCGAAGTGGACCTGTGGGTGACCCTCAACGAGCCGCTCCAGAACGCGGTGTTCGGCTACCTCCTCCCCGGCGAGTTCCGCTCCCATCCCCCCGCCGTCACCATCCAGCAGGAGGCGGCCCGGGTCGTGGTGGACGCCCTCATCGACGCCCACGCCCGAATGTACGACGCCGTGAAGGCGGAGGACACCGCCGACGCCGACGGGGACGGCGAGGCGTCCAGCGTGGGCGTGGTCTACCCCCTCACCCCCATCGTGCCCGCCGATCCCGAGGACCCCCTGGACCAGCAGGCGGCCGCCAACGTCCACTACCTGTGGAACCGCGCCTACCTGGACGCGGTGGCGCTGGGGGAGTGGGACGCCGGGCTCGACGGCGTCAAGACGCACCGCGAGGACCTCGCCGGTCGCATGGACTTCGTCGGCGTCAACTGGTACTTCAGCCTGTTGGTGTCGGGGCTGGAGGACTCGATCCTCCCCGACTTCTCGCCCCTGCTCACCATCAACCCCTTCGAGTTCGGCTACGGCGAGAACCTCCCCGAGGCCCTGGCGGAGCAGCTCCGTTACGTCAACGAGGACCTGGGCCTGCCGGTGATCATCACCGAGAACGGCACCCCGGACCCCCAGGACGACGGCACGGCGCCCGCGTACCTGGTGGAGAACCTCCTGGCCCTCCAGTCCGCCATCGCCGGCGGCGCCGATGTCCGGGGCTACTTCTACTGGACCCTGACCGACAACTTCGAGTGGAACCACGGCATGGACGTCCGCATGGGCCTGTACGCCGTGGACGCCGACGACCCCCAGAAGTCCAGGACGGCAAGGCAGGCGGCGGCGCTCTACGCGGAGATCGCGGCCTCGGGGGCGATCCCCGAGGAGTACGCGGCGCCCTGAGTCATCCCCTCGCTCCCGGGCGCCTCGACGAGCCCGTGCCCGAGCCCGAAGACGACCGCGTGGTCCATCGGATGGCCAAAAGAACGGCGACCGGGCGGGCCACGCTCCTGCACGTGCGCCCACTCGTCGACGCAACAAAAGAAGGAGCGGTGGGCAAGGCCGCACCGCTCCGAGGGCCACCGGGACACAGGGATCGGGCAGGGCGAGACGGACCCGGGCGGAAGGCTCCGTCCCTGTGGTCGGGTTTCGCCGCTGACACGATCAGGGGGCCGGCGACCCGGAGCGCGGCGCGGGCGGCCTCCCGGAGAGGGACGGGGGGCGGGATGGACCCCACCCCCCGCCTTGGCGGGGCTAATGCATCTTGCAGAGCATGGCGACGACGCGCCGCAACTCCTGCTGGCGCTCGCGCCCCTCGGGGAGCTCCAGCAGGTCCAGCACCGCGCAGGCCTCGGCGGCGCT
>JAKLKC010000095.1 GCA_023150875.1 Myxococcota bacterium | reverse complement strand
AGATCCCGAGTCCCGCGGGCACCTGGTGGAGCAGGACGGCCATGGCCAGGGCGCCCGGTCCCGCCCCGTGCCCGTCGTCGACGGCCAGGGTGACCCCGTCGGCGACGGCGTGCAGGGCCAACCCCGCGAGGGCCAGCACCTCCACCCCGCGCCGGCTGGCGGTGCGGGCACGCCTCCAGCGGGACCGCTCCAGGAGTCCGGGCGCCGCGAGCCCCGCCCCGGCGGCTCCGATGGCCGCCCAGCCCGCGGACCCCACCGCCAGGGGCAGCACCTGGAGCAGGACCAGCCCCACCAGCGCCACCACCATGAACCCGTCCAGCGCGGCGAGGGCCGACGGCATCCGCCGGGCGGCGCGGTGCAGGACCGGGCCGACGGCGAGGGCGGCGAGGCTGGCGATGAGCAGGGGCATCCGGGCGCGAGGTCCGCCTGCGGCGGCCCGCCAAGATAATGCCAGGACGATGCAACTGCAACGACGATGCAGGTCATGGGGGAGGCTCGGGGAGGAGCCCGATGAGCGTCATCGCCGCCCAGCCGGCGACGAACGCCGAGAAGTGCAGCACCGTCGTCCCCGCCGCCTCCCGGTGGCCGATCTCCGGCACCAGGTCGCTGGCGCCGATGTAGATGAAGCTGCCCGCCGCGACGGGAATCAGGAAGGCCACATCGAAGGACCCGGCGGCCAGCCACGCGAGGACCCCGCCCAGGGGGAAGGTCAACGCCGAGGCCAGGTTGAGCAGGAGCGCCTGGCGGCGGGGCCATCCGCCGTGGACCAGGATCCCGAAGTCCCCCAGCTCCTGGGGGATCTCGTGGGCCGCCGCCGCCACCCACGCGGTGAGGCCCACGCGGGGATCGGCGATGAAGGCGCCCCCGACGGCCAGGCCCCCGGCGAAGTTGTGGACCGCGTCCCCGAGGAGGACCAGGTACGAGACCGGCGCGCGCGGCGACCGCGGCGACGCCCGCCGGAGCCACACCCGGAGGCCCAGCTCCAGCCCGAAGAACGCCGTGAAGGACCCCAGCAGCCAGAGGAAGAAGCCCCGGCTGGAGAGGCCCCCCATGGCCAGGCCGTGGGGGACGAGGTGCAGGAAGGCGCCCCCCAGGAGGGATCCCGCCGCGAACGCCACCAGGGTGGGCATCAAACGTCGGAAGACCTCTCCCCCCAGGACGGCCATCAGCCCCCCCACGAGGGCGATGGCGCTCATCACCGCGCCACCGGCGAGGATCCACGTCAGGGGGCTCCAGTCGGGCACGGGGCCTCCGCCCTCCCCGGGTTGAGGTCGGCCCCGGGGCAGGTCGCCGTCAGGCCTCGGGCCGCCGCTCCTCCTCCGGGGATCGGGCGGCATCGTGGGGGCGGTGGCCGGTCTCGATGGCCGTCTTGAGGCGCAGCAGGTCGTCGTCCAGCTCGGTCTTGGGGTCCTTGCCCAGGAGCCGCGCCAGGGAGTGGCCGAGGTAGCCCGCGGGGGGCCGGTACGCGATCCTCACGTCCACCCGCGTGCCGCCGTCCTCGGGATCGAAGCGGATCCCGCCCCGGTGGCGGACCAGGGCCCCGGGCTCGCTGCGCCACTCGAAGGACTTCCCGGGCTCCTCGCGCACGATCCGCGCGTCCCAGCTCACCCGCAGGCCGAGGGGACCCTCCACCTCCCAGTGGGTGAGGTCCTTCCCCCGGGGCTCCACGTCCTGGACGTGGGTGGTGAGCTCGGGCAGCCGCTCGGCGCCGCGGAACACCGAGTAGACCCGCCCGGGGTCGGCATCGATGAAGATGGACTTCTGGACGAAGATCGGGCGGACCTTCCCCCGCAGGCCCAGCAGGTCGGGCAGGGAGCGGTTGGTGACGGAGCGGGCGGTGCCGACGAGGGCGGCGAGGCCGAACACGCGTCCCAGGAAGCCTCCCCTCGCCGTTCCGGCGCCGGCGAGGGCGGCGCTCGCCGCGAGCACGGCGAGGCGAGTGGCGGGCCGCCAGAGGTCGCGGTTCAGCCCGGTCACCTGGCCCCGCCGCCGCCCCGCCCCCTGGAGGGAGGGCTCGCGACCCCGGGTCTCGTGCACGTCCAGCCGATCCTCGACGCTCCGCACCCCGGGCACGTCCCGGACCTCGTCCATGAGCGGGTCGTACTCCTGCCGCAGGATGGGCCCGGTCAGGGTGACGTGGCCCCCCTCCACCTGGGTGTGGACGGCGTGGGGGTGGGTGACCGCGCGGCCGATCCGGGAGCGCACCCGGGCGTGCACCTTCTCGTCGGACGGGTCCTCCTCGGCGCTCCCCAGGGAGGCGACCCGCGACCTCACCCCCTCGATGCGGTGCTCCAGGTCTCGGGAAGCCTTGCCCCAGGCGACCTCGGTGCGGCGCACGCCGTGGACGGCCTGGTCGCGGATCATCGCCCGCCGTCTCCGCCCGGTGAGGGGGTCGGCGAGGTACATGGCCGCCGCCCCGAGTCCCAGGCCGTACGTGAAGGCTCGAAACGGTCCCATCGCTGCGTCCTCCGGCGGGGGCGAGGACGTCCACCGCCCCGGCCACGACTGGAGTAGCAAGGCGGATACCACCTGCCCCCTTACCCGCCCCGGTACAGGCACGGCCCATCCGGGAGGGCGAAGCTGCTAACCTGGACCCCGCGAGGCCCCCGCCGGGCCCGGACAGGCCCCACGATGCCCGAACCCGCCTACCACATCCGCGGTG
Organism: Myxococcota bacterium; assembly: GCA_023150875.1. Lineage (GTDB taxonomy): Bacteria > Myxococcota_A > UBA796 > UBA9615 > JAKLKC01 > JAKLKC01. The sequence goes on along the minus strand of JAKLKC010000095.1, from coordinate 12,574 downwards.
GCCGCGCCCTCAAGGGGGGCCGGATCTCCGTCGCCGGCAGCTCGAACCAGGTGACGAAGGCCATCATGGCCGCCCTGCTCACCGACGAGCCGGTGCTGATCAAGGGAGCGCCGGAGGTCAACGAGAGGACCTCGGTCGAGCACCTCTTCGCCAGCCTCGGGGGTCGGGTGGAGGTGCTGGATGCCCACACCACGCGCGTCACCGCCGCGGGGGTGGACCGCGCCGAGATCGACGAGGAGCAGTGCCGCCGCAACCGGATCTCCATCCTGGCCGCGGGCCCGCTGCTGCACCGCTTCGGCCGCGTCTCCCTCCACAGGACCCTCGGGGGGGACCGGATCGGCAAGCGCCCCGTGGACTTCCACATCGCCGGGCTGGTGGAGATGGGGGCGACGGTGGAGGAGGACGGGGGGCGCTTCCTCCTGGGCGTGGACGAGAAGGGGCTGAGGGGCGCCCACATCGTCCTGCCCTACCCCAGCGTGATGACCACGGAACACCTGATCATGACCGCCACCCGGGCCCGCGGGCGCACCATCATCGAGAACGCCGCCATCGAGCCCGAGATCGTCGAGCTGGTCCGCATGCTCCAGAAGATGGGCGCGGACATCATGGTGAACGCGAACCGGACCTTCGTGATCCAGGGGGTGGAGCGCCTGCGGGGGTGCGAGATGCGGTGCATGATCGACCGCAACCAGGCGATCTCCTTCGCGGTGGCGGCGCTGGCGACCGGGGGGGACGTGCTGCTGGAGAACGCGCCCCACGACCCGGTGTACAGCTTCCTGAACTTCATCCAGCGGATGGGGGCGGAGTTCCGGGTCAACTCCGAGGGGGTCTGGGTGGGGGCGCCCGCCGGCCGCCCCTTGCGGGGCAGCCACATCGAGGTGGACGTCCACCCGGGCTTCATGACCGACTGGCAGCAGCCGTTCATGGTGCTCTTCACCCAGGCCCGGGGGGTGAGCGTGCTCCACGAGACGGTCTTCGAGGACCGGCTCGGTTACTGCTCGTTCCTGAACGACATGGGGGCCAACATCACCCTCTTCCCCACCTGCCTCGGCGAGATCCCCTGCCGCTTCCGGAACCTCAACCACAACCACTCGGCCATCATCATGGGCCCGACCCGCCTCTCGGCCCGGGACTTCCGCCTGCCCACCGACATCCGCGCCGGCATGTGCCTGGTGGTGGCGGGGCTGGTGGCCGAGGGGACAACCCGGCTCACCAACATCCAGGAGCTCCAGCGCAAGTACGACCACCTGGCCGCCAAGCTCCAGGCGATGGGGGCGGACCTGGAGGTGGCGTAGGCGCGGCTCGGGCCGCCGCGCTGGGCCCTCCTGCCCATGCCGGGGAGGCTCCTCGGCGGGATGACCGACACCGATCCGGTCCGAGCACCGGACGCGCTCGTTCTGCACGCGGGTGAACCCGCACGGGATCCCGTCGGCTACGACGCCCGCGTCGATGACCGCGGCGTGCCCTCAGCCTTGACTACCCGCAAGCGCATCCTTACCCTTGAGTAAGGATTTTCGATGGAGGTAAGGATGCCACGCGCCACCGTGACCAGCAAGGGTCAGATCACGCTGCCGAAGCCCGTGAGAGAGGCGCTACGCATCTCGACCGGCGATCGGGTCGCCTTCCGGATCCGCGAGGACGGCGTGGTGGAGCTCCAGCCGGAGACGGTCGACGTGCTCTCGCTCCGAGGCATCCTGAGGCCGGGCGTCCACGGCGTGACCCTCGATGACATGGAACGGGCGGTCGCGGATGGGGCGAGCGACTCGTGATCGCGATCGATACCAACGTCCTGGTCCGTTTCCTCGTGGAGGACGACCCCGAACAGTCACGACGCGCAGCGGAGCTCTTCCGACGGTCGGTCGAGCAGGACCTTGTCATCTTCGTCCCGGACGTGGTCTTGGTGGAGACCGTGTGGGTCCTGGAGCGGAGCTACCACATGCGCCGCAACGAGATCCTGCCCGCGTTGAGACGGCTGCTCGCGGCACGGGAGGTCTCGTTCGCGTCTTCCGACCGGCTGGACCGCGCCCTGCGTGACTGGGAGCGAGGACGGGGTGGCTTCGCCAACTATGTGATCCGCGAGCAGGCACGAGGGGCCGGCTGCTCTGTCGTCGCGACGTTCGACCGCGCCCTCCTGGGAGAGCCGGGGTTCGCGGCGCCTTGAGTGCCGCGGCGGTTTCCTCGCTCGGAGACTCCCGGGTACTCGATGGCGCTGGGTCGGGCGCGTTGGGGTCGCAGAACGATGCGATGGCCGGCTGGCCACGCGTCTCAAGGCGCCGCATGCTGCCGGGTGAAGCCAAACGGGCCGTTGGCCCCGAGGCCCCGGTGGAGCGTCGGAATGTCGAAGGTGGGCCATCCTGGATGATTATCGAACTTTCGGGTGGGTCGAGGCGGGGGGGTGGGGAGGCGGGGGAGGCGGGGGTGTCCTGGAGGCGGGACGGGTGCTGGCGGGGTGAAGAGTACGAGGACGGGCTCCGGAGGGTGCAGGCGGATCAGTCACCGCGGCCCCATACCAGGTTGGAGCCGGGGCTGCCGCAGGCGCCGATGATGACGTCAGGGTAACCGTTAGAGTCGACGTCGGCGCTGAGAGTAGTTGACGTCGGACAGGAGTTCTGGACGACCGGCGCGACGTCCGGCATGATCGCCGCCACCGGCTGGCCACGCGCGCCGGCCAGGGAGGCGGCAATGGCGACGCGAATCGCGCTAATCAAGGTCGGTCAGGTGACCCAGGCGGACCTACAGGAACTAGTTGACGACCAGGTTCGGGAGGGGCTGCGGCTGGAATACAAGCAGGAGTTGCCCGGGAAGGGCGATGACGCGATGAAGGAGTTCCTCAAGGACGTCACCGGCCTCGCGAACGCCGAGGGAGGGGACCTCCTCTTCGGCATAGAGGAAGGGCGGGACGACCTCCGGGGCGTTGCGGTGAGCATCACAGGCCTGGATCCCGAACTCGGCGAAGACGAGCAGATCCGACGATTGGAGAACTCGCTCGCCAACAACGTCGACCCGCCAATCCACGGGGTTAGGCCCGTGGCGATCCGCCTAGCGAACGGACGGTGGGTCTTGCACCTCCGCGTTCCACGCTCTCTCGACATCCCCCACATGGTCAACCGCGCCGGCCACCGGCAGTTCTGGGTGCGGCACTCCGCCAGCGCCGCGCCGATGACGGCCAGCGAGGTCCGTGGCGCCGTCCTGCGGAGCCGCGACCTTCAAGAGCGCGTCGACCGTTGGCGGCATCAGCGGGTCGACCACCTGGAGGCGGGCGAGGGAATCGGTCGTTGGTCGTCGAGGGGGCGGCTCTACGTCCACGTCGTTCCCCTCGCGTGGGAGGGGCGACTGGATGTCGCCACCGCATCGTTCAAGCAGCAATTAAGCGTCAATCTTGAGCACCGCTACTTGAACGAGATGAGACTTAACTTCGACGGGTACGTCCAGTCGAGCATCGGGCACGATGGTTCGACCGCGGCAAGAGTCCAGTGGTTCGCTGATGGTCGGGTAGAGGTGGCAGTGAGCGGCCTCGTCACGCCCTCTAGACTCCCAGACTTCCTAGAAGATCCTCTGTTCGATGGTCTCCTCGCCGACAAGTGGATCGTGAGCGCCGTGGAAGGCGCCGTACGAACCCTCCGGGCTCTAGAAGTGGACTACCCTCTGTTGGTGGGTGTCACGGTCGCGGACGTGGATGGGGCGTGGCTGCATGACGCGAAGCGGGTTCCGCGGTACCGCGAGTTGCCTACGTTCGATCGTGGCCGACTCCCGTTGCCAGCCCTTCTCGTCACCGAAGACGTCGCGAACCACTGGTCCTTCCTGAAGGCCACGCTCGATCATGTGTGGCGTGCAGCGGGGCACCAGTGGTCGTACTCGTTTGACCAACAGGGGCGGCGCCGGGACTGGGAGTGGCGGGAGTATCGCTGACGGGGAGGACGAACCGACGCAGGGCGGGCCGGGTCAGGACTTCGCGGTGTCGGCAGCGGCGGCTAGGGCCCGCCCTTGGCGAGTGGGAGGTGGGAAGCGCCGGGGGCGGGGGCCACCCGATGCTCGGCGCACCCTCCTTGGCCGTCCCGTGCGGGTCCATGGCGCCGACGCCGGGCCTCCCGGGTACCCGACCGCAGCACGGCGCGCCCTCCCACATCTCTCGGCCGTCCGCGCCTACAGCCGAACCGCTGATTGACCACGTCGGCGAACGTCCGAGGCGGCAGGTCGCGAAGCCAGCTTGCCGCCCGCAGGGGCGGAGAAACTCAAGTCCTCGATCCGCCGCTGGAGAATAAGGGGAGGTTGCCGCGCTTCTCCCCGCCCGGCCCTGCAGGCACGTCATCCACTATCACAGCATGCTTGCACCAGCAGCTCACTTGCGCCCCCTTCTCGGCGCCCCTCCTGGACTCGCCCTGGTCCTGGATGTCGGGGACGGCGAGGGGCATGGGCTACTCCGCCGCCTCGACGCCCAACTCGCCGAGGGTGCCGAGGGGGAGGGACTTCCGCGCCCCCGGCCGGAGCCGAAGCCAGAAGTCGGCGACGACCACGCCGCCGGACACGGCCTCGCGGCGGACCGGCCCGGCGGTGATGGCGTCCCCGAGCTGCCGCGCCGCCCAGCCTGCCATGGGGAGGGGGACGGAGAGGACGAGGGTACCCCGGTCGTTCCGGAACCCGACCTCGCCAAGCTGGCCCAGGGGGAGGGACATGCCCTCGCCGTCGGGCAGGGCGAGGGGGTAGACGTCCACGGCGACGCCCGAGGGGGAGGTGCGACGGCCCACCGGTCCCCGGAGCAGGGGGGCGAGGACGTCGGCGAGGGGCGCCCCGATGAGGCTCTGGACCGGGTCGAAGGTGAAGGCCCCGAAGCCCACTCGGGTCACGGGGAGGGTGAGGTCCACCCGGACGGAGTGGTCGGGGTGGCCGAGGGTGTGGGCGGTGGGGTTCATGCGGCGGCGTCCTCCTCGGTGGTGGCGTTGTCGTCCTCGGCGTCGAGCACCTCCACCTCGACGGTGGGGCTGTCGTCCTCGGCGTTGAGCACCTCGACCTCGACGGCGGGCGTGGGCGGGGTGGTCGCAGGGGGCGGGCTCGCGGCGGCCGGCGTCGGGTCCGGGGGCTGGTCCTCGTCGTCGGCGTCCTCCCCCTCGGGCTCCTCGAACCCGGCGAGAGCGTCGGCGACCTCGTCCAGGGCCCCGAGCACCTGCTCCAGGAGGCGCTGGGTTCCGCGCTGGGCGACGAGGTTCAGGTAGAGCAGGTGCGCGCAGGTGAAGGTCTGCTCGTGGACCGGCAGCTCCGCCCAGTCGGCGACGGAGCCGGCCATCTGGGCGTCGGTGCGGACCTCGAAGCCCTGGGCGTAGAAGCGGCGGGCGGTCGCCAGCCAGACGGGGACGGCGGGGGTGGACGGGGTCTCGGGGGTGGGGGTCGGCATGGGAGGGCTCCTTCCGGCCGGGCGATCAGCTCGCGGCGGCCTGGGTGGGGGTGGGCTCTGCGGTGGTGGCGTTCGCGCCGTTGGCGGCGGCTTGGACGGCGGCGGCCTGGGCTCCGGCGGCGCGGAGCATCGTGGCGAGGCCGCGGAGGTTGTCCGGGTCCTTCATCAGCACCCGGACGCTCGGGTCCCGCAGCGTCGCCATCAGCTCGGGGCTGGCGCCGAGGGCGCCGAAGACCTCGGCCAGGTCGGGCGGCAGGCCCCGAGCGAGCACGAACGCCTGGGCCGCGTCCCCGAGCTGCTTGATCGCGTGCCGCGCCAGCTCGGTGCGGGCGTCGGAGGAGTGCTCGTCAGCCTTGCGCTGCTCCTGGGCCTCGACCTGGGCGGCGCGGAACTCCAGGATGGAGGCGACGAGCTGCTCGACCTGGTCCTGGGCCTCCCGGAGCTGGCGGTGCTGGCGGGAGTGCATCGAGTTGTTGAGGCCCTGGAACTGGCCCACCGTCGCCATCACCAGCTTCATGAACTGGGCGTAGCCGTCCCCGAGGGCCCGGAGCGGCTTCATGGTGGCGTCGGTGACCGCCTGGTCCCACGAGGGGGCGGGCAAGTCGGGCAGCCGGAGCGGCGCGTCGTCCGGATCGCCGTCGTCGGCCTCGTTGTGGCAGACGAAGGTGGCCGAGAAGATGAAGTTGTTCGCCTTGGGGGCGAACACCCGCACCCGGAAGCGGCGGGACCGCTCGCCGACGGTGTTGTTCGCCGCGGTCTCCCGGAGCCACCGGCACGCGGCCGAGGCGATCGCTTCGGGGGTCAGGTCGCCGGCGCGCTCCTCGGGCTCCACGTCGGGGAGGTCGTCCAGGTCGGCGGGCGTGTCGTCGTCGCTCGCGCGCGGCCCCGGCTCCAGGTACGGGGCAGCGTCGGCCTCGTCGAAGTCGAACCGGCCGACCGGCTCGTCCGCCCCCCGGACCGTGCGGTCCTGGAGGCTGATGTATCCGATCCGCGCGGCGTTCCGCCGGAGCCGCTGCTCGATGATGTCGAGGCCGGTGAAGGCGAAGGCATCGGCGTCCACGCACCTCCTTCCGCAGTCGCTGGCGACATCATGGGAAATCCAGCCTCCGCGAGCAAGGAGATCCGCTGACCACGTCGGTTGGACGTGGTCAGTGCTCCTGACCGCGCTCCGCCTCCCCGCCTGACCGCGCCCCGACCCCGCCCTGACCCCGCCCCGTACCCCTCCTGACCGCGCGGCGCCCGCCTCCTGACCACGTCCCGGCCCCTCCCCCGGGCGCCAACGTGGTCAGCGGAACCGTTGGCGCGACGGGTACTTGGGTGGCTACGGTGCCCTCGAAGCACGGGCGCCGGACCAACCGCCGGGCCCTCCACCCGAACCGCGAGGCACGTTCATGGGAACCGCACTCGAATCCGCGATGAAGGGCGGGAAGGTGCCGGACAACAAGGCCAAGGGAGCCCTCTCCCAGGCGGTCGGCAAGATCGCCAGCCTGACCCGGCGCGCGGACAAGACCAAGGAGGCGGTCGCCGAGACCGGGGCCATGGTCGTCCACTCCGCCGAGACCCAAGGCAGCCTGTTCCTCAGCTCCCTGGCCGAGGGGTACTTCGGTCCCGACAAGCTCAAGGTGGGAGGCGTCGACCTGCGCGCCCCCGCCGCCCTGCTTGCCCAGGGCTTCGGGCTCTACGAGGCCATGAGCGGCAAGGGCGGGGCCCACGCCCTCGCCCTCGGCAACGGGATCATGGGCTCGTGGCTCGCCTCGGTCGGCGTCTCCGCCGGCCGGACCCTGGCCCAGCAGAAGCCCCAGGGCGCCGTGCCCGGCGGTCCCGTGATCCGCGGGGAGCTGGCGGGCCCCGTCCGCGAGGTGCTCCTGACGCCGGAGCCCGGCGTGCGCGGGGAGGAGGAGGCCGCCTCGGAGCCCCGCCGGCGGATGCCCGCCCGCGTGAACCCCCACAACCGCTTCGCCCGGGCGCGCGCCGCCTGAGCACCACGAAGGAGACGACGATGAGCAGCAAGCTCGACTACCTGGGCACCGGGCGGGTGTACGGCGACCGCCGCACCCGCGAGCTGGTGGTGGACACCGACTCCATCCGCCGGGGCGAGTTCGCCGGGGACGAGGAGTTCTCGGGGGACGACGAGTGGGAGGAGGACCCCGAGTTCGGGGAGGAGGACTTCGAGGGGGAGGAGGACTTCGAGGGCGACGAGGACTTCGAGGGGGACGAGGACTTCGAGGGCGAGGAGGACTTCGAAGGCGACGACGAGGCCCTGGGCGAGGGGGACTTCGGGGCCACCCGGCGCCGGCGCCGGAGCTCGAAGACCAAGAGCCGCTCCAAGAGCCGGCGCCGGTCCAGCCAGAGCCGCAAGTGGGCCAAGACGCTCGTCAACGGCGTGGCCTCCTCGGTGTTCGGCGGCGCGGGGACCCAGCCCTTCTCGATGGCCATCCGCCTCCAGCACGACTTCAAGGCGGAGGACTTGAAAGTCACCGTGTCCACCACCGCCGGCACCGCCACCGGCACCATCACCAGCGTCTTCTTCGGGGACCGCCTGATCTTCAGCGACCCCAACGGCGTGGACGCGAGCCTCTTCGGGGCGACGGCGTTCACCAAGGACCTGGTGAAGGGGCAGAACCTGGGCGGTGGCCGGGACATCCTGGTGGCCGGGAACCTGGAGGCCAGCGCCGCCGCGACGGTGACCGCCCGGGCCGCCTTCATCGGGATGAAGCCCGCGCCCAAGTGCTGAGCCCCCCCGCGGGGGTCCGGTCGGCAGGATGCCGGCCGGGCTCCCGCGGCGGTGGGCATGACCTCGGGGCGAGGACGCCCCCGCACCCGACTTCCACCCGGAGCCGCCCATGGTCCCCGCCGTCTGCCGCCTCTCGACGACCAGCGACGTGAAGCGGCTCGCCGCGGCGGTGCCCACCTCCGCCGGGACGCCGGGGGCCGCGGAGCCCGTCCGGATGCTGACCGCCGAGGCCGGGGGGACCTGGCCCCGGCTCGTCGAGCTGTCGGGCAAGGCGCCCTTCGAGGCGCAGATCGCCTGGGCGGGCGGGGGCGGCAAGGCCAACACCGCCGCCGTCTCCGTCGCCCGCGGCACCCGCGTCTGCGTCATCGCCCGGGCCCTCGGCGTCGCGGTGGTCAACCGCTCCGCGAAGGAGAACGAGGTGACGGTGTGCGTCTCCGACGAGTACGCCGACACCCGCAACCAGTTCGAGGTCCAGGCCCTCGCGTCCTCGCCGCTGGTCCCGGTGCCGAACTTCGCGCAGACGCTCCAGGCCGCCTCCAGCCTGACCACCACCACGGCGGTCATCGAGCTGATCAACGGCTTCGGGATGGCCAAGAGCCGGCACGACGTCGCCGCGCTCGGGGGCCGGTTCATCCACGTCGGCACCGCCGACACCGTGAACGTCACCGGGTTCGGCAACGGCGAGATCGTCACCCTCACCTTCGGCCTCGGGATCTGATCATGCGGATCGCGGTGAAGCTCAGCTTCGACGAGGGGGCGGCGCTGCGGCTGCTCCACTGGCTGGCCGGGGAGAACGCGCGGATCCTCCGCGCCCGGCCGGACCTGCCGGGGCTGTACCAGTCGGGGGTGGTGTACCGGCGGGAGCGGGACGAGACCTGGTGCGACTACATCAACCTGCTGGCCCAGGGTCACGAGGACTGCGATGGGCTGGCGGCGGCGCGGGCGGGGGAGCTGCTTGCTCGGGGCTGGCGGGCGCTCCGGCCCGGGGACGGGGGGTACGCCGAGGCGCAGCGAAGCCGGCCCGCGAGCATCCGGGCCGAGGTGATGCTGCGGACCCGGAGCCCGGCGAGCCGTCCCGGGCTCTACCACTGCATCGTCCGCTACCGGGTGGGGGGGACGTGGTACCGCGACGACCCCAGCACCCGGCTGGGCATGAACCGGGAGCGGCGGCGGCAGCCTGCGCGCCCGCTCCGGAGGGCCGCATGAGGCTGCGGAAGGCGATCTCCATGAGCGAGTACCGAAAGCGCCATCGCGGCGGGGAGTTCGGGGAGGAGCGGCGCCCGCGGCGTCGCCGGCCGGCGTCGCCTCCGGCGCGTTCCGGTGGGGGTGCGTCCCCCGCGCCGGCGCCGGCCCCCTCGTGGGGCCCCGCGCTGCCGGTGGGGGAGCACGTCCAGGTGCGGGCGAAGGCCGGCTACCGGGCCGCGGTGCTGGAGCTGCGGCCGGGGCTGTACCTCGTGGGGGACGTGCCCGCGGACGCGGTGGCGGCGGGGGCGCCGACCGACCGGCTGGCCCAGGCGATGATGAAGGGGGCCACGGCCTCGCTCGGCGTGCGGGTCGAGGCGCGGGCTTCGGCGCGGGGCGCGGGACGGGGCGGGGCGCGGGGGGGTGGACGCGGGCGGGGCGGGTTCCCCGGCATGCCCAGCATCCCCGGCGCTCCCCGGCTGCCGATGCCCCGGGGTGGGGCGCGGGCCTCGCTGGAGGTGGACGCCGAGGCGGACGCCGAGATGGAGGGGGACGACTTCGAGGGCCTGTTCGGCTGCGAGCGGTGCGGCCGGCGGTGCGGGGCCTGAGCGATGGAGACCTGGGCGGAAGCGCTGCGGGAATGGGGCGGCCACTGGCGGGACTGGCTCGACGAACAGGTCCGCCGCCTGGGCGCCGCCGTGCAGCGGGACCCCGAAGCCCACCGTCCGGCCGCGACCCGGTCCCTGGAGGACCTGGCCGTCGCCCGGGGGCAGCTCGACGCCATCAAGCACGGGCTCCGGCACCTGGAGGGCACCGCCGACCACGTCCCGGCGGTGGCGAACTTCAACCGCCTCAACGCGCGGTGGTGGGACCTGGCCACCGCGGTGTACGGGCACTCGGACCAGGCGGGCAGGCCCGCGTTCGGGGCGCTCCCGGTGGTGGTGCTGGTGATCGGCACCTTGGGCCTCACGGTGGCGGGCGTCGTCGCCGCGGTCGCGGCGCGGGAGTACACGACCAACCTGCGCGAGCAGACCGCCCTCCAGCTCGAAGAGCTGCGGGCCCGCGTCGAGGCGTCGAAGGAGGGCCGCGCCCTCCAGGACACGACCCTGCCCCAGCCCCCGGCCGCGGACGGCGACCGGGTGGGCTGGTGGGTGCTGGGCGGCCTCACCGTGCTCGCCGGCGCCTTCACCCTCCCCGTCCTGTTGAAGAAGGGGACCTGACCGTGGGCACCGACACCCCGAAGCCCAAGCGCTTCCTCCTCAGCATCGTCGGCTCCGGCGAGGACCGCCCCCGCCTGATCCGCGCCTACGGCCGGGCGTGCGGCGGCGAGTTCGCGCTGGTCCTGCGCCCGGACAACGCCCGCGGCGTGCTCGTCCACATCCCCAAGGGGGGCGAGGCCGCGAGGTTCTGGAAGGGCGAGGGGGCCGACGCCCCCGATGTGCCAGGCTTCACCATCACGCCGGCCGAGGCGGTGGCGCTGGTGCGGACGGAGCAGAAGGCGGTTCCGAAAGCGGGGCCCACCCTCCTGCGGGGGACCTGGCGCGGGCACATGCTCTGCGACGACGAGCGGCCCCGGGTCCTCCTGGAGCGGCGGATCGCCACCTACGGCACGCTGCGCCTGGAGAGTCGGCCCGGGGAGGGCTGGCGGTGGGCGTTCAGCCGGGCGGAGCGGTGGTTCAGCGAGCCCGGGGAAGTCAGCGGGGAGGGGTTCGCCACCCTGGGCGAGGCCATCGAGCAGGCCATCGCCGGCTCCATGCGCCTCGTGGGCGAGGCGTGCTCGTTCCGGGACACCCGCAAGCGGGCGGCCGTGGACGCGGGATACGCCCAGGTCCACCCGCTCCGGCCCGAGCGCGACAAGCGGGACCCCACCGACCGGCTCAAGGAGCCGACGCCCCACAAGGGGAAGAACAAGGGCGCCGCGCCCCCGCCGGCCGCCACCGTGGAGGCGGGGATCGCCTCGGGGTTCGGGCTGACGGGGATGCCGGGCGTGACCGTCGCGCCGCTGGACCCCGAGCCCGTGCCGGACCTGCCCGACGGCCCCAAGGAGCTGAAGCGGATCGCGGAGATCACCCGCAAGGACGCCCAGGCCCTCGCGGCGCTGGCGGAGTGGGAGCCGGGGTGGAAGACGACCGCCGACGCGACCGTGCACCTCCAGCGGGCGCGGGGACTGGTGCGCCACGCCCAAGCCCTCGTGCGCTCGCCGCTGTGCCGGGGCGCCGAGAGGGACGAAGCCCTCGCCGCGATCCGGAGCGCGACCACCGCCTACGAGGCGGCCCGCAAGGCGCTGGCCGAGGGCCGGACCTGGGACGCGGCCCGCCAGGTGCGGCACGTCGGGGAGAAGGTGGCCCTCGCGGCGACGCGGGCCGCGAAGGCGTGCGCCGCGGGGCAGACGTCCCTCGGGCTCACCGGGAAGCGGGCCGAGGCGCCGCCTCACCCCCGTGCCGGCAAGCCCGGCAAGGTGCGCGACACCGACCTCCCGCGCCGGCCGCCGGCCTCGGCACCCGCTCCGGCCTCGGCCGAGGCCGACCCCGAGAAGGACAAGGCCCTGCTCGACGCCTTCGCCGCCGCGATCCAGGCGGCGCTCGGCGGGAGGACCGCGGCATGAACGACACCCACCCCCACGGCAACCCCGACGACACCTCGGACCTCACCCCGCTCGGCAAGGCGCTGATCGCGCAGATCCAGGCCCAGAACGCCGCGATCCGCGGCCAGCTCGACTCCCTGGCGGGCGCGGTGCGGGACGTGGGCCGCCTCGTGACGATCTGGACCGTCGCCCTGATCCTGGTGCTGGTGTTCGGCGGGCAGCGGGGCTGCGGCGCGGGCATGGCGCAGGAGCGCCCGCCGGTCGCGAGCGGGCGATGAGCGCTCCCGCCGAAGCCGTTCTCGACCGGATCGCCTCGGTGGTCCGCACCCGTCTCCCCGTGGGGATCACCCCCGCCTACCTGGACGGGTTCCTGGACCGGAACCGGCGGGTGCTGGTCGCCATCCTGGACCGGCACCTCGGGGGCGCGGCGTCCGCGAACGACGACGCGCTTCCCCCCGAGGAGTGGACGGCGGCGAAGCGCACCCGGGCGAACCTGGAGGCGATGCGCCTCGCGGCGGGCAAGCACCCGGACGACATGAGCGACGCCGACCGGCGGATCCTCGCCGGGTACTCGGGCTGGGGCGGGCTGTCCATCGAGGCGGCCTCGCCGCACTTCCCCGCGGGGTTCCCGGTCCCCGAGGAGCGGGGGCTGATCCACGAGTACTAAACCCCCACCAAGGTCTGC
>JAKLKC010000094.1 GCA_023150875.1 Myxococcota bacterium | reverse complement strand
GTTCGCGGGACCGCGACGCCGATGAACTGGAAGGCGGACTCAGAAACTGGGGAACTCGCTCTGGAACGACGTACTAGTAGTACGGGAACCAGTAGTCGATGGTGTTCCCGGTGACGTCGGCGAAGCCCCAGTAGTACCAGCCGCCGTAGGCGTAGTAGAGGAGCAGGCCCAAGGTTCCGTAGTATCCGGAGTAGTAGTAGTAGCCCAGGGAGAGCGTGTCGCCGTCGCCGGGGGCGATGTAGTAGTAGCAGTCCACGGTGCTGTCGTCGTACTGCACGTCGTACGTCACGTCGAAGCTGAACTCGCAGAACTCGCACTCGTCGCTGCGAGTGCCCCGCGTGGAGTATCCGATGTCGCACGTCTGGTGGGCGCCCAGATACTCGGCGTAGGACTCCTCGCCGTTCCAGTTCGCCCACGTCGCCGACGGGGCGAGGTCCGCCGTGCCGACCTGGACGATGGAGAGCACGGTGTCATCGTCCGAGACGTCGTCGTCCGAGACGTCGTCGTCGGGGGGAAAAGTGTCGTCGTCGGAGGTGTCGTCGTCCGAGACGTCGTCGTCCGAGACGTCGTCGTCCGAGGCGTCGTCGTCCGAGGCGTCGTCGTCCGAAGCGTCGTCATCCGACGCGTCGTCGTCGGTGGCCCAGGAATCGTCATCGTCATCGTCGTCGTCGCCCCCGCCACCGCCCCGCCCGAGGCTGGGGGTGCAGGCGAAGCCGAGGAGCGCGACGAGGGCGAGCCCGAGGTTGGCGGCCCGCGGGATTCGTTCGAGTGCCATGTGTCCGTGTCCCGACCGGGGTGGCCTGGTCAGATGCCGAAGATCCACCAGAAGTAGTAAGCGTAGACCGAAGTGGGCACCTCGCCCTCCTCGGTATGATCGGTGAGGGTGAAGTCCGTCTCCCACGTCCCCGGGTCGGCGTAGAAGATCCCCCAGGGGACGTTCTCCGTCGTGTTCCCGTCCCCGTCGCCGTCGACGATGTCGTCCTTGTATCCGAGATGGGTGGTGTCCAGCCCGTAGGCCTCCAGCTCGTCGACGAGGCCTTCGATGTCGATGATGGGGTAGGCGTAGTCGAAGGTGCGGCTCACCATCACCGAGAACACGCCCTGGAAGTCCGAGGTGTTGAGGACGTCGTCGGTGATCCAGTCCGACGGGTCGTCGAAGCGGCAGGAGTCCCAGCCGGAGATGTCGTCCTCGTCGGCGAGGGGAATGTCGTAGAAGCCGAAGTCCTGGAGCTGCCCGATGCAGCTCGGGCAGTCGTAGACGCCGGGAGTGTCGTCGAACTCCGCCACGAAGACGAACAGGTCGTCGCAGACGGGGTCGGGACTCCCACCCCCACCGAAGTCGGTGTCGTAGTACGACAGCGTGAACTCGCCTACATAGCGGACGACGGTGCTCCCGCTCCACTCGGGCCAGACGATCATGCGGTACGTCCACGAGTTGGGCTCGTCGTAGCTGGGCGTGTAGGAGTCGTCGTCGGGGTGGTAGGTGTCGTCATCCGAGGTGTCGTCGTCGTCGGAGACGTCGTCGTCCGAGGCGTCGTCGTCGGAGGCGTCGTCGTCCGAGGCATCGTCGTCGGAGGCATCGTCGTCGGAGACGTCGTCGTCGCTACTCCAGGAGTCGTCATCGCCGTCATCGTCATCGTCGTCGTCACCCCGACCGCGATCGCCGAGGGTGACGGTGCAGCCCGCCCCCAGGGCGAATAGCGCGGCGAGGACGGTCCAGTAGATGGGCGCTCGGGGGTACCCGTTCATCGTGTCTTTCCTCGAAGGCTCGTCGGGTTCGGGTTCGGATCCGTCAGAAGGGGACGGCGAAACGGGTGCTGACCGAGTGGACACCCCGGGGGACGACCAGCTCGGCGTCGATGAGGAACGAGAAGTTGCCCGACTGGATGGAGAACCCGAAGAAGAACTTGTCGAACTGGAACTCCCGGGTGTCGACGATCCCCTTGGGGTTCTCGGTCTCGGGATCGACCTCCGAGAGCCCGGAGTCGGAGAAGCCCGAGATGGGGAGCACCCGTTCGGCGACGGCGCCGGTCAGGTTCTTGGGGCGGGCGTGCAGGGTGCCGTGCCCCCAGCCGACGAACGGCGAGAAGCGGGCGCCCGCGTACTTGTCGTCGATGCCGAAGGCGAAGGTGTAGCCGACGGTGAGGTCGAACAGCAGCACCCCGAGGTCGAGCTGCTCGTTGCCGACGTACCCGTTGTAGGCGAAGGTGATGGCGACGTCGGGGACCTTCCGCCACCCCTCGGCGAAGGACCATCGGCCGTAGCCGCCCACCACCGCCTGGCGGGTGGGGGCGAGGTAGCCGAAGGTCGTGCCCACCTCGAAGCTGTAGGGGAGCCCCTTGCGGACCCGGATGGTGGGCACCACCAGCGCCGGCGAGGCCGTGCCCGACTCGGTCAGGGCCTCCCAGTAGGACACCGACGATCCGTCGCCGTCGGTGGCGCCCTCCTCGGAGTGGGGGAATGCGACGCTGGTCTCGAAGCCGATCTCCGAGCCGTAGAGCCCCAGCGTCTCGGCTGGACCCAGCGCCTTGGGGCCGATGACCATCGCCATCTCCCGGGCGACGAAGTTGAAGACCGACTGCCACTCCGAACTGCCGTAGGGGACCCCCCCCGACGCCAGGTTCTGGACGGTCACGTCCTCGGGCCAGCCGGCCACCGCGGGAGGCGCGGAGAGGGCCAGGGTGGCGGCGGCGGCGATACCGACGAGCGCGGGGGTCCGGGGCATGGGGGCGGCGGGCACCTCCGGGGATTCTGGGAGGATACCAGCGAGCGGCCCCCAGGGCCAACCTCACCGGGGCGCGGGCCGGTACGACACCAGGTCCCAGGTCAGCGAGATCGCCGCGGGGGAACCGATCCGGCTCCGCACGACCCCCGCCTCGTCGGAGATCCAGTGCTCGGCGAAGGACGGGAAGCGGCCGAGGGAGTCGCCCTCGACGGAGACGTGGTGCAGCCCGCCGTAGCCGTTCGCCCGGGCGGATCCGGAGCGGGTGAGCACCCGCGCCTGGGCCGCGCGGACCGCCCCCGCCTCGGTGATGGAGAGGCGGACCACCCGGTCGACGGGCCTCGGGCAACCCGACACGGGGAAGAGGGGGAGCCCCGGCGCGACCTCGGCCCGCCATGCCTCGCCCCCCTCCTCCCGGGGCTCGAAGCGGGCCGTCAGCGCCTCCAGGAGGCCGTCCTCGGTGGCGAGGCGGTAGGTGAACGTCCCGCTCCGGGCGTCGGAGAGCTCCAGGTCGACCTCCACCGTCATGCCGCCGCCGGCGGACACCGTCCGCACGGCCCGGCCGATCCGCCCCACCACCGGCGCCTTGACGTCGTATTCCCAGCGCGCGCCGGGCAGGTAGGGCCAGGGGAGCTTGCCCGGGGCGGCCCGGGGGGAAGCGCCGGTGGGCAGGAGGGCCAGCAGCCCGAGGGCCGGGGCGGCGAGGAGCAGGCGGCGGCGGGTGGGATGGGCCATGGCTCAGACGGCGGGGGACGGGGCGGTGAAGTGGAAGCCCGGGACCCTCAGGGCCGGCGCGACGATCCCGCCCCGGCCGTCGGATCCGTACTCCACCCGCGACGCGCCGTCGAGGGCCCCCAGGACGCGCAGGGGCGAGTCGTTGAACCGCAGGTTCGCCAGCGAGGCGGCGACGCGGCCGTCCTGCACGAGGAAGAGCCCGTCCCGGGTCAGGCCGGTGAGGAGCAGCTCCATGGGGTCCACCATGCGGATGTACCAGAGGGAGGTCACCAGGATCCCCCGCTCCGTCGAGGCCACGAGGTCGTCCAGGGAGCCCCGCCCGCGGGCGTCCAGCACGAGGGCGCGGGGAGGGCCCATGGGGGCGACCCCCGAACGGCCGGCCCAGAAGCGGTCGTGGGGGAGGGCGACGAGGCGGCCCCGGTCGATCCACAGCCCGTCGGCGGTGGGGACCCCCTCCTCCCCCCAGGGGCGGAGCCGGAACCGCGGGTCCCGGGGCGCCGACACGAGGGAGATCCTTCCGACGGCGACCTCCGCGCCCCTCCAGCCCCCCGTCTCCCCGAGGCGCGAGAAGGCGGAACGCCCCTCCTCGGTCTCCCGGGCGTCCATGGCCTCGGGCAGCCACGCCAGCAGGGCCGCCACCGCCGCCGGCGCGAGGATCGCGGCGTGGCGCCCGGGGGGGATCTCCTGGGGGCGCGCCGACGCTCGTGCCGTCCGGGCGCAGGCGTCGGCCAGGGCCTCGACGTCGATGGCGGCGGCGTCGGGAACGCCCCCGCGTTCCACCCGGGACGAGCCGGTGCCGTCGGGGGTGCGGCAGGTGAGGGACAGGCCGGCCCGGGTCTCGGTGAAGGTCTCGGCCATGCCCGCCGAGGTGGCGATGGCGTGGGAGCGCAGGGATCGGGAGACGGTGCCGCTCGCCAGGAGGGCGTCGGCCCGCGCCCGGGCGAGGAGGGCGGCGGCGATCCGGGCCCGGCGCCGCGCGTCCAGGCGGGCGGTGGAGGCGAAGGCGGCGGACACCCGGGGCAGGTCCTGGGGGCCCAGGGGTGGCAGGACCTCTTCGTCCTCGGGCGCGAGGCGGACCATGGCCCTGGCCCTCTCCGCCAGCTCCTTCACCGACGCGGCGTCCAGGGAGCCCGCGGACGCGGTGGCCCGGCGCCGCCCGTCGATGACCGTGAGGCTCAACGAGACCTTCTCGGCGCCGACGTCGGCGGTGACGGCGCCGGCGGCGAACCGGGTGAGCGCCTCGTCGGAGGTCCGCGCCTCCGCCACCGCCCCGTGGGGCTTCGCGGCGGCGACGGCGGCCTCGCATGCGGCCAGCAGGTGCCTCTCCTCCCGGGACCTCAAGCGCGGCCTCCCCCCACCTCGATACCCCGGAAGCGGGCCCAGGGCGCCCCGTGGCTCATCTGCCCCCGCTGCCCCGGCTGGCCCTTGCCGTCCCGGGTCACCCCGTGGGGCTCGAGGGTGCCGGGGCCGGTCACGGCGTCGCAGGCGCCCCAGAACGCGGGGGTGATCCCGTGGTACACGACGTCCCGGACCATCCCGGTGATCCGCCCCCCCTCGATGCGCCAGAAGGCGTCGCCGCCGAACTGGAAGTTCAGCCGCTGCTGGTCGATGGAGTAGGAGCCCCGGCCGTCCACGAGGATCCCCTCGTCGACGTCGGCCACCAGCTCCTCCAGCGTCGGCGCCCCCGGGGGGCCCTCCTCCAGGGAGACGTTGGGGATCTTGAGGAAGGGGAAGGAGGCCCACGAGTCGGCGGCGCAGCAGCCGCGGCTCGCCGCCTCCCCCACGAGGGGGGCGGTCTCCCGGGTGGTGGGGAGCCCCACCAGGACCCCCTCCCGGACCAGGTCCCAGCGCCCGGTGGGCACGCCGTCGTCGTCCCAGCGGCAGGTGCCGCGCAGGGTGGGCCGGTCGCGGTCGGCGACGACGTGGACCTGGGGGGAGCCGTACCGGAGGCGGCCGACGTCGTCGGGGCGGACGAAGGAGGTGCCGGCGTAGTCCGCCTCCCACCCCAGGATCCGGTCGGCCTCGGTGGCGTGCCCGATGGTCTCGTGGATCGTCAGGCTGAGGTGGGACGGGGAGAGGACCAGGGTCGTGGGGCCGGTGGGCGCCGGGGGCGCCAGGCAGTGCTCGTGGGCCTCGGCCCCGATCCGTACCGCCTGGCCGGCGAGGTCCGAGGCCAGGACGTGCTCCCAGCCGACGTTGAGGGGGGGCACCTGGTAGGTCCGCCTCCGGACGACCCCGCCCCGGCGGGCCGTGACCGTCAGGCCGGGATGGGTCCGCACGGTCTCCTGGAAGGTCCGGGTGCCTTCCGATGTGGCGAGCCACTTCTCCTCCCGCTCCAGCGACAGGAAGGCGTCGGCCCGGGTGACCCGCACGTTCCGCAGCGCCTCGGCGCAGGCGGCGAGGAGGACCTCGGCCTTGGCGTCCAGGGGGACGGCGAAGGGATCGGTGCCGGCGGGGGTGCGCCAGGCGCCCCGGACGGGCTCGGCGGGGGCGAGGCGCACGGGGGCGGCGCGCAGGGGGGCCGTGGCGCGGGCCGACTCCACCGCGTCCCGGGCGCGGCGGGCGACGGCGTCCCGGTCGAGGCGGGGCGTAGCGGCGAACCCCCAGGCGCCCCCCGCGATCACCCGGATCCCGATCCCCTGGTCGACCTCGTCCCGGACCGACTCCACGCGGCGGTCCCGGGCGCGGACGTCCTGGGAGCGGGAGCGGACCACGCGGCAGTCGGCGTAGGAGGCGCCCAGGCGACGCGCCACCTCCAGCGCGACCTCGGCGAGGTCGGCGAAGCCCTCGGGCGCCCCCTCCGGCGGGGGGGCGAGGGCCGCGGCCGCGCCGGCCGGGAGCGAGCGCAGCCCTCCCCAGGCGGCGGCGAGGGACGTCGAGGCACGCAGGAAGTCGCGGCGGTTCAACGCGGTGGGTCCTCCGGACGGCGGGCGCGGCGCTCCCGGGACGGCCTTCCCCCAGGGGAGGGGGCGTCGCGTCCCGCGCCCCCCGATGATACCGGAGGCGCGCCGCGGGGCGATTCCGCGGGCAACCACCGGCCGCGCGGGGCGCGGGACCGGGGGGTGCCCGGGTGGCGGCGCGACCCCGATTCGGCCATGATGCTCCGGCCCCGCCGCGCGGGGCGACGCCCCCGGAGGTCCGACCTTGCAGCCCCCGCTGACCCTGTACCTGTTCCCCCAGAGCCCCTGGTCCAAGAAGGCCAAGGCGGTCCTCGACTACAAGGAGATCGAGGTCCGGCAGGTCACCGCCGACGCCCTGGTGCGGCGGCGGGTGCTGAAGCCGGCCCTGGGCCCGGTGACCTCGCCGGTCCTGTGGGGGAGCGACGGGCCGTCCCACGCCATCGCCGACTCCACCGATATCGCCCTGTGGGCGGAGTCCCACAAGCCCGATCCCTCCATCCGCCACGACGATCCCGGCCTCGAGGTCGTCAGCCGCATCCTCGACGAGACCTTCGACGAGTGGCTCTCGCGGCACTACCTCGCCTTCAAGTGGCTGAACGCCCAGGACCGCAGCCGAAACACCGACCTGATCCTGAAGGCCCTCCTGCCCCAGGCCCCGGGATTCCTGAGGGAGCGGCTCGCGCCAAGGGTCGTCGGCCCCATTCTGGAGGCCCTGCCCCGCCACGGCGTGACCGAGGAGACCAAGCCGGTGCTGACCGCCTCGCTGAAGCGGTTCCTGGCCATCGTCGAGCCCATCCACTACGACTCCGACTGCCTGCTGGGCCCCTACCCCGTGCTGGCGGACTTCTCGGCCCTGGCGCTGCTCTCCCAGATCCAGCGGGACCCCAGCGGCGAGCGCATGCTGCTGGAGGAGTTCCCCGAGTTCTGCGCCTACCTCAACCAGATGGAGGCGAACACCGTCTCCCGGGTGGAGAGGCGCGACGCCTGGGCGGCCCGCCAGAAGGACACGCACCTGGTCCTGGACCGGATCTCCCAGGTGCTGGAGTACGTCGCCGGGGAGTTCTTCGCCTTCATGATCGCCAACGCCGGCGCGCTCGCCGAGGGGCGCAAGGAGGTCTCGGTGGAGCTGGCCCGGGGCGAGACCTACCGGGCTCCCGCGTCGGAGCCCCTCCGGGGCCGCTTCCGGTTCCTGCTGGAGCAGCTCGACGGGCTGCGAAAGGCGGGGGGCCACCTGCTGCCCGGCGGGGACTCCCGCGGCGAGCGCGCCCTGGCCGACCAGGTCGCCCGCGCGAAGGGCTCCCCCGGTGCCCGGGACCTGTTCGCCGGCCTCTCGGCGCTGTAGCGCCCGCCCCATCCCGCCCGGCGCCCCCCGCGTCCCCGTGGCCCCCCTCCCCTCCCCGACCTCCCTCCCCCGGCGAGCCCGCCTGGCCGCCGCCGGCCTCGCCCTGGCGGCCGGATGCGCCGCCGAGCCCCCGCCGCCGGAGCCGCCCCCCGAGCCGCCACCGGTCGCCCGCCCCGTCCCCGCCCCTCCGCCCCCGGTCGACGGCGTCCTGTGCTTCCGCGGCGGGCCCCGCCGGGACCACGCCGGCCGGGGCGAGATCCCCCGAGGTCCGGTGGAGGTGGCGTGGAGCCGGGGCGTGGGGGGGATCGGCCCCTGGACCGGGCTGGGATGGACCGGCCAGCCCCTGCTGGCGACCTGGGGCACGGAGGCCCTCGCCGGCCAGGAGTTCCTGACCCCGGCGCCCCCCCGGGTCGAGGTCGTCGCCGCCGGGCTGGACGGGAAGGTCCACTTCTTCGACCTGGACCGCGGCGCCCCCACCCGAGCGCCCCTGACCGCCCAGGACGCGCCCATCAAGGGCACGCCCAGCCTGGACCCCCGCGGGATCCCCGTGCTCTACGTCGGCCAGGGCCTCCCGGGCAGGGACGGGGGCTTCCACTACCGCGGGATCTCGCTGGTGGACGGGAGCGTGGTGCTGGACCTGCCTGGCCGCCGGAGCCGCTGGGGGGACCGGACCCTGCACCCCTTCCGGGGCTGGGGCGCCTTCGACGGCAACGCCCTCGTCCTGCCCGATCGGGACCTGCTGCTCCTCGGAGGCGAGAACGGCCTGGTGTACCGCGTCGGCCTCGGCCTCGCGGGCCACCCCCCGGGGGCGGTGGGGGGCCCACCGGAGAAGCTCGCGGCGGTGGTGGATCCCCTCACCTACCACGCGGTCCGTCCCAAGTGGGGGGGCGGCGAGCACGACGGCACCGACCGGTGGGCGGCGGGGATCGAGTCCTCCGTAGCCTTCCACGACGGAGTGGCGTACTGGACCGACAACGTGGGGAGCCTCATCGGCCACGACCTGGACGCCGGCCGCGAGGTGCTGCGCCTGGACCTCGGGGACGACACCGACGCCACCCCGGTGATCGCCGTGGAGGACGGACGGGCCTACCTCTACGTCGGCTCCGAGGTGGACAAGCGCCTCCCCGGCCGTCCCCTGCTGGCCCAGGGCACCGCCTGGTTGTCCAAGGTGGACCTCGCCCTGGGCACCTTCGCCTGGCGCCTGGGGGTGAGCTGCTGGACCCAGCGGGGGGAGGACGCCCTCCACGACGTCAACGGCGGGATCCTGAGCACGGTGGCCCTGGGCAGCGGCCCCTCGGCGGACCTCGTCTTCGTCGCCACCTCCCGGGAGCCGAACGCGGCGGGGGGGCGCCTGCTGGCGGTGCGGCGGGAGGCCGGCCCCGGGGGCGAGCCGAGGATCGCGTGGGCCGCGAAGCTCAAGGGCCTCTCGTGGTCGAGCCCGGCGACGGACGGGCGGACGGTGGTGGTGGGGGACTCCGCGGGCTGGCTCCACGCCTTCGACGCCGTCGGCGGCGAGCCCCTGTGGGACCTGCCCCTGGGGGGCGCCGTGGAGTCCTCCCCCGTCTTCTGGGGCGGAGACGTGGTGGTGGGGGTGCGGGGCGGCAGCGTGGTCCGGGTCCGGGCGGCGGAGCCGGAAGCGCCGGCGCTGGCGTCCCCGTCCCCCCCGGCGCCGCCGGGCCCGCGGCGGTAGCTGGGACCAACAGGGGGATCAGGGCAGGGCGCCCCGGGAAAGGTCCCGGACGCGGCCCTGGGAACGGAACCAGGAGACCACCGCCAGGTTGAAGGAGGCCACGGCGTCCACCCGGGCCTGGGACGCCTCGGCGAGGCGGGCCTGGGCCTCCACGACCTCGACGTTTCCGGCCGCGCCGGCGCGGTAGCGGTCCTCGGCAAGGGCCAGCTCCTCCGTCGCGAGGGCCTCGGCCTCCCCCGCCACCTCCAGGCCCACCGCCGCGTCCCGGAGGCCCCGAAGGGCCGCCCGGAGGTCCACCTCCACGGCCCGCTCCGCCGCCTCCAGGTCCAGGGCCGCCGCCCGCTCCCGGGCCCGCAGGCCCCGAACCTCGGCCAGCCGGCCCAGGCCGGAGAACAGCGGCACCGACAGGGTCAGTCCCGCCGAGGCCGTCGGGGAGGGAGGCTCCCCGTCGAAGCCGGTGGTGCCTCCCCCCTGGACGAAGCCCGACAGGGTCGGCGCCGCCCCCAGCTCCCCCGCCCGCCGGTCCTCCCTCGCCCCCGCCAGGCCCTCCCGCCCCGCCTCGATCTCCGGGTGGCCCGCCCGTGCCCGGGCCAGCGCCCCCTCCAGGTCCGCCTCCCCGGGGATCCCCTCCGAGCCCAGCAGCGGCGCGGCCGGGGACACCGACAGCTCGGCGTCGATGGGGAGGCCTAGGGCCTCGGTGAGGCGCAGCCGCGCCGAGACCTCCGCTGTCCGGGCCGCGATCCGCCGGACCTCGTCCTGCCGGAGCTGGTATCGGGCGCGGGTGACCTCGATCCGGCTGGCCGCCCCCACCGCCAGCCGGTCCTCCGCCAGCCTGAGCAGGCGTTCGCTCCGGGAGATCTGCGCCTCCAGCGTGCCGACCGCCTGCCGGGCGCGCTGGAGCTCGACGAAGCGGCCCGCGACGTCCGCCAGGACCTCCTCCGCCGCCGCGTCGAATCCCGCCTCCGCGGCCCGCACCTCCGCCCCCGCCGCCCGCAGGTCCGCCACCGCGGAGAGGTCCAGGAGCGGCACGTCGGCCCGCACCGTCGCCGAGCCATACCCCGTCCCGCCCGCGGCCCCGGCGGTGGAGCGGGGATCCCCGCCGTAGGAGCCCGAGACCGTGCCGCCGACCGACGGCAGCAGCCCCGCCCTCGTCTGGTCCCGCCCCGCCCGGGCGCTCTCCACGTCCAGCGCCGATCCCCGCAGGGCGAGGTTGCCCTCCAGGGCCGCCCGCAACGCGCCGCCCAGGTCCATGTCGCCCTCGGCCCGCGCGGGCCAGGGCAGGAGGGCCGCCAGCAACGCCACCGCGGCGGCAGCCGCCCGGGCTGGCCGGCGGCGGCGGATCCGCCCCGCCAGGGTCGCGTACACCACGGGGGTCACGTACAGGGTCAGCACCGTGGAGATCGCCATGCCCCCCACCACCGCCACCCCCAGGGGGGCGCGGCCCGTGCCGCTGAAGCCCAGGGCGATGGGCAGGGCGCCGCCGATGGTAGCCACCGAGGTCATCAGGATGGGGCGGAACCGCAGGCGCGTCGCCTCCACCGCCGCCTCGTCCACCGGGAGCCCCCCGTCCTCCTGGAGCTGCCGCGCGTACTCCACGATCAGGATCCCGTTCTTGGTCACCAGCCCCACCAGCAGGATCAGCCCGACCTGGCTGAAGAACGACAGGGTCATCCCCGCCGCGGCGAGGCTGAGGAAGGCCCCCGCCAGGGCCAGGGGCACGGCGAGGAGGATGGAGATCGGCGCGACGAAGGAGTCGAACTGGGCGGCGAGGGTGAGGTACACCAGGGCCAGGGCCAGCAGGAAGATCGTCGCCAGGGACGCGGAGCTCTCCTCGAACTCCCGGGACTCCCCCGCCAGCGCCGTGCGGAAGCCCGGGGGCAGCGTCTCGTCGGCGAGGCGCCTCACCCTCTCGATGGCCTGCCCCAGGGTGATCCCGTCGAGGTTGGCTCCGATGGTCGCCGAGGGGGCGCGGTCGTAGTGGTAGCGCGACGCCGCCTCGGCCCCCTCCCGGAAGCGGACCAGGTTCGCCAGCGGCACCATGCCGCCGTCCCGGGACCGGACCCGCACCTGGGCCAGGTCGTCCGGGCGCATCCGCTCGGCGGGGGGCAGGCTGGCGATCACCGGGTACTGGCGGATCCCCCGCTTGAACGTCGAGACCTCCAGCCCGCTGGACATCACCTGGAGGGTCCGGGCCACGTCCCGCAGCGGCACTCCCAGCGCCGCCGCCCGGTCCCGGTCCACCTCCACCCGCAGGGCCGGCCGGTTCAGCTTCAGGTCCTCGTTCACCGCCGTCAGGCCCGGGACCTCCCGCATGGCCTGGACGAAGCGGGGCAGCTCGGCCACCAGGGCGTCGTAGTCGGGGTTGAGCAGGACGAACTGCAAGGGGGAGCCGAAGCCCCGGCTGACGGTGGGGAACTGGATGGGGATCGCCATGAAGGCGGTGACGCTCCCCAGGATCGGCCGCAGTGAGGCCACGATCTCCTGCTGGGACCGCTCCCTCTCGGCGGCGGGGACCAGGGGGAAGATGAACATGCCGGAGTTGGCGGGGGACGCCACGCCCCCCCGGCCCGAGGCGACGCGGCTGAGCATCCCGATCCGCTCGGGCACCGCCTCCATCAGCTCGGGCTCCAGCTCGCCCATGCGGGCGTCCATCCACCGGAAGCTGGCTCCCTCGGGCGCCAGGGTGCGGACCATGAAGACGTTGCGGTCCTCCAGGGGGAAGAACTCCGTGGGGATGGTGCTGAACCCCAACCAGCCGCCGCCGACGGAGAGGGCGATCACCGGCAGGACCGGCCAGCGCCTGCGGGCCACCGCCCGCAGGGACGCCGCGAAGCCCCGGTTCAGGGCGTCGAAGGCCGCCTCGCTCCACCGGAACAGCCTCCCCCGGGGGCCGTCGGCAGCGGGCCGCAGCACCTGGGCGCAGAGCATCGGCGTCAGGGTCAGGGCGACGAAGGCGCTGATGGCGACGCTGACCGCGACGGTGGTCCCGAACTCCACGAACAGCCGGCCGGTGGTGCCGCCCGTGAAGATCACCGGCAGGAACACGGCGACCAGGGAGATCGTGGTGGCGATCACGGCGAAGACGATCTGCCTCGTCCCGGCGAGGGCCGCCTCCAGCACCCCCTCGCCCCCCTCGATCCGGCGCACGATGTTCTCCAGCACCACGATGGCGTCGTCCACCACCAGGCCGATGGCCAGGACCAGTCCGAACAGGGTGAACACGTTGATGCTGAACCCCGCCATCCAGATGAACAGGAAGGTGCCCACCAGCGAAACCGGGATCGCCAGGGCCGGGATCAGGGTGCTGCGCCAGTCCCGCAGGAACGCGAAGATCACCAACACCACCAGGCCGAAGGCGATGAGCAGGGTCTCCTCGACCTCCTCGATGGAGGTGCGGACCGCCCGGGACCGGTCGTAGGCGATCACCAGCTCGACCCCGGCGGGCAGGTCCCGGCCGATCCCGTCCAGGCGCGCCTGGACCTCGTCGGAGATGTCGATGATGTTGGCCTGGGCCTGGGGGGTGAGGGCCAGGGAGATCGACGGCAGGCCGTCGGCACGGGCCGCCGTGCGCTCGTTCTCGGCGCCGACCCGCACCTCCGCGACGTCCCCGAGGCGCACCGGGGACGAGCCGGTACCTCCGACGATGAGGGCCGCGAAGTCCTCCCGCGTCGCCAGCCCTCCGGCGACGTGGAGGGTGAGCTCGGTGGACTCCCCCTCCAGCCGGCCGGCGGGGAGGTCCACGTTGCCGGCCCGGAGGGCGGCCTCCACGTCCTGCACCGCGAGGCCCCGGGAGGCCAGGCGCGCGGCGTCCAGCTCCACCCGCATCGCGTACTTCTGGGCGCCGAAGATGTCCACGCCGCTGACCCCGGGGACGTTCTCGATGCGCTCCCGCACCAGGGTGTCGGCGATCTCCGTCAGCTCCAGCAGGCTCCGCCCCTCGGCGGCGAGGCGGAGGAACATCACCGGCTGGGAGTTGGCGTCGGCCTTCTCCACCACGGGCTCCTCGGCGTCGTCGGGGAGCTCCCGCCGGGCCCGGGCCACGCGGCTCCGCACGTCGTTGGCGGCGGCCTCCAGGTCGCGTTCCAGGTCGAACTCCACCGTGATCTGCGAGGACTGCTCCTGGCTGGTGGAGGAGATCGACTTCACGCCCTCGATGCCGTTGAGCTCGCGCTCCAGGACCTCGGTGACGTCCGACTCCACGATGGCGGGGTCCGCCCCGGGCCAGGACGTGGTGACGGTCACCACCGGCGCCTGGACGTCGGGGGTCTCCCGCACGCCCAGCAGGGTGTAGGCCATCCCCCCGAGGAGCACCAGCACCACCGAGAGGACCGCCGCCAGCACCGGCCGCTGGATGAAGACGTCGGTGGAGGTCACCGCGACGCACCCTCCCCGGGGGCACCGGCGGCCTGGGGGGGCCCACCCGCTCCGCCGTCCACGATCCGCACCGTCGCCCCGGGCCGGAGCTTGACCAGCCCCTCCACCACCACGGCGTCGCCCGGCGAGAGCCCGGAGACGACCCGCACCCGGTCCGCCAGGCGCGTGCCGGTCTCGACGGGGCGCAGGGTCGCCTTGCCGTCGGGGCCGACGACGTACGCGCCGGGCCCCTTGTCGCTCTCGACGATGGCCTCGGTGGGCACGAGCAGGGCGTCGGGCACCGTCCGCGTCACGATGGAGATCCGGGCGGTGAGGCCCGGCCGGAGGGCTCCCCCGCCGGGGAGCGAGACCCGCACCGGCACGGTCCGGGTCGCGGCGCTCACCCTCGGACCGACGAAGGAGACCTCCCCCTCGAACACCTGGCCGGGCAGGGCGTCGACGGCGATCCGCGCGGCCTGTCCCACGGCGACGGCGGCCACGTCGCCCTCGGGGAGCGAGAGGTCCACGGCGAGGTCGTCCAGGGACTCCAGCCGGGTGACGACGGTCGCGGGGGCCACGACCTCCCCCGGGGCCACCATCCGCCGGTCCGCCGTGCCATCGAACGGCGCCACGATCACGGTGCGGCGCAGGGTCTCCCGGGCCCGGGCAGTCTGGGCGGCGGCGAGGTCCCGGTCGGCCCGGGCCCGGTCGACGTCGGCCTGGGAGGCGTTGTTCCGGCCGAAGAGGGCCTCGGCGCGCTGCAGCTCGTTCTGGGCCAGGGCCAGGCGGGCCTCGGCCTCGGCGAGCTGGGCCCGCGCGTCCTCGTCCCGCAGGCGGGCCAGGACCTGGCCCTTGCGGACCTTCTCGCCGTCCCGGAACGCCACCGCCGCCAGGGGGCCCGAGGCCTCGGGCCGGATCTCGGCGCTGCTCCGGGCCTCCACCACGCCGGTTCCCTCCACCCGCTCCTGGAGGGGGGACGCCGCGACCGGCGCGACCCGCACCGGGGTCGGCGGAGGCCCTCCCCCACCGGATCCCCCCGGGGAGGCCGGACCGCCGTCACCGCACGCGGCGGGGGCAAGGAGCCCGAGGACCAGCAGGAGCGGCAGCGCGGCGCGGCGCGCGGGAGCGGTCCGGGCCGGGACCGGGGACGGGGACGGAGGATCGTTTGCCATGGAAGCCGCGGAGTACACCCCAGGGGCGGAGGGGAGTCAAGGACGGGCCCGGGACCCGCGGGCCGGGATCAGATCGGGCCCCGGGGTCGCGCCGGCCAGGGTGGAGCGGAAGAAACCGCGGGTCGCGGGCGATCTTCCCTCGGGGAGCGAGGGGGCGGGCCCCTCCGGGAGGACGACGGCCCGGCGACCGCCACCCCAGGCGTCGCCCGTGCTCTCGTTCCGAGCCACCTCGTCCTCTTGTATGGTTCGAACTGGCCGGCACGCTTCGGTCCAGCCCGGGCCGGCCAGCGGGGCTGAAACATGGCATGTAACTGTTCAGGGGGGGCACGCGCCCCCCCTGGACGGCCGGAGTGAATCCGGCCGTCCGCCTCGGCCTTGCGGGC
>JAKLKC010000093.1 GCA_023150875.1 Myxococcota bacterium | reverse complement strand
GAGAAGGAGCTCCGCTTCGCCATCCGCGAGGGCGGACGCACCGTCGGCGCCGGCGTCGTCGCCGAGATCATCGAGTAAGGAGGCGACCTCGCTCCCGCTACGCGAGGGCGGGGCATCGCTCGATTCGCTTAGGGCAGTAGCTCAATTGGCAGAGCTCCCGATTCCAAATCGGGCGGTTGGGGGTTCGAGTCCCTCCTGCCCTGCCAGCGCCATGCACGGTCACGCTCGCCACCGTTCGGGGCGGGAGACGACGGGGTGAGGTCCGCCGCGGCGCGGCACCCCGTCTCGGAACAGGAAGGAGTCAGGATGAGCAACAGACGGATCCTCGGCTTCGCGCTGCTCGCGGCGTCGGTGCTGAGCTGGCTGGTCCTCGCCCACTTCCTGGGTTGGCTCGTGGTCCAGGCGGGGATCGAAGATCGCGTGCTGCTCGGAGCGTTCGCCACATCGGACCTGGTCGCGGTCCTGCCGGCCGCGGCCCTCGGTGTCTGGGCCTGGAAGTCGGCGCGGAGCCACGCGTTCCTCATCGACGTCGTGGACGAGCTGAGCAAGGTGGTGTGGCCGACGCGCCAGGAGACCCAGGACTCGACGGTGGTCGTGGTGGCCACCGTGGTGCTGGTCTCCCTGATCCTCTGGGCATTCGACCTGGTCTGGCTCGAATTCTCGAACCTGATCCTCTTCAGCGTCTGACGGCCTTCACCAGAGGGTTCGAACGCGAACGGAGCGGCGCGGAATGGCCAAGGCCTGGTACGTCGTCCATACATACTCGGGCTTCGAGGGCAAGGCGAAGCAGGCCCTCGAGGAGCGCATCAAGAACCTGGGCAAGGAGGAGCTGTTCGAGGAGATCCTCGTGCCCCAGGAGCAGGTCGTCGAGCTGCGCAACGGCAAGAAGCGCACGACGATGCGGAAGTACTTCCCCGGCTACATGCTGGTGAAGATGGAGCTCAACAACGAGACCTGGCACATCGTCAAGAACACGCCGAAGGTGACCGGCTTCGTGGGCGGGCAGGACAGTCCCGCCATGGTGCCCGAGGAAGAGGTCCGCCGGATCACCAACCAGCTCGTCGAGGGCGCGGCGGCGGTGAAGCCCAAGCTGACGTACGAGAAGGGGGAGAACGTGCGCGTCGTCGACGGGCCGTTCGCGAGCTTCAACGGCGTGGTGGACGAGGTCCGGCCCGACAAGGGCAAGCTCCGGGTCATGGTCAGCATCTTCGGGCGGTCGACGCCCGTCGAGCTCGACTTCCTCCAGGTCGAGAAGACCTGACGCGAGTCCAGCCGGTCCGAGCGGCCGGAAGGTTGAGTCATGGCGAAGAAAGTCAACGCATACATCAAGCTCCAGATCCCCGCGGGTCGCGCCAATCCCTCGCCGCCGG
The DNA here is from genome assembly GCA_023150875.1 of Myxococcota bacterium. Lineage (GTDB taxonomy): Bacteria > Myxococcota_A > UBA796 > UBA9615 > JAKLKC01 > JAKLKC01. The sequence goes on along the minus strand of JAKLKC010000093.1, from coordinate 14,588 downwards.
TCGGTCCCGCCCTGGGCCAGCACGGTGTCAACATCCCCCAGTTCGTCAAGGCGTTCAACGCCGCCACGGCGAACATGGAGCCCGGTCTGGTGACCCCGGTGGTGATCACGGTCTTCTCCGACCGGTCGTTCACATTCGTCACCAAGACGCCGCCGGCCTCGGTGCTGATCATGAAGGCCGCGGGAGTCCCCAAGGGGAGCGGCGCGCCCAACAAGAACAAGGTCGGCAAGCTCACGCCCGACCAGGTCCGCAAGATCGCGGAGATGAAGCTTCCCGACCTCAACACGACGGATCTCGACGCTGCCGTCCGCAGCATCGAGGGGACCGCCCGCTCCATGGGCGTGACCATCTCCGCCTGATCGACACCACGCGGGAGGTGGGGCAGGGCGTAGGCCCCGCCCGCCGCAGGACCGCGGGTAGGAGTCACCGATGCCGAACAAGGGCAAGCGCTATACCCGGTTGCGAGCCATGGTGAATCCGGAGGTGAAGTACTCCCTCCAGGACGCCACGACCCTGCTGCACGCCATGAAGTCGGCCCGCTTCGACGAGACCGTCGAGGTCGCCGTGCGCCTGGGCGTCGAACCCAAGTACGCGGACCAGATGGTGCGTGGCGCGGTCTCCCTCCCCCACGGCACCGGGTCCACGGTGCGGGTGGCGGTGTTCGCCAAGGGCGAGAAGGTCGCTGAGGCTCAGGCTGCCGGCGCGGACATCGTCGGCGGCGACGATCTCGTGGAGAAGGTCAAGGACGGCTGGCTCGAGTTCGACAAGGCCGTGGCCACGCCCGACATGATGGGTGCGGTGGGACGGATCGGGCGGATCCTGGGTCCCCGGGGGCTGATGCCGAACCCGAAGGTGGGTACGGTCACCTTCGACGTCGGCACCGCGGTCCGGGAGATCAAGGCGGGCAAGGTCGAGTTCCGGGTCGAGAAGGCCGGAATCGTCCACGCCAGGATCGGCAAGGCGTCGTTCCCCGCCGAACACCTCCAGGAGAACATCACCACCCTGGTCGAGACGCTCGTCCGCCTTAAGCCCGCCGCGGCGAAGGGGACCTATCTCAAGGGCATCACCGTCGCCCTGACGATGAGCCCCGGCGTCCGTGTCGAAGTCAACGAGTTCCAGAAGGTGGCGCGCTAGCCACGGTCGGACTGGCGGAGGACCGAGAACATGAACCGGACCGACAAGGACGCCTTCCTCGCTGAGTACGGCGAGAAGTTCGGGCGCGCATCCATCGCGATCCTGGCCGAGTACAGCGGCTTGAAGGTGGAGGCCCTCAACGGGTTCCGCCGGCTGCTGGACAAGACGGGCGGGGACGCGGAGTTCCATATCGTCAAGAACACCCTGTGTCGGCGCATCGTCGCGAACACCGCCATGGCGGGCCTGGAGTCGCACTTCCGGGGCCCGACCGCGGTGCTGTTCGGGTACGAGGATCCCGTCGCGCCTGCGAAGACCATCCTGGACTTCCAGAAGGAGGCGAAGTCCCTCGGGATCAAGGCCGCCTACTTCGATGGACAGGTGGTCAACGCGGAGGGGGTGAAGGCCATCAGCCAGCTCCCGAGCAAGGAGGCGCTGCGGGGGCAGCTCCTGGGCCTGCTGTCGGCGCCGGCCCGGAACATGGTCAGCGTCCTCGCCCAGGTGCCTCGCCAGATGCTCAACGTCCTCGATGCCCGTCGCCGGCAGATGGAAGAGGGCACCGAGGCGGCCGCCTCCTGAAAAGGGGCGGATCTCCAGGAGTTTCTTCGGGCCGCGGGGCCCCAGTCACACCCCCGGGCCAGCCGCCCGCGCTGGCAGGTCCGGAAGCGCGATGAAAAGAGCTTCAACCAATAGGAGGTTGTGAAAGATGGCTCTCGAGCGTTCCCAGGTCATCGAGTATCTCTCGAATCTCTCCGTCCTCGAGATCTCCGCCCTCGTGAAGGAGCTGGAGGACAAGTGGGGGGTGTCGGCGGCGGCACCGGTCGCGGTGGCGGCCTTCCCCGGTGCGGGGGCGCCGGGTGGCGCGGCTCCGGCCGAGGCCGTCGAGGAGCAGACCGAGTTCGACGTCATCCTCACCGAGGTGGGCGCGAACAAGATCAACGTCATCAAGGTGGTGCGCGAGCTGACCGGGCTCGGCCTCAAGGAGGCGAAGGACCTCGTCGAGGGCGCTCCTCAGAAGGTGAAGGAGGGCGTCACCAAGGATGAGGCCGAGAAGGCCAAGGCCAAGTTCATCGAGGTCGGGGCCAAGGCCGACGTCAAGTAGCCACAGGGACCTTGTCCGGTCGTTCGGCGGGTCCTATACAGAACGGTTCCCGGCCGCTCCCGGGCTCCCCCCGTCGTGGGGGGCCCGGGGCCGGCGGTCCGGCGCCCGGGTGGGCGCCGGTCGGGGGCGCGGACAGTCCGCGTCCCCCACGGGTCGACGAGGCGCCGGGTGCGCGGCCCCGGTCGCCGGAAAAAGGCGAGATCGCTGTCCGGCTCACGGCAGCGACGAGGAGGCGAAGCGAGGTGCCGGAGTCTCGGGCCGCGTTTCGCCTTTTGCCGCTTCATCCGAGCCGTCCCGCTGAGGGCGCTCGACCGGGACGCAGTGGGCGGCCTGCCTCGTCGGGGCAGGTACCCAGGCCCTTGCCAGAGGAGAGTTCATGGGCTCCCTGATCGCCAACAACGCCCGTTTCCGCCGCAGCTTCGAGAAGATCCAGCATATCCTCGAGATCCAGAATCTCATCGAGATCCAGAAGAAGTCCTACGACGAGTTCCTCCAGAACGACGTCCCGCCCGACCAGCGCAAGGGGGCCGGCCTGCAGGCGGTCTTCAACTCGGTCTTCCCGATCCAGGACTTCAACCAGACCGCTTCCCTGCAGTTCGTCAGCTACAGCTTCGAGAAGCCGAAGTACGAGGTGGACGAGTGCCGGCAGCGGGGCATGACCTATGCCGCACCGCTGAAGGTGACCGTCCGCCTGGTGGTCTGGGACGTGGACGAGGACGCGGAGACCCAGAACATCCGCGACATCAAGGAGCAGGAGGTCTACTTCGGCGAGCTGCCGATCATGACCGAGAACGGCACCTTCATCATCAACGGCACCGAGAGGGTGGTCGTCAGCCAGCTCCATCGCTCCCCCGGGATCTTCTTCGACCAGGACAAGGGGAAGACCTCCTACTCCGGGAAGGTCATCTTCAGCGCCCGCGTCATCCCCAACCGCGGATCGTGGGTGGACTTCGAGTTCGACTCGAAGGACATCCTCCACGTCCGGATCGACCGGCGTCGCAAGCTCCCTGCCACCGCGCTGCTGCGGGCCCTCGGCTACACCGAGGAGGAGCTGCTGGACTACTTCTACGATCACGAGCGGATCATCGTCCGGGGCGACGACATCACCAAGGAGTTCAAGGCCGACCTCCTCCTCGGGCAGAAAGTCTCGCGAGACATCGCGGACCCCGCCACGGGCGAGGTCATCGTGAAGGAGGGCAAGAAGGTCAATCGGGCCATGCTCCGTCGCATGAAGGCGGCGGAGATCGCCGAGATCCCCCTCGCCGCGCCCGACATCATCGGGAAGGTTGCGTCCCACGACGTGGTCGACGTGAACACGGGCGAGATCATCGTCGAGTGCAACGAGGAGATCACCAAGGCGAGCCTCGACGCCATCCGCGAGCGGGGCATCGAGACCTTCCACATCCTCTTCATCGACAACGTCAACGTCGGATCCTTCCTCCGCGACACCCTCCTGGTCGACAAGACGCCCTCGACCGAGGAGGCGATCATCGAGATCTACCGGCGGCTTCGCCCCGGCGATCCCCCGACCTACGAGACCGCCCTCGCCTTCTTCGAGAACCTCTTCTTCAACCCCGAGCGGTACGACCTGTCCCGCGTCGGCCGGCTGAAGATGAACCACAAGCTCGGCCTCGACGTCCCGCTGGATCAGACGACCCTGACCCGCGAGGACATCATGCGGACCGTGCACTACCTCATCGAGTTGAGGAACGGTCGAGGCACCACCGACGACATCGATCACCTCGGCAACCGCCGCGTGAGGGCGGTGGGAGAGCTGCTCGAGAACCAGTTCCGGATCGGCCTCGTCCGGATGGAGAAGGCGATCAAGGAGCGGATGAGCCTGTCGGAGATCGAGACGCTCATGCCCCACGACCTGATCAACGCCAAGCCGGTCTCGGCGGTGGTCAAGGAGTTCTTCGGCAGCAGCCAGCTCAGCCAGTTCATGGACCAGACCAACCCGCTGTCGGAGGTGACCCACAAGCGGCGTCTGTCCGCCCTCGGACCCGGAGGCCTCACGCGGGAGCGTGCCGGCTTCGACGTCCGGGACGTGCACCCGACCCACTACGGGCGGATCTGTCCCATCGAGACCCCCGAGGGGCCCAACATCGGCCTCATCGCCAGCCTCTCCACCTACGCGAGGGTCAACGAGTTCGGGTTCATCGAGACGCCCTACCGCCTGGTGGAGGAGGGGATCGTCACCAACAAGGTCCGCTTCTTCTCCGCCCTCGAGGAGGAGGGACACGTCATCGCGCAGGCGAACGCTCCCATCGCCGACGACGGTCGCTTCGCGAACGATCTCGTGTCGTCGCGGAAGGGGGGCGAGTTTGTGATGCTGGGGCGGGACACCGTCACCCTCATGGACATCTCGCCGAACCAGCTCGTGTCGGTCGCGGCCTCGCTCATCCCCTTCCTGGAGCACGACGACGCCAACCGGGCGCTCATGGGCTCCAACATGCAGCGTCAGGCGGTGCCGCTCATCAACACCCAGGCGCCGTTCGTGGGCACGGGGATCGAGCGCTTCGTCGCCCGGGACTCCGGCGCGACGGTGCTCGCCCGCCGCTCTGGTACTGTCGAGTACGTGGATGCCCGCCGGATCGTGATCAAGACGCCGGACACCGAGGGCGAGATCGGCTCCGAGGTCGACATCTACAACCTCGTCAAGTACCGCCGCAGCAACCAGAACACGTCGGTCAACCAGAAGCCCATCGTCCGCAAGGGCGACTTCGTCGAGAAGGACGAGGTCATCAGCGATGGTCCCGCCACCGACGCGGGCGAGCTTGCGCTGGGCCAGAACGTGCTCGTCGCGTTCATGCCGTGGGGCGGATTCAACTTCGAGGACTCGATCCTCATCAGCGAGCGGCTGGTGCGGGACGACGTGTTCACTTCGATCCACATCGAGGAGTTCGAGGTCGCCAGCCGCGATACCAAGCTCGGCAAGGAGGAGATCACCCGCGACATCCCCAACGTGGGCGAGGAGGCGCTGAAGGACCTCGATGAGAGCGGCATCGTCCGCATCGGGGCCGAGGTCAAGCCCGGGGACATCCTGGTGGGCAAGATCACCCCGAAGGGGGAGACGCAGCTCAGCCCCGAGGAGAAGCTCCTTCGGGCGATCTTCGGCGAGAAGGCGGGCGACGTCCGCGACACCTCCCTCAGGGTGCCCCCGGGCGTGTCGGGCACGGTCATCGGCGCCCAGATCTTCAGTCGGGAGGGGGTCGAGCGAGACGACCGGGCCAAGCAGATCCAGGAGGACGAGATCGCTCGGATCCTCAAGGACAAGAACGAGGAGGTGAAGACCATCTACGGCAGCGCCACGCGCAAGCTGTGGAGCCTGGTCAGGCCCCATCGCTCCGCCCGGGACGTGGTCGACGACCTGGGCGACGAGGTGATGCTGAGGGCGGGCGAGCCCTTCACCGCCGACGTCATCGCTCACCTCCCCTTCGCCCGCTGGAAGGACCTGCGGATCGTCGATGGCGAGGGGGTCGAGAACGAGATCGACCGCCTCATCTCCAGCGTGAACGACCAGACCCAGCTCATCGAGCAGGTCTTCGAGGCGAAGATCCTCCGGCTGAAGAGGGGCGACGAGCTCCCGCCCGGAGTCATCAAGCTGGTGAAGGTCTACATCGCCATCAAGCGCAAGCTGTCGGTGGGCGACAAGATGGCCGGTCGGCACGGGAACAAGGGCGTGATCTCGAAGATCCTCCCCGAGGAGGACATGCCGTTCCTCGAGGACGGGTCCACGGTCGACCTCGTCCTGAATCCCCTGGGCGTGCCGTCCCGGATGAACGTCGGACAGATCCTGGAGACCCACCTGGGGTGGGCCGCCAAGGGCATGGCCGAGCGGATCGGCGAGATGGTGGAGCGGGCGCGCCAGAAGGCCGCCGGCGAGCTCCGCGGCTACCTCGGACATGCCTTCGCCAGCAACTCCCAGGTGCAGGAGTTCCTGCGCACGGCGACGGACGACGAGGTCCTGGGGATGGGGCGGAAGCTGAAGAATGGCGTCTTCTTCGCCAGTCCCGTCTTCGAGGGGGCGACGGAGGAGGAGATCCGCGACGCCCTGAACCACGCCGGTCTCCCGCTGAGCGGGCAGACCGTCCTCTACGACGGCCGCAGCGGCGAGCCGTTCGACTCGAAGGTCACGGTCGGGGTGATGTACATGCTCAAGCTGCACCACCTCGTCGATGACAAGATCCACGCGCGCTCCATCGGTCCGTACTCCCTGGTCACCCAGCAGCCGCTGGGTGGCAAGGCGCAGTTCGGCGGTCAGCGGCTGGGCGAGATGGAGGTGTGGGCGATGGAGGCGTACGGCGCCGCCTACGGCCTGCAGGAGTTCCTGACCGTCAAGTCGGACGACGTCGCCGGCCGCACCCGGATGTACGAGTCGATCGTGAAGGGCGAGAACGTCCTCGACGCGGGCCTGCCCGAGTCGTTCAACGTCCTCGTCAAGGAGCTCCAGAGCCTGGCCCTCGATGTCCAGCTCATCGAGGAGAAGGATCTGACCACCTGAATCCCCACCGGAGCGGGGGCGGCGGCTTCTGACGAACCGGCCGACGCGACCCCACCCGTTACGAACTCCGGCTCGGAAGGAGCGGTCCCTTGCGAGATATCTACAGCCTCTTCGAGAAGCCCAAGAACCCGCTCAACTACGTGGCGGTCCGCATTTCGCTGGCGTCTCCCGAGAAGATCCGGGGCTGGTCCTACGGTGAGGTCAAGAAGCCGGAGACGATCAACTACCGGACCTTCAAGCCCGAGCGCGACGGTCTGTTCTGCGCGAAGATCTTCGGACCCGTGAAGGACTACGAGTGCAACTGCGGCAAGTACAAGCGCATGAAGCACCGTGGCATCACCTGCGAGAAGTGCGGCGTCGAGGTGATCCAGTCGAAGGTCCGCCGTGAGCGCCTGGGCCACATCAGCCTCGCCACGCCGGTCGCCCACATCTGGTTCCTCAAGAGCCTGCCGAGCCGCATCGGCAACCTGCTGGACATATCGCTCAAGGACCTGGAGAAGATCCTCTACTGCGAGTCCTACATCGTCACCGATCCGGGCAACACCTCGCTCAAGAAGGACCAGATCCTCAGCGAGGACGAGTACCAGACGGCGGTCCGCGAGTTCGGCTGGGACACGTTCCACGTCGGCATGGGCGGCGAGGTCATCCGCGACATCTTGAGGTCGCTCCAGTTGAAGGAGCTCGGCGAGACGCTTCGCCGGGAGATGCGTGAGACCACGTCCGAGGCCAACCGGCGCAAGACCGCCAAGCGCCTGAAGATCGTCGAGGCCTTCCGTGACTCAGGCAACAAGCCGGAGTGGATGATGCTGGACGTGATCCCGGTGATCCCGCCGGACCTGCGTCCCCTCGTGCCCCTGGACGGCGGCCGCTTCGCCACCTCCGACCTCAACGACCTCTACCGCAGGGTCATCAACCGCAACAACCGGCTCAAGAGGCTTCAGGAGCTCGCGGCCCCCGAGATCATCATCCGGAACGAGAAGCGGATGCTGCAGGAGGCGGTGGACGCCCTGTTCGACAATGGCCGGCGCGGGAAGGTCTTCACCGGCCCCAACAAGAGGCCGCTGCGCTCACTCTCGGACATGCTCAAGGGCAAGCAGGGGCGCTTCCGCCAGAACCTGCTCGGCAAGCGCGTCGACTACTCCGGCCGCTCGGTGATCGTCGTCGGCCCCACGCTGCGCCTTCACCAGTGCGGCCTCCCCAAGAAGATGGCCCTCGAGCTCTTCAAGCCCTTCATCTACAACAAGCTGGAGGAGCGCGGGTACGTCACCACCATCAAGGCCGCCAAGAAGATGGTGGAGAAGGAGCGGCCCGAGGTCTGGGACATCCTCGAGGAGGTCATCCGGGAGCACCCGGTCCTGCTCAACCGTGCGCCGACCTTGCACCGTCTCGGGATCCAGGCGTTCGAGCCGACCCTGATCGAGGGCAAGGCCATCCATCTGCATCCCCTCGTGTGCATGGCGTTCAACGCCGACTTCGACGGCGACCAGATGGCCGTCCACGTGCCCCTCTCGATCGAGGCCCAGATCGAGGCGCGGGTGCTGATGATGTCGACCAACAACATCCTCAGCCCCGCCCACGGCAAGCCGGTCATCGTCCCCACCCAGGACATCGTCCTGGGCGTGTACTACCTCACCCGCGAGAAGGTGTTCGTGAAGGGGGAGTACGACCCCGACGAGCACGCCCGGGCCAAGGAGGCGGGGATCCCCTTCTTCAAGGGGATGTACGAGAGCCCGGACGGCGTGCGCGCCGCCTACGACGCCGGCGCTCTCGATCTGCACGCGAGGATCCTCTGCCGGATCGGCGGTCAGCGGGTGGAGACCACCTGCGGGCGCGTGCTGCTCTCCGACGTGCTGCCCCCGGAGATCCCCTTCGCGGCGATCAACCGGGTGATGAACAAGGGACAGCTCGGCGACCTGGTGGACCACTGCTTCCGGGTCGCGGGCGCCAAGGCCACGGTGCTGCTGGCCGACGCCCTGATGCAGATCGGGTACGCCGCCTCGACCCGGGCCGGGATCTCGATCTCCATCGGGGACATGAAGATCCCGTCCCGTAAGCAGGAGATCCTCGACAAGGCCCACGGCGAGGTCCGCGAGACCGAAGAGCAGTACAACGAGGGCCTGATCACCGTCGGCGAGAAGTACAACAAGGTCGTCGACATCTGGGCGAAGGTCACCGAGGACATCTCCGCGGAGATGCTCAGGGAGCTCGGCACCGAGCAGGTGAGCAGCGACGAGGGGCGGGTCAAGGCGATGCCGTCCTTCAACCCCATCTACATGATGGTGGACTCCGGGGCCCGTGGTTCCACGACCCAGATCCGCCAGCTCGCCGGGATGCGGGGACTGATGGCCAAGCCGTCCGGCGAGATCATCGAGACCCCCATCACCGCCAACTTCCGCGAGGGTCTGACCGTCCTCCAGTACTTCATCTCGACCCACGGCGCCCGGAAGGGGCTGGCGGACACCGCCCTCAAGACCGCCAACTCGGGCTACCTCACCCGGCGCCTGGTCGACGTGGTGCAGGACTTCATCGTCACCGAGCACGACTGCGGGACCCTGGACGGCATCGACGTCACCGCTCTGGTGGAGGCGGGCGAGATCATCCAGCCCCTCGGCGAGCGCATCCTCGGCCGCGTCGCCCAGGAGGACGTCGCCGACCCGATGACCGGCGAGGTCCTGCTCCCCCGCAACACCCTCTTCGACGAGGACGCCGTCCGGCGCCTCATCGACGCGGGCGTGGAGAAGGTGAGCATCCGTTCGGTGCTGACCTGCGACACCCGCCGCGGCGTCTGCTGCCTCTGCTACGGTCGTGATCTGGCGCGGGGCAAGCTGGTCAACGTGGGCGAGGCCGTGGGCGTGATCGCCGCCCAGTCCATCGGCGAGCCCGGCACCCAGCTCACGATGCGGACCTTCCACATCGGCGGCGCCGCCTCGTCCCGCGTGGCCCAGTCGACCCTCGAGAACAAGAACACCGGCCGGATCGCGTACCACAGCATCAAGGCCGTGGCGAACCGCGACGGCCACCTGATCGTGATGGACCCCAAGGGGGAGATCTCCATCGTCGACGAGACCGGGCGCGAGAAGGAGAAGTACGCCATCCCTTACGGGGCCCGGCTGCTGGTGGCGGAGGGGACGGTCGTCAAGCCCAAGACCCTCCTGGCGGAGTGGGACCCCTTCTCGATCCCCATCGTGTCGGAGTACGAGGGGAAGGTGAAGTTCCTCGACGTGGTGGAGGGCTCGACCATGCAGGAGCAGGTCGAGGAGCTCACCGGCATGTCCCGGAAGGTCATCATCGAGAGCCGTGACGCGGAGCTGCGGCCCCGCGTGGTCATCCGGGCCGACGCCAGGACGGCGGGGGAGTACTTCCTGCCCGTCGGGGCGAACATCAGCGTTCAGGAGGGCGACGACCTCCGTCCCGGCGACATCGTCGCCAAGATCCCCCGCGAGACCACCAAGACCAAGGACATCACCGGTGGTCTGCCCCGCGTCGCCGAACTCTTCGAGGCCCGCAAGCCCAAGGAGGTCGCGGTCATCTCCGAGATCGACGGCTACGTCTCCTTCGGAAAGGACCACAAGGGCAAGCGCCGGGTGATCATCACGCCCGAGACCGGCGAGCCCAAGGAGTACCTGATCCCCAAGGGCAAGCACATCTCGGTGCGCGAGGGCTACTTCGTCCGCGCCGGTGAGCCCCTCATGGACGGTGCCGCCAACCCCCACGACATCCTGAAGGTCAAGGGGGAGAAGGCGCTGGCCCGATACCTGGTGGACGAGGTCCAGGAGGTCTACCGCCTCCAGGGTGTGCGCATCAACGACAAGCACATCGAGGTCATCGTCCGGCAGATGCTGCGGCGTGTCCGGATCCGCAGGGTCGGAGATACCGACTTCCTGGTCGACGAGCAGGTGGAGAAGCACAGCCTCGACGAGGTGAACAGCCGGATCCTCGAGGCGGGCGGCGAGCCCGCCGAGGCCGAGGCCCTCCTCCTGGGCATCACCAAGGCGTCGCTGTCTACGGACAGCTTCATCTCGGCGGCCTCCTTCCAGGAGACGACCCGGGTCCTGACCGAAGCCGCGATCCAGGGGAAGACCGACTACCTTCGCGGCCTCAAGGAGAACGTGATCATGGGGCGCCTCATCCCGGCGGGTACGGGCTACAAGCAGTACCACAAGCTGCGGATCCAGATGCTGGAGCATGAGCAGGACCTCATGTACGGCGAGGAGCGCCGCGCCGGTGGTGAAGACACCATCCCCGCGGCCTGATCGAGCCCCGGCGGGACGCGGCGTCCCAGCCCTGTAGAGAAGAAGGCCGGCCCCGAGAGCGCGCGCTCCCGGGGCGCGGTCGTTCTGGGGTCAGGGGCACCGTTGAGCCTCCGTCCGGCCCCGCGCGGGGCTCGGCCACCGGCGGAGCCGAGGCGACGCTGGCATCTCTTCGACGCCGAGCTTGACACGAGGAGGGGGGATCCGTAGACTCCGCGCCCTGTCTGGAGCGTACGGCCCTGCCGGCGCAGCGCGATCTCGCGAGATCTCGTACGATCCGCGCGCTTGACAGTCGGGTAGCCCGTCCGTATCTTTGCGCACTCGCGTATGGTCGGGCGCGTGCCCGCGCACGGCCCGAAGCACCAAGCCCCCGAAAAGACACGATCTTTCGGAAGGCGAGCCGGTCGACGACCGCGGATGTCCGCCGTCTGTCGGGAGCAAATCGAAGGATGCCGACGATCAATCAGCTCGTGCGGAAGGGCCGGGAGAAGCAGAGGACGAAGACGGCCTCCCCCGCGCTCAAGCAGTGCCCCCAGAAGCGGGGAGTCTGCGTGCGGGTGTACACCACGACTCCCAAGAAGCCGAACTCCGCTCTGCGGAAGGTCGCGCGCGTGCGCCTCACCAACGGCATCGAGGTCACCTCGTACATCCCCGGTGTCGGCCACAACTTGCAGGAGCACTCGGTCGTCCTCATCCGCGGCGGCCGTGTCAAGGATCTCCCCGGCGTCCGGTACCACATCATCCGTGGGAAGCTGGACTCCGTCGGGGTCAACGATCGTCGTCAGGGTCGATCGAAGTACGGCGCCAAGAGGCCCAAGAAGTAGGCAGCAGCCTGGAACCGGGAGAGTCGGAACATGCCCCGCCGCCGCGAGGTACCCAAGCGCCGGATCACTCCGGACCCCAAGTACGGTGACGTCTACGTCGCCAAGTTCATCAACACCGTCATGGTGTGCGGCAAGAAGTCCACCGCCGAGCGGATCGTGTACGACGCACTCGCCGCAGTCGAGGACCGCGCCAAGGAAGATGCCATCCGGATCTTCAAGCGGGCCCTCGAGAACGTGCAGCCCGTGGTCGAGGTCAAGTCGCGCCGGGTCGGTGGTTCGACCTACCAGGTCCCCATCGAGGTCCGCCCGGAGCGGAGGGTGGCCCTGGCGATGCGCTGGATCCGGAACTTCGCACGCACGAGACCCGGCCACTCGGCGCAGGACAGGCTCGCGGGTGAGCTCCTGGACGCCGCCGCCGGTCGCGGAAACGCCGTGAAGAAGAAGGAAGACGTCCACCGGATGGCCGAGGCCAACAAGGCCTTCGCCCACTACCGGTGGTAGTCGGCGCGTTCCGTGAGCTCGGGGGGGCCGTGCAGGGACACGAAGTCGGGAGTTCCGACTGAACTGGACATGGACCCGGAAGACGCCAAGGACCACCACGAATGAAGCCCCTGCAGGCCACGCGCAACATCGGCATCATGGCCCACATCGATGCCGGCAAGACCACGACGACGGAGCGCATCCTCTTCTACACGGGGGTGAACTACAAGATCGGTGAGGTCCATGAGGGCACCGCCACCATGGACTGGATGGTCCAGGAGCAGGAGCGCGGGATCACCATCACCGCGGCTGCCACGACCTGCTTCTGGCGCGACCACCGCATCAACATCATCGACACGCCCGGTCACATCGACTTCACCGTCGAGGTCCAGCGCTCCTTGCGGGTGCTGGACGGAGCGGTGGCGGTGTTCAGCGGTGTCGAGGGCGTCGAGCCCCAGTCCGAGACCGTGTGGAAGCAGGCGGACAAGTACCGAGTCCCCCGCATCGCGTTCATCAACAAGATGGACCGCGTGGGTGCCGACTTCTACAACGTCCTCGACCAGATCGTACGCAAGCTCGGAGCACGCCCGGTCGCCCTCCAGATCCCATGGGGTCAGGGCGAGAACTTCAACGGCATCATCGACCTCCTGACCCAGAAGCTCCTGACCTACGACGAGACGTCGATGGGCTCGACCGTCAAGGAGAAGGAGATCCCCGCGGACGCCGCGGAGGAGGTCGCCGCGTACCGCGACAAGCTCGTCGAGGCGATCGTCGAAGACGATGACGACCTGGCCATGCGCTACCTGGAGGGGGAGGAGATCTCGCTCCCGGAGCTGAAGGTCGCGGCGCGCAAGGCCTGTGTCGAGATGCGGTTCGTCCCGGTCGTCCTGGGCAGCGCGTTCAAGAACAAGGGTGTGCAGCAGCTCCTCGACGCGGTGGTGGACTACATGCCGTCGCCGCTGGACATCCTGCCGACCCAGGGCATCGAGCCTGGAAGCCCCGACAAGGTCGTGTTCCGCCCCTGCGACCCCGACGCGCCCTTCGCGGCCCTCGCCTTCAAGATCATGTTCGACCCCTTCGTGGGGAACCTCACCTTCCTCCGCATCTACTCCGGTACGCTGGCCTCGGGTACGGGTGTGCTCAACGCCACGAAGGACAAGAAGGAGAGGATCGGTCGCCTGCTCCGGATGCACGCGAACCGTCGGGAGGAAGTGAAGACGGCCACGGCGGGTGACATCGTCGCCGCGGTGGGCCTGAAGTACAGCACCACCGGCGACACCCTCTGCGATCCCGACCAGCCCGCGCTCCTCGAGGCGATCGAGTTCCCCGAGCCGGTGATCGACCGCGCCATCGAGCCGGCCACCAAGGCGGACCAGGAGAAGCTGGGCGTCGCCCTGCAGAAGCTGGCCCAGGAGGACCCGACGTTCCGGGTCCGCACGGACCAGGAGACCGGGCAGACGATCCTGTCGGGGATGGGCGAGCTCCACCTGGAGATCATCGTCGATCGCCTGATGCGGGAGTTCAAGGTCGACGCCAACGTGGGCAAGCCCCAGGTCGCCTACCGCGAGACCATCACCCGAAAGGCCGAGGCCGAAGGACGCTTCGTCCGCCAGACTGGCGGTCGGGGCCAATACGGCGTCGTGAAGATCCGCATCGAACCCCAGGAGCCGGGGACCGGATTCGTGTTCGTGGACGGGATCGTCGGTGGCGTGGTGCCGAAGGAGTTCATCAAGCCCACGGCGGCCGGCATCCAGGAGGCTCTCGAGAGGGGGGTGATGGCCGACTTCCCGATGGTGGACGTCAAGGCGACCCTCTACGACGGCGGCTACCACCCCGTCGACAGCTCCGAGATGGCCTTCAAGATCGCCGGCTCCATGGCCCTCCAAGAGGCCGCCAGGAAGGCCGACCCCGTGCTCCTGGAGCCCATCATGAGCATCGAGGTCACCCTCCCCGAGGAGTACCTGGGTTCGGTGATCGGGGATCTCAACTCCCGTCGGGGCCGCATCTCGGGAATGGAGATGCGGGGGGGCTCCCAGGTCGTCCAGGGCGAGGTCCCTCTCGCCGAGATGTTCGGCTACGCCACCGACCTCCGTTCCATGACCCAGGGCCGCGCCGCCTACTCGATGCAGTTCGCCAACTACCAGCCGGTCCCCAAGAACGTCGCTCAGGAAGTGGTCGCCAAGGTCCGCGGGGCCTGATCGACCGAAAGGATATCGCGCCATGGGCAAGGAGAAGTTCGTCCGCACCAAGCCGCACGTGAACGTGGGAACGATCGGCCACGTGGACCACGGCAAGAC
>JAKLKC010000092.1 GCA_023150875.1 Myxococcota bacterium | reverse complement strand
CAAACGCCGCGGCCTTCCGCGTTCTGACCCTTGGGGGGAGGGGACTCGAACGGTGAAGCCATACGGGCCGTTGGCTTGGGGCGTCCAGTGGACGGCCCGAGCCTACGGCCCGTCGGCGAACGCCCGAGGACGCCAGGGCGCGCCCCGCGTCCCTGCCCGCAGGGCCGAGGGGGAGCGACGGGCGAAGCCCTACGGGCCCTTGCGGGGGAGGCTCCAGTGGGGCGTCCCCTGCTAGGGACCGTTGGCGAGCGCCCGAGGACGCCGGCTCCTCCGGAGCGGGCGCCCGCAGGGCCGGGCGTCAGGCCGGCGAGCGCGCTGGACGCGCGCGAGAGCGAGGACCCCGGGCCCTGGAGCCCAGACGCGGGACGCGGATGGGCGGAAGGGTCGAGTCCCCTCCCTCGCACCAACTCCATGCGGAAGGCCGCGGCAAACGCCGCGACCTCTCGCTTTCCGTTCACCCCGCCCCGTCCTCCGCCTTCAGCACCCGGAGGCCCGCCGCGTAGTCGGGGTGTGTCCAGGGGCGGGCGCCCAGGATCCGGTACCGTACGACTCCCCGCTTGTCGATGATCACCGTGGTGGGGATGGGACCGATCTCGAAGGCGCGTAGTGCCAGACGGCGGGGGTCCAGCAGGATGGGAACGCGGATCCCACGTTCCCCCACAAACCGCTTGAGCCCCGCCGCGTCGGCGACGTCCAGGTTCACCGCGTACAGTAGGATGCCGTCACCCCTCACGGCCTCCCAGAGGCGGTCCAGGTCCGGCATCTCCGCCGTGCAGGGCCCACACCACGTCGCCCAGAAGTTGAGCACGACCACCTTGCCCCGCAGGGCGGCGAGATCGAGGGATCCCCCTTCCAGGTCCGCGAGCACCACGCCGGGGGCGAGCATTCCCTCCCGGGCCCCAACCACTGGCTGGGAGATCGCCGGCGATGCCGCCCCCGCTGCCGGTTCCCACGGGCCGAGGGCCACGAGCACCACACCCGCGACCCCCAGGGCCGCGACCCTGGCGGCCGGGATCACCCCTCCACCCGCTCCCGCCCCGCCAGGCAGCCCGAGCAGATCCCGTAAAGCTCCATGCGGTGGTGCGTCATTCGAAAGCCGTGCTGCTCCGCCACCTTGTGCTGCAGCCGCTCGATGGACTCGTTCTCGAACTCCTCGATGCGCCCGCACCGTGTGCAGATCATGTGGTCGTGGTGCTCCTGGGGCTCCCGGGGCTCGTACAGCGTGTGCCCGTCGCCGAAGCGCCGCTCCTGGGCCAGACCCGCCTCGGTCAGGAGCTTCATGGTCCGGTAGACGGTGGCGTAGCCCACCGTTGGATTGACCTTGCGGACCTCGCGGTGGAGCTGTTCGAGGTTGATATGCCGATGGGAGGCGATGAAGACCCGGAGGATGTCCTCCCGCTGGCGCGTCAGCTTCAGGCCCTGCTCCCGGATGTACTGGGCGAACGAATCGAACTCGTCGGTAGGAGAGGTCAACGTCCACCCCCGGGGCGCCGCCCCTGGGGGGCCGGCGTCGCACGCCAACGGGCGGTCTGGTGCACAAGGACCATCCTTGACCCGGCTATGTTCGACACCGCACCGCGGGGTGTCAACCACGCGGCGCCGCCCGGCCACACGCGTCAGGGTCAGCCACCGAGGGAGGCGGGCGGCGCCTCGTGCCCCGCGCAGTGACCCCAGATCCGAGAACGACACCGGCCCGGGAGGTCTCGCTGACGAGCCTCCCGGGCCGGCACGCTCCGAAGCCCCGAGGGATGCCCCCTCGTCCGGCTAGGCCTTCTCGCCGACTTCCTCCGACGGAGACTCCACCGCCACCGCTGCCTGGTCGTTCACCAGCTCGATGATGTTCAGCGACGCATTGTCGCCGGGCCTCTTGCCCACCTTCATGATGCGGGTGTATCCGCCGGGCCTCTCCTTGTATCGCTCCGAGTAGTCCGTGAACAGCCGCTGCAGCACCTCGCGATCCGTCACCCACCGCCGCGCCAGGCGAATGGCGTGGACCCGCCGCGCCTGGAGCTGCCGCAGGTCATCGCCCTCCCGCCCCTCCAGGGAGGAGGGGGGGACCCGCTTGCTGAGGGTGATCAGCCGCTCCACCACCTTGCGCAGCTCCTTGGCCCGCGCCTCCGTGGTCCTGATCCGACCGTGGAGCAGCAGGGCCGTCGCCAGGTTGCGGAAGTCCGCCTTCCAGTGGCCCGTCTTGCGTCCGAGACGTCGGCCCGAGTTGAGATGTCGCATCGCTCTTTACTCCGCAGCCAATGGCCGCGATCCGGGGATCCGCTCAGGCCTCTCGCTCGCGCTCACGCTCGCGCACGACCCGTCGGTGAAAGCTGGGCGGGAGCTTCATCCCGAGGGACAGCCCCATCTCCGTCAGGATCTCCTTGATCTCGTTGAGAGACTTGCGGCCGAAGTTCTTCGTCTTCAGCATCTCGGACTCGGACTTCTCGACCAGCTCGTAGATGTACTTGATGTTCGCGTTCTGGAGGCAGTTGTTCGACCGTACCGACAACTCCAGCTCGTCCACGGTCTTCAGGAGGTGCTCGTTGACCTCCTCGTCCTCGGGAGCCTCCACCGCGCCCGCGGGCTCCATCTCCTCCTGGAAGTTGATGAAGATCTGGAGCTGCTCCTTGAGGATCTTCGCGGCGTACGCCACCGCATCCGCCGGCGCGACCGATCCGTCCGTCCAGAGCTGGACGATCAGCTTGTCGTAGTCCGTGACCTGGCCGACCCGCGCGTTGCTGACGGTGTAGTTCACCTTCCGGATCGGCGAGTAGATGGCGTCGATGGGGATGGTGTCGATGGGGGCGTCGGGATCCTTGTTGCGCTCGGCCGGCACATATCCCCGCCCCTTCTTGATGGTCAGCTCCATGCGGACGTGACCCTCGGGCGCGAGGGTGCAGATGTGGTGGTCCGGGTTGAGGACCGTCACACCAGCGGTGGTGGCGATATGCCGCGCCAGCACCGGACCAGCACCCGTCCTGTCGATGACGACCGTCCTGGTCTCGAAGTCCTCCATCTTGATGAGGACGCCCTTCAGGTTCAGGATGATGTCCGTCACGTCCTCGATCACCCCATCGAGGGTCGAGAACTCGTGCAGGACGCCGTCGATACGGACCGCCGAGATGGCGGCCCCCTGAAGGCTGCTCAGCAGGACGCGCCGAAGCGCGTTCCCGAGGGTGATGCCGAACCCCCGCTCCAGAGGTCGAGCGACGAACTTGCCGTAGCGGCCGCTCTCGTCAAGCTCGTCGACCTCCAGCGCCTTCGGTCGGATGAGGCTGCGCCAGTTCCGGTACATGATGGGGTATCCAATTCTCCGCCGTGCGCCGCGGGCACCGTGGCCGCCCGCGGCTCCGGACGGCACTAACGGGAGTAGAGCTCGACGATGAGCTGCTCCTGGATGGGCAGCGTCATCTCGGAACGCACCGGCACCCCGGCGATCGTGCCGCGGAAGGCCGCCTTGTCCACCTCGAGCCAGCTCATCATCGGGCGGCTCTGGGCCTGGGCCAGGGAGTCGACGATCCGCTGGACCTTGCGGCTCTTCTCCTGGACCTCGATCACATCGCCCGCCCGGACCTGGTAGCTCGGGACGTTGACCCGCCGGCCGTTCACGTGGATGTGCCCGTGGTGCACCACCTGCCGGGCCTCCGCGCGGGTACCGGCGAAGCCCAGCCGGAACACCACGTTGTCGAGGCGCTGCTCGAGGAGGCGCAGCAGGTTCTCGCCGGTGACCCCGCGCTGCCGCTCCGCCTTGTGGAAGTAGAGCCGGAACTGCCGCTCCAGCAGCCCGTAGATGCGCTTGACCTTCTGCTTCTCACGGAGCTGCTGGCCATACTCCGAGAAGCGCGGCCGCGCCTGTCCGTGCTGCCCCGGGGGGTAGCTGGTGCGCTCGAAGGCGCACTTGTCGGTGTAGCAGCGATCCGCCTTCAGGAAGAGCTTCATCCCCTCCCGCCGGCAGAATCGGCACACGGGTCCGGTGTACCTGGCCATCGTCCAGCCCTTCCGTCAAACCCGCCGACGCTTGGGCGGACGGCAGCCGTTGTGGGGGATCGGGGTCACGTCGCGAATCATGGTCACCCTGAGGCCGGCGTTCGCCAGGGCGCGGAGCGCCGACTCGCGGCCGGACCCCGGCCCCTTCACGAACACCGCGATCTGCTTCATTCCGTGGTCCATGGCCTTGCGGGCGGCGTCCTCCGCGACGGTCTGGGCGGCAAAGGGCGTCGACTTCCTCGATCCCTTGAAGCCCCGCACGCCCGCGCTCGACCACGCCACCGCCGCCCCGTTGGGGTCGGAGATCGTGACGAGCGTGTTGTTGAACGTCGCCTGGATGTGGGCAACGCCCGCCGGGACGTTCTTCTTGACCTTCTTCTTGGCGGCGCGCGCCTTCACCTGCTTCGCCATCGAATTAGACCCTCGGCTGGGGCCGGCAGATCCGCTGGACCGCCGGCCCGCGATTACTTCTTGCCCTTGCGCTTCGTGACGATCCGGCGCGGCCCTTTACGGGTGCGCGCGTTGGTATGCGTCCGCTGACCTCGGACCGGCAGCCCGCGGCGGTGGCGGAGTCCACGGTACGTGTTCAGGTCCATCAGGCGCTTGATGTTCATGGCCACCTCCTTGCGGAGGTCGCCTTCCACCTTCACGCTCCGGTCGATGACCTCGCGGATGCGGGCGATCTCGCCCTCGGTGAGGTCGTCACTGCGGGTGTCCGTGGAGACCCCCGCCTCCTTGAGGATCCGCCGCGACATCGTGTCGCCGATCCCGTAGATGTAGGTCAGGGCGACCTCCATCCGCTTGTTCCGGGGCAGGTCGATGCCGGCGATGCGTGCCATGGCGTACTCCTGGCGGGCCCTAGCCCTGACGCTGCTTGTGCTTGGGGTTCTCGCAGATCACCCGAACCACCCTGCGGCGGCGGATGACCCGGCACTTGTCACAGACCTTCTTGACCGACGCCTTGACCTTCATCGCTCACCGTCCTCGTCTCTATCCATCGAGGGGCGGGCCACCGGCCCCGACCTCCTCGCCCGCGATACGATCCTCCCGCGACTGCTGTCGTAGGGGCTGACCGCCACCTCGACCCGGTCTCCCGGTATCAAACGCGGAATCAACTGTCTAAGTCCTATCTCCACGTGGGCCAGGACGCTGCCTCCCGACTCCAGGTCCACTCGGTACAGCGCGTTGGGCAGCGACTCCGCCACCCTTCCCGGCACTCCGCCCCCCCGGGGGGCGGCTTCGCTATCGTCCGCCATCCTCCAGTGCCTTCTCGATGCGGTCCAGGACGTCCGGGATGGACCCCGATCCGTCGATGCGCTGGAGGACACCCCGGTCCTGGTAGTAGGCGGCGACCGGCCGAGTCTGCGCGTTATACACCTCGAGCCGCTTCCTGACCACTCCCTCGGAGTCGTCCTCCCGCTGGACCAGCGCGGATCCGCAGGCATCACACGCCCCCGCCACCTTGGGTGGCGCCGACTCCACGTGGTAGGCCGCGCCGCACACCGGACAGGACCGCCGCCCCGTGAGGCGCCGGACGAGCTCCTCGTCGGCGACCTCCACGCTGATCACCTTCCCGATGGAAGATCCATCCGCCGACAGCATCTCGTCGAAGGCCACGGCCTGGGCAATGGTCCTGGGGAAGCCGTCCAGCACGTAGCCTCGCTCCGCGTCGCGCTCCCGAAGCCGCTCACGCACCATCCCGCACACGACGGCGTCGGGTACGAGCTGCCCCGCGTCCATGAAACGCTTGGCGTCGAGTCCGAGGGGCGTGCCCTGCCGCAGCGCGGCCCGGAAGATGTCGCCGGTGGAGATGTGCGGCACGCCGTGGCGCTCGGCGAGCACCTTGGCCTGCGTCCCCTTGCCGGCTCCGGGCGGTCCGAACAGGACGAGGTTCACAACGTCCTCCTCGACGCCCGCCCACGGATCCGGCTGCCTCCGGCCCCCATCAGCCCGTCGTAGTGCCGGGTGAGCAGGTGGCTCTCAATCTGCGCCACCGTGTCCAGCGCGACGCCCACGACGATGAGCAGCGAGGTCCCACCGAAGTAGAAGTTCACGTTGTACTCGGCGATCAGGATGTTCGGGAGGATGCAGACGGCGGTCACGTAGACGGCCCCGCCCAGGGTCAGCCGGTTGAGCACGTGGTCGATGTACTCCGCCGTGCTCTTCCCCGGCCGGATCCCCGGGATGTAACCGCCGTGCTTCTTGAGGTTCTCCGCGACGTCCACCGGATTGAAGGTGACCGCCGTGTAGAAGTAGCAGAAGAAGACCGTCAGGAAGGCGAACGCCGTGTTGTAGAGGTACCCGCCGGGGTCGAGCAGGCCCTGCATGTCCTGCAGCCAGGCCACGCTCCAGAAGGAGGCGATGGTCGCCGGGAAGGCCATGATGGAGCTGGAGAAGATGGGCGGGATGACGCCGCTGGAGTTGATCTTCAGCGGGAGGTGCGTGTTCTGGCCTCCGTAGACCCTCCGCCCCACCACCCGCTTGGCGTACTGCACCGGGATCCGGCGCTGCCCGCGCTCGCAGAAGATGATGAAGGCGATCACGCCCAGCATGAAGATGGTGAAGAGGAGGACGAAGATGAGGTCCTTGTTGCCCTCGCGCACATCGCCGAGGGTGCCGGCCACGGCCGCCGGGAACCTCGCGATGATCCCGGCGAAGATGATCAGGGAGATCCCGTTGCCGATGCCGCGCTCGCTGATCTGCTCCCCCATCCACATGATGAAGGCGGTCCCTGCGGCCAGCGTGGTCACCGCCAGCAACCGAAAGCCCCAACCCCCGTCGGGAACCACCTCGAGCCCCCCCGTCGGCGACTTGAGGCTCTCCAGGAACCGCGCGGCGGCGAGCCCCTGGACGACCGCGATGAGGATCGTGCCGTAGCGGGTGTATTGGTTGATCTTGCGCCGGCCGGTCTCACCTTCCTTCTGGAGCCGATCCAGGGTCGGGACCACCACGGCGAGGAGCTGCAGGATGATCGACGCCGACACGTAGGGCATGATCCCGAGCGTGAAGACGGAGAACTGCTCCAGCGCACCGCCGGAGAACATGTCGTAGACGCCGAAGAGGGAGTTCTGTCCCTGGAACTCGAAGTACTCCTTCAGCGCGGTGCGGTTCGTCCCCGGGACCGGGACGAACACACCCAGCCGATAGACCGCCAGAAACCCGAGCGTGAACAGGATCCGCTTCCGGAGCTCCGGGATCTTGGGGATGCTGAGGAATCCGCTGGCCACGATTCTTCCTTGGGCCGGGAGCCCGGGGGCCGCGGGAGGAGTTCCCGCGGCGGGGCTCGTGCTACTCGGCCGACGCCGTGGCGTCCGGCCAGGGGATCTCGGTGCCCGCAAGATCGACGCAGACCGCGCTGCCGCCCGCCGCCTCGATCTTCTGCCGGGCGCCCGCGCTGAAGCGGTTGGCCCGGACGGAGATCGCGTGGGTCAGCTCGCCCTCGCCGAGGACCTTCACCCCGTCCCGGGTCCGCCGCACCATGCCGCTGGCCTTGAGGAGGTCGACGTCCACCGTCGTGCCTTCGGGGAAGGCCGCGAGGTCCCCGACGTTCACCAGGGCGTACTCCTTGCTGAAGGCGGTGTTGTTGAAGCCCCGCTTCGGCAGTCGCCTCTGGAGGGGCATCTGCCCGCCCTCGAAGCCTCGGCCCACGCTCCGGCCGGCGCGGGCACGCTGCCCCTTCTGGCCGCGGGTGGAGGTCTTTCCGTGTCCGGAGCTGGTCCCACGGCCCACGCGCTTGCGGGGCTTCCGGGAACCAGGGATGGGCTTGAGTTCGTTGAGGTCCATGACCGTCTCTCGGCGCCGAGGTAGCCCCCGACTCGCTTTCGCTCGTTCGGCGAGGACGAGGGCTCCGCGCACGCGGCCCCGCGCCACCCGCCCGGCGTCACCCCTCGTCGACCTCGACGAGGTGGATCACCTTCTTGATCATCCCTCGGATGGAGGGGGTGTTCTCCAGCTCGACCGTCTTGTGCACCCGCTTCAGCCCCAGGCCCAGGAGGGTGATCTTCTGGTCCTTCGGCTGGCCGATGCCGCTCCGCTTGAGCGTGACGCGAATGGTGGACGCCGCCATGCTAACGCTCCATGCCCGGGGGCTCAGCCCCGAGCGGACTCCGCCTGCTGCTCGTGGCGCCTCTGCACGGCGATCCACTCGTCACGCCGGTCTTCCCACACGCCCCGGCGCCGGAGGTAGGACTCGGGGTCCTGAAGCCCCTGGAGAGCCGCCACCGTGGCCCGGAGCGCGTTGTGGGGGTTGGTGCTGCCCACGCACTTGGTGAGGATGTTGTGGATCCCGGCGGCCTCGAGCACCGCGCGCACCGCGCCCCCCGCGATGACGCCCGTTCCGGGCCCGGCGGGCTTCAGGATCACGCGCCCGGCACCGAAGTGCCCGACCACCTCGTGGGGGATGCTCCCGGTGGAGGTGATGGGCACCCGGAACATGCCCTTCTTGGCCCGCTCGCCGCCCTTCCGGATGGCCTCGGGGACCTCGCGCGCCTTGCCCAGCCCCACCCCCACGCGCCCCTCGCGGTCGCCGACCACCAGGAGCGCGCTGAAGTTGAACCGACGACCGCCTTTGACCACCTTGGCCACGCGGTTGATGTCGACCACCTTATCGACGAGCTCGATCTCGCCGTCCATGAAACGAGCCACGGAGATCCTCCGAATCCGCGCGTCAGCCAGGCCGCCGCGATCAGAACTCCAGCCCGGCCTCGCGCGCCGCCTCGGCGAGCGCCTTGACCCTGCCGTGATACAGGAAGCCGTTGCGGTCGAATACCACCTGGCGGATGTTCGCCTCGATGGCCTTGCGGGCCACCGCGCCCCCCACCGCCTTCGCCGCCGTGATGTTCCCCTTGTGGCCGCTGACGTCGCCCGCATCGGCCCGGGTTGAGGCCGCCACGAGGGTCCGTCCCTCGGTGTCGTCGATCACCTGGGCGTAGATGTGCGAGGCGCTCCGGAACACGCTGAGCCGAGGGCGCTCCTTCGTGCCGAAGACCTTCTTCCGGATCCGCATCTTCCTGCGGACCCTCGCGATCGCGAGCTGGTTGGCCTTGGCCATGGGACTGACTCCGACACCTGCGCCCGCCGCAGCGGCCGCGATACTAACCACCGACGCACACGGGAGCAAGACTCACCTCGGCCGGAGACCGGCCGATGGCTACTTGCCCGCCGCCTTGCCCGCCTTGAGCTTCACCACCTCGTTGACATACCGGATCCCCTTACCCTTGTAGGCATCGGGGGGCCGGAAGCCCCGGATCTTCGCGGCAGCCTCGCCCACCACCTGGCGATCGGCACCCCGCACCACCAGCCGCGTGCCTTTCTCCACCTCGATGGAGATGCCTTTGGGCACCCCGTACACCACCGGATGGCTGTAGCCCAGGGAGAGCGTCAGGTTCGGCCCGGCGAGCTCGGCCTTGTAGCCGATCCCGACGATCTCGAGCTTCTTCTCGAAGCCGTCGCTGACACCCGTCACCATGTTCTGGATGAGCGCCCGCATCAGCCCATGCATGGACCGGCTCTGGCGGTCGTCCCCGGTCCGGGTCACCACCACCTTCCCGCCTTCGACCGCGACCTGGACCTTGTCCGCGATCTGCCGGCTGAGGGTACCCTTCGGGCCTTCGACGGTCACCCGGCCCTCGGACACGCCCACCTTGACCTTGCCCGGGATGTTGACGGGCTTCTTTCCGATGCGTGACATGGCTGCTTCCACCGATTGCGAAGCGGCGCGTTACCGCGCCACCGCGACTACCAGACCTGGCAGATGACCTCGCCCCCGACGCCCATCCGCCGGGCGTCGCGGTCGGTCATCACCCCGCGGCTCGTGGAGAGGATCGTGACCCCCAGCCCGTTGAGCACCTTGGGGGTCTGACCCCTGCCGACGTAGACGCGGCGGCCGGGCCGGCTGATCCGCTTGAGGCCCAGGATGATCCCCTGCTTCTGATCGTCATAGCGGAGATCGACGTTGATGATGCCCTGCTTGTCGTCCTCGACCGTGCCGTAGCCCGAGATGAAGCCCTCGCGCTTCAGGAGGTCCGCGATGGCGACCTTCATCTTGGACGACGGGGCCGAGACGCTCCGCTGGCGAGCGACCGTCGCGTTGCGGATGCGGGTGAGGAAGTCGGCGATGGGATCGGTCATTGACATGGCGAAACGCAGCCCCTACCAGCTCGACTTGGTCACGCCGGGGATCTTCCCGTCGAGCGCGAGGTTACGAAAACAGATGCGGCACATCTTGAACTTCCGCAGGAACGCCCGCGGCCGGCCGCACAGCGGGCACCGATTGTTGGCGCGCACGCCGAACTTCGGCTTGCGCTTCGCCTTCACCATGTCAGACGTCTTCGCCACGTTCCGGCTCCTTCGGAGTGTCTCGCCCGCCTACTTGCGGAAGGGCAGGCCCATCTGGTCCAGCAGGGCCTTCGCCTCGGCATCCGTCGTGGCCGTAGTGACGAAGGTGATGTTCATCCCCGTGATCCGCTGGATCTTGTCGTAGTCGATCTCGGGAAAGATGATCTGCTCGGTGATGCCGAGAGAGTAGTTTCCCCGACCGTCGAAGGCCTTCGGATTGAACCCCCGGAAGTCGCGCACCCGGGGGATGGCGATGGACACGAAGCGATCGAAGAACTCGTACATGCGGTCGCCGCGCAGGGTCACCATCGTGCCGATGGGGATCCCCGCCCGCAGCTTGAAGTTGGCGATGGACCGCTTCGCCCTCCGAATGGCGGGCTTCTGCCCGCTCACCCGGGCCAGCTCTTCCGAGGCGGTGTCCAGCACCTTCGCGTTCTGGACCGCCTCCTTCAGGCTGATGTTCAGGACGATCTTGACCAGCTTCGGCACCTGCATGGGGTTCCGGTAGTTGAACTCCCGCTGCAGCGCCGGCACCACCTCGGTGCGGTATCGCCCCTTCAACCGGGGAACGCTTCTTTCCGTCGTCACCGTTGCCATCTCTGCCTCTCACCGCCAGGGCGGCCAGGGGGCCTCACGCTCTCACTCGGCCCCGTGTCCGTCCGCCGTTGGCGGCTGTGTTCTCGAGCCACGCCAGCGGGACTCATTTCTCGCCCCACGAGGCGCTGTATTCCTTTGTTCGAGGGTCCGCGCCGTCGCGTCCTCAGCCCCGCGTCGCGGTCCCCCAGGTCACCTCAGTCGATCCGCTTTCCCGACCGGACCGCCGTGCGGGCCCTCTTGCCCTCGGGGGTCACCTCCTTGCGTACCCTCGTGGCCACGTCGCCGTCGAGGTACATCACGTTGGAGATGTGGATCGACGCCTCGCGCTCGATAATGCCGCTCTCTCTGTTGAGGGCGGTCGCGCGCTGGTGCCTCTTGATCATGTTGAGCCCCTCCACCACCACACGACCGTTCTTGTGGTCGATGCGGAGGAGCCGACCGCTCTTGCCCTTCTCCTTGCCGGCGATCACCTTCACGGTGTCGCCCTGCTTGAGCCGGGTCTTCTGCCGAACCGGTTCACCGGCCATCACAGCACCTCAGGAGCGAGCGAGACGATCTTCATGAAGCGGCGGGCCCTGAGCTCGCGGGCGACGGGTCCGAAGATCCGCGTGCCGATGGGCTCGCGCTGCTTGTTGATCAGCACCGCGCTGTTGTTGTCGAACCGGATGTATGTCCCGTCCACCCGGCGGATCTCCTTGGCGGTCCGCACGATGACCGCGTCCATGACGGTCCCCTTCCTGATCTTCGAGTTGGGGATGGCGTCACGCACGCTCACCTTGATGACGTCGCCCACGGTGGCGTACTTCCGCTTTGACCCGCCGAGCACCTTGATGCACATGAGCTTCTTGGCACCGGAGTTGTCAGCGACGTCGAGGATCGACTGCATCTGGATCATGGCATCACCTCCCGAACCGGATCGATCGGGTCATCGGTCGGGATCGGACGTGCTCGTTCACCCCGGGCCTCGTCCCCACGATCCCGTGGACCGAGGGGCAGCGCCGCACGGAGTTCACTCCGCGAGCCCGCGACTCTGGACTTCCTTGACCGCCCACCGCTTGTGGCGGCTGAGGGGGCGGCTCTCGATAATCACGACGTGATCCCCCACCCGGCACTGTCCCGCCTCGTCGTGCGCCATGTACCGGGTGCTGTGGGTCACGTACTTCTTGTACTTCGGGTGCTGGTACCGCCGGTCGACGCGGACCACCACGGTCTTCTGCATCTTGTCGCTGACGACCCGACCGACGAGGGTGCGGCGCATTCCGCCATTCCGAGAGTCGCTCACTGCCTACTCCTTGCGGCCGAACCGCTCCTGCACCTTCGACAGGGCCGGCCCCTCTTCCCGAAGGGAACCGACCGACGCGGCCAGGGCTCCGGGGGCGAGCCCACGCTCCACCTCGCGCTGCCGCACGAGGGTCTTCACCCGGGCGAGGTCCCGCCTGAGCTTGTTCAGGTCGGCCGTCTTCTCGAGCTGACCGGTGTGGTGCTGGAAGCGGGCCAGGACCATGTCCTGAACGATGTCCCGCTCCTTCACGAGCAGGTCCCGGTCCGAGAGTGCACGAAGCTCACCGAGGGCCATCGGACTAAACCTCCCGAACGACGAAGCGCGTCGCGACCGGCAGCTTGTGGGCCGCCAGGCGGAATGCCTCGCGCGCGACATCCTCGGTCACGCCGTCCATCTCGTAGATCATTCGGCCCGGCTTGACCACGGCGACCCACAGCTCGGGAGCGCCCTTGCCCTTGCCCATGCGGGTCTCGGCGGGCTTCTTGGTGAGCGGCTTGTCGGGGAAGAGCCGGATCCAGATCTGTCCCCCCCGCTTCGCGTGGCGGGTCATCGCGACGCGGGCGGCCTCGATCTGCCGTGCGGTGATCCGACCGCACTCGAGGACCTGGAGGCCGAACTGTCCGAAGCTCACCTCGGAGCCACGGTATGACAGCCCCCTCATCCGGCCCTTCTGCGTCTTGCGGTACTTGACTTTCTTCGGCGACAGCATGTCCGTGAACTCCCGGCGGGTCCCTCAGGACCCAAGCGCGGCACCCGTCCGAGGGGCGCGGGAGAATAGCCTCCGCCCGCGCATTGCGCAAGGGTGTCCCCTCCCTTTCCCGCATCCTGCACGGCAGCGGGGGGCGAGGCCGGCGCACTCTACCCGCGGATCTGGTTTCGCTCGAAGGGCCGGCAGGCTCAGGTGGCCTGCTCGTCCCCGGGGAGGATCTCTCCCTTGAAGATCCAGCACTTCACCCCGATCACCCCGTAGGTGGTGCTGGCGGTGGCCAGACCGTAATCGATGTCCGCGCGGATGGTGTGACGGGGGATCCGTCCCTCGCGGTAGCTCTCGGTCCGCGACATCTCCGCGCCCCCGAGACGCCCGCTCACCATGATCTGAACGCCCTTCGCACCCGCCCGCATCGTCGACTGTAGCGACTTCTTCATCGCCCGCCGGAAGGCGATCCGCTTCTCGAGCTGCTGGGCCACGTTCTCGGCGACGAGCTGGGCGTCGAGCTCGACCCGGCGCACCTCGATGATGTTGAGGAAGACCTCGGTCGCGGCGACCTTCTCGAGGTCCTTCTTCAGCGTCTCGAGGCCCGCGCAGCGCTTCCCGATGATCATGCCGGGCCGGGCGGCATGCACGTAGACCTTCGCCTTGTTCGCGGCTCGCTCGATGATGATCCGCGACACCTGGGCGTTGTAGAGCTTCTTCTTGAGGAACTTGCGGATCGCGAGGTCCTCGTGGAGGTTCGTCGCGTAGCTCCTGTGGGCGTACCAGCGACTGTCCCAGGTGCGGATGGTGCCGAGCCGAAACCCGACCGGATGAACCTTCTGTCCCATGGTGGTCTTCCGCGGAAGGCGCCTACGCGCGGTGCTCGTCCAGCACGACGACGATGTGGCTGGTCTTCTTGTTGATGCGGGTGGCCCTGCCCATGGCCCGCGGAGTCCATCGCCTCAGGGTGGGCCCCTGATCGACGGTGATGGTCTTGACGTACAGCCGATCGGCGTCGACCCCCGCGTCCTTCGATGACGCGTTCGCCATCGCGGAGCGGATGAGCGCCGACACGATGGGGGCAGACCGCTTCTCGGCGAACTGCAGCAGGTCGAGGGCCTTGCTCACGTCCTTGCCCCGGACCAGGTCGGCCACGAGACGCGCCTTTCGAGGCGCCATGCGCACGAACTTCAGCGACGCGCGGGATTCCATGGGACTCTCCTGCTACTTCTTCGCCTTGCGGTCCGCCGCGTGCCCATAGAAGGTGCGCGTGGGGGCGAACTCGCCGAGCTTGTGCCCGACCATGTTCTCGGACACGAACACGGGCACGAACTTCCGCCCGTTGTGGACCGCGACGGTCAGGCCGATCAGGTCGGGGATGACCGTCGAGCGGCGCGACCAGGTCTTGATCACCTTCGCGCCCTTGCCGGATCGAGCCTGGTTCGCCTTCTCCAGCAGGTGGCCGTCGATGAACGGACCCTTCTTGACGGAACGAGCCACGAGGACCTCCGGATCAGCGACCGCGCGCGCGGCGCTTGACGATGAACGTGTTGGACCGCTTGTTGGTCCGCGTCTTCGCACCCTTCGTGGGCTTGCCCCAGGGGGTCACCGGGTGCCGTCCCCCCTTGGTGCGCCCCTCTCCACCGCCATGGGGGTGGTCGATGGGGTTCATCGTCGTGCCGCGGTTGTGCGGCCGCCGGCCCAGCCAGCGAGACCGCCCGGCCTTCCCGAGGGCAACGTTCTCGTGCTCCAGGTTCCCCACCTGCCCGACGGTCGCGAGACACTCGAAGAAGAACCTGCGGAGCTCTCCGCTGGGCAGACGGAGGAGGACGTACTGGCCTTCCTTCGCCATCACCTGGGCATAGGTGCCCGCGCTCCGGGCAACCTGACCGCCCTTCCCCGGACGGATCTCGATGTTGTACACCCAGGTGCCCAGCGGCATGCTGACGAGGGGCATCGCGTTGCCCGGGCGGATGTCCGCCTTGGCCGCCGACACCACGGTGTCGCCCACCTTCAGCCCATGAGGGGCGATGATGTAGCGCTTCTCGCCGTCCGCGTAGACGACCAGGGCGATCCGCCCGCTCCGGTTCGGGTCGTACTCGATCGTGGCGATCCGCCCGGGCACGTCCCTCTTGTCACGCCGGAAGTCGATGACCCGGTAGCGGCGCTTGTGCCCGCCTCCGCGGAACCGGAGGGTCGTCCGCCCGTGGTTGTTCCGCCCACCGGACCCCTTCAGGGGGGAAAGCAGGCTACGCTGAGGCCCGTCGGTCGTGACCTCGGCGAAGTCGCTTCCGGTCTTGAATCGGCGACCCGGGCTGGTCGGCTTGAATGTCTTGATACCCATGGCCAGGGCTCCGTACTACCGCCGCGCGGGCATTCAGGTCGCCGTCTGGTAGAGGTTGATCTTGTGGCCCTCTGCCAGGCGGACGTAGGCCTTCTTCCAGTTCGACCGCTTCCCGTGGAATCGGCCGAACCTCTTGTTCTTCCCTCGGATGTTGAGGGTCCGCACCGCCACGACGCTGACGTTGAAGAGGTCCTCGATCGTCCGCTTGATCTCGATCTTGTTGGCGTCGGGTCCGACCTCGAAGCAGTAGACGTTCGAGGCGTCCTGGAGGACGCTCCCCTTCTCAGTGATCAGGGGGCGCCGGATGATGTCGTAGGGTTGCTTCATCGCGCAAGCCTCTCCCGGATCTTCTGGACCGCCGGCACCGTGAGCACCAGGTTCCGGTGGCGCAGGACGTCGTAGACGTTGAGCCCCACCGACGGCAGCACGGTGACGTTGGGGATGTTCCGCGCCGACAGCTCCACGTTGGCGTTCCGGTCGGGCAGCACGAACAGGGCGGACTCGATCCCGAAGCGCCCGAGGAGGTCCGCCATCTGGCGCGTCTTGATCCCCGGCAGTTCCAGGGCGTCGAGCACGAAGAGACGGGACTGCACCACCCGACGCGACAGGGCCGAGCGAAGGGCATTGGCCCGGACCTTCTTGGGCAGCTTGAACGCGTGGCTCCGAGGATGGGGGCCGAAGACCACGCCTCCGCCTCGGTAGTGCGGCGCCCGGGTGGTGCCCTGCCGGGCCCGCCCGGTGCCCTTCTGGCGGTAGGGCTTCTTGCCGCCGCCGCTGACCGCGGACCGGTTCTTGGTCGCGTGCGTTCCCTGCCGAGCCTTGGCACGCTGATAGCGCACCACCTCGTGCAGCAGCCGGTCATACCGGGGCTCGGAGAAGATGTCGTCGGGGAGCTCGATCTCCGAGACCTTCTCCCGATTCATGTTGAAGACTTCGACCGTCGGCATCGCCGTTCGCTCCGGGGCCGGCACCAGGCCATACCCCACTCAGCTCAGCTTGATTTCCACGTCCACACCGGCCGACAGGTCGAGCTTCATGAGCGCGTCGACGGTCGCCTGGGTCGGCTCGAGGATGTCGAGAAGCCGGTTGTGGGTTCGAACCTCGAATTGCTCCCGGGACTTCTTGTCCACGTGGGGCGAGCGCAGGACCGTGTACCGGTTGATCTTCGTGGGCAGCGGGATGGGTCCGCGGATCTGCGCGCCCGTGCGCTTCGCAGTGTCCAGGATCTCCCGCGCGGACTTGTCCAGCAGCTTGTGATCGTAGGCCTTCAGCCTGATACGGATCTTCTGGTCAGCCATGATTCCGTCCTCGAAAGCCCGCGGCGGGCGAGTCTCCCGGACTCCTACTCGATGATCTCGGCGACGACGCCGGCGCCGACGGTGCGTCCGCCCTCGCGGATGGCGAAGCGGAGCTCCTTCTCCATGGCGATGGGGCTGATGAGCTCCGCCTCGACCGTCACCCGGTCGCCCGGCATCACCATCTCCACCCCCTCAGGGAGCTTCACCACACCCGTCACGTCCGTCGTCCGGAAGTAGAACTGGGGGCGGTACCCGGTGAAGAAGGGCGTGTGGCGGCC
>JAKLKC010000091.1 GCA_023150875.1 Myxococcota bacterium | reverse complement strand
CGGGCGCGGGCACCGGCCTTCGGCCTGGGCTCGGGCACGAGGGAACGCGGTACGGATCCGCTCCGAGGCCGTTCCCCACCAGCTCATCGCCTGAGGCGGGTCAGGAGGGTGAAGGCTAAGGGCAGTCGGGCACCCCGTCGAGGTCGGGGTCGAACCCCTCGTCCACCTGCCCGTCGCAGTCGTCGTCGAGGCCGTTGCACGCCTCGGCGGCGGCGGGGTAGCGGGAGGCGTCGCCGTCGTCGCAGTCGGAGCGGCAGTCGAAGCCGTCCCCGTCGAGGTCGTCGCACTCCCACACGCGGAACTCCACCGCCGCGGAGTCGGTGCGCCCCGAGGGATCCTCGACCCACAGGCGGACCCGGTGGGGGCCAGGGGCCAGGGCCGGCACCAGCGCCCACGTGCTCCCGCCGCCGTCGGGCGCCGAGCTCGCCACCTCCTCGTCGTCGACGATCCACCACGCCAGCAGGTCGCCGGGGGCGCTCTCCACGTCGCTCACCGTGCCCGTGAGGAGCAGGTCGAGGGCGTCGTAGTAGATGCCTCCGGGGACGGGGGACAGGACCTCGGCGACAGGCGGGGTCGAGGCGCGCACCTCGAGGGTGCCGGTGGCCGTAGCACTGGCCCCGAGGGGGTCCGTCACCGTCACCGTCAGCCGGTGCTCGCCGGCCAGCAGCGGCTCGGTGGTGAGGAACACCGCGCCCGTGGGCTCGGGCTGGGCGGGGGAGGCGATGGGAGTCTGGGCGTCGCTCAGCAGCGTGACCACCAGCTCCTCGGGATCGAAGGCGTCGGTGTCGACCCAGGCCTCCAGGACCGCCCGCTCCCCCTCGACCACGCCCTCCCCGGCAGCCGCGGAGATCCCCGAGATCCGGGGCGGATCGTGGGTGGAGGTCAGCTCCGGCGAGCCCTGGCAGGCCGCCTCGAGGACGACCGGCCACAAAGCCCTCCATCGAACGAGCCCGCTCCGCATCCCGCCTCCGGCGGCCGCGCCCCCGCGCCGCGCCGCCGACATCCAACGCCCGATCCCCGGGGCTTTATAAATCGAGGTCCGCCGTGCCGCCACAAGGATCGACCGAGGGCCCCGGATCCGTACGTCAAGGCAGCCGCACGTCCACCAGCGCGAAGCCCGCCCCCGGGGCGGCGATCACCAGCTCGTCCCTGCCGTCGCCGTCGGTGTCGGCGGCCAGGGCGCGGGGGGCCGGGACCCTGAGCTGGACCCTCTGCACCAGCACTCCCCGGTCGTCGTGAAGGAGCAGGGCCCCGTCGGACCTCAGGACCACCGTCCAGGCGCGTCCGCCGCCGGCCCTCCCGAACGCGACGTCGGGCACGCCGCCCCCTCCCACCGCCAGGCGGTCACCGCCCGGGAGCGCCGCCAGCGCGTCCGCCCCGGGGATCACCGGGCCGGAGAGCACCACCGGCCCCCCGCCATCCAGCCGGTACAGGGCGTCCCCGGTGGAGACCACCACCGCCTCCCCGTCCGCACCCGCCAGCACGGACATGGAGCGGGGGGGGCGGGGGATCGAGTACTCCCCGCGCCGGCTCCCGTCGGGGGCGAGCACCCGCAGCACCCCCCGACCATCCTCCGAGGTCGCCCCGATCACCACCTCGTCCCGGAGGTCCCCGTCGAGGTCGGCCGCCGCCGCCGCGGCGATGGGCTCGGGGCCGTGGTACAGCCACCCGACGGTACCGTCGGAGCGCAGGAGGCGTCCCCAGCGGGACTTCTTGTCGGCGGCGAAGGCGGAGGACCGGCCAGAGCCGTCGACGTCCGCGGCGGCCAGGACCTCCGCCGTCGGGCGGGGCAGGCCCACCGGCGCCTCGGGGACTCCCCCCTCGAAGGCAAGGGGACGCGGCGGCGTGCGGCTCCCCCCGCCCCACACCTCGTCCTTGCCGCCGGGGCGGCGGCGCGCGGCCAGGGACGAGGCGTCGGCGTCGGGCAGGAAGCGCAGCAGCGACAAGGCGTCGACACCCCCCGTCCGGCCCAGGGGCGCCCCCGCGGCGCCGTCCCCCTCGCCCACCAGGAGCTCCGCCCCCCGGGCGAGCTCGGCGACGTTCTCCTCGCTGTACCCCTTGCGGGCCAGCCGCACCGTGCCCCGGGCATCCAGGAGGCGGGTCGCCGGGATGGGGCCCACCGCGAACGCCTCCTGGACGGCGTCGGGGCACATGGCCGCGGGGAAGGTGAACCCGCCCTTCTCCATGGCCGCCCGGGCCTTCTCGGGTTCGTCCCGCACCGCGAGGGCGAGCATCCTCAGGCCCTTGGGGCCCAGGGTCTCGTAGATCCGCTGGAGATGCGGCATCTCCTCGCGGCAGGGCCCGCACCAGCTCGCCCAGAAGACCAGGAGGACCGGGTGGCCCCGGGCGGCGGCGAGGTCGAAGCGGGCGCCGTCGAGGGTGGTGACGGCGAACCCCGGCGCGGCGGGGCCCTCCACCGGCCACACCGGCCGATCGGCGGGGGACGGCACCGGGATCCCCATGCCGGTCCACCGGGCCGCCATGTCCGGATTGTCCAGCAGCATCAGGTACTTGCGCGCTGCATCCGAGGCTCCCGGGACGTCGCCGCCGGCCGCCAGCACGTCCACCACCCCCGGAAACCACGGATCGGCCAGGACGATGGGGGCGAAGCCCTCCTCGCCCTCGCCGACCCCCCGCCACTGGACGCCGGGCCTGGGGGAGGCCGCCCCGCGGACCAGCGCCCGGGAGGCCAGGGCGGCGTCGCCGGTCTTGCCCGCCGCCCGCACCACCAGGTCCCAGGCCTCCTGCGCGAAGGCTCCCGCCACGGGCCCCCGGGCCTCGGCCTCGAGGGCAACGGCCTCGGCCTTCGCCGCCGCGGCGGCCGGATCCGACTCCAGGTGGAGCTGCTCCGCCGCCTCGATCCGAAGCATGAGGTCTTCCGGGAACGCGCGTCCCAGGCGCTCCGCCACGGCCTCCAGGGCCGCCCTCGCCTCCGCCGTGGGGCGCGCCCCCAGGGTCTGGCCGCTGAACTTCATCACCGTGCGGGGCTCGATCCCGTCGAGGCCGGCGGCGACGAGCTCCTCCAGCGCCCGCGGGATGGCGGAGAGGTCGGTCCCGCGCACCCCTCGGACGTATCGGGCGTAGTGGGGGGATCCGGGGACGTCCCCGGGGGCGGCGCCCCGGGCGGCGGCATCCACGTCCTCCCGGGAGAGGCGGACGATCTCCACGGAGCGCCGGGCGCCGTCCTCCCCCGACTCCACCTCCACCACCACGGGCGTCCCGGGGGCGCCCTTCAGCAGGTCGGTGGCTTCTTTCAGCGAGAGGGGGGCCAGGCCCTTCCCGTCGGCGACGAGGAGGAGGTCCCCGGCGCGCACGCCCGCGCCGGCGGCGGGGCTCCCGGGGAGCACCCGGGCGACGACCAGGCCGAGGCCGGTCTCCTGGACGCTGACGCCGATGACGCCGTCGGCGGGGGAGGGGGGGGGCGCGGGCGGCGCGGCCTCCCCTGCGGCGCCGAGGAGGAGGATCGCCAGGAGCAGGGCCACGGCGGGCCATCGCGGGGGGCACGAGACGGGCAAGAGCGACTCCAGGGAACGCGGGCACCGCATTGACGCGACGGGTCCACCCTTTCTAGCATCCGGCGACGGGGGCCGGCGACCCGCAGGCCGAAGGCTCCCGACGAGGAGAGGGGCGATGGACTTCGCGTACGACGACGCTCAGGGCATGGCGCGGCAGGCCGCCGAGCAGGTGGTCCGGCGGTTCCAGCCGCGGCTGGACGAGATCTGGGACGAGGTCTTCCAGCACCACCGGTTCCCCACGGAGATCTGGGACGCCCTCTCGGAGGCGGGCCTCCACGGATGCGTCGTCCCCGAGGAGTACGGCGGCACCGGCCTCGGCCTCTCGGCCCTGACGGCGGCGGTGGAGGTCCTGGGGAGGGCTGGCCTGGTCAACGCGCTGGTGATCCTCACCGCCATGGACGCCCTGTGCGTGCTCCGGAACGGGAGCGACGACTTGAAGGGGCGGATCCTGCCCGAGGTCGCCGCCGGACGGATGAAGATCGCCTTCGCCCTGACCGAACCCGACGCGGGCAGCAACGCCTTCCGGATCTCCACCTTCGCCCGGCGGGACGGCGACGTGTACCGGGTGACGGGCCAGAAGACCTACATCAGCGGCATCGACGAGGCCGACCGCGCGCTGCTGGTGTGCCGCACCATCTCCGCCGACGACCTCAAGGCCCAGGGGCTCCCCAAGGCGTACGGCATGACCCTGCTGCTCCTGGACCCCAAGGACCCCGGGGTGACCCTCCGGCCCATGCCCATGCGGGGCATCGAGGGGGCGCGGCAGTTCACGGTCCACCTGGACGGCGCCGCCGTCCCGGTGTGCGACCGGATAGGCGAGGAGCACCAGGGGGCCGTCGCCCTGTTCAACACGCTGAACCCCGAGCGGATCCTGGCCTCGGCGGCGGCGTGCGGGATGGTCCAGTACCTCCTGGACCGGGCCTGCCGCTACGCCCGGGAGCGCAGCGTGTTCGGCAAGAGCCCCATCGGCGCCTACCAGTCGGTGCAGCATCCCCTGGCCGAGGTGCGGATCGGCCTCGACGCGGCCCGCCTCCTCACCCAGCGCGCCGCCTGGGCCTTCGACCGGGGCCTCGATCCCCACGAGGTCGGGCAGTACGCCAACATGGCCAAGCTCACCGCCGCCGACCTGGCGGTCCAGGCGGCGGACCGGGCCATCGAGACCTTGGGGGGGGCGGGCTTCTCGGAGGAGTACCGGGTCATCCAGTTGTGGGAGACGGCGCGGCTGCTCAAGACCGCGCCGGTCACCCGGGAGCTGATCCTGAACTTCGTGGCCGAGCACCTGCTGGAGCTGCCGCGGTCCTACTGAGTCTCCTGCCGTCCCAGGGCCCCGTTGTCGGGGCGGGGTGACGCCGGTATCATGGCGCGGCCCGCCTGCGGCGCGGCCCTCACCGCCGGCCCGGGGGGGCCGCGGCGCGAGACGACCCCCATCACCCCAGCCGGAGGACCCGGTCGGCGCGCGCCGGCGCGTTTCTCCACGTCCCCGAGGGGAGCATGCCCTCCACGACCGTTTCCACCGATCCCCTCGTCCTCAGCCCCGGGCCCGAGGCGCTCCGGGCCCGTTCCGTCGAGGACGCCGTCGCGGCCCTCCAGACGCTGGCGGAGAGCGGCCGCGGCGCCCGGACCGCGTGGAGGCGGGTCCCCGTCCGCGTCCCCCCCGGCACCGCCCCCGACGCCCCCGAGGTCCGGGGCTGGCTCCGGGCCCTGGACGAGGCCGCGCCCTGGTGCCTCTGGTTCCTCACCCCCGAGCCCGCCCCGGGCTTCGTGGGCTCGCCGGACCTCCTGAGGGCGGTCCTGGACGTCTCCGGCGCGGGTCGGGCGGCGGAAGCCCTCCGCCGCGCCGTGGAGCTCGCCGGCTTCTCCGCCGATCGGGGCCTGGACGTCGAGTCCGAGATCCGCCGCGTCTTCGAGGAGTTCCAGCCGGGTGGGGACGCCGAGGCGTTCTTCGCGAAGGTGCGGGGCGCCTGGCGGGAGTGGGACGACGCCCGGGGACTGCCTTTCGAGCCCCGGGAGGTGGACAACGCCTCGCTCAACGCCTGTTTCGGCGACGGCGCGACGGTCCTGCACGTCCCCACCCGG
The DNA here is from genome assembly GCA_023150875.1 of Myxococcota bacterium. Classification (GTDB taxonomy): domain Bacteria; phylum Myxococcota_A; class UBA796; order UBA9615; family JAKLKC01; genus JAKLKC01. The sequence continues at coordinate 11,271 of JAKLKC010000091.1, read as the reverse complement.
GGCACCGGCGCGGCGCGCTTCCTGGCGCGGGTGCCCGATCCGTACCACGCCTTCTTCGGCCACTACGACCTGGTCCCCGAGCCCACCGACGCCGGGGACGAGGTGGTGCTGCGCCTCCGCATCGACATGGGTGGACGCGATGGCTTCGCCGGGGCCTACCGCTTCCGTCTGGAGGACGACCGGGAGCGACGCGAGCTGGAGCAGCTCGTCCTCCAGCCCCACTTCGAGACCACGGTGCTCGGGAACCGGGCCGACGGGGTCCTGGTCACCTGCTTCACGCGCCGCACCCGGTGGGAGGATGAGCCCCTCTCCGCCCTGAAGATGGCCCTGGACGCCTGGCGCACCGGCCGCCTGGCAGACGCGGGCGCTCCCGTCGAGACCAGCCCGGGCGGGCCGGCCGCGGCGGACGCCACCGACGCCCCCGAGGCCGGGGAGGTCCGGCGGGCGGCGACGCCGTCGTCCCCACCCACACCCGTCGCCGTCCGGGTTGAACTCGGCACCGGCCCGGGACCCACAGCATCGTCCGGCGAGCGGCAGACCCTGGTCCCGGTGGACTCCCCCGCGGCGGGAAGGGCCTCTTCCCTCCGCCCCGAGCCTCCCCCACCTGTCGTGGCCCCCCCTGCGCCTCCCCGGCGCGGGGAAGAGGACGACGCCGTCGAGTCCCTCCGGCGAGAAGTGGACGCCCTCCTCCAGCGGGCGAGGTGGAGCGAGGAGGACGCGCTGGACGGTCGCGTCCGCGCGGTCGAGGAGGCCCTGGCCGCCTCCCGCGCGGAGGTCGATCGGGCCCTGGCCCACGCCACCGCCCGCTCCGAGGCGGCCGAGGCCGAGGCGGCCCGGGTCCGGGAGCTGCTGGAGCGCGGGGGGCCCTCGGGCCTGGAGCAGCGGGTCCTGGCGCTGGAGCGGGAGACCCGTTACCTCCGGGAGCTGGCGGAGCGGCGGATCGCCCAGGCGGAACAGCGCCTGGGGGACGCCGAGGGGGAGCTGGTCCGCCTCGCCGGGGCCCTGGAGGGAGCGCAGGCCTCGGGCGGCCTGGGGGGGCACCTGGACCGCCGCCCCTGGTGGCGCTTCTGGTAGCGATCGGGACGGACGTCCCTAGCCGCCGGACCGGCCCACCGCGGACCGACCCATCGCCGCCGCGGCGTCCGTCGGGCTCCCGAAGCCGCCCTCTTCCGGCCCCGCCTCGCCTCCGAGGCCACGCCGCCGGAGCCAGGACGAGAAGCCTCCCCGAGCCCCCTCCACCCACAGGAAGACCACCGGCACCACCCAGAGGGTGAGCAGCGTGGAGGTCACCACGCCGCCGATCACCGAGATCGCCATCGGGGACCGGAACTCGCTGCCCATTCCCGTGCCCAGGGCGGTGGGGAGCATGCCCATCACCATCGCGGCGCTGGTCATCAGGATGGGACGCAGGCGGCGCGGGCCGGCGCGGCGCATGGCGGCGGCGGGGGGATCCCCCTCGCGCATGGACTGGAGGGCACCGTCCACCAGGAGGATGGCGTTCTTGGTCACCAGCCCCATGAGCAGGATCACGCCGATGTTCGCGCCCATGCCCAGGGTGTGCCCCGTGGCGGCGAGGGCCAGCACCGCGCCGACGAGGGCGAGGGGGAGGGAGAGCATGATCGTGAAGGGATGCACGACGGACTCGAACTGGCTGGCCAGCACCATGTAGATGAACACCAGGGCCAGGGCGAGGGCCAGGACCAGGTTGGCGATCATGTCGGCCATGTCCTTCTGCTGGCCGTTGTAGATGTAGGTGTAGCCGGGGGGGAGCGGGTGATCGGCCAGCCGGGCCTTCAGGTCCTGCACGACGTCCCCCAGGTTGGCTCCGGGGGCGAGCTGGGCGCTGACGGTGATCTGCCTCTCCCTCATCTCGTGCTCGATGACGGCGGGGCCGTCCACGCGCCGGGCGTCCACGAGCTGGGAGAGGCCGACGGGCCCGCGGGGACCCTGGACCCAGAGCCGCGACAGGGCGTCGGCGGACCCCCTCTCGGGCTCCGGGAGGCGCACCCGGATGTCGACCTCGTCGCGGCCCTGGCGGAGGCGTCCGGCGACGTCCCCGTGGGAGGCGAGGCGCACCTGGGCCGCCACCGCGCCCGCGGGCAGGCCCAGGTTCGACGCGACGTCCCGGTCCACCCGGAGGAGGAGCTCGGGGCGGCCGGGGTTGTCGTTGACCTTCACGTCGGCCGTCCCGGGGATGGAGCGCAGGACGCCGGCGACGTGGGCGGCCTCGGCGCTGAGGACGTCGAACTCCCGCCCCACCACCTGCATCAGGATGGGCGGCCAGTTGCCGAGCCCCTCCAGCACCGGGGGATCCGACACCGAGACCTTCGCCTGGGGCACCCGCGCCAGCGCCTCCCGCACCCGCTCCTTGTACCAGTCGAGCCCGTGCTCCCGCTCGTTCTTGTCCACCAGCAGCACGCGCCACTCCGCCCGCCGGACGTCCTCCCGGGGACCGAGGACCGCGTAGACCGTGGTGACGCCGGGGAGCCCGGCGACCTCGGCCTCGGCGACCCCGCTCCGGTCCGAGGTGGTGGCGAGGGAGGTGCCGGAGGGGAACTCCATCTCCACCACGATCTGCCCCCGGTCCTCGCTCCCGATGAAGTCGGAGCCGAGGCGCGCCGCGACCCCGACGCTGCCCAGGAAGAGGGCGAGGGCGGCGATGACCACCGCGCGTCCGTGGGCGAGCACCCAGTCCAGGGAGCGGGCGTAGGCCGAGTCGAGGGCGTCGAAGGAGGGCTTGAGGGCGCGCTCGAGGGCACCCGGGCGGTGCTCCTCGCCGAGGCGCCGCCGCCGCGCCAGCCGGGCCGAGAGCATGGGGTCCAGGGTGAAGGCGACGAAGAGGCTGAGCAGCACGGCGGCGCTGATGGTCAGGCCGAACTGCCGGAAGAAGCGGCCGACGATCCCCTGCATGAAGGCCACCGGCACGAAGACGGCGCAGAGGGTCAGCGTGGTGGCCAGCACCGCCAGCGCGATCTCCCGGGTGCCGTTGCTGGCGGCGTCCACGGGGTCCTCCCCGGCGTCCAGGCGGCGGGTGATGCTCTCGCGCACCACCACCGCGTCGTCGATGAGCAGCCCGATGGCCAGGGAGAGGCCCAGCAAGGTGAGCTGGTTGAGGGTGTAGCCCATCGCCCACATGAAGAACAGGGTCCCCACCACCGAGGTGGGCAGGGCGAGGGCCGAGATGAACGTACCCCGGAGGTCCATCAGGAAGATCAGGATGATGAGGATGGCCATGGCGCCGCCGAAGTAGATGGCGATCCACACCTCGTGGGCGTTGGCCTCGATGACGAGGGAGGGGTCGATGAGGGGGTCGGCGCGGAACCGGTCGCCGAAGCGCTCGTGGAGCTCGGCCAGGGCCTCCTTCACGGCGCCGGCGACGGCGATGGTGTTGGTGCCGCCCTGCTTCACCACCTCGACGGCGATGGCGCTGCGGCCGTTGGCGCGGACCTGGGTGCGGGCCTCCTTCACCGTTTCGCGGACGAGGGCGACGTCCTCCAGGCGGACGTGGCTGCCGTCCCGGTGGGTGGTCACCACCATCCGGCGCAGCTCGTCGATGTCCCGGAACTCCCCGGTGACCCGCACCCCGATCTCCTGGGGGCCGGCGTCGAAGCGCCCCGCGGGCAGGTCCAGGTGCTCGGCGCGGATCCGCTGGATCACCATCTCGGGGACCAGCCCCGCGGCGGAGAGGCGGTCCGGATCGAGGTCGACGGCGATCTCCTTCTCGTCCCCTCCGAGGATCCGGATGGCGGCGACCCCGTCGATCTGCTCCAGGCGGGGCTTGACCTGGTCGTCCAGCAGGGCGCGGAGCGCCAGGGAGTCCTCGCTGGAGGCGGCGGAGAAGACGAGGATGGGCTGGGACGAGAGGTCGTACTGGGCGATGACGGGGGCCTCGGCGGTGGGGGGGATGTCCCGGACGGCGATCCCCACCTTGTCCCGCACCTGCTGGGTGGCCTCGGCCTGCGCCACCGAGAGCTCGAACTGGATGAACACCAGGCTGACGTTCTCGCGGGACTGCGAGAAGACCCGCTCGACGCCCTGGATCCCCGCGACGGCGTCCTCGATGGGGCGGGTGACCTCCTCCTCGATGTCCTCGGGGCCGGCCCCCGGATAGACGGTGGTGACCGTCACGAAGGGCATGGAGACGTCGGGGAAGAGGTCGGTCCCCAGGCGGAGGTAGCCCATCACGCCCATGACGACGAGGGCGAGGGACAGCATCGCGGTGAAGACGGGCCGGCGGATGGCGACGTCGCTGAGGGTCATCGGGGTGCTCCCGGTAAGGGGTCGGCGCGGGGGACCGGCTCGGGGTGGGCCCCGGGGGGCGTCACTCGCGGGAGACGGCGGCGACGAGGGCGCCGTCGACGAGGTCGCTGGGGGGCAGGTCGACGACCCGGGCTCCCGGGGGCAGGGGCTCGCCCGCGGGCTCCACGACGGCCTGGGGCCCTTCCTGGGCGAGCAGGCGGACGGCGGCGAGGCGGGCGGTCCCGTCGCCGCCCACCGACCACACGAAGAAGCCGGAGCCCCGCTGGACCAGCGCCCCCGAGGGGATCCGCAGGGCCTGCCGGGGGCGTCCCGCGGGCAGCGTGGCTCGGGCGAAGGTGTGGGCGAAGAAGCGCCCCTCGGGGTTGGGCACGGCGATCTCCACGGGCACCCGGTGGGTCATGGGGTCGGCGGACGGCAGCACGGCCCGCACGGTGCCCGCCTCCTTCACCAGGGCTCCCCCGACGGCGGCTTCGACCTCGGCGGCGTCGCCCACGCGCACCCCCGCGGCGTCCTGCTCGGGCAGGGTGGTGTCGAGGACGAGGGCGCCCGCGGTCTCCATGGCCATGAGGGGCACGCCGGGGTTGACGGCGACCCCGGCGCCATCGGGAACCCGGGTCACCAGGCCGGTGAAGGGGGCGCGGAGGGTGTGGTTCCCCAGGTGGACCTCGGCGGCTCGGACCTGGGCCTCCGCGGCCTCCACCTGAGCGAGGGCGAGGTCCCGCTGTCCCTGGACCTGGACGAGCTGGGCGTCGGCCACGCCTTGCTGCTCCCGCAGGGGGGTGATCCGCTGGAGGGCGTCCTCGGCCATGCGGAGCTGGGCGCGGGCGGCGGAGAGGCCCGCCCGGGCCTGGGCCAGGCTGGCGCTGGCGGCGCCGGAGTCCAGGACCGCCAGGGCCTCCCCCTTCTTGACCGTCACGCCCCGCCGGACCGCCACCCGCTCCAGCCGGCCGGGGATGCCGAAGGCGAGCATCGCGGACTGCTCCGGCCGCAGCTCGCCGGTCGCCACGGCCTGAGGGACGAAGGACAGCGACTCGGGGGTGGCGAATCGCACCCGGGACGCCTCCGCGGGAGCGGCGGTGTCGGATGCCGGCGCGTCCCCACCCGCGGGGGGTCGGCAGCCCGCGGCGAGGAGGAGAGAGGCCGCGGCGACGGCGGAGGCGAAAGGAGCGGAGCGCTGGAGCCGGGTCATGGGAGACTCCGGGAGGCTGACCCGCGGGTCAGTCTCCCCTTCTTCGGGACACGTCCTGGGCGTGGGCGGGCACTGTGCACCCCGGGGGCGGGAGCAGCCCCTCGTAGAGGATGGTGCGGATGGTGCGGGCCCAGCCGCCGAGGTCGGGCTTCTCGCGCAGCCCGGCCATGCGGTGCCCGAAGGTCTCGTAGACCCCGAACACGGCGTCGGCGACGGCCTCGGGGTCGAGGTCCGCCCGGAGCCCGCCCTCGGCCTGCCTCTCGGCGACGTCCCCGATGAGCATGTCCCGCAGGCGCTGGCGGAACGCCGAGACGAGGGGGCGGTGGGGTTCCGCGGAGGCTCCGTCCAGCACCGAGAGCACCTCCCGGTTCCGCCAGAGGGCGTCGAGAACCTCGACGTCGAGGGCGCACTCCCCCTCGAACCCGGCGGCCCGAGCCCTCCCGGGCTCGGCCCCCTGAAGCTCGTCCTGCAGGCGCCGGAGCGCCTCCTTCCTCCGGGCCGCGTGCTCCTCCAGCACTCCGATGAAGCGCTGGACCATCTCCCGGAACGCGTCCTGCTTGGAGGCGAAGTGCAGGTAGAAGGCCCCCTTGGACAGCCCGGCCTTCTGGGCGATGTCCCCCACCCGGGCCCGGTCGATGCCCTGCCGGGCGAACTCCGAGCGGGCGGCGCGCAGCAGGGCCTCGCGGGCGTGGGGATCGGCGGGACGGGGCATGACGACCGGAGCACCGCGTCCGACCCACCGGATCGCGGAGCCGCGCCACTATAGGGTCCGACCGCCCGCGGCGCAACGCTTTGCTGACCGGCGGGTCAGGAAACTCGTCCGCTCAGGGCACTTTCCCCGGGCCTCCGCCCCCATCGCCGGGGAGCGGGCCCCCGGGGCAGGCGGCGAGGGCGGCGAGGGCCCTCCCCACGGGGTCGAGGGGTCCTCTCCCCCCGGGGCGCAGGAGACCCCGTTCCCCCAGGGCGTCGGCGATGGACCGGGCGTGCTCTTCCAGGATCGCCAGGGGGGGATGGAGGTCGTAGTAGTCCGGTTCCCGCCCGTGGACGTGGAGGTCCAGGAACCGCGCCTCGGGAAAGCCATCGAAGACGTCCCCCACCCGGAAGCGACCCACCTCGTGGGGCTGGGGGGCGGCGACGAAGAGCACCGGCACCCCTCGGGACTCCGCCTCCCGGACCAGGGCGCAGGAGCATGCCCGGTCGAGGGTGGCAGCGTGCAGGGATCCCCGGACGTGCCTCCCCGGGGCGCGCCACGCGGTCGCGTAGCGGTAGAGCGCCCAGCGGCGCAGCAGGGCCCGGTGCTCCCCGAGGCCCATTCCCTCCGGGGGAGGGAGGTTCTCGGGGACGAAGTCCGGATCCGCCTCCAGCCACGCGAGGGCGGTCTCCTCCAGCGGCTCCGTGCCCAGGAACGCCCGGCGCCCCATGTTGGTCATCACGACGACCATCAGGTCCGGTGCGTGGAGGTCGAGCTTCAGTCGGGCGAGGCGCGCCATCTGGGACGTGACGTAGGCGGAGGTGCCGAAGTTCCAGGCCTCGTACACGGTCGCGTCCCCGGAGGAGGTGGCGCGCTCGTTCAGGACGCGCTCCAGCAGCGCGGGGATGGTCTCATCGTCCTGGACGCGGGCGCCGTACACCGTGGACCCCCCGAAGACGAGGATCCGGACGGTCCCCTCGCCCTTGGGCTCCGGGTGCTCCCGCCCCCGCGCGCCGTGGCGGTCGATGTGCGCGGGGAAGAGGTGGTTCTGGGCCCCCAAGCCACCCGGCATGAGTTCGTAGTGCAGCACGGGGTCGGCGGAGACCCGGTGGGCCTCCACATCGGCCATCTGCAGGTAGAGCCCCCGCGCGATCGCCCTCGCATCCATGCCCGTCACCCGGACGACGACCTCGCAGCCCAGGACCGCCGCAGCGGCGGCCAGCCCCGCGACGGCGACGGAAGCGGCGAATCGAGCAAGAGGGAGGGCGGCGGTCCGACGTGCCATGGAGCCCCGGGACGGCCCCATCATCGCCCCGCCCCGGCCCAAGGCTAGCACGCCCCCCAGGTGTCCCGCGCTCCCGCCCCACTACCCCCTTGACACTCCCGCCCCCGAGCCCTATAACCCGCGCCACACTTCGCGGGCGATTAGCTCAGGGGATAGAGCACTGGTCTCCGGAACCAGGGGCCGAAGGTTCGAATCCTTCATCGCCCACCACCGCGCCCTTCGAAGGCCCGCTTCGGCGGGCCTTCGGCGTTCTGACCGTTGGGCGATGGAGGGTTCGAACGGGCGGGTGCCGCAGCCAGTGGCTGAAGAGGGCCCTTGACGGGCCCGTCAGCCACCCGCCCCGTCCCTGGAGGTCGCGTCCGTGACGGACGCGGCCGGAAGGGTCGAGTCCTTCATCGCCCACCATCGACATTCCGCAGCAGCGGCGAGCAGTTGCGCGGCGAACCATCCCGAGTGCTCGAACCTGGCTGTTTTGAATGGGCCGGGGCACCCCCTGGCGAGGTTCAAGCACAGGGCGGGGCCATCTGCGGTCCTACCGGTAGTGGGTCCACATCCTTGGGACCTTCACCACCCGCTCGTCGGCCAGCACCTGGTACACCAGTCGGTGCTGCAGGTTGATCCGGCGCGAGTACGCCCCGGCCAGGTCACCCACCAGCTTCTCGAAGCGTGGCGGGTTCCGGTACGGGTCCTCGCGCAGGAAAGCCAGCAGGGCCTCGGCCTTGGGTCTGAGCCCGGCCGATGCCAGGAGGGCGGCGTCATTCTGGGCCTGCTCGGCTGCCGACCAGGTAGGTCGCTTCGGCGAGGACCATGGCAGGAACCACGAGCCGCAGGCCGGGGGTCCGGAGGGCAGCGACGCAGACCTGGTGGTCGGCGTCGTCCGCATCGACGGCCGCGTACAGCGGTCCGGTATCAACGATGGCGATCACCGCCCCACTCCCGCTCCAGGATCACCTCCGCGCGGCGGGCGGTGTCTCGATGGCCGCTCCGCCCCACCCCGGCGAAAGGGAGCGGGCGAGTCTCGTCCCCGCTGAGGCCGAGGCCCTTCGCGAGGACGGTCCGCACCACCTCGGATACCGACTTGCCTGACCGCTCGGCCTCGCGGGCGAGGATGCCGGCGAGGGATTCAGGGAGGGTGATGGTGATGCGAGTCATACGCGCATACTGGCCATCCAGGATCGGGTCCGCAATCCACGGCCGGATTGCGGAGGCCGGACGCGAACCGTCGCCCCAGGTCCTCCGCGGTGCACGCGCCCGTGGCGGTCGGGCGCCGACCCATGCCGAGAGCTTCCGCAGCGAGTCATCCAACTGAGGCGAGGACTCGGAGTCGTTGGGCGACCCCCTCGCTCCACCCTGCGACTCCCGGCCTCACTCGCGGTCTCCGCCCGCTCGTTACGGGGTCTGTCGAACAACCCGGGCTGAGGGGAGCCCTCGGACCTTCCTGGGTGTCGACACTCTCTCAAGGAGCGGGCGAGGAGTAGACCGGGCACATGGGCTCGGCCCAGAGGACGAGGTTGTTCTCCTCGTCGCACTCGCCGATGTCGCCGCCACCGCCGTCGTCGTCGACGACGACCACGAGGGGCATGTCCTCGACCGCGGCACGGGGGAGGTCGACCCGGCGGGAGGCGAGCAGCTCCCCCTCGTCGGGTGCGTCGGGGACGATGTCGCTGGCCACCCGGGTCAGCGTTCCCTGGTCGCTGGCGTAGAAGGCCACCTCCACTGGCCCCGTGAGGGTCCCGGTGCCCTGGTTGGCGATCCGGTACCAGATCCGCACGACGTCCTCGTCGCAGTCGGCGTTGCAGACTTCGTCCACCTGGGCGATCAGGTCCGAGACGCCCCCGGAGGGGTTGGGGCGGGCCTGGCGGAACGCCATGAACTCCAGCCAGGGAGGGTCGGGGTCCACCGGCACCGTCCCGTTCGCGTCGATGTTCGTGACGTGGTAGGCGAACTGGTTCCAGCGGCGGTCGGTGGGCTGCCAGAGGCCGTCGCCGGAGCCCAGCACCTGGATGCCGGGGTCAGCATCGGTGTCGCTGTGGGGGAGCACGATCTCCGCCGAGCCGTCGCCGTCGACGTCGGCGATGACCGGGTACTCGCTCTGGGTCTTCTCGGTCCCGCTCGGGGTGGAGTAGCGGGTCGCCCCGTCGATTGCGGAGAGGATGTAGAAGAAGCCATTGCTCTGGTAGGCGATCTCGAGGACGCCGTCGCTGTCGAGGTCGTGGGCGGTGGAGCCCGAGACCCCGACGCCCGGCGCGGCCGAGGTCCACAACACCGAACCGTCGTCGTCCAGCGCCTTGTAGCCGTTCGCGTCGGGCACGCCGATCTCCGAGAGGCCGTCCCCGTCGAAGTCGGCGACGAGCAGCGTCGCGGCGGTCTGGTAGCCGTAGCCGAGGGTGTTGTAGTACGCCGCCTCCCAGATCGGCGTACCGTCGTGCTCGAAGGCCCGGACGAGGCTGTCGACGGAGGTGATCAGCTCCGCCTCGTCGTCCAGGTCGAGCTGGGCGGTGAGGATCTGCCCCTCGGTGGTCGTGAGGGTCGTCTCCAGGGTGCCTCCAGCGTCGTAGATGCTCCCGCCCGCCAGTACCTCCATGTCGCCGTCCCAGTCGACGTCGGCGCAGATCGAGGCGCCGAAGTACTGTCCGGTGGCGCTCGGGGGGTCCGACAGGGTGAGCACGGTGTCGCCCCCGTGGTCGAGGACGTATCGGCCCGCGAGGACCTCGACGTCGCCGTCCCGGTCGAGGTCGCACAGGGACGGCGGCACGACCCAGTAGCCCTGGTCCCAGTTGCCCGTGAGCAGGGGCAGCTCCGGCGTCTCCCAGAGCAGGGTCCCGTCGTGCCGGTAGGCCGTGACGCGGCGCTCCGTCATGGGCCCAGCGCAGACGACCTCCTGCCAACCGTCTCCGTCGATGTCCCCGGTCGCGACCTGGTCGAGGGGGCTGCAACCGGAGGCGGCCACGCTCCACAGCTCCCCCGAGCCGTCCCCGGACATCGCCCGCAGCGCGCCGCGCTCGTCGAGGGAGGTGCTCTCGAAGTAGACCGCCACGACGTCCGGGACGTCGTCCTCGTCGGCGTCCCCGTCGCCGTCGTCGTCGTTCAGCGAGGCGACGACGGGGGTCATCTCCGTCCACCGCGCGCCGCTCTGGGTCGTCCACGGCGGGTCGTACCACTCGGTCACCACCACCAGGTCGGTCGGCGCGGCGCACAGGCTGACCACCGGCACCGTGCCGGCCGGGAACTCGTGCTCGCCGCACTCGTTCTGGTAGACGGTGTCGTCGTCGGCGGGTGGGGTCGTGTCGTCGTCCTCGGGCGGCGTGGTGTCGTCGTCCCCAGGCGAAACGTCGTCGTCCGCGGTGCCGAGGTCGTAGTCCGAGCACGCCCCCGCGACGAGGGCGAGCAGGAACGGCGCGAGGAGCGGGCGGCAGTCACGGGAGCGGGGCGGCATGGACGCAGACCTCCAACGGAGTCGGCGACCGCGATGCAGGAGGGAGGCCCGGGATCCGGGCATGGACATGCCCGATCGCGGTCCCCGACTTCAGGTCCTGGGGACTGCCGGGATGGGGGGCAGGTCGGCGAGTACCGCGGAGCCTTCAGCCCGCACGGTGATCTGCCGCCCGTTGCGGTCGGGGAGGTCGGTGTGTGGGCGCGGGGCGGCAGCCTGGGGACCGGCAAGCTCGTGGTGCCGATCCCGACCGACCGGGGCGCCGGACATCCGCCGCTCGTGGCGTGACCGCCGAAGCCCGATTGAGAGTCGAACACGAAATGCGGTCGCACACCCGGGCGACGATGCATCCCGCCTCGCGGCGTCACCCGCGCTTTCGCTCGGTCGAGATACGCTCGGTATCCCTTCCCTCG
>JAKLKC010000090.1 GCA_023150875.1 Myxococcota bacterium | reverse complement strand
CGTCCCCCCCGACGAGACCCGGAACGTGGATCCGTTCTCGTGAGCGAAGCCGGTCCTTTCTTGGTGAGCGGCGAGGGCCTGGTGCGGTGGACCGCCGCGGGGCCCGAGCTGGTGGGCGAACCCCAAGCGGTGGACGAGGGAGACAGCACCAAGCACCTGGAGTCGGCGCCCGGGGTCGCCTGCTCCGCCACCACCCCCGAGTGCCTCGTCACCTGGGGCGAGACGGCCGGGGTCGTGGACGTCCAGGCCCGCCGCGTCGACGCCTCGGGCCTCCCCGTGGGCCCGGAGATGGACCTCGGCACCGGCCCCACCTTCGACGCCTTCCCCGCTGTGGCCTGGAACGCCCTCCAGGACGAGTACCTCGTCGTCTACGTCCACGAGCCCGCCGAAGGCACACAGGTCGTCACCGCCCGCCGCGTCGCCGCCGGCTCCGGCGATCTCCTCGATGGCCCCTGGGAGGTGTATTCCAATGTGGGGCTCAACAACTACCCCGAGGTCGCCTACGATTCCAACTCAAACCAGTACCTGGCCGTCACCTGGTGGGACGGAGAGGGAGGCGGCGACGTGTACGGAGCCCGCATGGATGGCGAGGGGCGCCGCATCGGCGATGTGATCCCCGTCGCCGCCACGCCGATCTTCGAGGGAGGTGACGGGATCGGACTCGGGTTCAGCGCCGAGGCGGACGCCTGGCTCGCCGTGTTCCAAGGGCCCGACGAGGCCGACGGCACCCACGAGGTCTACGGCGCCGAGGTGGGCGGGGACGGCGTTCCCGGGGAGGTCTTCTCCGTCACCCGCACCCTCGCCCCCCTCGGCGTCTACCAGCCCCGCACCGCCGCCGACGCCGGCGCCCCCCGGTGGCTGGTGGTGGCGGTGGTGGACTACGCCGGGGTCGACGGCCAGCTCGTCGAGACCGCCGCCGCCGGGGACGACGACACCACCCCCGGAGGCGACGACGACACCGGGGCGGACGACGACGCCGGCGCGGACGACGACGCCGGGCCGGACGACGACACCGGGCCCGGTGACGGCCGGCAGGAAGGCGAGGATTGGAGCGGGGGTTGCGCGTGCCGGTCGGATCCGGGGGAGGGCAGCTCACAGGGTCGCCAGGAATGGAGTTCCGTCGCGAGGGCGGCGAGGCGGAGGTGTCCGCAAGGAGTGGGGGTGCACAACTGGTGGGGGCATGGCTCGGGTCATTCCCCCACCGGTTGGGGGTCCCCACGACACCGCGGGCGCCCCGCATCGTCGTCCGCAGCAGGAACGGAGTTTCTGGCGACCCTGTCAGGCTCCCTTCCCCTGGCGGCCCTCGCCCTGGGCGCGGCGTGGGCGCGTGCCCGCCGTCGCCCGACACCTGCCGGATCGGGTCCGCGTCCCGCCGGCCTCCTTGCGCGACCGGCGCCGCCGGAGTAATCCAGTGCGGTGCGGCGGCTCCCCCTCATCCGCGGCCTCGTACCCCGGGACCTCGTCCACCGCGGCGAGCGGATCCCCTACCTGGTCCACGTCCCCGAGGGCTACCGCCTGGGGCGGGCGTGGCCGGCGATCCTGTATGCCCACGGGGCGGGGGAGGTGGGGCGGGACGGGTGGCGGCCCGCGGAGGTCGGGCTGGGGCCCTGGCTGCGGCGGTGCCCCGAGCGTTTTCCCTGCCTGGTGGTGATCCCCCAGGTCCCCGAGGCGGATCCGGAGCTCGCCCCTCTGTTCCTGGCCGCCCTGGACGACGCCCGCGCCTCGTGGTTCATCGACCCGGAGCGGATCTGCCTCACAGGGATCTCCCTGGGAGGCACCGTGGCGTGGCGGCTCGCCGCCGCCCACCCCCGGCGCTTCGGCGCCGTGGCGCCCATCTGCGGCGTGGGCCGCCCCACCGACGCGCCTCGCCTGGCGGGGGTGCCGATCTGGGCCTTCCACGGCGAGGGGGACGCCCTGGTGCCCGTCCAGGCCACCCGCGGGATGATCGCCGCCGTCCGGGCCGCGGGCGGCGCCCCCCTCTACTCCGAGGTCCCCGGCGCCCCCCACGAGGTGTGGGACGCCGCCTACGGGGACCCCGCATTCGTGGCGTGGATGCTGGGCGCGCTCAGCTCGCCGACGACCGGCGGCGGCGCCCCCCGGGGTCTGTGGCGGGGATCAGCTCCCCCTCGATGACCGAGACCCACGACGCAAGCTGGGGAGGGAGGGGGCGGCCACCCCCCAGGGTGAGGTGCCCGGCGGCGAGGGACAGGTAGAGGCGGGAGCGGTGGAGCGCCTCGCGGCGCAGGGACGGATCGGTGTGGTGGATCCCCCCGCACAGGTCCAGGAGCCCCTCCGCGAGGCAGCGGGCGGCGTGGGCCACCGGGGTCTCCGGGGCGGCGCCGTGGGCGAGCACCTGGCCGAGCATCTCCCGGCCGGCGGCCAGGGCGGCGTGGGCCCGGGGCGGCGGCGGGGCGGAGGTGGGGGTGGAGGGCCGGGACTTGGGGCGGCGGAGGGGGTTCTGCGCGTTCGGGGTCATGGGCTCCCTCGGCTCGTGGCGGGCCGGACGCAACAGGGAGACACCTGGGGAGGCGGAAGGTTTCCCCTTCCCCCGAGGAAACCTCGAGGTGGGCGTTCGCGCGGGGGGCACCTCACCCACCCAGCAGCCGCGCCGTCGCTCGCGCCAGGGCCTCCCGATCCCCCAGCAGCACCAGCACGTCGCCGCGGCGCAGGACCAGGGCCGGCCCCGGGGGGACCAGGTCGCGGTCGTCCCGCCGCAGCGCGATGGCCGTCACCCCCGCGTCCGAGAGGTCCAGGTCTCCGAGGGCCCGCCCCACCGCCGGGGCCCCTTCGGGGAGCACCACCTCGGCGGTGACCACGTCGTGCTCCCACGCCTCCCGCAGGGCCACCGCCAGGGAGTCCCGGGCCGACTCCCGCACCGCGGGGCTCGGATCCCCCATGTGGCGCACCGCGATCCGCACCCGGGTGTGCAGGCGCACCATCGCCCGGGCCAGCAGGAAGCCCAGGATGGCCGCCCCCACCAACAGGGCCAGGGCCACCTTCCGGCTGGGCAGGACGGGGGCCGTGGCCAGAAGCAGCAGCAGGCCCACCGCCACCGTCAGCACGAGTTGGAAGGCCAGCGTCAGCGCCCGTGCCGCCGGGCCCGGGGACGCCCCGCCGGGCCGCTCCGTCGCCGTCTCCGCCAGCAGCACCGAGATGGCCCCCACCGTGCGGAAGAGCCCGACCGCGAAGGGCAGGGCCACCAGCAGCGCCACCCCCCAGGTGAAGGTCCGGGGCGGGATCCCGAGGGGCGCCACCCCCATCCAGTCCGCCGCGGGCCGGGCGAGCCACAGCAGGGCCACCACCACGGCGGCGTCGGCGGCGACGTGCCCCAGCAGCCAGATCCAGAGGCCGCGACGCCCCGGGACCGGCGACGCCCGCGGCGCCCGCAGCCGGCCCAGGGCGATCCCGTACGCCTGCAGGAAGGTCCGCAGGGGCCCCGGGAAGGCCGCCTCGACGACCCCGGCGATCCCCTCCGCCCGCCGCGCCACCACCGCGCCCACCACCGCGGTCACCAGCGAGATCCCCACCGCCACCGCCGGCCACGGGGGCCCCGGGACGCCGGCGCTCACCAGCAGGCCCGCCACGATGAACGAGAACTCCCCGAGGGGGAGCAGGTAGAGTCCCAGCAGGGCCGCCCCCCGGGGCGGGACCCCCGCGGCGAGCCCACCGAACAGGCCGCCCAGCATTTTCCCCACCAGGGCCGCGCCGGCGAGGGCGGCGACGACCTCCCACTGGCGCAGCGCCCGGGGCACGTCGACCCCCATGCCCACCGCCACGAAGAACAGCGGCACCAGCAGGTCCCGCACCGGCCCCACCGCCCTCTCGATCCGGGGTCCCAGGCCGGACTCCGCCACCAGGGCGCCCCCCAGGAAGGCCCCGAACACGATGGGGAAGCCCGCCGCCGACGCCAGGGCCGCGGCCCCGAAGGCGACGCCGACGCTGGTCAGTACCAGCGCCTCGCGCCCCAGGAAGAGGGTGGCGTGCCGGGCCAGCAGCGGGAGCACCAGCCGCCCCAGCGCGATGGCCCCGGCGGCGATCCCGAAGAGCCGCACGGTCGCCCCCAGCAGGCCGCCCAGGCCCTCCTCCCGGGCGGCGACCAGGCTGGAGAGGGCCACCAGCACCACCGCCATCAGCAGGTCGTCCAGCAGCAGCACGCCGTACACCAGCGGGGCCACGGCGAGCCGCCCCCGGAGGGCCGCGCCCGGATCCGCCAGCCTTTCGACGCCGCCGGCCCGGTGACCCTCGGTGAGGTTCTCCACCGCCATGGCGGTGCTGGTGGATCCGAGCATGGCGGCGGCCGCCGCGCAGCCGACGGTGGGCCAGCCCAAGGACGCGGCGGCCAGCCAGCCCAGGCTCATGGTCAGCAGCATCTCGAACACGCCCGCCGGCCCCGCCACCGGCAGGACGGCCCGCAGGTGGGCGAGGCTGAAGCGCAGGCCCACCACGAACATCAGCACCGCCACCCCCGCGTCCGAGAGGCCCGCCACCACCCCGGGATCCCGCACCGCCGAGGCCGCGGGGCCGCTCGGCCCCAGGAGGATCCCGGCGAACAGGTAGCCCAGCACCCGCGGCACCCGGAGGCGGGCGCTCACCCACGCGACGAGGGCGGCGCAGGAGACCACCACCGCCAGATCGGGGAGCAGGCTCGGGGGCATGGGAGACGGAGACCGGGCGCGGGCAGGGGCCCCGGGGGCCTCCCCTGCTATGCTCCGCCACCCCCGCGCCGGCCACCGGTCCGCCGCCCCGCGCCTCCGCCCCCGCGGGATCCGCTATCCTCCCGGCGTGCGCCCCACCGCTCCCCTCGCCGCCGCCTTCCTCGCCGCCACCCTCGCCGCCGCCCCCGCCCGGGCCGTCGAGGAGGACTCCCTGCGGGCCGCCGCCAGCTTCGGCCTCTTCCGCGACCCCTACGACCTGCTCCGCGAGCCGGCGAGCCTGTCCGAGCTGGAAGGCCGCCACCTGTACACCCTGATCGGCAACCAGGGGGGAGGCGGGAGGGCCACCTTGGGGTACGCGGGGAGGGCGGGGCCGGGATTCCTGGGTGTTTTCGGGGACTTCCAGGCATCGGGCTCCACCGCCTCCTCCCAGGTCGCCGAGGTGGAGGACCCCTCGGCGCCCCGCCAGGTCTCCTCCACCGACGCCTTCAGCGACGCCGTCGCCTGGGGGATCTTCGCCGGCTACGGCCTGCACCCGGGCCGAGGCCCGATCTCCGTCGGGATCGGGATCGGCTACGAGGGATCCCGCTGGAGCGCCAGCCTGGGCCCGCGGGCGGAGGGCGAGCCGCCGGTCATCGGGGGCACGCTGGAGGGCCACTCCACGGGGGGCGACGCGGACCTCGCGGAGGAGGGGGAGTACCGGGAGAGGCGGGACGCGGTGCGGGCCGTGGTGGGGATGGCGGTGGAGACCGGCCGAGGATCGGTGGAGGTGGACGCCCACCTCGCCTGGGACGCGGCGACGGCGGAGGCAAGCCTGCTCCAGTCCAGCGGCGGGACCACCTACGCCCTGGAGGGCGCGTACCCGGGGCTGGCCCTCGGTGACGACGGCGAAGGGCTGCGGCCGGGGGGCGCCGTGGACGCGACGTTGGACCTCGGGCGGGGGATCGGCCTGAGGGCGCTGGGGACGTTGGAAGGGGGGAGGCGGACCCCACGGATCGGTTGGACGACGGAGACGACGGTGCTGGAGGGTGCCCCCGTCGTCGAGACGCGGCAGGAGTGGCGGGACGCGGAGATCCGGGAATGGGGAGGCGAGGCCCTGGTGGTGCTGCACGCCCGCCTCGGGAAGGTCGAGCTGCGCGCGGGGATCGGCGGGGCCTTCTCCCGCTCGTCGGGGGAGGGCTCCCGGGCGGAGATCCGGACCGAGGACGGGGTGGCGGTGGAGGAGACCGTGTCCCAGGTCACGCGGGAGGAGTCGTCGTGGTCCGTGTCGACCCCCATCGCCACCGAGGTCGCCCTCCACCCCATGTGGGCCCTGCGCCTCGGGGGGCGCTTCCGCCTGGAGCACCTCGCCAGCGAGGGGAGCACGGCCCTGGAGGGGGTGCCCCAGGGCGCGACGGTGGTGGAAGACGCCCACCAGGAGAGCCAGCTCCGCTCCGAGGTGGAGTTCGCCCTGGGCCTGCGCTTCCAACCCGTGGAAGCCTTCTCCCTGGACGCCCTGATCCGGGGGACGGCCATCGGCGAGGACCGCCTGTCGGTGAACCTGGGCGCGCTGTTCCTCTCGGCGGTCTTCCACCCCTGAGACGCCGCGGGGGGCGGGCGGATCAGCGGACTTCCTCGCACCACCTCACCATGTCCCCGAGACAGGGGCGGCCGTCGTGGCGCCAGCGCATGTCGGGGACGCCCATGCGGCCCGGGGGGCAGATCCGGGTGACCCCGGCCCGGGCCAGGGCCTCGGCGAGGGCGGGGGATCCCCCGGGGCCGGCGGCCAGCGCGACCCCTTGGAGCTCCGACGGTCGGCGGCCAAGCCAGGCGACGGCCTCTTCCAACCGGGGGACGGCGTGCAGGTCCACCACTCTCCCCCGGGGCGCGGCGGGAGGAGCCGGCAGCCCCCGCCGGGCGACCACCAGGTGGGACAGCCCCGGCCCCGCCCGCGTCCCCAGGATCGCCTCCGAGCCCGCGATCTCCTCCACCAGCAGCCGGTCCAGGAAGGCCCGCCGGGCGGCGACGTCGGAGGTGGAGCGGCGGGGGGGAGGGCGCTCGCGGCCGATCTCCGCCAGGGCCGCGTCCACCCCCTCGGCGAGGCGCGACACGTCGGCCCCTCCCCCCTCCACGAAGACCCACGCCGGGCAGAGGCACGCCTCCTGCTCGTGGGCGCAGGCGTCCTCCGCCAGGGCCAGGGCGAGGCCCGGATCCCCCACCGCCTCCCGCGCCACCAGGCAGGCCCCCGCGCGGTGCCCGTGCCACAGGGCCCGCACCCGGGGCGGCGTACGCCGGGCGAGGTCCTCCAGCGCCTCCCGCCCCCCGTAGGCCACCAGGAAGTCCGCCTCTTCCAGCAGCGCCCCCTCCACCTCCCGGTCCCCTCCCCGCCACGCCTGCACCGCGACGCAGTCCGCCAGCTCCGGATCCTCCTCCCGCAGGGTGTCCACGTACCGCCCCAGCATCACCGGCTCGTCCCGGGACACCTTCACCAGCACCGGCGCCTTCACCAGCAGGGACCGCATCACCGTCAGGTGGGGCAGGCCGGGGACGTTGCCCGAGCACACCCCCGCCACCAGCCCCGGGCCCAGCGCCCGCCGCCGCCGGTCCCCGGCCTCCACCCACCCGTCCAGCGCCGCAGCGGGGGAGAGATCCTCGTCCAACGCCCCCAGCAGGTCGGCGCCCAGGGAGGTCTCCATTTCGCGGTCCAGGCTCCAACCCACCGACGCCTCGCTCCAACCCAGGCGCGCCGCCACGTCGGCGACGGTGGCCCGGCGGGCGGGCTCGGCCAGATCGAGCCACCGCCGCGACACCCGGTCGAGGACGGCGGCGATCCCGGCGACGGGCCTCCCCCTCAGCCCCCGGTCCGCGGCGTCCCGGAGGGCCGCGGCGATCCTTCCGACGCGCCGGGGGTCCAGGGGATGGGCGGCCACCGCCGGGGTCGCCTCGTCCCCCGGGAGGCGGACGGGATCGGCCTCGTCGGGGATCCCCCGGGGCGCCCGGTCCACCCGGATCGCCGGCGGATCAGCGCCGGGCGGCGGCATCGGTCCACGCCTCGGCGCCGATGGAGCAGCCCCGGGCCTCCGCCCCCCGGGCCCGGCCCGTCACCCGGAAGCGATCCCCCTCCCGGACCCCCAAGTCCGTGGTCAGCACCGCGAAGGGTCGGGTGGCGCTGGCCAGGTCCAGGTGGGCCAGGAGCCCCGGCACGCCGTCCGGGACCTCGGCGAGGGTGTCGGGGTCCAGGACCCGGGTGCGGGTCCAGGGGGGGTTCACGAAGCCCTCCCTCCCCTGCACCCCCGCGTGGGCGGCGGCCAGGGAGTCCTCGTAGAACTGGGAGGACAGCTCGGTCATGCCCAGGAGGTTCACGCAACGCTGGGGAGGCAGTTGGAATCGCTCCCCCATCAGCGCCCGGAACTCCGCCCGGGACAGCTCGCGGCCCTGGCCCTTGTGGCCCCCCGCGTCCAGGAGCCGCGAACGCGGCGCCAGGGGCAGGCGGGAGGGACCCTGGGCTCCCATCCAGTCGGCGAGCTGCACGAAGGTCCCCGACGCCCCGGCCAGGAGGACCGGGACACCTTCCCGGGTGTCCACTTCCAACGCCCCGAGCAGGGCCGGGAAGTCCAGCCCCCCGGGCCCGACGTGAAAGACGACTCGCCCTCCGGCGAACGACTCCCCCAGCCGCCTCATGCCCTGGAGCATGACCTTCCCGGGAGCCGCCTGGGGGGATGGCCCCAGGACGTGGACCCGGCCCACGGGCCCGTCGGGGAAGAGGTGGATCCGGGCGCCCGCGTCGATGGCCAGGTCCATGAGGGCCAGGGCCGAGGCGTCGAAGAGGGCGCGGCCCGGCTGGGACGAGGTGGTCCCGCTGGTCTCGAAGGTCCGCACCACCTCCCCCGCCGAGGGCGCGTGGAGGTCCAGGCGGCGGAAGGCGTCGGTGGGGATCGGCGCCACGTCCCGCCACGACGAGGCGGCCTCGGGGGGCAGTCCACGGGCCCGGGCCAGCCGTCCCCACGCGGGGATCTCCTCCAGCAGAGCCCGGTACAGGGGGAGGGCCAGGGCGTCGAAGGCGGCGTCGTCCGCAGGCCCCCCCGAGGCGATGGCGTCCCTCACCCTTTGGATCTGCCCCGCCAGGGCACCGGTCGGTCCCCTCGTCACCATCGATCCTCCTCGCCCGGTCCGACGGGCCTCACCGTCGCCGCCCGGGCCTCGAACACCGCCCGCCACAGGTCGGGGGCGGGGATCCCCGCCGCCGCCACCCACGCCGCCGCCCACCGGGGAGCGGCGAGCAGCCTCGCTCCGGGGAGGGCCCGGGCGTCCAACACCCTCGCGCAGGTCCTGGGCTCCAGCAGGGGGTCCACGACGAAGTCCCCGGGCACCTCCGGGACCCACGCCGCCTCGTTGGCCAGATCTCCGCCGCCGGGGCGGTAGGCGAACAGGGATCCCTCCCGCCCGAACCTCCCCCGGAACACGTGGCGCCACGCCGAGAGCCCGGCCGTCACCCCGTCGCCCAGGGCGCGGGCGATGGCGTAGTAGGGCCCGGTGCAGTCCCCCGCCGCGAAGAGGCCGGGCACGTCCGTCGCCCCCTCCCGGTCCACCCGGACGTGCCCCGAGGGGAGGCGGGAGGGATCGGGTTCCCACCTCAGCCACCGGGAAGGCCGAGCCTCGAAGGCGTAGTAGTCGATGAAGACGTGGCCCGCGGGGATCCGGGCCTCGCCGCCGTCCTCGCCGCGCACCCGGAGCCCGCCGTCCTCGCCGCTTCCCACCGCTTCCAAGCGTCCCCTCGCCACCCGGGCGCCTGGTTGGCCGGGATCCCCATCCTCCAGCACCCAGACGACCTCCACCTCCGCCTCGGCCGCGGCCCGGGCGACGAGGGGGGCCAGGGCCCGGCTCCCCCCGTGCCCGACCAGGGCCAGCGGTCCCCCCGCCGCCCGAGCCGCCCGGGCCGCCTTGGCCAGCAGGGCGGGGAAGCGGTCCGCCCCCTGGAAGGCGACCGACACCCGCGAGCCGAAGGCGTCCCTCTCGTCGCACAGGCGGCGGAGGCCGGCGGCGAGGACCACGGCGTCGGCCCTCACCGAACGGCCCGCGGAGGTCAGGATCGCGAAGGTCCCCTCCGCCTCGGCCCGGACCGACTCCACCGCCTCCCGCACCACCGGGATCCGCCACTCGACGCAGTCGGCCAGGAGGCGGCCCGGGACCTCGTCATCCAAACGCCAGGCCGGGCCGGTGAGCATGTTGGACTTCCAACCGGCGAGGCCGCCCGGAGGGGCGGGATCGAACACCGCCACCCGGAAGGGCACCGCGCCGTGGCCCTTGACCCACCTCGCCCGCACCGCCGCGGCGAGGCCGGCCGGCCCGGCGCCGATCACCGCGACGTCCACCCGGGGCGGCGTGTCGGCGGGGGGATGGGCCGTCACCTCGCCCCCGGGAGCCGGCCCATCGCCTCGGCGAAGTCCAGCAGGCCGCCGTGGCGGTATACCGCGAGCCAGTAAGGATCGGGGGGAGTCCCCGGGACCTCCTCGCCGCTTGGAAGCAGGAGGGCGCCCCGGGGAAGGTCCAGGACGACGGGATCGCCGGTGCGGACCCCCAGGCGCGCGCCGGGGACCTCGACCACTGGCAGGCCGAGGTTCCAGGCGTTGCGGGTGAAGATCCGGCCGGCGCTGTCGGCGACGGCGGCGACGATCCCCCGGTCCCGCAGGGCGTAGAGGGTGGTCTCCCGGCTCGATCCCGCCCCCAGGTCCCGGCCGGCGACGACGATCCAGGGGCCGGCGCCCTCCGCCAGGGCCCGGGCGACCTCGGGCAGGCCGGCCAGGGCCCCCCGGGACACCGCCCCGGCGTCCAGGGAGAAGTGCCGCGGCGGGTGGAGCAGGTCGGCGGCGGCGTCGTCCGGGAGCACCAGGGCGATCCCGGAGATCCGGTCGGGACGCTCCGCGCTCACGCCCACAGCTCCCGGGGATCGGCGATCCGCCCCGCCAGGGCCGTGGCCGCCGCCGTGGCCGCGCCCGCGAGGAAGATCCTCGCCTCGGGGGAGCCCATGCGCCCTTGGACGTTGCGATTGGACGTGGACAGGCACGCCTCCCCCGGGGCGAGGAGCCCCTTGTCGATCCCGCCGCAGGGGCCGCAGGAGGGGTTGAGGATCACCGCCCCCGCCTCGTGCAGGACCCCCAGCAGACCCTCGGCCAGGGCGGCGCCGTAGACGGCCCGGGACGAGGGCGTGACGAGGAACCTCAGCCGTTTCGATACCTTGCGACCGCGGAGCGCGCTCGCGGCGAGGCGCAGATCGGCGAGGCGGCCCGAGGAGCAGGAGCCCAGGTAGACCTGGTCCACCTCCTCGCCCGCGGCGTCGGCCACGGGGACGATCCGGCGGAGTCCGCCGGGCAGCGCGAGGCGGGGGACGAGGGCGGAGCAGTCCAGATCGGGGAGGCGCTCGGCGGGGCCGGGATCGGCGGCGGGGTGGGAGGGAAAGCGGGCCACCGCCGCCTCGGCGACGGCGCGGTCGACGCCTCGATCCTCGACCAGGTGCCGCAGGGTCTCGGCGTCGGGGCGTACGATCCCGCACTTCGCCCCCTGCTCGACGGCCATGTTGGCCAGGGCGAGGCGGTGGTCGGTGGCGATCCCGCCCGGGGTGTCGTCGACGAACTCCAGGCCGCGGTACCGGGCGTGCTCGGGGCCGTGGGCGGCGAGGAGGGCGAGGACCAGCTCCTTGCCGCAGGCCCACGCCGGCCAGGAGCCCACCAGGCGCACCCGCACCGCGTCGGGCAGCCGGAGCCAGAGCCCGCCCGCGGTGGCGGCGACGACGAAGTCGGTGGTGCCGACCCCGGTGCCGAACGCGCCCACCCCGCCCACGGTGACGGTGTGGGAGTCTGCCCCCACCACCACCGCCCCCGGCAGCACCCGGGGATCCTCCGCCAGGAGCTGGTGGCAGATCCCCTCGTCCAGGCGGGGCAGGTGGCCCTGGGCGGCGGCGAACTCCCGGAAGCGGCGGGCGATCTCGGCCCTCTCGGCGGTGGAGGGGGGCGAGAAGTGGTCCCCCACCAGCATCAGTCTCTCCGGCGGCAGCAGGCGCAGCCCCCGCCGCTCCGCCATGGGGATGGCGAGGGCGGTGGTGGCGTCGTGGCCCATCACCAGGTCGGGACGGACGAAGTGGTAGGAGCCCACCGACGCCCCCGCCTCGGCCCGGGCGGCGAGCAGGGCCCCGGCCCACCCGGTCCCGGGGGGAGAGGAGACGGAGGATGGGCCCGGGGCAGGATCGGGAGCGGCGGCGGCCATGCGCCGGGCTACGCACCCGGGAAGGCCAGGGTTTCAGGGGCGGGGGCGCCGGGGACGTCCTCCGACTTTCGCTTGAAAACTGATGATGGGATCACTAGTATTCAAGGCAAATGTACCTCCCACGCCACATCGAGGCCCGCCTGGCCCGGCTCGCCGCCGCCTTCCCCGTCGTGCTGGTCACGGGGGCGCGGCAGGTGGGGAAGAGCACGCTGGTGGCGCGCCTCTTCGGTGACGGCGCCCGCACCTTCGTGTTCGACGCCCTGGGCGACCTGACCGGGGCGCGCCAGGATCCGGAGTTCTTCCTCGAACAACACCCTCCCCGGCTCATCCTGGACGAGATCCAGTACGCGCCGGAGCTGCTGCCGGGGATCAAGAGGAGGGTGGACCGGGATCGCGCTCCGGGCCAGTACGTGCTGACGGGCTCCCAGAGCTTCGGGCTGATGAAACAGGTGGCGGAGAGCCTGGCGGGCCGGGTGGGGATCGTGGACCTCGAGCCGATGACGGCGCGCGAGAGGAGGGGAGCCGGCGGGGAGAGGACCTGGCTGGAGGACTGGCTGGCGGATCCCGAAGCCTTCACCGCCCGACCCCCAGACCGAGCGGCGAAGGGCGACCTGTTCCGATCCCTGTGGCGAGGCGGGTTCCCGGGGGTCATCGGCCTGGACGACGACCTGGTGCAGGACTGGTGCTCGTCCTACACGCGCACCTACGTCGAGAGGGACGTCCGGGCCCACGCCGACGTGCGGGACCTGGCCCAGTTCCGCCGCTTCTTCGCCCTGTGCGCGGCGCTGACCGCCCAGGAGGTCAACCGGAGCCAGCTCGGCCGGGACGTGGACGTGGTCCCCCAGACGGCGGAACGCTGGCTGTCGCTGCTCCGGGCGACCTTCCTGTGGAACGAGGTCCCGCCGTGGTCGGGCAACACCGTCAAGCGCCTCAGCCAGCGGCCGAAGGGGTACCTGGGCGACACGGGGCTGGCCGCCTTCCTCCAGGTCGTCACCTCGCCCCGGGCCCTCGAGGCCAGCCCGGCGCTGGGGGCCTTGTTCGAGACGGCGGTGGTCCACGACGTCAGGCGGATGGCATCGTCGCTGACCGCCCGGCCGGCCATCCACCATTGGCGCACCCACGCCGGGGCGGAGGTGGACCTGGTGTTGGAGCGGGACGGCGAGCTCTGGCCGGTGGAGGTCAAGTGCTCGGCCTCCCCCGGGCGCCGACACGAGGCCGGCCTCCGGGCCTTCCGCGAGAGCTATCCCCACCGGAAGGTTCGCCGGGGCCTCCTGATCGCGGCGGTGCCGGAGGTCCGGGCGCTGTCCCGGGAGACGACGGTGGTGCCCTGGGACCTGTGACTCCATCCTCGCGGCGGGGGTGGCATCCGAGGGGGAGGCGACCTCATGGCTCCGGCGGTTCGCCCCGAGCCACGGGAAGGGCCCGCCGCCACGCTTCCAACGAGGGCCAGAAGCGGTCGCGCCGGGCGCGGCACGCCTCGAAGGCGTTGTACCGCAGCGCTTCCAACTCCCCGACCCCCACCGTCCCCTCGCCCTCCGCCCGCAGGGCGCTCCGCCCGCTCCGGGGCGAGAGGGCGACCCGGTGGCGCCTCCCCCAGGGGGCGGGATCCGGTCCCTCGTAGGTCCGGGGATCCTTCAGCACCCCGTCCACGTGGACCCCCGACGTGTGGGTGAATGCGTGCTCCCCCACCAGCGGCGCCCCGGGTCGCACCGGCACCCCCGTCAGGGCCTCCACCCGCCGCGACAGGGCGTGGAGCCGCGGCCGGTCGATCCCGGTGGGGAGGCCGAGGAGCTGCTCCAAGGCCCCCACCAGCGCCGCCAGATCGGCGTTCCCGCACCGCTCCCCGAGCCCGTTCACGGTGACCGACGGCCAGGTGGCGCCAGCCTCCACGGCGGCGAGGGTGTTGGCCAGGGCCAGGCCGTGGTCGTCGTGGCAGTGGACGCCCAGCGCGATCCCCTGGGGAAGCCGCTCCCCCAGCCCCCTCACGAACGCCCCCGCCCGCGACGGCAGCCACACCCCCACCGTGTCGCACGCGAAGATCCGCGTCGCCCCTGCCGCCACCGCGGGCCCCAGGACCGCCGCCGCCTCGTCGGGGCTCGCCCGGGAGGCGTCCTCGGCGGCGAGGCTCACCGTCGCCCCGGCGCCCACCGCCTCCTCCACCAGGGAGGCCGCCCGGGCCGCGAGGTCCCCGGGCGCGACGCCCAGCTTCCGCCCCACGTGGAGGGGCGAGACCGGCAGGATCACGAACAGCTCCCGCGCCCCGGTGGCCAGCGTCCGCTCCAGATCCCGGCGGTCCACCCGCAGGCTGGCCCCGATCCGCGAGGGGCCGAAGGCCGCCACCGCTTGGGCGAAGAAGGCCCTCTCCTCCGCCCCGGCACACGGCATCCCCGCGTCCAGGAGCGGCACGCCCGCCGCCACGAGGGCCGCCGCGACCTCCAGTTTCTCGTCCCGGGTCAGCGCCACGCCCGGGGCCTGCTCCCCCTCCCGCAGGGTGGCGTCCACGGGGTGGACCGCGTGCATCCCGGTGCTCACGGCAGCTCCGGCCGGGCCCCTCGGGGGGGGCGGAGGGCCGCGGCGTCTTGATACATGTGGCCGTCGCCGATGGGCAGGGTGGGCAGCGGATCCCCGCGTCGTTCCGCCAGCTCCCGCCTCCGGGCGAGGCAGTTGGCTCGGCCCTCCTCGGGGAGCACTGAGCGGCGAGGGCGGGTCGAGAAGAAGCAGAACTCCATGCACTTGAGGTGCTGGAGGTGGCGCTCGAACTCCGCGATCCCCCCCTCGTCCCGGAAGTCCCCGAAGTAGCCGTCCACCTTGAAACCCAGGGTGGAGTATGCGTCGGCGCCGGCGCCGTGGCAGCGGTGGAAGTCCAGGAAGTCCTTGCGATCGGTGGTCAGGCCCAGGCTCTCGGGCCTCTCGAACTGGGGGGAGCCGGGTTCCAACTGCACCGTCCACGTCATCACCCGCCGCAGGGTGTCCCCGTAGCGGGACAGGCACTCCCGCACCTGGTCCCGGGTCTCCAGCGCCTCCCGCAGGGTCTCGCCGGGCAGGGCCAGGGTGTAGAAGAGGTCCACGGCGATCCCCCGCTCCCGGCAGGCCGCCAGGGACGCGTGCAGCTCGGCGTTGGAATACATGTGACCCTTGTTGCGGCGGCGGACCTCCTCGGAGCCGGTGTCGGGGCTGAGGGCCAGCGAGCTGCCCTCGGGCTCGAAGGCGGTGGCGAAGGCGTCCAGGAAGCGCTCCGTGGGGAGGCCCCAGCACTCGAAGTAGATCCCCATCCCCGGGGCCCGCCGCCGGAGCGCCGCGAAGAGGTCGATGTAGTAGGCGTCCCGCCAGGGAGTGGGGTCGAAGCAGAGGCTGACGGTGCGGTAGCCGAAGTCCCGGGCCCGGAGCACGTCGTCCACCACCGCCGCGGGGTCCCGGAAGAGCAGGCGGTTCCGGCCGTTGACCCGGGCGAGGGAGTCCCGGTTGCCGCCGCAGAAGGAGCAGACCACCGGGCAGCCGCGGCCGGTGCAGAGGGGGAAGAAGGTCCGGCCCAGGCTCGCCGACGAGACGGCCTCGGAGGGGGGCAGCTCCTTGCTCCAGTAGAGGGGAAAGCCGAAGGAGCGGGCGTAGGTCTCGGGGTGTCGCATCACCGAGAGGTCGCCGAACACCAGGGAGTCCAGGTCCTCCTGGCGGGCCAGGTAGGGGGGCGAGACGCTCCGGCGGGGCGCGCCGTCCGGGCCGCGGTAGAGCAGGGAGGGCACGGCGGCGAGGTCGGTGCCGTCCCGGATCGCCCGGAGCAGGGGGACGATCGGCCCCTCGCCGTGGCCCTGGACGACGGCGTCCACCTCGGGGAAGGCGGCGAGGACCTGCTCGGCGAAGTACGACGCGGTGACCCCGCCCAGGAACACGAAGGTGCCGGGGCAGGCCCTCTTGATCCGGGCGGCGTAGCGGACCGCGTCGTAGCTCTGGTAGTGCCAGTAGAGCGGCAGCCCCACCGCCCGGGGCGGGTCGGCGGCCAGCTCTTCCACGAGGCTGAACGCGGGGTCCACCAGCCACTCGACGCCCAGATGGACGACCTCGGAGTCGAAGCCGTGGCGGCGCAGCTCCCGGGCCAGGGCGGGGAGCCCCATGGGCATGTAGTTGATGCTGGCGAAGTCCCCCAGCGGGAGGTACTCGTTGTGGAACTTGGGGGCGTGGACGAACACGCAGTCGCGGGCGGCCATGGCGCGTTCTACGCGGGCCGGGCGGCGGGGGTTTCGCGGGGGCCCCCGGAGCGCCCAGAGCGGAGTGAGTCCGGCGACACCTGGTTCAGCGGTTCAGTCCGTGCGGACGGAAAGCCGTTCTCAACGGTCGAACCGCGCCACCTTCGGCGGGCGTGTCGGGGTGACGGCGAGCGTGTCCCCCCCACCGGCCGCGGGACACTCCGCCCCTCCCCCGCAAGAAAACTGCACCCGACCCCCTTCCGCCGCATTTTCTTCTTGACTTTCCCCAACAGGGGGGGGGTACGGTCCGGACTCCGGGTGCCCGCGACCGGGCCCTACGCCAGGCTGCGGGATCGATGGACAGCCGGCGGAGCCCCGCCGGAGGAGGATCGAGATGCCGACAGTGCCTGCGTTCTCACGGGGACGCTACTTGAGCGGGGCCGCCGGGGTGGCGAAGCCCCACTCCTTCACCTTCCCGGCGAACTACGGCGCCACGCTCCGGGACCTCGTCGCCATGCTGGAGGTCGAGCAGCGGGACGCCAACACCGACATCGACGTCCGCCTCTACCACGGGGTCGAGGACGGCAAGTTCGTGGAGCACGGCTCCTCCAGCGCCGGGACGCCCTTCATCTCCGCCCTCGCCTCCGGTACGCAGACCGGCCTCTTCCCGGGCAGGACCAACGTCGCCGCCTCCGGCCAGGGTCCCCTCATGGACTGGATCCAGCTCATCCTCACCATCGCGGCCAGCCAGGGCACCGACCAGGTGGGCGCCATCCTCAGCCCGGGTTATTCACCAGACCCCGTCGCGAGCGG
>JAKLKC010000008.1 GCA_023150875.1 Myxococcota bacterium | reverse complement strand
GGGCTCCCGGGGATTGCGGCCACCCCCGTCAGGGCGGGGCGGGTGATCGGGGGTCTGGCCTCGGCCCGGGCCGGGGCCGGCGGGGGGGCGGCGGGAGGGGGTGGGGAGGGAGCTCGGACCGGGCGGGGCGAGGCCATCCGGTCGCCCACCGGATCGTCCTGCGGTCGGTACCGCGCGGCGCGGACCTGGGAGGTCCCCGCGGCGGCGGGGATCCTGGGCTCGTCGCGGACGAGCTGCGGCGCCGGATCCGGCGGTTCGTCGTCGGGGAACACGGCGCTGACCGGGAGGTCCACGAGGCTGATCGCCTCGGGGGGCATCAGGTCGTCGCGGGCGATCTCCGACAGTCGGTCCGACGAGGTGGCGTGGCCCCGCGACCGCGGCGCCGTCTCGCCGGACCGCAGCGCCGGCCTGGTCCCCGACTCCTCCGGCGCCTCGAGGGGGGCGCCGTCCTTGAAGCAGAAGTCGATGTGGGACTCATAGGCCGCATGGCATATCGGGCAGGTTCGCATGCTGACCCCGTCTTTCGCTGACCCGCGTCCCCCCGGGCGGCGACTCCTCCGACCCCGTGGCGGCGTTCGCCTCAGCCGCCCTCGAAGGCCGGTGAAGTCTACCAGAGCCCGGACCCCCGCGGGAAGACCCGTACTTCCGGCGCTCAGCCCCGGGCGATGTGCCTCGAGATGACCAGCCGCTGGATCTGGTTCGTCCCCTCCACGATCTGCATCACCTTCGCGTCGCGCATCATCCGTTCGACCGGGTACTCGCGGGTGTAACCGTAGCCTCCCAGCACCTGGACGGCATCGGTGGTCACCCTCATCGCCGCGTCGGTCGCCGCGCACTTCGCCATCGCCGCCTCCTGGGTGAAGGGGAGCCCCTGGTCCTTCAGCCAGGCCGCCTTCCTCACCAGCAGGGCGGCGGACTCGGTGGCGATGGCCATGTCGGCGATCATGAAGCCCACCCCCTGGAAGTCGATGATCGCCTTGCCGAACTGCTCGCGGGTCCTGGCGTAGGCCGCCGCGGCGTCGGCGGCGGCGCGGCTGAGCCCGACGGCGGTGGCGCCGATGGTGATCCGCCCCGAGTCCAGGGCCGCCATGGCGATGGTGAAGCCCTGCCCCTCCCGCCCCACCAGGTCATCCGCCGCGACCTCGACGTCCTCCAGGGTCATGGCGTGGGTGGGGCTCGAGCGCAGCCCCATCTTGTCCTCCGCGCGGCCGAAGGAGAGCCCCTTCGCCCCCCCCTCCACGACGAAGGCGCTGATCCCCCGCGCCCCGTTCCCGCCGGTGCGCGCCATCACGATGATGACGTCGGCGTATGGGCCGTGGGTGATCCACATCTTGCCGCCGTTGAGCACGTACCGGTCGCCGTAGCGGACGGCGGTGGTCCGGAGGCTGGCGGCGTCGGAGCCGCTCCCGGGCTCGGAGAGGGCGAAGGCCCCCAGGTGGCGGCCCGAGGCCAGCTCCGGCAGCAGGCGTCGCTTCTGGCCGTCGCTCCCGTAGCGGGCCAGGATCACCTGGGGCAGGCCGCTGACCGCCACCGCGATGGCGTAGGCCGGGCTGACCCGGGCGATCTCTTCGATGACGAGGGCGTACTCGGAGTAGCCCAGGCCGAGGCCTCCCCACTTCTCGGGGATGGGCACTCCCGTCAGGCCCATCTCGCCGAAGCGGGGGATCAGCTCCTTGCGGAACCGCTCGTCCCGGTCGTCGTCCGCCACCAGCGGGCCGACCTCGGCCTGGACGAAGGAGCGGGTGGCGTCGACCAGGGCCTGCTGGTCGGGAGAGGGCAGGAACGACATCGGGGCTCCCCGGATCGGTGGCGCGGGACCCGGCGGGGGACGGCGACGGGCTCCGGCGCGCACCCGTTCTACACGGGTGGTGGCCCGGATGGGAACCACGGATCCGGCGCCGGGAACCCGGGAGACGCCGCGATTGACACCGTCCGCGGCGCGGCGACATATTGCGCCGGGGCCCCGCCGCCTCCTGGCCCCGGGCCCTGGGGGAGGCCGCGCCGCCCGCCACCCCATGGCCACCACCACCGCCGCCACGCCCGCCGCACCCACCGGCGCCATGCGCTGGGCCCTGATCGTGGGCGTCCAGTGCCTGCTGGCGGCCCTGCTCCTCCTGGACGTCAGGCTCCCGTTCTTCCTGCTGGTGGCGGCGGCGGCGACCCTCTTCGCCTACGCCTGGCCGGTCTGGACGGTCTACATCGTGCTGGCGGCCCGGGTGGTCACCACCACGGCCACCTCCTTCCGGGTCGGGCCCGTCTCCCTCGGCCTCTTCGAGCCCTCCTTCGCCCTCGCCTACCTCGTCTACCTGCTCCGGGCGACGGTGGAGAGGCGCTCGATCCTGCGCTCGACCCCCGTCACCCTGCCCATCGTCACCTTCACCGCCTACTGCGTGCTCTCGACCTTCTGGAGCCCCGACGTCGGCGACTCCATCCACGAGACCGTCATCGCGGTGATCTTCACGTTCGGCTTCATCCTCGTCTCGTCGGCCATCCGCGAGACGCGCCAGTTCGAGCAGGCGCTCTGGATCTACGTCACCGTGACCTGCGGCTACGGGATCCTGGGGATGGTCCTCGGGACCTCGGACTCGACCATCTATTCCGACGTGCAGTTCAAGATCATGGAGGGGGGCGGGCGCACCGGAGGCCTCGGCCAGCAGCCCAACTGGTTCGCCATGAACCTCGCCTTCGCGGTGAACCCGGGCTTCGCCCTCGCCTTCGTCCAGCGGGACTGGTGGAAGCGGTGGCTGCTCATGGGCATGACCCTCACCACCATCTTCGCCATGATCACCAGCGGGTCCCGGGGCGGCACCTGGTCGGTGGGGATCGGCATCCTCTGGGTCTCGCTGTTCAACCCGAGGATCCGGCGCTTCTTCGTCAAGTACTGGCTCGCGGGGGCCATGGTCTTCGCGATCTTCATGACCTTCTCCATCGGGAACTACTCGTCGGCGTTCACCCGCATCGCCACCCAGGGGATCGGCACCATCATCGAGGGGGACGTGCGGATCTCGAACTGGCTGGCCTGCATCCAGATGGCCAAGGAGACCTGGGGCTTCGGGATCGGCCCGGGCGGCTACGAGGTCTTCATCGAGCACATCAACGCCAAGATCGCCGAGTCCGACCAGAAGTACCCCCATGGCATCATCTGGGGCCTCATCGCCCACCAGGGGGTCTTCGGGGTCCTCTTCTTCACCGTCCTCGCCCAGCGCACGTTCCACCACTTCTACAAGGCGTGGAGCGGAGTCCGGGGGACCCGCCTGGAGTACTACCTGCTGGGCGCCTCGGCGGCGATCATCGGCTATCACTGCCACGGCCTCATCGAGTTCGAGATCCACGACAAGCCGTTCTGGGAGTTCTTCGGCCTCTTCTGGGCCCTGATCCTGATCTCCCAGCGCGCGGCCGCGGATCCCCAGGCGCTGGAGGCGCTGCGGCTCGTGCCCAAGGCGAGGCGCGGCGCCGCCAGGGTGCGGACCGACGCGGCGGTCCCGAGGTGAGCGGGGGCGGATCGGCGCCCCTCCCCGAGGCGTGGATCCTGATGGCGAAGGAGCCTCGCCCGGGCCGCGTCAAGACGCGCCTGTGCCCGCCCCTGGCCCCCGCCGAGGCCGCCGACCTGTACGCCGCCTTCCTCGGGGACCTGGCGGACCGGCTGAGACGGGAGAGGCCGCCGGTGGCCCTCTACGTCGCCGTCCACCCCGGGGAGGCGGTGGGCCGCGTCCTGGAGGTCTTCCGCGGCACCGGCGCCGAGGGGTTTCCCCAGGAGGGGGACGGCCTGCCCCGCCGGATGGAGGGCGCCTTTGCCCGCGCCTTCGCCCGGGGCCATCGGCGCGTGGCCCTGAGCAACACCGACAGCCCCCACCTCTCCTACCGGGGCCACGTCCGGCCGGCCCTGGAGGCCCTGCAGGACCGGGGCACCGACGCCGCCTTCGGCCCCGATCTCTCGGGGGGATACTACCTCGTGGCCCTGAAGCGTCCCGCGCCCGGCCTCTTCGACGCCCCCGTCAGCACCGGGAGCAACCTGGACGACACCCTCGCCACCGCCGTCGCCCGGGGCCTGGGGGTGGACCTGCTGGAGCCCACCCCCGACGTCGACGTCTTCGGGGACCTGGGCACCCTGAGGGCCCTGGTGGCGGAGGGGCGGGTCGTGCCGGGGGAGCTTTCCCGCACCCTGCCCCGGATCGACACGCTGCTGGGGCGCTACGGGCGGTAGGGCCGGAAGGGAGGGGCGGAAAGAAAGAGGTCCCGGTGGAGGCCTGCCGCTTCCTCCACCGGGACCAGGGGGCCACACCGACTGGCGGTGTGATGGGCCCCACCCGCTCGCTCTGGCTGCAACGGGCGGGCCAGGGCGTGCCCGTCCTGGACGACTTCGGAATATCGAGCGGCGACGGGGGTCTGCGAGGGTCGCCTCCGCCGCCCGTCCCCAGGGGCGGCGCCGATGGTGACGCGATTCGTCACCGGAGCGACGCTTTCCGTCACCGCCCTCCATCTTGAGGGCACCGCACCGCGTTGACTCCCCGCCGGGGCGGCGCGACACTCGCCCCACCCCGCCTGGCCGACCCGCCCGCGAGCCCACCTTGAAGCTGATCATCCAGATCCCCTGCCTGAACGAGGAGCACACCCTCCCCCGCACCCTGGCGGACCTCCCGAGTTCCATCCCCGGGATCGACGAGATCGAGGTGCTGGTGATCGACGACGGATCGACGGACCGCACCGTCGAGGTCGCCCGTTCCCTCGGGGTGGCCCACTTCGTCCGGTTCCCCCGGAACCGCGGGCTGGCCGCCGCGTTCAAGGCGGGGCTGGACGCGTCGCTGCGCCACGGCGCCGACGTCATCGTGAACACCGACGGCGATAACCAGTACCGGGGCGAGGACATCCCGCGGCTGGTGGCTCCGATCCTGGAGGGCCGGGCGGACATGGTCGTCGGGGACCGCCGCGTCGACTCCGTCGCCCACTTCTCGCCCCTGAAGAGGCGCCTTCAGAAGTTGGGAAGCCGGGTGGTGCGGTTCTTCTCGCGCACCGGCGTGACCGACACCACCAGCGGCTTCCGCGCCTTCTCGCGGGAGGCGGCGCTGCGCCTCAACCTGGTCAGCGAGTTCACCTACACCCTGGAGACCATCATCCAGGCGGGCCACCAGCGGTTCGCCGTGGCCGACGTGCCCATCCGCACCAACGGCAAGCTCCGGGAGTCCCGGCTCTTCCGCTCGGTGTCCCAGTACATCCGCCGGTCGGGGGTGACGATCCTGCGGATCTTCATGATGTACCGCCCCCTCCAGGTCTTCCTGATGCTGGGGGGCGCCACCTTCGCCGCCGGCTTCGGCTTGGGCTTGCGCTTCCTGTGGTTCTACTGGCAGGGGCAAGGGGGAGGGAAGGTCCAGTCCCTGGTGCTGGCCGCCGCCCTGCTGGTGATGGGCACCGTCCTTGGGGTGATGGGCCTGCTGGCGGACCTGATCGGGGCGAACCGGAAGCTGCTGGAGGACGTGCTGGTGCGGGTGAAGCGGCTCGAGGCGGGGGCGGGCGCCCCGCCCGTCGAGACCCCCCGCGAGCGGCCGGCCCAGGCCTCCGCGCCCGGCGCCGCGGGGGACCTCGCCCGGGCCGGGACCGCCCCGATCCGCTCCGAAAGCGCTTGATCCCCCCGCCGCGGGAGGAGCAGGATGCGGGGGGTGCCCCGGGAGGCGCCCTCCCATGACCTACCTGCTCTTCGTCCTCGTCGAGGTGGTGGTGGCGGTCTCGCTGACCCGCTCCCTGGCGCTGGCCTTCGACCTGCCCCGGGGCGTGTGGTCCGAGGCCGAGACCGGCGAGAAGGTCCAGCTCTGCGCCCTCGCCCTGGTGGCCGCCCTCGCGGTGGGGCTCGGGATCGCCGTCTTCGCCGGTCCCATGGGGGCCCCCAGCGTCCTCGTGCCCGTCCTGTCGGCGGCGGCGACGCTGCTGGTGCCCATGCGCCGGGTCGTCCGGGCGTAGGGTCGGGTCCGCGGTCGTACTCACGGGCCCGCGGGGCCTCCCCACTCCACCAGCGCCAGGAAGCCTCCTCCGTCCAGCGCCCGGGCGGTGACGGGGTAGGGGCGGAGGTCCGGCGAGAGCATCCGCACCTCGGCACCGGCGCTCCACGAGACCTCCACCTCGTCGAAGCCGATGTAGCGGTCCACGAGGGGGTGCAGGGCCTTGTACACGGCCTCCTTCACCGCGAAGGTCCGGAGCACGCTCCGCCAGCGTGCCTCGGGGTCCGGGGGCAGGGCGGCGCGCTCCCCTGGGGTCAGGGCGCGCCCCTCGACGCCGGGGCGGGGTCGATCCAGGTCCTCGAGGTCGATCCCCAGAGTCCCGGGACCGAGGCGGGCGGCGCCGACGGCGATGCGGCGCTTGTGGGTGATGGAGCCCGCCACCCCGCTCGGGAGGCTCGGACCGCCGCCGGGCAGGGGGAGGAGGGGAGGGGGCGGAGGGGCCCCCAGCGCCGCCAGCGCCCCCCGCAGGGCCAGGCGCCCGCCCACCCACTCGGGCTGGCGGAACCCCCGCAGATCCCGGGCGAAGGCGGCCTCCTCGGGGTGGAGGGAGGCCAGGACGTCCTCGGGGACGGGGAGGGCCGCGCCCGGCAGCCACACCGCGGCGAGGGCCACGGCCCCCGCGCGGCGGGTCCAGGCGGAGGCGAAGGGGACGGGAGGGGCGCCGGGGGGCGGCGGGAGCATGGGGGACTTCTAGCGCGGGGAGGGGCCGGGGGTCCAGGCGGGGGCTATGCTGGGCGACGGTCGCCCCTCGGGAGGAGGGGGAGGAGTTCGCCCATGCCCCGGGTGGTGACGGTCCCGTGCCTGTCCGACAACTACGCCTACCTGGTGGTGGACGAGGCCACCGGCGCCGCCGCCGTGGTGGACCCCTCGGAGGCCGGCCCCGTCCTGGCCGCCGCGCGCCGGGAGGGGGTCGGCCTCGGGGCGATCTGGTGCACCCACCACCACTTCGACCACGTGGGAGGCAACGAGGAGCTGGCGGCGGCCGTGCCGGGGCTCCGGATTTACGGCCACGCCTCGGACTGGGGGAGGATCCCGGGCCAGACGGAGGCCCTCGACCACGGGGGGGCCTTCCCGCTGGGGACGGAGGAGGTCCGGGCCCTCCACGTCCCCGGCCACACCCTGGGGGCGGTGGCCTACTGGGTGGGTGGGGTGGTCTTCACCGGCGACACCCTGTTCCACGGGGGCTGCGGGCGCCTCTTCGAGGGCACCCCCGAGGCGATGCACCGCTCCCTGAGCGGGGTCCTGGGCGCGCTCCCGGGCTCCACCCGGGTCTACTGCGGCCACGAGTACACGGTGGCGAACCTCCGCTTCGCCCGGACCGTGGAGCCCGGGAACCCCGCCGTGGAGATCCGGTTGGCGGAGTGCGCGGCCCTCGCCGCCCGGGGGCAGGCCACCGTGGGGGCCACCCTCGGCGTGGAGCGCCGCACCAACCCCTTCCTGCGGACCTCCTCCCCCGAGGTCCGCGCCTTCGTGGGGCTCGGGCCGGACGCGCCGGACGCGGAGGTGCTGGGGGCGTTGAGGCGGGCGAAGGACGGATTCCGGGGCTGAGGAGAGAGGGTGCGCCGACGCCGTCCGGCATCCGCGGGGGCCCGGAAACGTTTACCGGAGGACCCCGTGGAGGTTCCGCGCCGCCGGCAGTCGGCCTCGCCCGCGCCGCGGGCTGGTGCCGGAAGGTGCTCCCCCTGGCATAATCCCCGCCCCGTGGCCGCCCCCCACCTCCCCGTGGGGGGTGCGGCCGCTGCCGCCTCCGGGAGGACCCCCCTCGATGGACTGGCACAGCCTGACCACCCGCCTCGCCGAGGGATCGCCCGGGACCGAGCCCCGCGCGTGGTGGGTGGCCGTCCTCGCCGGCCTGGCCCTCGCCGCCGTGGGGGAGGTGGCGCTGCGCCTGCTCTTCGGCGCCCTCGGGCGCCTCGCCCGCCGCACCGCGACCCGGTACGACGACCACCTGATCGCCGGGATCCGGATCCCCGCCCGGGCCCTGCTGGTCCTCCTGGCCGTGCACCTGGCGACCTCCCTCGCGGGTCACGTCCGGGCGACGGCGGCGCTGATCGTCCTGGAGTGGCTCCTCGCCACCTTCATCGTGGTGGAGAGCGCCGAGACCCTGTTCGTCGACCTGATGCTCGGGGAGCGCATGAAGGTCCGGGTGCCCCCGCTCCTCCGGCAGATCGCCGTGGGGATCGTCTACGCGGGGGCGGCGCTTGCGGTGCTCGGACACGTCTTCGGGGTGGACGTCACCCCCCTGCTCGCCACCACGTCGGTCGTCTCCCTCGTGCTGGGCCTCGCCCTCCAGCAGCCCCTGTCCAACCTCTTCGCCGGCCTGCTCCTCCACTTCGACCGCCCCTTCGTCGAGGGGGACTGGCTGCTGGTCGGCGACCGGGAGGGGCAGGTCGTCCACATCGGCTGGCGCTCGACGCGGCTCCGCACCTTCTCGGACGACTTCGTCGTCCTGCCCAACAACACCCTCCAGTCCGCCGAGGTCCAGAACTTCTCGGCGCCGAGCCGGATCACCGCCCGCAACCTGGACCTGCCGGTGCCCTACCGGGTCGCCCCGGAGCAGGTCGAGGCGTGGGCCCTGGAGGAGCTGCGCTCGGTGCCCATGGTGCTCCCGGAGCCCTGCCCCCTGGTCTGGCTCGTGCGCTTCGAACCCGCCTGCCAGCGCTACGTCGTGAAGTTCTGGATCGAGGACTTCCGCTTCCACGACACCATCGAGAGCGACGTGCTCAAGGCGCTGTGGCGGCGCTTCTCCCGCGAGGGGGTGCCGCTGCTCCAGGAGAGCGCCATCCGGATCGCCCAGGCCCCCGCCCCGGTCCACGAGGCGGTGACGATCCCCGAGCCGGTGGAGGTGGAGGGCGGGCCCGGGGGCGAGGTCATCCGCGCGCGCTGAGGGAGATCCCTCCGCACCCCAGCCCCCCCATGGCGGCGATGGTCTCCTCCGGGCGCATCACTTCGTCGGGCAGGTGAAGCCCCGGCCCCGGCCCCGCGGGCCCGGCGAAGGCCCCGACCATCGCGGCCGCCGCGTCCCCGGCCGCCGCCATGCCGTCGGAGGCGGTCAGGCCCAGCACGACCTCGCCGGTGCCGTTCGCCCTCTCGGCGACCGCGGCTATCTCCACCCCCGTGCGCCGCCAGGAGAGCAGGGACCGGCGCAGGAGGGTGAACGAGCGCGCCGGGACCAGGCGATCGGGGAGATCCCGGGATCGGCTCACTCCCCGGGGAAAGGGGAGGGCGGACCGAGGGCGGGACGCAGCGCGACGTCTCCGATGGATCGGTCCCGGCGGACGGTGGCGCGGAGCACGGGGCCCGGGATCCCGGGATCGGCGAGGAGGCCGGGGCCCCAGGTCCGATAGGCGGGCAGGAAGCGCAGGACGTAGTCCCGGGCCTCGGCGTCGGAGAGGCCGGAGGCGGCCGCCTCGCGCCGCGCCCGCTCCGCGTCCACCCTCCACTCCACCACGTCGGCGAGCCGCTCCGCCACCAGGTGCACCAGGGCGTCCAGGGAACGGTGCCAGGCGGCGTAGTCGGCCAGGGCCGCGTTGGCGGGGACGAGCCGGGGATCGGGCAACGACGCCTCGGGGACGGGGCGGAAGCCCAGCATCCACCCCTCCAGGAGCACGGCGTCGAAGGGGCCCGTGACCACCGGCCACGCCTCCCGGGGCGCCCGATCCCCGCGACCTCCGTGGGCGCCCTTGTCGTAGGCCGGGACCGCCACCGCCTCGGCCCCTGCGTCCCGGAGGGCCGCCAGGGTCGCCACGCCCAGGGGGACGTCGTGGGTGCCCGGGTAGCCGCGGTGCTCCAGGTAGGGGTTGCCCGGGTGGGCCGCGGCGAGAGCGCGCTGCGCGGCGTGGGGCCAGTAGAAGTCGTCGATGGAGACGGCCACCGCCCGGCGACCCCGCAGGGAGAGCCGGCGCACCAGCTCGGCGCAGAGGGTGGACTTTCCGCAGCCCTGGGGCCCGGAGACACCGACGACCAGGGGGCGCTCGGCCGTCCGGTCCAGCGCGCGCTCCAGCCAGTCGAGGACGACGGGGAGGGCCGGGCGGGACGCGGGGGAGGGGGATGGGGGCGAGGTCACGGGGAGAGGATGCCCGAGACGGGGCGAGGCCGCGCGGGAACGGCCCCGTTCACAGCATCCAGCACTCGGCGAAGCACACCTCACCGACGGGGGATCCGCCCCCGCCCAGTACGTCGATGCACGAGTAGCCCCGCGGCGGGGAGGTCACCCCTCCGGTGGCGACTCCAGGGCCTGGGCCAGCGCGGCGCGGGTGGCGCGGGCGACGAGGGCGACGGCGGCGGCGGTGGCGACGAGCCCCGCGAGGACGAGGACCTGGCCCAGGACCCCCGC
Organism: Myxococcota bacterium; assembly: GCA_023150875.1. Taxonomy (GTDB): domain Bacteria; phylum Myxococcota_A; class UBA796; order UBA9615; family JAKLKC01; genus JAKLKC01. Next base: position 151,450 of record JAKLKC010000008.1, on the reverse strand, counting down.
GCTCGGGCGCTCGCCCCCCACCAGGCTGGCGGTGTCCCGCACCACCGAGCCGAGGTACACGAAAAGGAAGGTGCCCGGGACCATGCCGACCGACGAGGCGACCACGTAGTCCCGCAGGCGGACCCGGGTGATCCCCAGCCCGTAGTTCAGCAGGCTGTAGGGAAGGACGGGGGAGAGGCGCAGGAGCAGCACCACCCTCAGGCCGTCCCGGCCCACCGCCCGGTCGATGGCCTCGAAGCGGGGGTTGCCCCGAAGGCGAGCCTCCACGGCATGTCGGGCGACGGTGCGGCCCAGCAGGAAGGACAGCGTCGCGGCGATCACGCTGACCGGCGACACCAGCGCCAGCCCCCACGCGGGGCCGTAGACCGAGCCCGCGACCATGGTGAACACCGAGCCCGGCAGGAACAGCAAGGCGGCGACGACGTAGACCAGGGCGTACAGGGCGGCGCCGGCGGGGCCGGCATCCCGCACCCAACCCGCGAAGGCTCCGAACCAGGCGTCGACGGGCAGGAGCGCCGCCGTCCCCACCGCAGCCAACAACCCCAGCGCCAGCGCCCCGCGACCTCTCCTGCCCACGCCCCCACCGCCTCGCCGGACCTCGCTCCCCGCCGGGGCCGACGGCGGGAGGATAGCGCGGGGGAGCGCGACCGGGTACCGGGCCCCTCCTTCCCGCCGGGCACCGGCCGAGCCCACCGATCCCCGGTCGCTCCGCCTAGAAGCCGATGACCTCGCCCCCGCCCAGCGCCTCGACGGCGTCGACCCGCATCGTGCGCCGGCGGGCCGCCGGGGTGGCGGTCAGCACGACCTCGTGCCATCCGTCGGACATGCCCGAGACCGCCAGCGGCCCACCCTGGGCCGAGACGGTACCGAAGGACTTCCCGTCCACCTCCACCTGGAAGGAGCCATCCCCCGCCGCGGGACCGAGGATGCGGAACTCGTCCCCGGAGAAGGCGAAGAGGAGGGAGTCGCCCGAGGCCATGGCGTCGCCCCCCTCGAAGCCGTGGGTGGAGTCGGTGTAGAGCCGGCACTCGTCGGCTTCCTCCCACGTCCCGTCCAGCGGGACCCCCGACTTGATGCACTTCGTGTGGAAGGTCCGGGTCTCGTAGCGCTGGAAGCGCCTCACCCGCTCCACGGACTCCCCGCCGTCCGCCGACACGTAGTAGCCGGCGTAGGTGCCGATCAGCAGCACTCCCGTGGCGCCGTGGTCCGGCGAGGCCGCCATCTCCACCACCGGCTCGGCGATCCGCTCCAGGCCGGCCTTCCACACCAGGCCCCCGTCGGTGGAGCGCCAGATCCGGCCGTCGGCGGTCGCGGCGAAGAGGGTGCCGTCGTCCGCGGCGGCGGTGGCGACGATCCTCCCCGACGGCGGCGTGGTGGCGACCCGGAAGGAGGTGCCCCCGTTGTCCGACACGGACACGCCCCCGTCCCCGCTCGCGACGACGATCCTCGTGGGCCGGGAGGGAGGCCAGAGCTCGGCGAAGGTCGGGGCCCAGGTTCCGCGCCAGGCGGTCCGCCAGCTCCCGAACCCGCCGCTGGTCAGCACCACACCCCCCGTCGTGGTGACCACCACGATCCGCGTCCCGTCGGCCATCTGCCCCGAGCGCAGGTCCAAGGGCTGCGCCACGCCCAGGGAGGCGTAGATCGACAGGTCCTGGACGAAGCTCGCCCCGCCGTCGTCGGAGTAGGCCACCGAGGTGACCCCCGTCGTCCAGAGGCGGTCCCCCGCCATACGGACCCTCAGGACCGGATCGCTCCCGAAGTCGGCGACGGTCCAGGTCTCGCCGCGGTCGTCGCTCAGGTACAGCTCCCCCTCGTGGGTCGCGTAGGCCCGCCCCGACGTCCCCCAGTCCGGCGGCAGCGCGACGGTCCGGGCGTACGGGCTGTACAGGAGGCCGTCGAAGCCCGTCCCCGAGCCCTCCCAGGACTCCCCTCCGTCGTCGGTCCAGGCGATCCCCCCGCCATACTGGGTGAAGAGGATCCGGGGATCGGCGGGCCAGTCGGGCGAGAAGGCGATCCCCTGGCCGTACTCGGAGAAAGCGAGCTTGGAGCGGGTCCAGTTCGCCCCCTCGTCGTCGGTCCAGAAGGAGCCAGGGTAGCCGCCGACGAGGCCGATCCCCCCCTCGTGAGCCAGGAAGCAGACCGCCTGGGTCGGGCTGGCGAGCCCGGCGAGGACGTCGCCGTAGTGGACGTCCAGGGGGCTGTCCCAGTCCTCCCACGTCGCGCAGCCGTCGGAGCTGACGAAGGGCGCCTCGACCCCCGTACCGGCCAGCACCAGGCCCTCCGGGCTCACCCGCAGGTGGGCGACGGCGCGGGCGTAGGTGCCGGACTCGTCGACGGGGAGCGCGCCGCAGTTCGCCCAGCGCGAGCCCGACAGGTACGAGATCCCCCGGGCCGTGCCCACCACCAGGCGCCCGCTGGCGACGACGCCGGAGTAGACCAGGACCCCGGCCGTGAACGCGGCCTGCTGGGTGAAGGTGACGCCGTAGTCCTGAGACAGCCAGACGGTGGACTCGGACCCGATGGCGACGACGCTGGCGGGGTTCGTCGGCGACGTCGCCACCCACCGGAAGCTCCCGTCGAGGGCGGCGGTGACGGCGGACGAGTCGAGGTCCACGGACCACAGCCCCGAGCCGGACGCGAGGAAGATCCCCGTGGCGTTCGTCGCGATCCCGTTCAGGTCGGTGTCGGTCACTCCGGACTCGAGGGTGCGCCAGGTCCCGCCCTCGTCGCCGCTGAGCCAGATCGTGCCGTCCTCGGCGATGACCGCCAGCGTCTCACCGACGTAGGCCACCTCATAGAGGACGTCGTCGTTCTGCGGACCGGCGAAGGCGTCCCAGTGCAGCCCGAAGTCGTCGCTGCGCATGAGGACGGAGCGACCGTCGTCGGGGAGCAGGGTCAGCCACGCGCGCCCGGAGGTCGCGAAGTCGGGGGCGGTGGCCATGGCGGTGTTGAGGGTGTGGGGCCGGTGGGCCCGGGCGGTGCCCGCGAGGAGCACCACGGTGCCGGCGAGCAGCGCGGCGGCGGCCTGGCGGTGCCGGCGCCGGGTTGCCGCGAGGGACGAGTTCACGGGGGCGGAGGGCTCCCCCTGGGTGCAGGCGAGGGGCATCGAGCGGGCCTCCCGGGTGTGGGGCGGGTGCACTGAGGGGTGGCCTAAAGCGGCCCGACGCGGCCGGCCAGGAGCGTGTCCGCGGGCGCCGGGGGGACCGCCGTAGGTGACGGGAGGGGGGGATCCCCCCGCGCCGTGGGCCGTCGGGGCGAGGCGGCCGGGCCGCCGCCGGCGCTGGTACACTCCCGCGGGACGATGCCCGCGAAGCCCCTGCCCCTCCCCCCACCGTCCACCGAGGCGGAGCTCCTCCTGCGCGCCCGCGCGCTGTCCGGCCGGACCCTCGCCTGGGTCGCCGGGCGCCACGGGGTGGTCGTCCCCGGGGATCCGCGCCGCTCGAAGGGCTGGGCGGGGCGGCTGATGGAGTCGGTGCTGGGAGCGAGCGCGGGCTCCAGGGCCGAGCCCGACTTCCCCCACCTGGGGATCGAGCTGAAGACCCTCCCCGTCGACCGCCGCGGCCTGCCCCGGGAATCCACGTACGTGTGCAACGCGCCCCTGGACGGGTCCCTCGTGGTGCCGTGGGAGTCCTCCTGGGTCCGGGGCAAGCTCGCCCGCGTCCTGTGGATCCTGGTGGTGGGGGACGCGGAGGATCCGGTGGGAGAGAAGAGGGTGGGGGGACCGCTGCTCTGGTCCCCGTCACCGGAAGAGGAGGCGTTGCTGCGCTCGGACTGGGACGAGTTGACCGCGCTCGTCGTCGGCGGCGAGCACGGCCGCCTCACCGCCCACTTGGGGAAGGCCCTGCAGGTGCGACCCAAGGCGGCCCACGCGCGCGAGATGACGTGGGCCCTGGGCGACGAGGCGGAGTGGGTGCGCACGAACCCGCGGGGGTTCTACCTGCGGCCGTCGTTCACCCGGGGGATCGTGGCGCGGCACTTCGTGGTGGGGGGGTAGGGGGGCTGTTGAGGCGCGGGCCCACATTCCGCTACGCTGTCCATGCCCGCTCGCCCGCCCGCCCGCCACCCGCCGCGCTCGGACGGAGCCCGCGGTCGCCCCGGGAGGGGCAGCGCACGATGCGATGCGTTTCCGGCGCCCTGGTCCTGGCCCTGCTCTCCTTCGGATGCACGTCGTCCCCGGGACCCTACGCGGTCGAGGACGACGACACCTCCGACGACGACTCCGACGACGACGTCGCCGACGACGACACCTCCGGTCCCGACCTCGTTCCCCCCGAGGTCGAGCTCACCGTTCCGGCGTCGGCCTACGCCAGCGGGGTCGTGGAGGTCTCCGCCGTCGCCTCGGACGCGTCGGGGATCGAACGCGTCGACCTCCTGGTGGACGGCGTGCTCCTCGTCTCCGACGACGCCTCGCCGTTCACCGCACCGTGGGACACCGCTCCGTACTCCGACGGACCCCACGTCGTCCAGGCGGTCGCCTACGACCGGAACGGGAACTCCGGAGCGGCGGAGCGGGAGGTGGGGGTCGACAACCACGCGCCGGAGATCGCCTTCGTCACCCCCCAGAACGGCCGAGAGGTGGAGGGCGTGGTCGCGGTCGAGCTCTCCATCACGGACACCAGCCCCGTCCCCTCCGTGGACGTCTCCGTGGACGGCGTCCTCCTGGAGGCCCTCACCGGGCCGCCGTTCCAGGCGACCTGGGACGCCTCCGGGCTCCCTCCGGGTCAATACGAGGTCTCCGCGACCGCCACCGATGCCGCCGGGCTCTCCGCCACCGCCTCGATCTGGGTCCGCGTGGACGAGAGCATCCCGGTGGACGATCCCGACTCCCTCGTGGGGAGGACCTACCTGCTGGACGCCTTCTCCGGGACCATCGTGGAGCCCGCGGGCATCGAGCCGGTGCTGGACCTGCTGGTCTCGGAGCTGCCCCTGCTCCTCTCGCCGGTGGAGTTGGACGCGGGGGAGGGCACGGTCCGGGTCCTCGCGGCCATGGTGGAGGCCGGCGGGGGGCCCCCCGCCCAGGACCGCTGCCAGGCGACGGTGGAGCTCGGGGGCGGAGTCCCGGGCATCTTCGACGACCCCGACTTCCAGGTGGGCCCGGCGACGCTGGAGGCCACGGTCGAGGGGACCGAGATCCGGGTCGAGGACCTCCTGGTCATCGGCGAGTTCGCCCCCGACGGCTCGGCGATGCAGGAGGTCTTCGTGATCGGGTCCATCGACACCCGCCCCATGGACGAGTACCTCGGAGGCGTGGGCGCGGCCTGCGACTTCGTCGGACTCCTGGGGATCTCCTGCCTGCCCTGCCCGTCCACCGGAGATCCCTACTGCCTGGACCTCTGGGTGGAGGACCTGTACGCACTCCACCAACCCTCGGTCACCGTGGTCCCCCGGACCGAGGCGGAGATCGCCGCCGATCCCGGCTGCTGAGCCCCCGCCCTTCCAGGCCCCATGCTCGTCCCGTCGTCCCCCGTGCCTCCTCGTCCCCGGGGGATCTCCCCCGCCCGGATCGCCGCCCTCACGCTCGCGGTGGCGGTCCTGGCACTCCGGCTGGCGTGGTGCTGCCGCGCGCCGCTGGAGTCGTCGGACCTCGCCCGCCAGGTGGTCTACGGCGCCCTGGTCGGCGAGATGGGCCCTCGGATCGCCGCCATCCCCCTGGCGGGGATGCAGGGCGGCCTCGGCTCCGTGCCCTTCTCGGGGCACCCCTACAACTACCCGCCCGTGCCGCTGGCCTTCTTCGCCGGGATCGCCGCGATCTCCCCGACCCTTCTCGCCGCCCGCCTCGCCCTCACCGCCCTCGAGGCGGCGAACGCCGTGCTGGTGGGCGTGCTCACCGGCCGCCGCTGGGCGGGCCTGCTCTACTGGGCCCTCCCCGCCTCCCTGTGGTGGGTCTCCAGCGAGGGCCAGTTCGAGCCCCTCCAGACCCTCTTCGTCCTGCTCGCGACGCTGGCCCTGACCCGAGGGCGTCTCTTCGTCGCCGGGGCCTCCCTGGCCGTGGCGGTGCAGGTGAAGCTCGCGCCGGTGCTCCTCGTGCCCTGGCTCCTGTGGGCGGCGTCCCGGAGGGGCGCCCGTGGAGGGCTGGCGGCGGTCGCCGGGGGGCTGGCGGGGCTCTCGATCCTGGCCCTGGCCCACCTCGCCTGGCCCGCGGCGGAGAACGTCTGGCGCCACAGCGCCCTGCTGACGGTCAACCACTTCCCCTGGAACCCCTTCAGCCCGCAGCTCGCCCGGTGGAGCACGCCGGCCAACGTGCTGTGGAACCAGCTCTCGACCTACGCCCTGGCCGGTTTCCTCCTGGGGGCGACGGTGGTCCACCTCCGCCATCGCTCCCTCCGCGCGCCCGCCGAGCGGATGGGGGCGACCCTGGCGCTGCTGGCACTGGCGGTCTACGTGGCGGCGCTGAAGTCCCTCCCCAACGTGCTGCCGTGGTACGTCCTGAACCTCCCCGCCCTGGCGGTGCCCGCGGCCGTCTCCCTGGGGCGATCCGGAACCCTGGGCCGCCGCGCCGTGGACGGCCTGCTGATCGCCGCGGCCCTGCCGGCGCTGGCCGCCGCGGTCTACGTGGCCCGCGCCGAGCCCCGGGCGACGATCTGGGCCGACCTGGTGGCCCACGAGCCCGGCCGACCGCCCATCGACGCCTTCACCGACGTCCGCGTCGTGTGGAACCCGGATGCGCCCTGATCCGACGTCCGCCCGCGGCGGGTCGAGCACCGTGTCGCCCGGGCCCCACGGTCCGCGGGGGAGGATCGGATGAACCTCGGCATCGTCCCCGACGGCATGCTCGAGCGGATCGCCCTGGCCAGCGGCCTCCTGCCCACCCCCCTGGTGACGGTGACGTGGGGCATGGGACTGAGCCGCGTCGTGGTCGCCGCCGTGAACCTCGGCGTCTTCGACGCCCTGGCGGAGGGGGAGCGGAGCGACCAGGAGGTCGCCCTGGCCGTGGGGACCGACCCCCATGGCACGCGCATGCTGCTCCACGCCCTCAACGGCTTCGGCCTCCTGCGGCGCCGCGGCGACCGCTTCCGGCTCGCCCCCGATGCCCGACGCTGGCTGCTCTCCGGCGGCAAGAGGTCCATGGTCGATGCCGTCCGGTTCGTCGGACTGCTGTGGGAGCAGTTCACCGACCTCGAGGACGCGGTCCGCCACGGGGTGACCCAGGACTTCCACCGGCCGGGACGGCCGGCGGAGTTCTGGCGCGCCTACATGCGAGGGCTCGCCTCGTTCGCCCGCATCGCCAGCGGCGAGATCGCGCGGCGCGCGCCCTTGGGAGGGCCGCCCCGCAGCCTCCTGGACGTCGCGGGCGGCCACGGCATGTATTCCGCCGGCTTCTGCCGCCGGTTCCCGGGGCTGAGGGCCACGGTGCTGGACCTGCCCGACGCGGCGGACCACGGCGAGGTCCTGGTCGCGGAGGCGGGCATGGCGGACCGGATCTCCTACGTACGAGGCGATCTCCGGGAGGTCGAGTGGGGGGAGGGCTACGACGTCGTGCTCCTGTTCAACATCCTCCACAACCTCTCCGAGGCCGACGGCCGGTGGGCGCTGGAGCGGGCGCGCGGGGCGCTGCGTCCCGGGGGCACGGTGGTGGTGCTGGACTCCGAGCACTCCGCGGCCGAGGGGGACCTGTCGGCGGCGGCGGGCTTCAACGAGCTGATGTTCTTCTTGATCAACGGCACGCGGGCCCTGCCCGAGGAGACGATGCGGGGCTTCCTGCTCGGGGCGGGGTTCACGGGCCTGAAGTCGAAGCGCCTGCTCACCGTGCCCCTGGCGGTGATGCTGACCGGCCGGGCGCCGTAGCGGCGGCTCGGGCGGCTCGGGAGGCCCCGAGCCCCCCCCCTTCAGACCGCCGGCGGCGCCGCCCGGGGGCCGTCCTCCCCCTCCAGCGCCGGTCCCAACACGTCGGCGGCGCGGACCTCGTTGACCAGCGGCTCGCCCCGCTCGAAGGCGGTGACGTTGGCCAGGGTGGTGTCGGCGATGTTGTCCAGGGCCTCGCGGGTGAGGAAGGCCTGGTGCGCCGTCACCAGCACGTTCGGGAAGGTGAGCAGCCGGGCGAGGACGTCGTCCTGGAGCACCTGGTCCGAGAGGTCGCGGAAGAAGATCCCCTCCTCCTCCTCGTAGACGTCCAAGGCCGCGCCGCCGACCTTCCCGCTCTTGAGGGCCTCGATGAGGGCCCGGGTGTCGATGAGGGCACCGCGGCCGGTGTTGACCACGTAGACGCCCCGCCTCATCCGCGAGAACGCGGCGGCGTCCAGCAGGTGGTGGGTCTCCGGAGTCAGCGGGACGTGCAGGCTGATCACGTGGGACTCCCGGTAGACCTCGTCCAGGTCCGTGTAGCGCACGCCCGGGAGGGCGGCGATCTCGGGGTCCGGCGTCCGGTCGTACACCAACACGCGGCAGCCGAACCCGGCCAGGATCCGCGCCGCCACCTTGCCGATCCGGCCGGCGCCCGCCACCGCCGCGGTCTTGCCGTGGAGGTCGAAGCCCACCAGGCCCTCCAGCGAGAAGTTCAGGTCCCGCACCCGGTCGCGGGCCCGGGGGATCCCCCGCACCAGGGCGAGCAGGAGGGCGATGGCGTGCTCGGCGACGGCGTGGGGCGAGTACTCCGGCACCCGCACCACCGGGATCCCGAGGCGCGCGGCGGCGGCGAGGTCGACGTGGTTGTATCCCGCGCCCCGCAGGGCCACCAGGCGGACCCCCGCGGCGGCGATCCGCTCCAGCGCCTCGGCGTCCACGCGGTCGTTGACGAAGGAGCACACCGCCCCCGAGCCCTGGGCCAGCGCCGCCGTCGCCGAGGTGAGGCGGGGCTCCAGGAACTCCAGCCGGTGCCCGTAGCGGACGTTGGCCCGCTCCAGCGCCTCGCGGTCGAAGCGGTGGGTGTCGAAGACGGCGATCTCCATCGCCCCTCCGCCCGGCTGCCCCCCTGCCCGCGGGGCCGTCCCCCTTACCCTGCGCGCCCCGCCCGGCCTCGCCAGCGGGTGGACGGAGCGCGTCCGCCCCTCAGCCCCCGCCGTCCGCCGCCCGGATCGCCCTGTGGGAGCCCGAGTGGAGGGGCAGTTCGGCGAGGTGCTGGCGGGCGCGGGCGAGGGCGGCGGCGACGTCGGGGGCGAAGGCCAGGCGCCCCGGTCCCGCCTCCACGCCGGCCCGCTGGAGCACCCGCATGGGCTGGGCCTGGACGTCCACGAGGATGGTCAGCATCCGGTCCCGCCGGAGGCGGTCCAGGGAGGACTGGAGGTTGACCAGGCCGGTGGCGTCCATCGCCGGGACCGCGGAGAGGTCCAGCAGCACCACCTTCACCCCCGCGCCGATGGCGTCCAGGCTGGACATCGCCTTCTGGGCGGCGCCGAAGAACAGGGGGCCCGCGATCTGGTACAGGACCACGCCGTCGGGGAGGGGGGTGCGGAGGTCCGGGTGCTCCCCCACGGCCAGGCGGGCCCCGCTGATCTCCGCCATGCGCCGCATGAACAGGAAGGCGGCGAGCACCACGCCGGCGGTGACCGAGACCACCATGTCGAAGACCACCGTGAGGGTGAAGCAGGTGACCAGCACCAGCACGTCGCTCTGGGGCGCCACGCGGCAGACGTGGGCGAAGTGCTTGACCTCGCTCATGTTCCAGGCGACGACCAGGAGCAGGGCCGCCAGCGACGCCATGGGCAGGTGGGCGAGGAGGGGGGCCAGGAGCATCATGGCGGCCAGCACGAAGGCCGCGTGGACGGTGGCGGCGACGGGCGAGTGCCCCCCGGCGCGGATGTTGGTGGCGGTGCGGGCGATGGCGCCGGTGGCGGCGAAGCCTCCGAAGAAGGGGGCCACCAGGTTCCCCGCGCCCTGGGCGACGAGCTCCACGTCGGGATCGTGCCGGGTCCGGGCCATGCCGTCGGCGACCACGGCGCTGAGTAGGGACTCGATGGCCCCGAGGGCGGCGATGGCGAAGGCCGAGGGCAGCAGGGCCCGCAGCGTCTCCAGCGACAGCACGAGGGGCTGCCCGTCCGGCCCGGGGAGCGTCCAGGGCAGCACCGGCAGGGGAGGCAGGGGAGGGATCCCCGAGCGGGTCTCGCCGCCCAGCACGTAGGAGAAGCGGCTGCCGATGGTGGCGACGTCGAAGTCGGCGAGCCCGTGGTCGAGGCCCACGGCGGCGGCGGTGGCGGCCGCCAGGGCGACGAGGGGGGCCGGCAACCTCCGGTCGATCCGCGGCCAGAAGAGGAGCAGGGCCAGGGTGAGGAGCCCGATCCCCGCGTCCGACGCCGAGACCGTGGGCAGGGCACCGGCGATGGTCGCCACCTTGCCCAGGAAGGACTCGGGGAGCTCGGGGATCCGAAGCCCCAGGAACGACGGGACCTGGAGGGTGGCGATCACCACCGCGATCCCCGCCGTGAAGCCCGTGGTCACGGGGTGGGGTATGAACTGGATGAGGCGCCCGAGCCGCGCGAGGCCGAGGGCGATCAGGATCGCCCCCGCCATCATCGAGGCCAGCAGCAGGCCGCCGATGCCGAAGCGGGCCGAGATCGGCGCCAGGATCACCACGAAGGCAGCGGTGGGCCCCGAGACCTGGGTGCGGGAGCCCCCCAGCAGCGCGATCACTCCTCCCGCGACGATGGCGGTGTAGAGCCCGTGCTGCGGCGGCACGCCGCTGGCGATGGCCAGGGCCATGGAGAGGGGCAGGGCGACGATCCCCACCACCAGCCCCGCGAGCACGTCGGCCCGCAGGTCCCCGAGGCCGTAGCCGTCCTTGAAGGCGGCCCGGAGGGCGGCGCCCGGGACGGGGAGGGACTCGGAGTGGGGGTCTTCGGCGGTCTGGACGCGGGTACGGGGCATGGTCGACTGAATCCTACGCGATTATACCGAAAACGGCGGGGCCGTCCACGCCGCCGACGCATCCACCGGCGGGTCCCCTCCCGGGTTCCCCCGCGCCTGGCCTGTCCGCTGGCACGCATCCTGCCGCGGACGGGCCGGAGCCGCGGGTCCGCCGCGGGGGAGGTCCGCGATGACGAGGTCACGAGGCTCCGACGCCGGCCTGCTGGGGGCGTGGCTCGCCGCGTGCGCGGCGGGGGAGATCCTGGGCGGAGCGACCGCGGGGGCGCTCGGGTTCGGCTTCAGCCGGATGCCGGTGCCCTCGGCGGAGTGGCTGGACACCCTCCTCGGCCTCGTGGCCGTGCTGCTCGCCAGCGTGGCCCCGCCCGCCACGCTCGCCGCCGCCCAGGGCTGGGTCCTGCGGAGGCGCCTGCCCGGCCTCTCCCCCGCCGCCTTCGCGGCGGCGGCGGCGGTCGCGGTGGCGGCCCTCTTCGTGCTCTCCACCCTCCTCACCGTGACCGAGGCCGGCGCCTCGCCTCCGCCGGATCCCAGCGCCCCCCCCGCCGCCCCGGAGGGCGCCTCGCCTCCCCCCCTGGACGTGCTCCTCCCCATGTTGCTCTCCGCGGCGGTCCTGCCGGCGGTGACAGGGGCGGCCATCGCCGCCTCCCAGGCGAGGTGGGTGCTCCGACCCCGCGTCCGGCGGGCTTGGCCGTGGATCGCCGCCACGGCTCTGGCCTGGGCGGTGGCCCGCCCCCTGGCCGCCCTGGGACTGGCCTTCGTCCCCCCCTCGATCCCCCCCACCGGGGCGATCCTGGTCCAGTTGGGGGCCGGGGCGGTGGTGGGGCTGGCCATCGGCGCCATCACGTGGCCCGCCGTCCGCCGGCTGAACCCGCGGGCCGAGGACGCCTGATCCCCGCCTCTTCAGATCCCCAGCAGCCCCGCCCTCAGCTTCTGGTCCTCGGTCCGGGGATCGAGCCAGACCGCGAACAGGGCGTCGGCGAAGTCCTTGCCCTCGATGACGCCCAGCTCGCGGCCCTGGTGGGTGACGACGGTGCCCCGCTCCGGGAGCCAGGTCAGGGTGACCGCCTCTCCCTTGTTCACCCGCGGGAACAGGGCCCGGAGGCGGTCGAGGCGGGCCTGCAACGAGGGGAGGCGCGAGCCCGACGTGCGGGAGAAGCCCTGGCCGATGGCGTCGCCGATCCGGCCGCCGTCCAGGCCCATGAGCATGTGCAGCTCGAACCGGCGCACCTGCGCCGAGGCGGCGATCCGGGCGCCGTCGTGGGACGGCTCCTCGACGTAGAGGCCCCCGACGTACACCTTGAACAGCAGCTTGGTCCGCAGTCCCGCCCCGTTCAGGCGCAGGCTCCTCCCGGCGACCTCCCGGACGTCGGGCAGCACCACCCCCTGGATCTCGACGGCCGCGGCCGGCGCGGGCGCGAGCCAGAGGGGGGCGGAGGCGAAGAGGCAGGCGGCGAGGATGGCGGCGCGGCGCATGGCGGCTCCCTGGGGACCGCGGGGTCCCGGCCCCGATTGTGGCCGACGCCGCGTCCGGCCGCCAGCGGCGGTGCGCCCCGAGTCGGTCTCCCGCGCCGCCCTACTCCGGGTCCGCCCCCTCCAGGCGCCGCCAGGCCGAGGCGGACATGGCGGCGTAGAGAGGGGAGAGCCACTCGGTGGCGTCCCGCCCGCCGACTCTCACGCCGGAGGGGCCGAGCTGGCGGATCAGGGCGTCGGGGACCTCTCCCCGGCCCGGCGGGCCGACGTCCCCGGGGGGTAGGGGCCGGGCGCGCCAGAAGTCGGCCAGGGACGCCTCCAGGGGCTCGCCCCCACCCGCCTCCGCTCCGCCCGGCCCGGCCTCTTCGCCGGGGGAGCCGGAGGGCAGGGCCCCCCGAAGCTCCCGCAGGCGGGCGAGGAGGACGTCCCGGGGCCGCCCGCGCCAGGCGAGGATCAGAAAGGGGTCCTCGTCGAACCGCTCCGCCAGGATGTATAAGGTGGCGGCGATGTGCTTGCAGGGGTTGGCCCAGTCCGGGCAGGAGCAGCTCGTCTTCACCTCGCCGCCCGTCGCCGGGAAGAGGCTCAGCCCCAGCTCCCGGAACTCCCCCTCCAGCTCCGCCGGGATCTCGCCGGCCAGCAGGCGGGCGGCGAAGAGGGCCTGGGTGGAGAGGGCCTCCTCCACCCGACCCCAGTCGAGATCCCCGAAGGGGCGCACCGCCAGCACCACCTGGTAGGGGCGGGGGCGGGAGCCCTGCACCCGGGCGCTCACCTTCCCGGGCTCCACCTCCAGGTCCATCACCTGCCCCGACCGGGCGTAGGAACGCCCCCGGGAGAGGCGCGCTCCCATCTGCCACGACTCCAGCACCTCGATGAAGCGGCGGGACCACCAGGTCTCCCCGATCTGCCCCCGCTGGCTCCGGGCGCGGATCCCGTCCTTGGGCGTGCGCTTCTTCCGCCGGGGACCGTAAGGCTCGCCGTACCAGCTCATCGCGCCCGCCTCCCGCGCTCAGCCATCGCCCACCCCCTCCTCGGAGAGGGCGATCACGTCCCGGAGCTCGGCGGTGGACATCTCCGTCAGCCAGCCCTCTCCCTCGCCCACCGCCAGGCGCGCCAGCGCCCTCTTCTCCTCGATCATCCGGTCGATCCGCTCCTCCAGCGTCCCCGCGCACACCATCTTGCGGACCTGCACGTGCCTCTTCTGCCCGATCCGGAACGCCCGGTCGGTGGCCTGGTCCTCCACCGCCGGGTTCCACCAGCGGTCGAAGTGGATGACGTGGCTGGCCGCCGTGAGGTTGAGCCCGGTGCCCCCGGCCTTGAGGGAGAGCATCAGCACCGGCGGGCCGTCCGCCGCCTGGAAGCGGGCCACCATGCGGTCCCGCGCCTCCCGTGCGGTCCCGCCGTGGAGGAAGAGCACCTCGCGGCCGAGGCGTTCTTGGAGCCAGGGGCGCATGGTCTGCCCCCACTCGGCGAACTGGGTGAACACCAGCGCCCGGTCCCCGGCGTCCACGACCTCCCCCAGCAGCTCCGCCAGGCGGATCAGCTTGCCCGAGCGCCCCTCCAGGGGGGAGCGGTCCTGGAGGAGGTGGGCGGGGTGGTTGCACACCTGCTTGAGGCGGGTCAGGGTCGCCAGCACGAGTCCCCGCCGCTCGATCCCCGAGCTGGCCTCCACCCGGGCCATCATGTCGTCCACCACCGCCTGGTATAGGGTGGCCTGCTCCCGGGTGAGGACGCAGTGCTCCCGCACCTCGGTCTTGGCCGGCAGGTCGTCCACGATCCGCGGATCGGTTTTGAGGCGGCGCAGCACGAAGGGGCCGGTGAGCTGGCGGAGCAGGGCCGCCCGGTCCTCCCGCCTCTCCCTCTCGATGGGGAGCGCGAACCTCTTGCGGAAGTCGTTGGCCGACCCCAACAGCCCGGGGTTCAGGAAGTCCAGGATGGACCAGAGCTCCGCAAGGCGGTTCTCCACCGGCGTCCCCGTCAGGGCGATCCGCTGGGCCGCGGGCAGCCGGCGCACCGCCTGGGTCTGCTGGGCGCCCGGGTTCTTGATGTTCTGCGCCTCGTCCAGCACCGCGCGCCCCCACTCCACCCGCCCCAGCAGCTCGGCGTCCCGGACCACCAGCGAGTAGCTGGTGATCACCAGCCCGCTCCCCTCCGCGGCGTCGACGAAGGCCTGGCCGGTCTCCCGCCCGGCGCCGTGGTGGACATGGACCGGCAGGTCGGGGACGAAGCGCTCCGCCTCCCGCCTCCAGTTGCCCACCACCGAAGTCGGGCACACCAGAAGGGTCGGGGACACGGGGCCCTCCGCCGCCTCCCGCTCCGCCGCCAGCAGGGCCAGCACCTGCACGGTCTTCCCGAGGCCCATGTCGTCGGCGAGGCAGGCCCCGAGCCCCAGGCCCCCGAGGAACGACAGCCACGACAACCCGCGCTCCTGGTAGGGGCGCAGGGTCCCGCGGAAGTCCGCGGGCGTGCCCCGGGGTTCCAGGCGGGCCTCCCCCGCCTCGCCGAGGAGGTCGGCCACCCACCCCTCGGCCCGGATCCCCGCCACCGGCAGCCCGGCGGGGGTCGGGTCCAGGCCGAGGCCCGCCCGCAGGACCTCCCCCGCGCGCATGGTGCCCTCGGCGGGGCGCCGGGCAAACCACGCCAGGGCGGCGTCGACCTCCTCCCGCCGCAGCTCCACCCACTGGCCCCGGACCCGCACCAGCGGCACCTTCAGGGCGGCCAGGCGCCGCAGCTCCTCCTCGGTGATCGCCTCGTCCCCGAGGGCGATCCGCCAGCGGTAGGCGCAGATCCCCGCCATCCCCAGCAGGCCCGACGAGGACCGGTCCGCCGCCGCCGGCCTCACCTCCAGCCGAGCCCCCAGGGCCGCCGCCGGCTTGCCCCACCATGGGGGGACCAGCACACCGAACCCCGCCTGCTCCAACAGGGGCGCCCCCTCCCGCAGGAAGCGCCACGCCCCCCCGGCGTCCAGCTCCAACCCCGCCGGGTGCGCCTGCCGGAGCAGGGCCTCCAGCGACGGCGCCAGCCGCACCGCACGGCCCAGGTCCCCCAGCAGTCGCTCCTGGGGATGTTCCCACTTCCGGCGGAGCACCGTCAGGGCGTCGCCCCGGGACCTCCAGACCTCCGCCGCCGGCACCAGCAGGCTCCGGTCGTCGGTGCCCTGGAGCAGGACTTCCAGCCGCCACGGCTCCGCCCCCACTCCCTCCGGCCCCTCGGGGGCGGAGAGGCGGAAGCAGGTGCGGAAGGGCACCGGCTCGGGATCGAGGGCGGGGCGGGTCCAGGCCAGGACGGCCCGCGCCAGCGACTCCCAGCCGCCCGCCGGCGCCTCGCTGCCGCCGTCGGGCGCGGCCAGCCCCCGCACCCAGGCCGAGGCGGCGGCGGCGGGGCCGCTCCCCGAGGCGCGCCGGGGCAGGGCCGGCACCGGACCGTCGGCGATGCAGCGCCGCGCCAGGGCGTCCACCAGGGAGTCCAGCATCCCCAGGACCACGTCCGCCGCCGAGCGGGGGGTCGCCTGCGTCAACCCGCCGTCCCGGTCCTCCCCCGGTGGCGGCTCCCCCGGCAGGGAGCGGCAGGACGGCGGGAGGGCGCGGGCGAGCCGCTGGGCGCGGTCGTGTCCGGCGTCGTCGGTCAGCACCGCCCGCCAGCGGGCGGTGGGCTCCACGCCCGACTGGATGTCGGGGGCGATCCTCCCCGCCGCCACCCTCTCCAGGGCGAACCGGGCGACCTCGCCCATGAACGCCAGGGAGTCCCCCAGGGCGGCGCCGGGGGGCGCCGAGGCCGGCAGGTCCAGGAGCAGCTCCGCCGCGTCTCCGGCCCCGATCCGGCACGCCGGCACCCGCCAGAGGGCGAGCCCCGCCACGTCCGGCGGGGGCTCGTCGTCCTCCCTCAGCAGCCACGGGGATGCCTGGGGCGCGTCCTCCCCCGAGGGCAGGAACAGCGCGATCTCCTCCTCGCTCCACGGCGGCGTGGGTCGGCCTGCGAGGACCAGCCCCAGCGTCTCCTCCACCCACTCGGCGCTGCTGGAGAACGGGTGGACGGGGGCAGGGAGCCCGGGGACGCGCCCCTCCGGGCCGTCCGGGTCGCGCGGGGGCAGCAGAGCATCCTCCCCCCACAGGAGCAGGTGACCCCCCTCGGACCAGACTCCGTGCAGCACGATCATGGGCCGCGCATTCTAGGGCGGTGGTGCCGGAGTGGGAAGGTGGCGGGAGGCGGAAAAGGGAGCCCCTGGCCCGCCGCGGCAGGCGTCCCCATCATGTGGGGGAGGGCGGCCTGACGGGGGGACGCGCCCCGGGGACGCCTCGCCCATGGACCTGCCCGACGACGCCCACCGCTCCGCCCGCCACCGGCGCGACATGGGCCTCGGGCTGGTGACGACCGCCGCACTGATCCGCCTCGCCACCGTCCCCATGGCCAACACCGGCTTCCGCTTCGAGATCCGCCTCATCGCCGAGCTCTGCCTGCTGCTGGGGGCGGCGATGGCGGCCTGGGGCTGGTGGGCGTCGCGGCGGACCTGACGGTCAGGGAGTCCCTAGAAGACGCTGTCCTCCGTCACCCGGACCGCGCGCTCCCCCGCGGTGGCGGAGTAGACCGCCGCCTCGCCGTCCCCGTCCAGGTCGGCGGTGGCGTAGGCCGTGAACACGCCGTCCTTGCCCGGCTGGGTGACCTCCACCCAATACACGCCCCGCACCGGCCCGGCGGCGGACC
Source organism: Myxococcota bacterium (assembly GCA_023150875.1). Lineage (GTDB taxonomy): Bacteria > Myxococcota_A > UBA796 > UBA9615 > JAKLKC01 > JAKLKC01. Next base: position 134,488 of record JAKLKC010000008.1, on the reverse strand, counting down.
AGCCCAGGTCCCGGAAGCAGGGGGCGGCGGCGTCCTCCTCCCAGGCGCGGGGCTGCGTCCGCAGGGAGGCCGGGTCCGGCGGCGGGCCACCGCAGGGGAGGTAGGTGTCCCACTCGGCGTAATAGGCCATCTCGGCGACCCGGATGGAGTCGAGGTTCGTGGGCAGCTCCGACCTCTTGGCGCGGAGCTGCATCCCCAGGTAGTTGGGGATGGCGATGGCCACCACGATCCCCCCCAGGAACAGCATCCCCAGGCACCCGAGGCCCCCGACGACCGCGATCAGCAACCACTTGAGGCCCCGGTCCATCCCCTGGGGCGGCGGGATCGGTGCGGACATGGACACTCCCCTTCCGAGAATAGCACAGGGTGTCAGGCACCAACACTTTTACATTTCTCGCCCCTCCCCCTCGTCCTCCCCCCGCCCCAACCCATACTTCCTGAGCTTGTCGTGGAGGGTCACGCGGCCGATCCCCAGCAGGCGGGCCGCCTCGCTGCGGTTGCCGTGGGCGCGCTCCAGGGCCTCCACCCTCTGCTTCAGCCCCAGGCGCGCGCCACTCGGGGAGGCGGGGTCCCCGGCGTTCGGGGCCCCCGGAAGGAGGGACAGGTCCAGCTCGCCCTCGGGGCTCAGGGCCACCAGGCTCTCGATGGCGTGCTCCAGCTCCCGCACGTTCCCCGGCCAGTCGTAGGCCAGGACCCTTCCCAGCAGGCCCGGGGGCTCCCGAAGGGGGCCGACGCCGAAGCGCTCCCCGGCGCGGGCCAGGAAATGACGCAGGAGGGTGGGGACGTCCTCGGGCCTCTCCCGGAGCGGCGGGACGTGCAGGTGGACCACGTTCAGGCGATAGAACAGGTCCTCCCGGAAGCGCCCCCGGGCCACCTCCTCCTTCAGGTCCCGGTGGGTCGCCGCCAGGATCCGCACGTCCAGCTTGCGGGGGCGGTCCTCGCCCAAGGGGCGCACCTCCCCCTCCTGGAGCACCCGCAGCAGCTTGCCCTGGGTGGCCGCGTCCAGCTCCCCTACCTCGTCCAGCAGCAGCGTGCCCCCGTCCGCCTCGCGGAACAGCCCCGGCCTCGCCCGCACCGCCCCTGTGAACGCCCCCCGGGCGTGGCCGAACAGCTCCGCCTCCGCCAGCTCCGGCGTAAGCGCCGCGCAGTTGAAGCGCACGAAGGGGGCGTCCCGCCGGGGGGACGCCCTCACGATGGCCTCCGCCACCCTCTCCTTGCCCGTCCCGCTCTCCCCCGTCAGCAGTACCGTCACGTCCCGGGGGCCCACCCGGGACACCAGCACCGCCAGCCGCGCCAGGGCGGGTGACGAAAACACCAGGGATTTCGATAGGTTGAGTTCGCCCGCCAGGCGCTCGTTGTCCAGGCGGAGCCGCACCGCCTCCACGCTCCGCCGCACCGCGACCAGCAGCTCGTCGATGTCGAAGGGCTTGCGGAAGTAGTCGCAGGCCCCCGCCTTCATCGCCTCCACCGCCTGCCGCTCCGAGCCGTGGGCGGTGATCATCACCACCCGGGGCGGACCGGGGAGGGTCTGGACCCGCCGGAGCAGTTCCATCCCCCCCGACCGGGGCATCCGCAGGTCGGTGACCACCAGGGCCGGCGGATCGGGATCGGCCCGCAGCCGCTCCCACGCCTCCTCGCCGTCCCGGGCCTCCTCCACATCCAGGCCGGCCCCCTCCAGGACCTCCCGCAGGGTGTACCTCACCCCCGCGTCGTCGTCGACGACCAGCACCCGGGGTTTCATGCTACAGCTCGATTCATGCGACATCCCGATTCATGCGACACCGGACGCCGGTCGCGGCGCGGTGTCGGTCGCCGGCTCCGCGGGGAGGGTGAGCTCGGCGACGCAGCCCCCACCGGGGGAGCCGCCGAGGGTCAGCTCGCCCCCGTGCTGGCGTGCCAGGGCCCGGGCGATGGTCAGGCCCAGGCCCGAGCCCCTCTCTTTGGTGGTGATCCCCGCCTCGAAGACCCTGCCCGCCACGGGCTCCGCCAGCCCCGGCCCCTGGTCCGCCACCGCGAGGCGCCCGCCTCCGCCCGGTCCGCTCTGGACCTCGATCCGCACCGTGCCCCCCGGGGGGCTGGCGTCCAGGGCGTTCTGGAGCACGTTGATCACCACCTGCTTCACCTTCCTCGGGTCGCAGCGCACGGGGACCCGGGCCCCCCGCGCCACCTCCACCGCCACCCCCTTCTCCCGGGCCAGGCCCTCGTGGAGGGCCGCCACGTCCTCGGCCAGGGCCCCCAGCTCCACCGACTCGTGGCTCAGGGGCACCAGGGGGCGCGAGAAGTTCAGGAACTCGTCCAGGATCTCCTGCATCCGGTCCACCTCTCGCCGGAGCACCCCCAGGCGCTCGGCGGGCTTGGACCCCGGCCCGGCGTCCCGGGCCAGCAGCGCCGCCAGCCCCTTCACGCTCGCCAGCGGGTTCTTGAGCTCGTGGGCGATCTCCCCCGACAGGGCCCGCAGCTCGTCCGCCCGCTCGGCGTGGGCCCGTAGGGCGTCCCGCTGGGCGTCCTCCACCAGGTGCCACGTCGCCAGCACCGTCCGGCGCAGCAGCACCCCCAGGAGGGCCGCCGCCGGCAGGAGACCGGTGAGGACGACCGCGCCCGTCACCAGGTGCGCGTCCCCGAGCCCTCCCCGCGTCCCACCCCCGAGCAGCGCCGGGTAGAAGCCGGGCACCCGGCCGAGGATCGCCACCGCGGCCATGGCCCACACCGCCACGAGCTGCACCGACACGACCCCCAGCAGGAGCCAGGACCGCCCGCTCGCCACCGCCGTCACCACGCAGAGGAGCAGGAGCACCGGGAGGAGGGGGCTCTCCAGCCCGCCGGTGGTGGCCACCACCGAGAGCTGCATCGCCGTCCCCAGGGCCACGCTGGGCAGGACGGGGACCGGGGCGCGGGGCTCGCCGGGCGCCCGGCGGCCCTCCCAGATCGACACCCCCACCACCAGCGCCGCCGCCACCGCCAGCCAGGTCCGGCGCCACGGCGCTGGGTCCAGGAAGGCCAGGGCCAGGAAGGAGAGGGCCACCACGGGGGAGGCCAGGAGGCGCCCCCTCACCAGGCGGCCGAACAGCCGCCGCGCCTGCTCCCGCAAGATGCGGTCCACGTGATCGGACGGCGGGGTGGATCTCGACACGGACGTCCGGCGGCGCCGAAGGTGAGGAGCCAGCATAGGTCCCTCCGCCGGCCGGTGTCGAACGTCGCCCACAGCCCGCTAGCGCTGGCCCACGCCCCGGGCCTGGCGCAGGGCCGCCGCCGCCCGCCCCACCCTCGCCCGGGCGTCCTCCAGGCCGACGTCCGCCTGGAAGAGGCGGGTGCTGGCGTCCAGGGCGTCCAGCGAGGAGACCACCCCGTTCTCGAACCCCCGGCGCGCCGTGCGGTCCGCCTCCTCCGCCAGGGCCCTCTGCTTTTCCGCCAGCACCAGCCGTTCGCGTGAGACGCCGAGGTCGGCCAGCGCGTCCCGGACCTGCCGCGACACCTGCACCCGCTGGTCCCGCAGGGCCGCCTCCGCCGCCCGGGCCTGGGCGCGGGCCTGGCGCAGGCGACCGTACCGGAACCCCCCGTCGTACAGGGTCCAGGACAGGTCGAGGGAGAGGCGCCAGGCCGTGGACTCCCCCGTCACGAAGTCCACCGACGAGGCGCTCCAGCCGAAGGTCGCCGACAGGGTGGGCAGGGCGCGCAGCCCCGCGGAGTCCACCTGCAGGCGGGCGGCCTTGCGGAGGGAGTCCTGGACCCGCAGCTCGGGGCGGCGCAGCAGGGCGTCCTCCACGAGGCCGGCGGCGTCCCCGGCGGCGTCCTCCGCCGCCTCCAGCGCCGACACGTCCACCCGGACGGGGCGGTCCTCCCCCAGCAGGGAGCCCAGGGCCCTCCACGCCTTGCGGATCCCCGCCCGGGCCTCGGCGACGTCGCCGCGCCGGCGCACCACCTCCGCCTCGGCCTGGAGCACCGCCAGGGAGGTCCCCGTCCCCGCCCGGGCGGCCCGGGTCGCGGCGTCCCGGTGGGCCTCGGCGCTGGCGAGGGCCCTCTCGCCCGCCCGGACGTAGCCCTCGGCGGCGCCGGCCGTCCACGCCGCCTGGACGAAGGCGGACTCGAGCTGCTGCCGGGCCACCTCGATCCCCGCCTCCGCCGCCCGGGCCGCCGCCCGGGCCGCGGCGATGTCCGCGTATGACTGGGCGGCGAACAGGGGGAGCCTCGCCCCCAGGGTCGCGGTGAACGCCTCCAGGGGCTGGATGACCGTGTCGTCGGGCAGCGCGGACGTGTCCAGCTCCACCGGCACGCCCACGAGGCCCGAGATGGCGTCCTCCACCGTCCCGAAGACATCGGACATGGAGAGCTTCGCCTCCTCGTTGTTGCGCACGTAGGCGCCGGTGGCGGAGAGCACCGGCAGCACCGCGGCGGTCGCCTGCCGCGCCACCCCCCACGCCTCGTCCGCCCGGGCCCGGGCCTGCTCCAGGGTGAGGTTCCCGGAGTCCAGCCGAAGGAGGGCCTCGGCGAGGGGCACGGTCTCGGGATCGGCCTCGTCCCCGGCCGCCGCCCCGAACGACGGAGCCTCGGCCGCGCCAGCCGATCCCGGGGAGAGCCCGAGGGCCGCCCCGGCGAACACCGCCCACCATCCCACGTTCCGCATCCGACCTCCGGGCCTCCGCCGGCCGCGGCGGGCGGCCGGGACGGAGCCACCGGCCCGTTCAGCAAGGCCCGTGCCCGCTCCGCACCCCGCGCCGCCCTCCTCGGTCGTGGCTGGGATCCGCGCGTCCGGACTCCCGTCCGGCGTCCCCGTCCCCCGTCCCCACGTTCGGATCCCCGAACGAGGGGTGTCGGATCTCCTTACACCCCCGTCCGTGGGCGCGGGCGAGCGGGGAGCCGTGCGACGGTGCACCCTCGCCCCGCCGGCGTGCAACCCACCGGAAGTAAAGGAGTATCAGCCCATAGGCGGTGGACGCGCCTTCCTCGCCGCAAGCCCGGCACGGCCGTTGCTCAGCGGACCACCGGCCCGGCGCGGACGCCGGCACCCCGGAGCAGCGAATGAAGCGGATCCTCGTCGTCCTCGCGGCCCTCGCCCTGGCGCTCGCGGGCCTGATCGGAGCGAAGGTGAACGAGCAGGAGGAGGTGCTCCACGGGCCTTCCCGGGGCTCGGGGGTGATCGAGGGGACGGAGGTGGACCTGGCCGCCCGGGTCGCGGCGCGGATCCTGGAGGTGAACGTCGCCCGGGGGCAGACGGTGAAGCGGGGGGACCTGCTGCTCCGCCTGGACTGCTCCGACGCGGTGGCCGTGCTCTCCGAGGCCGAGGCGAAGCTGGCCGCCGCCCGGGCCCAGGCCGACGCCGCCGGGGCGGTCGCCGCCGCCGCCCGGGGCCAGCGGGACGCCGCCAGCGCCGCCGCCGAGGCCGCCCGCGCCCAGGCCCAGGCGGTGGCCGCCCAGAGGGACGCCGTGGCGCGCCAGGCCGACCGGCTGGACGCCCTCCAGGACGACGTGCCCCTGGCCTCCCGGGACCAGACCCGCGCCCAGGCGTCGGGCCTGGACGGGCAGGCGAAGGCGGCGGGGGCGTCGGGCAAGGCCGGAGAGGCCCAGGCGAGGGCGGCGCGCTCCCAAAGCGAGGCGGCCGCCGCCCAGGCCGAGGCGGCGCGGCTGGCGGTGGAGGCGGGGGAGGCGGCGGTGTCCCGGGCCCGGCTCCTGGTGGCCGAGTGCGACGTCACCTCGCCCCGGGACGCCGTGGTGGACGACGTGATGTACGAGCCCGGCGAGCTGGCGCCGCTGGGGATGCCCCTGGTTCGCCTGGTGGACCTGGCCCGGGTGGAGGCGACCTTCTACCTGCCCAACGCCGAGCTGGCGGCGGTGAAGTCCGGGGCCGAGGCGGTGGTGGAGGCCGACGCCTGGCCGGGGCAGAGCTGGAAGGGTCGGGTGGCGACGGTGTCCACCCGGGCGGAGTTCACCCCCCGGAACATCCAGACCCGCACCGATCGGGACCGTCTGGTGTACCCGGTGGAGGTCGTCCTGGACAACGCCGACGGCCGCCTGCGCCCGGGGATGCCGGTCCAGATCACCCTCCCCGGCACGGAGCGCTGAGGTGGAGCCCGCCCTCCAGGCCCGGGAACTCGTCCGGAGCTTCGGCGCCGTGCAGGCGCTCAGGGGCCTGAGCTTCGCGGTCCACCCGGGGGAGCTCTTCGGCCTGGTGGGGCCCGACGCCGCGGGCAAGACCACCGCCATCCGCACCCTGGCGGGGCTCCTCCTGCCCGGCTCCGGCCAGGCCCGGGTCCTGGGCCGCGACCCCGTCCGGGAGGGGGCGGCGGTGCGGGAGTCCCTGGGGCTGATGCCCCAGCAGTACAGCCTGTACGGAGACCTCTCCATCGAGGAGAACCTGCGCTTCTTCGGACGCCTCTTCTGCCTGCCCCGGGCGGTGTTCCGGGAGCGGTCGGAGCGGCTGCTGCACATCACCCGCCTGTCGCCCTTCACCAAGCGCCGGGCGGACGCCCTGAGCGGCGGGATGTACAAGAAGCTGGCCCTGGCCTGCGCCCTGCTGCACCAGCCCCGGGTGCTGATCCTGGACGAGCCCACCAACGGCGTCGATCCCGTGAGCCGGCGGGAGCTGTGGGCCCTGCTGTACGAGTTCGTCGGGGACGGCATGGCGGTGCTGGTCTCGACCCCCTACATGGACGAGGCGGAGCGGTGCCACCGGGTGGGCCTGATCCACGGCGGGCGCCTCATCGCCGAGGGGGTGCCGGGGGACCTGGTGCGGAGCTTCGACCACGAGGTGTACCGGGTGGAGGGCGGAGACCGCTCCGCCTGCGACGCCGCGCTGGCGGCCCTTCCCGAGGTGGTGGCGGCCTCCCCCGCCGGGGCCCGGCTCCGGGTGGTGGTGCGTCCGGGCGCGGGAGGAAGGGTGGCGGACGCGATGGCCGCCGCGGGGGCCTCCCTCCACCCCGCGGACGCAGACTTCGAGGACCTCTTCCTGGCCCGGATGGCGGAGGAGGCTGTCGCATGAATCCCCCCGCGACCGCCCCCGACCACGCCATCGTGGTGGAGGACCTGAGCCGCCACTACGGGCCGTTCCGCGCCGTGGACCGGGTGAGCTTCCACGTGGAGAGGGGGGAGATCTTCGGCTGGCTCGGCGCCAATGGGGCCGGCAAGTCGACCACCATCCGGATGCTCTGCGGCCTGCTCCAGCCCACCAGCGGGGACGCCACCGTGGCGGGGCACCGGATCTCCCGGGACCCCGAAGGGGTGAAGCGCTCCATCGGATACATGTCTCAGAAGTTCTCTCTGTACCTGGACCTCACCGTGGAGGCGAACATGGAGTTCTTCGGGGGGGCCTACGGGATCCCCCGGCGCCCCCTGAGACATCGGATGGAGGAGATCGTCGGCCTCACGGGCCTGGCGGAGTACCGCGGCGCCACCACGGGCCAGCTCCCCGGGGGGATCCGCCAGAGGCTCGCCCTGGGCTGCGCCATGCTCCACCGGCCCGAGATCCTCTTCCTGGATGAGCCCACGGCGGGGGTGGACCCCGTGTCGCGCCGGGACTTCTGGCGCCTCATCCGGCGGCTGGCGGGGGAGGGGACGACGGTGTTCGTCACCACCCACTACATGGACGAGGCCGAGTACTGCGCGCGGATCGGCCTGATGGTGGACGGGCACCTGGTGGCCCTGGACGACCCGGCGGGTCTGAAGAGGGTCCACGTGCCGGGGCGGGTCTTGGACGTCCGGGGCGAGGGGCTGGTGGCGGCCCTCCCCACGGCGCGGGAGGTGCCGGGAGTGATGGCCGCCGAGCCCTTCGGCGCCGGGGTCCACGTGCGCTTCGACACCGGGACCTGCGACGACGCTCGGGTCCTGGGGGCGCTGCGGGAGGGGGGCGCGCGGGTGGCGGGGGCGGAGCCGGTGGAGGCGACGCTGGAGGACGTGTTCCTCGCGGTGGTGGCGCGGGGAAAGGAGTGGGAGTGAGACAGCCCGTCGCGCGGTTCTTCATCCGGGTGGGGGCCCTGGCGGCGAAGGAGGCGACCCACATCCGCCGGGACCCCCGGGTGTTGTACCTCGCCCTGGGGATGCCGGTGGTGATGCTGCTGCTGTTCGGCTTCGGCGTGAGCTTCGACATCGACCGGATCCCGCTGGCGGTGGTGGACCGGGACCAGAGCGAGGCGTCGCGGCGGCTGGTGGCGGACTTCGTCGCGTCGGGCGACTTCGTCCAGGGGGCGAGCCTCGCCTCCGAGGCGGAGATCGAGCCCTTGCTGCGGCGGGGCGGCGCGGCGGCGGCCCTGGTGATCCCGAAGGGGCTGTCCCGGGACCTGGCGCGGGGGGAGGACGTGCCGGTGCAGGTCGTCTTCGACGGGTCGGACGGGATGTCCACCACCCAGGCCCTGGCCCGGGCGGACGCCATCGCCCAGGCGGCGACGATGCGGATCCGGCGGGAGGGGGGCCTCTCGGCGGCGCCGCCGCTCCGGGTGTCGGCGTGGACGCGGTTCAACCCCACGGGGCGCTCGGCGATCTACCTGGTGCCGGGGCTGATGGCCTACGTGCTGGCCATGGTCTCGGTGCTGCTCACGGCCCTGACGGTGGCCCGGGAGTGGGAGCGGGGCTCCATGGAGCAGCTCTTCGCCACCCCGGTGGGGCGCCTGGAGATCGTGGTCGGGAAGCTGCTGCCCTACCTGGGTCTCGGATGCCTCCAGGTGCTTCTGGTGCTGGCCATGGGGGCGTGGGTCTTCGATGTCCCCATGCGGGGCAGCCTCTTCCTGCTCGGCGTCGTCGCGGTGCTGTTCATGCTGGGGATGCTGGGACAGGGCCTCCTGGTGTCCGTGGTCACCCGCAACCAGATGGTGGCGACCCAGGGGGCGATGATGAGCTCCATGCTCCCCTCGATGCTCCTCTCGGGGTTCCTGTTCCCCATCGAGAACATGCCCCTCCCGCTGCGGACGGTGTCGGCGGCGATCCCCGCCCGCTACTTCGTCCACGCCCTGCGGGGGATCCTGCTGAAGGGCAACGGGATCGCCGAGATCTGGCCCGACCTGCTGGCGCTGTCGGGGTTCGCGGCCCTGGTGGTGGTGGTGTCCACGGTTCGATTCCAGCGGCGGCTCGCGTGATGCGCCGGGAGAGCAAGTGACCATGGACACCCGGATGCTCTGGATCCAGCTCGTCGCGGTGATGGTGAAGGAGGTGCGACAGACGGTCCGCGACAAGCGGGTGATGTTCCTGCTCCTGGTCATGCCGCTGGTCCAGCTCATCGTGTTCTCGTACGCGGTGAACTTCGAGGTGGACGACGTCCCGACGGTGGTGGTGGACCGGGACGACTCCGCGGCAAGCCGGCGCTACGTCGCGGGCCTGCTGGCGGACGGCACCCTGACGGAGGTCGCCCGGGCGGGGGACGAGGGGGAGGCGGAGCGGATGGTGGAGGCCGACGTCGCCAAGGCGGCCATCATCATCCCCCGGGGGCTGTCCCGGGACCTCGCCCGGGGCCGCCCCGCCCAGCTCCAGGTGGTCATGGACGGCACCGATCCCACCCGGGCGGGGGTGGCGGCGGGGGCGGTGAGCCGCTACTTCGGCGAGGTGGCCCTGGACCTGGCCCTGGAGCGCCTTCGGATCCGGGACGCGGCCCTGGGGACGACGACGCGGGTGCCGGGGGTCCGGATGGAGCCGCGGATCGCCTACAACCCGCGCCTCATCACCGCGGTCTACATGGTGCCGGGGATCGCGGCGATGCTGGTCTTGATGATCACCACCATCGTCACCGCCATGGGCCTGGCCCGGGAGCGGGAGATGGGCACGCTGGAGCAGGTGCTGGTGACGCCCATCCGCCCGGCGGTGCTGATGGTGGGCAAGCTCGCCCCCTACGTGGTGGTCGGTCTCCTGGACGTGGCCCTGGCGGTGACGGTGGGGGCGTGGGTCTTCGAGATGCCCATCCGCGGGGACCTGACCTTCCTGTTCGGCGCGACGGCCCTCTACCTGATGAGCACCCTCGGGATCGGCCTGTTCATCTCGACGGCGAGCACGAGCCAGCAGCAGGCGTTCATGGGCGGCTTCCTGTTCATCCTGCCGGCGGTGCTGCTGAGCGGCAACATGACTCCCATCCACTCCATGCCTGACTGGCTCCAGCCCGTGACCTGGCTCAACCCCCTCCGATGGTACATCGAGATCGTGAGGGGAAACCTCCTGCGCGGCGCGGGAGCGGCGGACCTGTGGCCCCAGCTCGTCATCCTGGCGGTCATGGGGATGGGGATCCTGGTGGTGGCGTCGATGCGGTTCAGGAAGCGAGTGGTGTAGGGGACGATGGAGGGCGGCGTGGGGCCCGGTGCCGAGGCATCCCTTGTCGCCGGAGCCATGAGCCGCACCGAGGCTCGGGACGGCGGAGGGTCCGACGAGTCGGCGGGCGTGGGCTGAACGCTGGCCCCTCGCCGAGGAACTGGTTCTTGGATGGGACCGCGATCCCCGAGTGCGGCGGTTGGGGGGCGGTGAGGTGGCCCCGGGCAGGCTCGCCGCTCCGCCCGGACTCTGCCGGCCGGGCGCGACGGGTAAAGGGTGCCTTGGGGCCACTTCACGGGGGGATCGCTCAGGTGGTACATACCCCCCGCGGGAGGTGTCACTCATGCGGGGCGTGTCGCGAGAGTCGCTGTCCATCGGTCTGCTGGTGCTGTCGTCGGCGCTGTGCGGAGTGGGGGTTCCCCACCTGGGGAGCGCTGTGCCGGGCGCGTCGGGGACGAGGTGGGGCCGGGCGGAGGCCCACTCGGTGCGCCTGGAGCCCGGTGCCCACCTGGCACTCCTGCCAAGGAGGACGCCTCCGGAGTCCGCACCCTCGACGGTCGAGGCGTGGGTCCGCGCCGTGTCCGGCGCATGCGGCCCTATGCTGGATCTCGAGGGACCGGGAGGCTGGAGCCTCGGGCTCTGCGGGACGCTGAGGCTGCGGACCGCGAGCGGCGCCCAGGTCCGGGGCATCCGGCGCTGGGACGACGGCTGGCACCACGTGGCTGTGGTCGCCGAGGCACCCGATCGGGTGCTGGTCTACGTGGATGGCGAGGTGGATGGCGGGCTGGGGCAGCGCCGCCACCCCTCCTCGGGAGCTTCTGCCGAGCCGGGCCCACCGGCCCACGCTGGATCGGCTCCCCCCGCGACCCCGGCCCGGGCGGAGGGCTCGCCCCGCCTCCTGCTGGGCTCCACGGAGGAACGGGGCGGCTTCGACGGCCTCGTCGCCGGCGTGCGATGGTGGTCGGAGGCGCTCGGCCGGCGGGAGGTGCTCGCGACCATGAACGAGGAGCCCAGCGTGGCGGCCGCGCTGCTCGGGTCGTGGCCGGTGCCGGGCTCGGTGCGCGCGACCACCCGGGTGCTGGGCGGGCAGCCCAGGGGTGCCGCTGAGACGCCCGGGCGTCACTCCCCCGCCCCGCTCCCGGCGGCCACGCCGGTGCCCGTGCCCTCCCGGCCCGCCGCCGCGCCATGGTCGGGTGTGCTCTACGGCGGGGGAGCGCCGGGGAAGGTGGACGGGGCCTGTACCGCGGCGGAGTATCCCCTCGGGACGCGGGTTCCGTTGGGCGGGAAGGACAGCCCCCTGCTCCGCCTCCGGCGTGACGGTCCCGATGTGTTGCTCTGCGCCGGACCCCTCCTCGGAGACAGGGCCCGGTCGACAGTGGCCCTGACCATCGCCGACGGGAAGGAGGAGGCGATCTACATCGAGGTCAACGGCCTGGCGCAGGCTCGCCGGAAGGAGGGGCGCCCCGGCGGCGACCCCAAGGTCGCGGTGGTCTCGGCGCAGCGATGGCGGCTGCAGGACGACATGGGGCCCGTCGAAGGGCGTGCCTGGTCGATGGAGGCGCGTGTCCCGGTTCCCGGATGGGAGCAGGAACCTCGCGACCCCCGGCTCTCGGTCCGGCTGGACATCGTCGGTGAAGACGGCAGCAAGAGGGTGGAAGCCTGGCCCGCGGCGGCGAAGGACGATCCGCGATCCAGCACCCACGCGGTGGTCCTTGGATCCGAGCCGCCCCCGACTGAGCACGTCGGCCGCGATGCCGACGACACGGCGGGGGTCACCCACTACGCCTCCAAGAGCTCGCCCACCCTGGCGCAGGCCAACGCCGCGTGTACCATCGACGGGACTCTCTGCGACGGGTCCGTCGCCGACTCCGCGTGCCTGCCCCTCATGTATGACGTGGAAGCCAAGTGGCCGAAGGTGGATCCCGACGTCGAACTGACCCGCGGGGAGGGGTGGGTCCAGGAGGTGAAGGTGTCTACTCTCGACTCCGAGTGGATGCACGAGACCCACGACCTGGACATGCCTTTCCTGCCCGCGCCTGGCTACGAATGGCTGCTACTCTCCGGCGCCAACACCATGCCCATCGAGACCGAGTCGGGCGAGGTGCCGCCGTCGGCCTGGCCCTTCGAGGGCGATCACCTCACGGTCTACGGTCGCTGGATCTTCGACTGCGGGCACTCGGCGAAGACCGAGCTGCACCCCGTGGTCCTCCTGGTGCGTGACCGGCCCGGCTGGCGGCAGACGCCGGGCACCGATCACCTCTCCCCGGTCACCGAGGTCGATCTGCACTTCAACTCCGATCCCGGGGGGTTCAGCTACGACTTCCCCGAGGGCTTCACGTTCCGTTTCGACATCCCCGTGCCGGACCACGGGGGCGCTTCGGGGAAGGCGCGGCTGCCATACTACGTCGTCGAGGAGCGCGAAACGGACCCCCTCTCCGAAGGGATGGTGGGAGAGCTGGGGAAGGTGGACGCCACGCTGCACGACGACGTCCTCCAGTTCAGCTACACCGTCCCGCCCGGCACCTGGAGGGGGAACGAGCGGCTTCGGATCGTGGCGGGGAACCTCGTGGAGCTGGCCGAGAAGGCGCCGGATCCGAGCTCGGCTCCTTCGCTGGGGGACGGGCGGGTGTTCACCTTCGACACATTGACGATCCGCCAGGACGACTTGTCGATGGAGCCCTGGCTGTCGACGGTCGGCGCGGGCGGTCATTGGACCTGGCTGGTGTGGGGGCAGTCCACGCGGGATCTCGTCATGGGGGAGCTGCTCCAGATGACCTCTGGGATCCTCTCGGGCGACCCCGGACTCTCCAACCCCGCCGTGGTCCACCTGAACCGCTGGATCCCCTGGTATCCGGAAGATCGGTACGACGACCTCACCTCGGTGGCGACCTCCGGCTATCAGCAAGTGGCACTCCCTGATCGGGAGTTTTCGGACCTCGCCAATCCGCTGAACTGGCCGGGGTACATCTACGCCACCGCGTGGGACCTGATCGACTATGAGACCGAAGGGGACGGCGTGGAGGCCCTGAGCCTCTCCGCGAGCGCGAGCGCGGCCACCGCGGTCACCCCGTCCGCGGATCCCCTGGTCTTCGACCGAAGCGGGAGCGACGGCGGACACCTCCGCTTCGACCTCCACTGGTCGGTGCTGCCTTACCCCTTCCTAAAGGCGGTGGCACCCGACGCCCTGCTCTCCGACCTCGGGGACGAGCCGAGCTGCGGTCCGTCTTTCGCGTCGCCCAGCGCCTGCCCGCTGGTCTCCGAGTCGATCCAGGTACCCATCGAGGGCGAGGGGAGCTGGCTCTTGCCCGACCGGCACTTCGTGGTCGGCCCCTTGACCTACGCGGATCCCAGCGGGCGAACCGTGGAGGTGTTGGGCGAGGACAGCGAGGGGATCGAGCTGAGCTTCGACGACTTCGCCGAGGTCAGCCTGACGCTGAACGGCGGCCAGCCCTGGACCCCCGCCGTGGTGGCCTCCATGCCTGAGCCCTGGCAGGTCGGCGGCGTCTCCATCAACGGCGTCGTCTCCGGAGGGGTGCGGGGATCGTTCCGGCACGTCTGGGAGTTCACCCGCGGGGCGCTTCCCCCGGGCGCATGGCACTACTCGGCGACGGTGAGGTACCGGTGGGCGACACTGCCCCCCGACTGGGGGGAGGACGAAGATCGCGCGGGCAGGGTGTTCGACCTGCTGGCGCCCACCGCCGAGGAGAGCGTCGGCGAGGCCCACCTCGGTCACACCTACCCGATTCGGGAGCACACGTTTCCAGAGGCTTGGTTCCACACGGTGGAGGATGTAGACCGCTACCGGATCGAGGTTCCCAAGGAGCCGCATACGACGAAGGAGCCCCTGCTCGTCAGCCTGGCCTGCCCCTACGATCAGCCGGCGACCCTCACCATCGAGGCTCCTGGCGCGCTCCTCGAGGTCGAAGGGTGGCCTGCGGCGGAGGTCTCCACCCTGAGCGTCCCAACGGCGAAACTCACCGGCCCGACCGTCCCCGTCCACGTCCGGTCCCCCGACGGACGCCGACACCTGTACACCCTGGACGTTCGCTGGCGCGGCGCCGTGCGCTACGACCGCCGGGAGTGCGACCTCATCCGCGGCTTCTTCGAGGTGACCGAGCACGTCGGCTCGATGGAACTCTCCGACCAGGAGGTGCATGTGCTCGGCACCCGAATCACCCTGCCCGATCCGACGCCGGACGGGCTGGGGGTGCGGACGCGCCACGCCGTCCGATCCGGTCCCGACGGCGCCCTCGCGGCGAGCCTCGTCATGCCCGCCGTGATGCGGCTCCTGACCGCCGACGGGGTGCTGATGGCGGAGGGCGCCGATACTCGGGAAGGCGCGGGGACCGCCTTGACGGTCCGTGGGCTGGAGCCCGGCGCGGTCTATGTCCTGGAGACCAGGGGGTTGCGGGGGGCCCCACGCGCGAAGGCGGCCATCGTCCTCCGGCGGGATGAAGGTCCGGCGGTTCGGAGGGGACCGCGTCGGAGAAGACGAAAAGTGGTGAACAGGAGGGCGTCAAGGTGGGGCGGGTAGCCCTGGTCGGCGAGTGATGGAGCGGTCGACCACCGCCGAAGGTTGCGCTTCCCATCCCACAGAGTGGCGGAATCCGTCGCCTCCCCCTTCACCACCCAGGACTTCCGCACGGCACGGTGCCGCTCCGGATCCCGTGCCACGGCACGTACCGGGTAGGCCTCGGCATGGAGCCACCGGACACATGCCACTCCAGGCAGCCCGTCCGGCCCGCCCTCAGCACCGTCGGCTTCCGCGCGCTTTCCTCCTCCCTTCGCGGCGTTCTGCCCCCGGGGACGGCCGCGATCATGCCGGAGCGAGATCCGGATGACCGCTTCTCCCCACCAGCGCCAGTCGGGCACGGATGTGCCCGACCTGCTGGTGCGGGCCGTGCGAAGAGGCCGACCGCTTCCTTCAGATCCGGTCCGGTGGCCCCCCGCCGCCGCGTCCTGGAGGTCCCCCCATGAGATCCCGGTACACCGCCGCCCTCTCCCCCGCGGTCCTGGCCCTCGCCCTCGGGACGGGTTGTGCCACCCCGCAGGACCCCCCGACCCTCCAGGCCCGCGCCATGCTGGAGCGGTTCTCGGACTGCGACGACCTGCGCTCCTACGTGGCCGCGTCCTGGGTCGAGATGCTGGTCCAGTCGATGTACGGGGGCTACTGGGGGCCGGTGGAGGACGACGCCGAAGGGGATCCCGCGGACGACGGTGGCGGGGGAGACGGGCCCACGAGCTGGTCCGAGACCAACGTCCAGGAGGCGGGGGTCGACGAGCCCGACGTGGTCAAGACCGACGGCGAGTTCATCTACGTCGCCCAGAGGGGGGAGCTCACCATCGTGCGGTCCTGGCCCGCCGAGGACACCGCGAAGGTGGCGTCCCTGGAGCTGGAGGGGAACCCCTACGCCCTCTTCCTCCGGGGGGATCGCGCCCTCGTATACTCCTACGTGTACGACCTGGCCGAGGAGGGGGTGGGCGAGGACTGGGCCTACGGGTACGGGACCCGTCTGACCGTCGTGGACGTGTCGGACCGCACCGCCCCCGTGGCGCTGCGCACCGTGGACCTGGAGGGGTGGTACGCCTCGGCCCGCTCCATCGGCGGGGACGTCTACACCGTGGTCACCACCTACGGCGAGCTGCCCTACGCCCTGTGGGACGTCCTCTGGAACGGGGATCTCGCCTGGCCGGAGTATGACTGGGAGGCGACGGAGGAGGAGCAGGAGGCCGTCCGGGAGGAGGCCCGCGCCCTGGTGCGGCCCCTCGTCCAGGAGGCCGTAGACGCCCTGAGCGAGGAGCAGCTCGTCCCCCAGGTCGTCGACCGGGTCCCCGGCGAGCCCGCCGAGCCCGCGGCGCTGCTCTCGTGCGCCGACCTGTATCACCCCGAGGAGCAGGCCGTCCCCTCGGTCCTGGCGGTGGTCCACCTGGACCTGGACGCCGGGGATGCCGGATCGGCGGTGACCGCCACCGGCGTCATGGCCGACGGTTGGACGGTGTACGCCTCCCAGGAGAGCCTCTACGTCGCCCAGAGCTCATGGTCCTGGTGGTGGGGCTGGGGCGACGCCGAGCTGGAGTCCCGGGTCCACAAGTTCGACCTGGACGGGGACGCCACCGTGTACGCCGCCTCGGGGGCGGTGCCGGGCTGGCTGCTGAACCAGTTCTCCATGGGGGAGCACGCGGGGGACCTGCGGGTCGCCACCACCGACTGGAGTTGGTGGGAGGACGATGGGGACGACGCCGAGCCGGGGAGCAACGTCTTCGTGCTGAGGGAGTCCGCGGGCGAGCTGGCCACCATCGGCGAGGTCCGGGGGATCGCCCCCGGCGAGCAGATCTACTCCGCCCGGTTCATGGGAGAGCGGGGCTACCTGGTCACCTTCGAGCAGATCGACCCCCTCTTCACCCTGGACCTCTCCAACCCCACCTCCCCCCGCGTGGTGGGGGAGTTGGAAGTGCCGGGCTACTCTTCCTACCTCCACCCCGTGGGCGAGAGCCACGTGCTGGCGGTGGGCATGGACGGCACCGAGGACGGGCAGATCACCGGCTTCGCCGTCAGCCTGTTCGACGTGAGCGACTTCGCCAACCCCACCCTGGCGGCCCGCTACGCCATCGAGAGCGACGACTGGTCCTACTCCGAGGCCCTGTGGGACCACCACGCCTTCACCTTCCACGACGGCGTGCTCACCGTGCCGGTGTACACCTGGACCTACGACGACATGGGCTACGGGACCGGCTTCAGCGGGCTGCTGGTGCTGGACGTGGACCTGGAGGCGGGGCTCACGGAGCTGGGGCGGATCGACCACACCGACATCGTGGCCGAGTCGGAGTGCCTGTACGGCGGGTACTACGGAGACGACGGCGTCGTGGTGGAGGGCGAAGAGGGCGAGGTGGGTGAGGACGAGGGCGGCGGCGAGGGCGGCGGAGACGAGGGCGAGCCCGACGACGAGGCCGATCCGCCGCCGGACGACGGCGGTGACGAGCCGGCGGAGGACGGCTGCGCCGAGTCCTGGTACGCCTGGATGCGCCGGGGGATCGTCGTCGACGACGCCCTGTACTCCCTGTCGGACTACGGACTGAAGGTGAACGAGCTCCGGGCCCCGGACGTGGAGCTGGCCCGGGTGGTCTTCTGGCCCGCGGCGGCGGAGTAGCGGCCTTCCCTACCAGCCGAAGTCCACCGGCAGATCGGACCACGAGGCGCCGTGGGGGCCTCCGAAGGCCCCCATGTCGCAGCGGGTGCCGTCGGGATCGGTGAAGGAGGGGTCCCCGGCGTCCACGACGGGGCTGCCGGCGCCGGGCCGGGGGTCGTCGTCGGCGACGTCCCCGGTCCCGGCGAGGCTCAGCAGCGGGTCCACCGAGAGGTTGCCCGACGCCCCCTCCAGGTCGGCGTCGCCGGCGTAGTCGAAGACCCCCGAGCCGTTGCCGTAGGCGTCGTTCCAGGCGACGTCCACCGTCCGGGAGCCCTCGGCGCCGAAGCCGGAGTCGACGTTGAACACCGAGACGTTGTTCCGGAAGCGGGTGTCGGAGCCCTCGATGGAGCCGATCCCGTCCGTGGTCATGCCGCCGGAGTCGTTGCCGTACACGGTGTTCCAGGCGACCTCGCCGACGCTCCCGCGGCCCAGCAGGATCCCGCCGCCGCCGTAGACCGAGGTGTTGTAGGCCACGACGTTGTTGTAGACGTCGCCGATCCCGTCCTCGATCAGGATCCCCCCCGCCGTCTGGCCGGCCTCGTTGCCGTAGACCACGTTGTTCCGCATCACGCCGCCGGTGGTGTAGAGGAAGTCGATCCCGCCCGCGGCGACGCTGCAGCGGTTCCAGCGCACCACGTTGCCGATCACGTCGTAGTCGCCCGCCTGGAGGCCCAGGCCCCCCATGTTCAGGGTGGCCTCGTTGTCCTCCACCAGGTTGCCGATCAGCTCGCCGGAGGAGGCGAGCATGGCCACGCCGCCCCCCATGACGCTGGCCAGGTTCCCCCGCACGAGGTTCCGGGTGAACGAGACCCAGGGGCAGGAGTTGAACGAGGCGCCGCCGCCGCCGCCGTAGGGGGCGACCCCGTCGTTGACGTTGTCCACCAGGTCGGAGTCGTCCACCAGGACCGTCGCCTGGTGGCCGAAGAGCCCGCCGCCGCGGCCGAGGGTGGTGTTGGCCAGGAAGCGGCTCCGCTCCACCGTCAGGGTGCCGCCGGAGGCCGCCAGGCCCCCGCCGTCGCCGTCCGCCGCGTTCTTCTTGAACGTGGAGTCCACCACCGTGCAGTCCGCCGACCCGCAGTACAGGCCGCCCCCGCTGGCGCTGGCGTAGGAGTCCTTCACCACCACCTTCTCGAAGTGGAAGGATCCCCCCGAGGCGGAGATCCCGCCGCCGTGCCGGCCGTTCCCCCCCTGGACGGTCAGCCGCCGAACGACGGATCCGCTCGCCCCCGAGGTCAGCTCCAGCACCGTGCCCCCCGCGCCCTGGAGGACCACCCGGCCCCGCCCCACGCCGACGATCTCCACCTTGCGGGTCACCCGGTAGTCGCCGGTGTAGGTGCCGGGGGTGACGAGGATCCGGTCCCCCGAGGAGGCCGCCGCCAGGGCGTCGTCCAGGTCCGTGTAAGCCTCCGAGGGGCCCACCCGGAGGTCGGCGGCGGCGGCGCCTCCGGGAGCGAGGAGGACGGCCAGGGCGGCGGCGGCGGCGACGGGGAGCCCGGGGGCGAGGGCCGGCGGGAGAGGGGAGGGGGTGCCCGGGCGGACGGCCGCCCCAGGCGCACGGGTGCACCGCTCCACGGTCATGGGATCTCCTTGGGTAGGGGGCCGGCCGGGGGGTTGGACGGTCGCGGCGCGGCCCCTCAGGGCGCGCCGCTCACCCGACCGGAGCGGCGCTCTCTACCGCGCCGCACCCCCACGGTAGCGGAGTGGAGCGGCGGCCGGCAAGCGCCGATGTGCCGATGGCTGCTACGGTATCGGCTGCCGGATGTCCGGTGGGGGAGGGAGGGTCCCGGCGATCCGCGCCGGCAGCGGGCCTGGGGGCGGACCGTGGCCGGGCGGCCGCCTGGAGCGGGGAGAGGGGTATGCGGGGCGACCGGAAGTCCGGTGGTGGGGCTCGGCCGGGAGGAGTCGATCCCCATCCACGGGGGAGGGCGCCCCCGAGGGAGCCGCGAGGAGGAGAGCCAGGAGGCGGGAAGCCCGCGCCTACTCCTCGTCGTCCTCGTCGTCCTCGTCGTCCCCCTCCTCCTCCTGGAGCTTCTCCCAGGCCTCGGCGACGCGGTTGAACTCCGCCTCGTCCTCGATGTCGACGAGGGTGGACTCGCCGTCGTCCGTGGTCTCGACCCGGAGGATCATGCCCTCCTCGCCCGCGGCGTCGGGGTCGACGGGGACCAGGATGACGTAGTCGTGATCGCCGACCCGGAGGACGTGCTCGACGGTGAACTCGTGCTCGTTGCCTTCGTCGTCCTCGAGGATGACGACGTCCTCCCCCTCGTCGTCCTCGTGGCCGTGCTCGTGGTCGTGCTGGTCCGCCATCGCTCCACCTCCTGGTTCGGGGCGACCCGTCGTCCGGTACGAGAGACCGGCCCGGCCGGGGTGCCCGCCCGGCGGGGCCGGTGCAGGGCCGGTGCCGGGGAGCCCCGGGGGCCCCCGCCCTCGATGGTCCGGCCGGATGGGACGCATAGTGATGGGGCCGGCCGCCCAGGGCAAGACGTGGACCGCGAACTCCTTGAAGATCCTCCGGGAGCGGGGCAGGGGCACGAGCAGGGGCACGGGCAGGGGCACGGGCACGGGCACGGGCACGGGCACGGGCACGGGCATGGGCAGGGGGAGGGGGATGTGGACGCCGCCCCAAGGAGGTGTCTATGGTTCGCTCGCCATGACCGACCGAGACGCCGCCCAGGGCAGGACCGAGGTGCTGGAACCCGACGAGGACGGGATCCGGCGGGCCGCGGCGGCGCTCCGGGCGGGGCTCCTGGTCGCCTTCCCCACCGAGACGGTCTACGGCCTGGGGGCGGACGCGACCGACGGGGTGGCGGTGGCGGGGATCTACGCCGCCAAGGGGAGGCCGTCCTTCAACCCCCTCATCGTGCACGTCCCCGACGCCGCTGCCGCCGAGCGGGTGGCGTCCTTCGACGGGCGGGCCCGGGAGCTCGCCGCGGCCTTCTGGCCCGGCCCGCTGACGCTGGTGCTTCCCCGCCGGCCCGACGCGGGGATCTCGGACCTGGTCTGCGCCGGACTGGAGACCGTCGGGGTCCGGGTGCCCCGCCACACCGTCGCCCGGCGCCTCCTCGCCGCCGCCGGCCGCCCCGTCGCCGCCCCCAGCGCCAACCGGTCGGGGCGGGTGAGCCCCACCACCGCCCGGCACGTCCTCGACGACCTCGGGGGCCGGGTGCCCCTGGTGCTGGAGGGGGGAGGCTGCGAGGTGGGCCTGGAGAGCACCGTCCTCGACCTGACGTCGTCCCGTCCGGTCCTGCTGCGCCCGGGGGCGGTGGTGGTGGAGGCCCTCGAGGAGCGGATCGGCCCCGTCGACCGGGGAGGCCCGGATCCCTCCCGTCCCCGCTCCCCCGGCCAGATCGGCAGCCACTACGCCCCCCGGGCCCGGGTCCGCCTCGACGCGGGCGAGGTGGGGGAGGGCGAGGCCCTGCTGACCTTCGGCCCCGATCCCCGGGAGGGGCCGCGGGTGCGGAACCTCAGCCCCGCCGGGGACCTCCGGGAGGCGGCGGCCCACCTCTTCGCGCACCTGAGGGAGCTGGACGCCACCGGCGCCCACACCATCGCCGTCGTCCCCATCCCCGGGGAGGGGCTGGGCAGGGCGATCCTCGACCGCCTGCGCCGCGCCGCGGCCCCGCGGGAGGGGTGAGCGCCTTGCCGACCGCGGCCCTCGACGCTGGAACCGTGTTCCGCCTCGCCGGGGTCGCCCTGGCGGCGGCGGGAGGGGGGGCGATGAACTCCATCGCCGGAGGCGGGACGCTGCTGACCTTCCCGGCCCTGATCGCCCTGGGGATCCCGCCCCTGGTCGCCAACGCCACCAGCACGGTCGCGCTGTGGCCGGGGGCGGTGGCGAGCTTCTGGGGCTACCGGGAGGCCCTCGTCGGGGCCCGGCGCTGGGTGGTGGGGTTCGCCGCGCCCAGCCTGGTGGGCGGGCTCGCGGGCGCCCTGCTGCTGCTGGCCGCGGGGGGGGAGCGGTTCGCCGACGCCGCCCCCTGGCTGGTCCTGGGGGCGACGGGACTGTTCGCCCTCCAGGGTCCCGTGACGAGGTGGATCCGGTCCCGGAGCGGGGAGGGGCCCCGGAAGGGCGCGGCCGATCCCGCCGCGGCACCGCCGGTGCGCTACCTGGCCGCCCAGCTCCTGGTGGGGGTGTACGGCGGGTTCTTCGGCGCGGGCGTAGGGATCCTGATGCTCGCCATCCTGGGGCTGATGGGGCAGACCCACATCCACCGGATGAACGGCCTCAAGAACTGGGGTGGGCTGTGCATGAACGCGGTCGCCACCGCTACCTTCGCCGCCAGCGGGATCGTGGACTGGCCGGTGGCCTTGACCATGTCGGTGGCGTCGGTCGTCGGCGGCTACGCCGGGGCGCGGATGGCGCAGCGGGTGTCCCAGCCGGCGGTCCGGCGGGCGGTGGCGGGGATCGGCGTGGCGGCGGGGGTCTGGATGCTCGCGGGGGGGATGGGGTGAGCCCCGGTCACCCCCGGAGCCTCTCGCCCATGCGGAGGTAGTTCGCGACCAGCCGCTCCAGGCGGGACTGGAGAGAGGCGTCGGCGAGGCGCCCGTCCTCCCCGAACGCGCGGTCCGCCAGGGCGAGGGCGAACATGTCCGGGTGGAGGGTCACGCTCAGGCCCTCCAGGGGGACCCGCAGGGCCCAGAGGCCCCGGATCCCGCCCACGGCGGAAGGGGAGGCCGACAGCAGCACGCCGGTCTTGCCGGCGAAGGGCTGCCGCGGGCGATAGCGACTCAGCCAGTCCACGGCGTTCTTGAGCGTCCCGGGCACGGAGTAGTTGTACTCCGGCGAGGCGATCATCAGGCCGTCGGCGGCCTCGACCCGGCGGCGCATCTCGTCGGCCCCGGGGGGGAACGCGACGTCCTTCACGTCCTCGTCGTAGAGGGGCATGTCGAACTCCCGGAAGTGGGCGACGTCCACGACGGCGCCTCCGTCCCGGGCGATCCCGACGGCGAGGTCCAGCAGGCGTCGGTTGAGGGAGTCGCGCCGGAGGGAAGCGGCGAAGGCGAGGATCTTCACGTCCAGTCCTCCCACGGGGCACCCGGGGATCTCCAGGCATGGCGCCCGCGCACGTCCACGATAGCCCGACACCGGGGGACGCTCAGGGGGGCCGCCCTGGCACGGGTGCGGCGATGGTGTACGCTCCCGGGCGCCGGTGCGGGTCCCGGGGCCGGCGGGGGTGACGGGTGCCGGAGATCGTCCACTATCGCTTCCTGATGAGCCCCTTCTGCGCCCGGGTCGACGCGGCGCTGCGCTGGAAGGAGTTGCCGTACCGGGCCGTCGAGGTGCATCCGGTGCGGCGGGCCGAGATCGCGTTCGCCCGGACCCGGGCGGTGCCGGTGCTGACAGTGGACGGCGAGGTGGTGGAGGGGACCGGGAGGATCCTCAGGCGGCTCGACGAGATCGCTCCGGGGAGCCGGCTCTACCCCGAGGACCGGGCCGCGCGGGTGCGGGTGGAGGAGGTCGAGAGCTGGGCGGACGAGCATGGCCCGCCGATGATGTGGGGGCAGCTCCTGCGGGAGCCCCGGGCCCTGGCGCGGTTCCTGGAGAGCACGGCGAACGCCGCCCCCCTCGGCGCCGTGGAGAGGATCGGTTGGCGCCTCGGCGCCGAGCGGATGCTTCGCCGGCAGGTCGCGCCCCTGATGAAGGGCAGGACCCCCGACGAGGCGGTCGCGGAGTGGTACCGCGGGACCGAGGGCCTTGCGGAGGGCCCCGCCGTGCACCTCTACCTGCTGGGCGACGAGCGCACCGCGGCGGACCTGGCGGTCTTCTCGTTCCTGGCGATCCTGTACCGCTGCAACGCCGACATGCCGGGACTCGGTGACTTCGCCAGCATGGCGGCCTGGTTCCAGCGGGTGCTCGGGGAGTCGGGGGACGGGGGCTGACGCGCGCGGATCGCGCCGGGCGGGACGGGCGCGCGCCGGGGAACGGATGCGGGGGCGCGCTTGAAAGGTGCTTCGCGCTGGGGCACCCTACCGGGGTACCCCGTCCCGAGCGGCGTGGCCGGGGGAGCGCGCTCCGCGAGGCGCCCCGACCGGTCACGCCACGAGGTCGCCCATGCGAGCGTCCATCCACCGCGCCCTCCCGATCTTCCTCGCGCTCCTGCTGCCCGCGTGCCAGCCCTCCGGCGAGGACCCGGACGACGACGACGCGACCGGGGACGACGACGCGGCGGACGACGACGTCACCGACGACGACACGACGGCCGACGACGACACCGCCGACGACGACACGACGGCCGACGACGACACCGCCGACGACGACACGACCGCGGACGACGACACCGCCGACGACGACACGACCGCGGACGACGACACCGCCGACGACGACTCCGCCGACGACGACACCGCCGCCGACGACGACACGACTGGCGACGACGACACGACCGGCGACGACGACACGACCGGCGACGACGACACGACCGGCGACGACGATACGACCGAGCCGTGGCCCGACGACTCCGACGGCGACGGGATCACGGACGTGGACGAGGGGGAGGGGGACACGGACTGGGACGGGGTACAGGACTTCCTGGACCTGGACTCCGACGGCGACGGCATCTCCGACTCCATCGAGGCCGGCGACGGGGACATGTGGACTCCGCCCGTGGACAGCGACGGCGACGGCACCCCCGACTTCCAGGACCTGGAGTCCGACGGGGACGGCCTCGCCGATGCCGCCGAGGGCTCCGCCGACGTCGACGGCGACGGTGTGAGGAACTACCTGGACATGGACTCCGACGGGGACGGGATCCCCGACGAGGTGGAGCGGGTCTTCGACGTCGATGGCGACGGTTTCGGGAACTTCGAGGACTTCGATTCCGACGGCGACGGGATCCCCGACGCCACGGAGGGGGCCGCCGACGCCGACGGCGACGGGGACGCGAACTACGTGGACTTCGACTCCGACGAGGACGGCTGGGGCGACGCCACCGAGGGGGACGTGGACACGGACGGGGACGCCGTCCCCGACTTCCTGGACCTGGACTCCGACGACGACGGCGTGGCGGACGGCGTCGATCCGGGGCGGACCGCCCGCGACGCCGACGGCGACGGGTACACGGACCTGGCGGAGCTGGAGGCGGGATCCGATCCCGCGGACGCGGGCAGCGCCCCCGACGCCGCGATCCTCTACTACGACCTCGCCACGGGGGACGAGGCGGGGTTCTCGCTCTCGTACACCCGAGCGGACGCGACTCCCGCCGACGTCCTCTTCCTGGTCGACACGACGTGCTCCATGGGGGCGGGGATCGACTCCCTCGCCACCGGCTTCGGTGTCATGGCGTCGACGCTGCTCGCCGACGCGCCGGACATGGCATTCTCCGTGGCGTCGTTCCGGGACTACCACTACATGTCCATGGGCTCCGCGGGGGACCGGCCCTTCGAGCTCCGCCAGCAGATGACCACCGACGTCGCGCTCGTCGGGGATGCCCTGTACGACCTCGCCGCGGGCGGAGGCGCCGACGGGCCCGAGGCCGGCTTCGAGGGGCTCTACCAGGCGCTGGCGGGGCGGGGGTACGACCTGGACTGCGACGGGAGCCTGGACGCCGCCGACGACGTCCCGCCCTTCCTGGCCGACGCCTCCGATGCCTTCGGGGGGACGGCGGCGGGCGTCCACGATCCCGCGGTGCCCGGCACGGGGGCCGGGGGTGGGGTGGGACTTCGGGCCGACCGGGTGCCGGTGGTGGTCTGGGTGAGCGACGCCGAGCCCCGGGACTCCGACGCCGGGGACGACGTCCCCCCCGCCTGCTCCGAGCCCGCCTCCTCCTCCGACGCCCTGGCGGCGGCCGCCGCCGTCGGGGCGAAGGTCGTGGGCGTGGACGTCGGCTACGGAGGGGCCTTCGCCGCGGTGGCGGAGGGGGTGGCCCTCGCCACCGGCGCGGTGGCTGACCTGGACGGCGACGGCATCGACGATCCGCTGGTCATCGAGGGCACGGGCCTCGCCGCCGTGGCGGCGCTCATGGAGGCGCTGCTGGCCCTCGACCCCGGATACGCCACCGTGGACGTGACCGCCGAGGTGGCCGGCGACGCCTTCGGCCTGATCTCCCTCATCGACCCCGAGGTCCATGCCGCCGTGCCCGCCGGGGCGACCGTGGAGACCGACTTCACCCTCTCCGCCGCGGCCGCGCCCGCCTCCAACGAGGACCAGGTCTTCGTCCTCACCGCGCGGCTGCTGGCGGGCGGCACCGCCGTCGCCTCCCAGACGGTGCTGCTCATCGTCCAGGGGACCTGAGCGCGCCTCCCGGTCAGGGCGCCGGTTCGGGGTCCGTGGGCCGGTCGACCTCCTTGAGGCGGAGGCGGCCGGCCCGGGGCTCGCTGCCCTCGACCCGCAGCCAGATCTCGTCTCCGACCGAAAGGCGCCGACGGGCGCGGTAGGGGACGCGGAGGGCGTAGTCGGGGAAGTAGACGCGGTAGCGGTCCCCCTGGTCCTCCAGGACGAAGGCGCGCAGGGTCGCGCCGGCGTGGCCGCCGAGGTACTTGAGCACGAAGTACTCCCGGCTGCCGGCCTCGGCGATGGCGGCCCGGGAGGTGTGGGTCTCCACGTGTCGGGCCAGCTCCCGAAGCCCGGCGTCGTCCAGGGGAGGCGGACGGCCCTCCAGGGCGGCGGCGAGCTGGCGCTGGGCGGCCAGGTCCAGGTAGCGGCGGATGGGGGAGGTGACCTGGACGTACCCCTCGATCCCCAGGCCGTAGTGGCGGCGGGGCACCCGGTCCACGACGGTCTTGCCCAGCTTTCGGGTGTTCAGCAGCACCTGGACGTAGTCCGTGGGGTCCAGGTCGGCGGGGATGGGCGGGTCCGGCGGGTCCTGGTGCCGGTAGGGCATGGGAACCCGCCTCTGCCACGCCCACTGGGCGACGGCGTGGTTGGCCCACACCATCCACTCCGCCACCATCTCCCGGGAGGGGGAGCGGGAGGGGAACCGCTTGAGGTGGATCCGCCCCTCGGCGTCCACCTTCACCGAGACCTCGGGGAGCTGGGTCATCAGCGCCCCGGCGGCGCGGCGGGCCTCCCGCAGGCCGTCCGCCAGCTCCCGCAGGAGGTCCAGCTCCGGGTCCGCGCCGAAGGCGTCGTCCACCCCGCCGTAGTCCAGGCGGCGGGCCACCCGCACGGCGGACCGGGCGAGATCGAAGGAGGCGAGGCGGCCTTCCGGGGAGAGGGTGAGCAGGAACGACATCGCCGGGCGGTCCTGCCCCGCCACCAGGCTGAAGGGACCGCTGCCGAGCCGGTCCGGGAACATGGGGATCCGCCGCTCGGGCAGGTAGACCGTGGTGGCCCGCTTGTGGGCGTCCCGGTCGAGGGGGCTGTCGTCCTCGACGAACGCGCCGGGGTCGGCGATGTGGACCCCCACGCGATGGCCCCCGTCGGGGAGCACCTCGACGCTGAGGGCGTCGTCGATCTCCGTCGTCTCGACGTCGTCGATGGACAGGAGGGGCAGGTGCCGCAGGTCGAGACGCCCGCCGGGCCACGGCGAGGGGAGCGGGGGGACCGCGTCGGCCTGCTCCCGGGCGGCCCGGGGGACGGGGCGGAGCAGTCCGTAGCGGTGCAGGTAGAGGTTCTCGTCGGGGCTGAACACCCCCCGGTCGACCAGGAGCTGGAAGGCGGCCCGGGGGCTGGGCTCGAAGCCCGCGTCCTGCATCAGGTCGGCGCCGGGATCGCCGTGGCCCGGCATCATCTGCGCGGCGGCGAGGTCCTTCAGCGCCTGCAGGTGGGACGCGGCGCCCTCGGGGGGAGGCTCGTGGCCCCCCTCCCGCATCCAGTCCACCAGGGAGCGACGCAACGCCTCTTCGCGCTGGGCCGCCTCCCGGCGGGCCAGGGACTCCTGGACCTGCTGGGGGGTGCGGACCTCGATGACCGTCCCCGCGAGGCGGAAGCGCAGGCCGTCGTTCACCACGGCGCGCAGCAGCACCCCCGCCTCCTCGGCGTCCGCTCCGGGGCGCCACAGGGGGGCCAGCTCCTCGATGGGGACGGTGGCGACCTCCCCCGCCAGGACCTCCCAGAGCCCGGCGAGGTCGACCTCGGCGGCGCGGGCGTCCTGGGCGGCGTCGAACCGGCGCAGCGCCTCGGCCACCTTCGCCTCCTCCCCGGCGGGCAGGCTCCGACCGGTGGGCCACAGGATGCGGTCCGGGGTCAGGCGGAGCCGCTTGCCGGTCCGGCTGACGGCGTGGACCCGGTCCCCCTCCCCGCCGGTGATGGCGATGGGACTGAGGGCGCCTTGCTCGCGCACCAGGGCGATCTCGTAACGGGCGGGGGCGTCGGCTGGCATGGCGCGCGATGGTAACCACCGGGACCGCGGGCCGCAATGCGGCGCCGTCCGGCGGTCGCGGGGGGAGGTCGAGCGGCCTCCCCTGGCCTCCCCCGGGCGGGCCCACTAGAATCCGCGGGTGACAGACCGCGACGCCGCGATGCGGGTGCTGGCCGCCCTGGGGCAGACGCCCATCGGGACCGACGCCCTCCTGGTGGGCTCTTCGGCCCTCTTCGGGTTCCCCACGCGGGTGCCCGCCCTGACCGAGGACGTCGACGTCGCGGTCCCCACGCGGGTCGTGGAGGACCGGGGCGGCGAGATCGTCCGGGCGCTCGCGGCCCTGGGCTGGTCCCATCCCCCCGGGACCGCCACCTTCATTGGCTCCGACGGCACCGCCTTCGACCTCCTGGGGCGGTCGGACGGGGTGGGCCCCGATCGGGTCTCGACCCCCGGGCCCTTGCGGGTGCTGGAGTTCCGCGACCTCTCCCGGCTCCTTGCCGCCCCAGAGGCCACTCAGAGCCTCGGCGGCGTCTTCCGCACCCTCTCTCCCGCGGGGTTCGCCGCCAGCAAGCTCCTGACGGAGCGGGACTCGAAGGGGGCCAAGGACAAGATCCAGGCGCTCCTGGTGATCGACGAGCATCGGGGCGATCCGGGCTTCGCTCCGGCGTTGGCCTCCCTCCTCGGCGCCTTCGACGAGGAGCGGATCGAGGACGCGCGGGCCTCGGCCCAGGCGGCGTTCCTGTACCTCGCGCGGGATCCCGCGTTCGCGGACTCGGGGGCGGAGGGCTACGCGGACGTCTCCCCCCGGGTGGAGGCCGGCTACGCGGAGTTGGAGCGAGCGCTGCGGGGGCGGCGTGCCTGAGGTCCGCTCCCCCCTCACCGCCGAGGCACGACTCGCCCAGGTGCGGCGGGGGGAGGCGGCGAGGCGGCGTCGGCGCCTCCTGCGGGAGCAGGCGGGTCCCCTGTGGGAGCGCATGGCCCGGGTGGTGCCGGCGGTGTTCACCCTCCAGGGGAAGCTGGACGTCCGCCGCCTGGTCGCGCCGGCCGAGGCGGTGGTCGAGGCCCTGCGGGGCAGGGCGATCCTGGCCCTGGACACCGCCGCCCGGATCTCGCTGGGCCGGGGGCTGCTGGCGGGGGGGGACGTGCACGCCTACGTGGAGTCCCGGACGGTCATCGACTCCCTCGCCGAGGCCGGCCTCGTGGACGCCTCCCCCTGGCCCGATCCGGTCCTGGTCCGCCCCTGGGCGGGCCCGCCCCGGCTGCTCGCGGTGGTCCCCGCCGTCCCGCCCCCCTACCGGGCGCTGGCGTCCGGGCACCTCGTGGTGACCCGGGAGCGCCTGGAGAGGGAGCTGCTGGGAGCCGTCGGGCCGCGTCCCGATCTGTTCGCCCTGGTCGAGGGGGGGTAGCCGGGACGCGGTTCCCCGCGCATGTTCCGCGGCGCCGCTCCGTTTCCGGCGGTGGGGGAGCGATGTCGACGTCCGAGGAGGGTCGCCCAGCCGGCGGCGGGGGCCAGGGGGACGAGGGGCGCGAGGCTCCCGCCGCCCCCGCCTCCGACGCCGCCCGGGCCCGGGAGCTGCTGGAGGTCCTGTCCGGGTACCGGGGGCGCCGGCTGGCGGTGGTGATCCGCGGCTTCCCCGATCCCGACTCCCTCGCCTGCGCCTGGGCCCACCAGCGGCTCGCCCGCGCCGCCGGGACCTCCTGCGAGATCGTCCACTTCGACGCCATCAGCCGCCCCGAGAACCGGGCGATGGTGAAGGCCCTCGAGGTGCCCATCTCGCGCCTGTCGGACCCCCGGGGCGTCGAGGACTTCGAGGGGCTGTGCATGGTGGACGCCAGCGCTCTGCCCCTGCTGACCCGCACCCGGGCGCCCCCCTGCGTCAGCGTCGTGGACCACCACCGCGCCTCGTCCAAGGTCGACGCCCGCTTCGCTTGGATCGACGAGTCGGTGGGGGCGGCCTCGACGCTCTATGCCCGCCTCCTCGCCGCCGGCCCCGCGCCGCTCCGGGAGGACGAGGACGAGAGCCGGCGCCTCGCCACCGCCCTGGCCTACGGGATCCGCACCGACACCGACGACCTCCTCACCGCCTCCCGGGAGGACCTGCTGGCGATGGCGGACCTCGCGCCGCTGGTGGACCCGGACCTCCTGGGGATGCTGAGCGACCAGGCGGTGAGCGCCGCCGCCATGGACATCATCCGGCGGGCCCTCGCGGCGGTGCGGATCGAGGGGACCTTCGCCTACGCCGGCGTGGGCTACGTCCGCACCGAGGACCGGGACGGGATCGGCCTCGCCGCCGACTTCCTGTTGAGGCGGGAGGGCATCGACACCACGCTGGTGTTCGGGATCGTGTCGGGCACCTTCATCGACGGCTCGTTCCGCACCAGCAGCCCCACCGTGGACCCAGGCGCCTGGCTGAAGGAGGCGTTCGGCAACGACCCCGCCGGCGGGCCATACGGCGGCGGGCGAAAGCACAAGGGGGGCTTCCAGATCCCCCTGGCGGCCTTCGCCGGTGGGCCGGATCCCGAGATGCTGTGGGAGCTGACCCGCCGCACCGTCGAGTTCCGGATCCGCCAGCGCCTCGGCGTGGACGCCCCGCCCCAGGGGGGGGCCCCGGCGGCCTGAGCGAGCAGGCGACGCCGAACTGCGGCAAGATGGTGGCCCCGCCGCGGAGCCGGAGCGGCTCCGCCCGCCCTCCCGTCCCGCTTCCGCCGGAGCCCCCATGCACGTCCTCGTCGTCAACGCCGGAAGCTCCAGCCTGCGGGTGGACCTGGTGGACCCCGGGAGCGGGGCCCGGGCGGCGGGGGCCCGGGTGGAGCGGATCGGCGCCGCCGCCCGTGTGCTCTGGGGCGGCGAGGAGGGCGCCGCCGCGGACCTCCCCGACCACGCCGCGGCGCTGCGGGCGGTGCTGCCGAGGCTCGTGGAGGCGTCCCGGCCGGTGGCGGTCGGGCACAGGGTGGTGCACGGAGGCGAGCGCTTCTCCGCGCCGGTGCTCGTGGACGCGGCCGTGGAGGCGGCCATCGAGGCCCTGGCACCCCTCGCGCCCCTGCACAACCCCGCCAACCTCGCGGGGATCCGGGCGGCCCGGGCGCTGCTGCCGGACGTGCCCCACGTCGCCGTCTTCGACACCGCGTTCCACGCCACCCTGCCCCGGCGCGCCCGCACCTACGCCCTTCCCCTGGAGCGGGCGGAGCGGCACGGGATCCGCCGCTTCGGCTTCCACGGCACCAGCCACGCCTTCGTCGCCCGCCGGGCGGCGGAGTGGCTGGGGGAGGACCTGCGGGACCTGCGGCTGGTGACCCTCCACCTGGGCAACGGGTGCAGCGCCGCCGCCGTCGAGTACGGCCGCTCGGTGGAGACCAGCATGGGCCTCACCCCCCTGGAGGGGCTGGTGATGGGGACCCGGGGAGGGGACGTGGACCCCGGCGCCCTCCTCGCCCTCGCCCGCGCCGAGGGGCTCGACCTGGACGGCCTCGACGACCTGCTGAACCGCGAGAGCGGCCTGGCCGGGCTCTCGGGGATCGGGAACGACCTGCGGGACATCGAGGAGAGGGCCGCCGCGGGCGACGATCGCTGCCGTCTCGCCCTGTCGGTGTCGGCCCACCGGATCCGCAAGTACGTCGGCGCCTACGCCGCCGTCATGGGGGGCATGGACGCGCTGGTGTTCACCGCCGGGATCGGCGAGAACAGCGCCCGGGTGCGCCACCAGGTGGCCCAGCGCCTGGAGTTCCTGGGGGCCCGCCTGGACGAGGACGCCAACCGCGACGCCCGCGTGACCCCCGAGCGCCCCGTCGTCCTGGTCTCCGAGCCCCACTCCCGGGTCCGGATCCTCGTGGTAAAGACCGACGAGGAGAGGGCCATCGCCGAGGAGGCGGTCCGCGCCGCCGGCCGGCGGGACCGGGTGGAGGCGGGGCGGATCCCCATCGCCGTGTCGGCACGCCACGTCCACCTGACCCAGGAGGCCGTCGAGGCCCTCTTCGGCGCTGGGCACACCCTGACGGTCCACAAGCCCATCAGCCAGCCCGGCCAGTTCGCCTCCGAAGAGAAGGTCACCCTGGTCGGCCCCCGGCGGAGCATCGAGGGGGTGCGGGTGCTCGGGCCCACCCGCCGGGCCTGCCAGGTGGAGATCTCCCGCACCGACGAGTTCCACCTGGGCCTGGACGCGCCGGTGCGGGACAGCGGCGACGTGGCCAACAGCCCGGGGATCGCCCTGGAGGGCCCCGCGGGCCGCCTCGTGCTGCGGGAGGGGGTGATCTGCGCCCGCCGCCACGTCCACATGGCCCCCGGGGACGCGGCGCGCCTCGGCGTCGCCGACCGGGACGTCGTCGAGGTCGCCGTGGAGAGCGAGGGCCGGGACCTGGTGTTCGGCGACGTCCTGGTGCGGGTGAGCCCGGACTTCGTGCTGGAGATGCACGTGGACACCGACGAGGCGAACGCCGCGGAGCTGGTCCCGGGGACCGCGGGCAGCCTCGCTCCCAGCGGGCGCCACGGGAGGCTGGTGCGCCGCCAGACCCGGTACGATCCGGCGGAGGCGTTGACCCCCCCGAGGCTCGGGGAGAAGATCCCCGGGTGACCGCCGACGAGGAGACCGCGCCCGCCCCGGCTCCGGCCGCGCCCCGGGCCAGGCCCGACTTCGCGCTGCCCGTCTGGGCGTGGGCGGCGGCGCCCCCGGTGGTGTGGCTGTCGGCGGCGGGACTCCTCTCCCTCGGGGGGAGCCCCCACCCCTGGTGGGACGCCCGGGTGGCGGTGCGCCCCCTGTGCACCGCGGCGGCGGCGCTGCTCTCGACCAACATGGTCGCCACGCCGCTGATCTCCCTCCAGTCCCCGCCCCACCCGGTCCCCGAGGACCCCGCCGAGCGCCGCCGCCAGTGGGCGGCCGTGGGAGCGGGGACGGCGCTGCGCCTCTTCGCCTTCGCGGGGGCCGCGGCCCTCGTCGACCGGGTGGCCGCCACCGGCGTGCCCGAGGACCCCGAGGACACCACCACCCGGGACGTCGCCCTGGCGTCGGCCATGGTGGCCAGTGTGACCTTCGGCGCCGCGGTGTCCCTCCTGCTGCGCTTCGCCGGCCCCCTGGGAGGGAGGGGGGTGGCGGTCGCCCTCGCCTGCCTCGGTGCCGCGCTGGTGGGGCCCCACGTCCTGTGGGGCCTCCACTTCAACCTGACCCTGCTGGGGCAGGTGTCGGCCCTGTGGGGCCCGCCGGCGGCGGCGTCGGGGGTGGCGGCGTCCCTGGCCTGGGCGGTGTGGGCGCGCCGCCCCCCGGGGCCGGCCCGGGCCGGCAGCCCGGCCTTGCTGCTGGCCCTCGGCGCGACGGCGGCGTCCGCGCTGCTGGGGGCCCTCGTCAGCGGCGCCTGGGCGATCTCCCAGCCCCGGGCGGCCTGGAGCCCGCCGGTGGAGGTCGCCCTTGACCCGGACTCGGGGACGCGGGCCCTGGTGGCCCTCTCCACCCGGGACGGCGCCCCCCACGCCTGGCTGGAGGGGGGCGGGCGCGAGGTGGACCTCGGTCGCCAGGCCCTCTCGGTGGGGATCTCCCCGGGCAGCCGGTGGGTGGCGGTGGCGCGGCGCCTCCCCGAGGTGGAGCTGCTTCCCTCGCCCGAGGGCTGGCTGGACCGCTTCTTCGACGACCGCGTCGAGATCTGCGCGGGCCCCGCCGCGGGACCCACCGAGGTGTGCTCCCCGCCGCTGCGGGTGCGGACCCGGGCCGTGGGTTCGGTCCCCATCGTGTTCCACCCCACCCTCCCCCGGGTCCTGGCGGCGGGGGCCGACCGCCTGTGGGTCGCCGACCTCCAGGGTGGCGAGTCCTGGACCCACGCCGCCGCGGAGCCCCTGTCCACCCCCTGCTGGGCGGCGGACAATGCCCTGGTCCTGGGCCGCGGCCTCGGCGGCCGGGGGAGGGTGCTGCGCCTTCACCCCATCCGCGTGGACGACGAGGGCACCCCTCCCCCCTGCCTGCCGGGGACCCCGCTCCCGGACGGCCCCCCACCGGGCACGGCGCTGCCGGTGGCCCGGGACTGAGGGGGGGCGGGCCGATCTCTCTCCCCGTGGGGTGGACCGGAGCGGGTGGGTTTGAGTCCCCTTGGGCTCACCACTTATGAAAGCCCGCTCCTCTGTAGGGGGAGCGGGCCCCCGTGCGTTCTGCGCCGAGGGGGAGGGGGTCCGAAACCCCTGGGATGGCTCCCAAAGCGGGTGCGATCCCTCATGAGGGGGCCGGAGCGGCGGCGGCGGCGTACAGGCCGCTGCCCACGCGCCGGGAGCCGCCACCGGCCTTCCTCCTATCGGAGCCAGTCCTCCACGACCACGCCGGGAACCCGGGCAAGGTGTCGGTGGTTCCCCGTGACCACCGCCGCCCCGCGTGCCACGGCGATCGCGGCGATGATGAGGTCGGCGTCGGCGAGGGGAGTCCCTCGCCGTTGCAGGAATGCCTTGGCTTCGCCGAACAACCTCGCGGCGGTCGGGTCGGGCTCCAGCACGGGGAGGGTCGCGAGGAACGCATCGACCAGG
Organism: Myxococcota bacterium; assembly: GCA_023150875.1. Taxonomy (GTDB): domain Bacteria; phylum Myxococcota_A; class UBA796; order UBA9615; family JAKLKC01; genus JAKLKC01. Next base: position 100,358 of record JAKLKC010000008.1, on the reverse strand, counting down.
AGGCGATTGTGCTCGGGCGCGGCAGACTTCGCCGCTCCGAAGTACAGCTCCGCCGCAGTCATCCAAGTCGTTGCCACCGTGCCCGGCTCCATCGCCCGCCGGTCGATCACGTGGCCGCGCCCGCGCAGGATGGCGACACAGGTGTCGGTGTCCAGGATCTTCATAGGGTGACGGACCGGCCCTCGGTCCGCGCGGCCCGGATGCGGTCGACCTCATCATCGAACGACTGATCGGAGGTCCAGCGCCCGGCGAGTTCGCGCCACCGGGCGACCTGCTCCTCGGCCTCGCTCGAGGCGGTGCCCTCCGAACGCTCGCCCGCGGCCAGACCCCCCTCGATCAGGTAGAGCACCTGCTGGGCCAGGCTTCGACGGTCCCGCCGAGCCGCCCGCCGCAGTCGCTCCAGGAGGTCATCCGGGAGGTCCTTGAGGGTGAGAGACGCCACGTCATGCTCCGGGTTGCAATACGGTTCCATTCTAGTTGCGTCGCCCGCCCGCCGCAACGGTTGCCAGGAGCGCCACCCCCCGGTCTTCGATTCCGGCGGTGCGGATCCAGCTCGAGGATCGTCCTGTTAGGGTCACCCTCTCGGTCCGAAGGTCCGCCCGCGTGGCAAGCCTTCGGCGTTCCGGCCTGGTCCAGCACGGCCGGGATCCGCGAGCCTCCTCCACCCCTCTGCCGCCCTACGCCGGCTCCACCTCCCAGTCCACCAAGCGGAGGCCGGGGACGCGGGAGAACTCGCGCACGTCGTGGGTGACGAGGGTGAGGTCGTGGGCCAGGGCGGTGGCGGCGATCATCAGGTCGTTCGGGCCGATGGGAGATCCGCGATCAGCGAGCTCGGCACGGAGGAGCCCGTAGTGCTCTGCACAGGCGTCGTCGAACGGAAGGCACAGGAACGGCGTGAAGAAGCGGCCGAGGAGGACGAGGTTCTCCGAGACGCGCTGGCTCCGGCGGGCCCCGTAGTACAGCTCGGCCTTGACGACGGAGCACAGCCGGACGCCCCGCGGCTCTCGCCCGCGGAGCTGGTCGACGAGGATGGGAGACGATCCGTTAAGTACCCGGATGCAGGCGTTGGTGTCGAGCAGGAACACCTACAGGGCTTCCCGGTCTTCGAGGGGGAGCTGGGGAGGCCGCTCGAGGGGCGGTCCCTGCCATCGGCCGACCACGTCATCGAAGAAAGTGGACGGCCAGCCAGGCCCCAGTTCCCGCTCGACCAGGCTCGCGAGGTACTTCGAGACGCTCACTCCCAGCGCGTCGGCCCGCTGGCGCACCGCGGCGGCGACGTCGTCCGGAACGTAGAGGTGGAGCTGAGGCACGGGCAACCTCTTCGCCGTGGGGCGGTATATGTGGACTATGTGCTATTGAGCATGTGCAGGCCCGGCGGAGTTTGCAAGTCGTACCGGAACCGGGAGCTGGGTACCTCCGCGCCGCCCCGTCGAGGAACGGGAAGTCCCCCTGCCGCGCTCCCCAACCTCGGGGGTGGAAGTACCAGGTGCCAGGAGCGCCACCCCCCGGTCTTCGATTCCGGCGGTTCGGATCCAGCTCGAGAACCGTCCCGTCGGGCATGAAAGACGGTTCGTGACGGCGGGCGATGGTCGTGATCGGCTCGCCGTCCTTGGCTCGCCCGCAGAGGCGCAGGGTGGCCCGTCCAGGGCCGGCGGAGAACGCGGAGGGAGGATGAGGGGAGGCCCGGAGCTGTAGGCGGCAACCGAGCAGGCACGGATCGGGCCGCCGTGGACGCCCAAGGGCGCGGACCGAAAGGTCGAGAAGGAGATCTCCCGGGTGTCTCGGGCTCGGTGACGGGTTCCCGACGGGGCGACTACGATGCCCGGGTTCGCTTCCGCGCCCGAGGCCGACCGGGCGGCACCTCGTCCTGGCGTTCCTCCCCCCCCGCCTCCCCCAGGGCCTCCCGGGCGCCGGTGTGTTCGGGCATGGTGGCCAGGGCCGCCCGGAAGCAGCGGCGGGCGCCGGCCTCGTCCCCCCGCTCCCGGAGGAGGAGGCCGAGGTCGTGGTGGGCGTCGGCGTTGCGGGGGTTGGCGTCCACCGCCCGGGCGAGGGCCTCCGCCGCCTCGCCCCGGCGGTCCAGGGCCAGGAGGGCGCGGGCGCGCAGGGTGTGGCACCAGTCACCCCCTTCGCCCGCCCCCACGGCGCGGTCCAGGTCCGCGAGGGCGGCCTCCGGCCTCCCGCGGTCCAGGGCGCTGGCCCCGGCGGACACGTCCCCCTGCGGGAAGGGCCCGCCCTCCGCCGACGCCCGCCGGAACGCCTGCTCGGCGAGCTCGGGCTGGCCGAGGGCGGCGAGGGCGCGGCCCCGGCCCATCCAGGGCCAGGGGGTGCCGGGCAGCAGGGCGGCGGCGCGCTCGTAGGCGGTGATGGCCTCGGCGGGCCGGTCGAGCCGCAGCAGGGCGTCGCCCCGCCCCTGCCAGGACCAGGGCAGGGCGTCCCGCCGGCCCAGTGCCTTGTCGAAAGAGGCCAGGGCCTGCCGCGGGTGCCCCGCGTCCAGGTAGCACAGCCCCCGGCTCTCGTAGACCCAGGGGTCCGAGGGGTCCAGGAAGACCGCCATCTCGAAGCAGGCGATGGCCTCGGTGTGGTGGCCCATCCGGTGGAGGGCTCGCCCCCGACCCCGCCACGCGGTCACCCGGGCCGGCCCGTGGCGCAGGGCATCGAGATAGCCCCGGGCCGCCTCCTCGCAGCGGCCCAGCGCCACCAGGGAGTCGGCCCGCCCGCAGTGGCCGTCCGCCTGGCCCCCGTCCCTCTCCAGGGCGGCCTCGAAGGCGGCGAGAGCGGCGGCCCCGTCCCCCGCCATCAGGGCGGCGTGCCCCAGGCCCAGCCAGGGGAAGGGGCTCCCGGGCTCCAGGTCCCGGGCCCGGCCGAAGGCCGCCGCGGCGGCGTCCCCCTGCCCACCGGCGAGCCGGGCGTTGCCCTCGTCCAGCAACGCGCACACCGCGTCGCGGACCGCCTCGGGATCGCCGGGGGACTCGGGGGAGGAGGACATGGTGGACAGGTTCTAGCACGACCAGCCCCCGGAGATCGGGGTGCGGCGGTCGGCCGCCGGGATCTCCCGCGCGGGCATGGCCGCTGACACTCTTCAAGAGAGCAGGAGCAGCCGGTCCCAGGACGGGTCCGCACCCGCCGCCGTCGCGAGCGCCAGGGCCGCGCCCGGGATGCCCTGATAGAAGGAACCCCCGTCGCGATCCCTGCGGCCCGCTGCGAGCCTGTCGGCGAGCACTCTCCTCCAGCGTTGGGCCTCCGACGCGAAGCAGCGGTCGTCGCATAGGGCCGCCACCCGTGCCAGGATCTGGGCGCGCCCCGCGGCCCCATGGCAAAGGCCGATCGAGGCGAATGGATCGTCTTCCGGCTCGCGAGCCGCCGAAACCCAACCGCGGAGCAGCTCGATCGCCCGCTCCGCGTCGTCCTCCCGCCCCAGGGCTCGAGATCCCCTCAAGAGGGTGAGTCCGAAGCCCAGCGCGCCGTGGCACCACCCGTCGGCGATGCGGGCGGGGCGAATCGGCTCCGGCCCCCGCCCCCGGTCCTGGTAGAAGGGAGCGGGCGCACCGGTGGCGGCGAGGTCCGACATGCCGGTAGTCGATGAGTGGAGGAGGGCGTCTACCGGGATCCCCTCGTCGCACAGTCCGACCAGCAGCGCCGTCACCCGAGGAAACCCGTGGGCGAGGCCCGCATCGAGGACCGTCGCGCCCGGATCGGCGCCCGCCTCGTCGGCGAGGGGGTTCCGCAGGGACGGCCACCCGAGGCCCCTCCCCAGGGGGATCGCCGCGCGCTCGATCCCCTCTAGCACCACGTCGAGGGCGCGGGCGGCAGTGGGTGCGGGGAGGCGTTCCCTCAGGTACGTCCCCATGTCCACGAGGTCATCGGAGCCGAGGGACGCTCCGTATCGGGTCGCGACATCCAGGACTGCTTCGTCGATCTCGTCCAGGAGCGGCGCCGCGGGGACGACTCCCCGGCGCGCCAGGTAGGCGGTCGCCCAGCCGTAGCGCAGCAGCCCGCCCGGGGCCATGGACAAGTCCGCCGGCTCTTCCCCGAGGGCGGCGGTCGCCTCCTCGAGGCGGCCCCGGACGTGGGGATGCCGCTCCGCGGCGGACCAATCCACCACGGCGGCAAGGGCGTGATCTCCCGCCGCGTAGGCCGCCTGTTCCGCCGCCTCAGGGGGGGGCCACGCCTTCGCCGAGACCCGCGACCACATCACATCGAGGTCCCTCTCCAACGCATCCGCCACCCGGGAGCCCGCCACCCCGACGCGGCTCCTGGTGGGGTGGCGGGCGGTCGACCCGGCGTCAGAACCTGCTGCCGGAGCTGATGTAGGCGCTCCCGCAGCAGCCGCCCTGCACGTTGATGAACGCCCCACCCTTGGCGTCGGCGAGCCTCTCCTCGGTCAGCACGCGGATCGACTCCCGCTGGATCCGAGGCATCCTCGGCGTGGTCTGGGTGGCGACCTCGTTCCGCTCGCTGGTGACCTTCTTCATCGCAGTCTCCCTTTGCCGGCTGTCGCATGGACCGGGGGATCCGTTCCATCGAGCCGATCCATCCATACGCCGTTCCACCGTCCCCTCGAGATTTCGTGCCGATATCGATCCGGGCCCGGGACCCGGCTTGCCCTGCGCCCCGTGGGGCATCCTCTCCCCGGGGCCGCTGGGGGCGCCGCGAAGGGAAACCGGAGCCGCCTGATGACCGACAACTCGTTGACCGACCTTCTCCGCCCTCGCGAGCGCCGTGCCCTACTGAGCCAGATCGAGGGGCTGGCCACAGGGTACCTGGACGGGATCGAGGGGGGATCTCCAGCGTCCCACGTGGCGTTCGAGGCGGCGCTCCTGGCGTCTCGCCTGGGCGCCCTCGGTGGGCGGTGGGCGTCCGACCGGGCTCACCGTCTGCTGGAGATCGGGTGCCGTGCCCTGACCGCGGGGAACCCGCTGCGCAGGACGTGGCTCGGCGGCATCTTTGGTGTGAGCTGGATCGCCCGCGGTATCGCGCCCGGCGGGGTAGGCATGGACCTCGCGGCCGTCGCCGATGGCTGCCTGGCCGAGGACCTCGCGAGCGAGGAGGCACGGCCGGGCACCGTGCCGGACTGGATCGGGAGGGCGCTCTACGCAATCCACCGGCACGAGGAGAGTCCCTCGTCCCCTGGGCCCGCCGCGTTGGCGACGCGCGCCGTCCGGATCTGCGCCGCCCGGGCGTCGGGGGCCGCCGTGCCTCCGAGGTGGGTCGGCCCCGACGGCCGGGCATACCTCGGCCACGCCCGGGGCGCCGCGGCCTCACTGAGCCTGCTGGCGCGGGCGCGGCACGCGGGCCTGGGGGGTGGGGAGGCGATCGAGGAGGCCGCGGGCTGGGTCGCCGGGGTCGTGGCCCAGGCCGCCTCTCCCCTGAAAGGCGAGACGGGCGACGGGATCCCGGCGAGCGTGGCCCCCGACGGACGCCTGGAGGCGGCCCCCTTCTCGGGCTGGTGCCACGGGGGGCCTGGGGTGGCGTGGGGGCTGGCACAGGCGGCGGTGGCCCTCGGGGACGTCGCCCTCCTGGACCTGGCCCGGCGTGTGGCGTGCCGTGCGGCGGCAAGAGGGACCGAACTTCCGGCCGCGGCTGCCGCCGATCCCACGCTCTGCTGTGGATCCGCGGGACGGGCGTTGATGTACGGACGCCTATGGCAGCTCACGGGGGACGCGACGCTTCGCGGGGCGGCCCGGGCGGCGTTGCACCACGCCGCAGGCGACCTCCCCGAGTGGCTGCCCCGGAACGACGAGGGCCTGGCCCTCCCCAGCACCCTCCAGCGCGGGTTCCCCGGTCTGGCTCTCGCCGTGAGCGAGTTCTTGGGGTTGCCCGGCTCCTGGGCACCCTTGTTTCGGCTCGACCCCTTCCCGGCCTGAGGAGGGATCCGGCCAACCGGCCGCCCACCCGCGGAGGGTGATCTTTCCGGGGCCCGTCGCCACGCTCTCTCCCACTCCCGCCAGCGCCACGTCAGCCGACAGTGACGATCCCGAGGGATCGGGCGGCCGCCGCGAGCTGGACGTCGTGGGTCGCCATGACCGGCATCTCGCCTCGGGCGGTCCCCCACAGGGACGCGGTCGCCAGGTGGATGGCGTCCAGCGTGCCGAGCGCCACGGGGAACGGGTCGGCGGCACGCCGGAGGATGGCGGGCGCGACTTCGACCCGTTCCATCCTCTCGAGCAGACGGATCACCAGCCCCCGCCGCTCCGGGACCTCCTCCTCCGCCAGGAGGCCCTGGCGGCAGCGCCGATCCAGGGTTCGTAGGCACTCCACTTCGGTGACGCCGCTCGTCACCGCCAACTCGATCTCGCCCCAGGAGGGGAGTCGGTCCGGTTGCCCCAGGACCACCCGCAGCAGGACCGACGAGTCGACGTAGGCGATCAAAGCCGCTCCCGCCGCTCCGCCATCAGGTCGTCCACCACGTCCGCGTCCCGGCCGCTCCGCGTCGGCCCCGGGAGGGGGATGTCGTGGAGCGCACCCCGAGGGGGCCGGACCACGAGGCCACCGGCCGTCTCGTGGAGGGGCACGATGCGGGCTATGGGCTCCCGCCGGTCGAGCACGGTGAGGGTCTCGCCCCGCCGGACGGCCTGGAGGTGTTCGCTGAGATGGGCCTTGAGTTCCGCGATACCGACGGTTTTCATGACCATAGAGTAGTCAGGTATGGTCTCCAGCGCAAACCGGGGCTCTCAGCGAGTGTCGGCGGAGGGCGGCACCTTGAGGAAGGGGCCAGCCGCCGGTGGGCCGACCTCCACCACCCGGATCCGGCCCGGGTTTCTCCCCCGGATCCTGGCCTCGGGGTAGACTGGCCGCGGCAGGTTGACCGCGCCCAGGAGTCCGTCGCCCCCGATGAACGACACCCTCGTGCCCCCGGGTACCGTGGACCCCGCGCCGTTCCCGCCTCCCGCCGGGACGAGGGTGGGGGATCGCTACGAGGTGGTCCGCGGGCTCGGGCAGGGTGGTTTCGGCTGGGTCGGGGAGGTGAAGGACTCCCGGCTGGGGGGCCGGCGGATGGCGCTGAAGCTGTTGCTGCCCCACGTGCTGGGCAGGCCCGACAACGTGAGGAGGTTCCTCACCGAGGCCCGGGCGGCGGCCCTCATCCATCACGCTCGGGTCGTCCAGGTGACCGACGTGGGGGAGAGCCGAGGCTACGGCCCCTTCATGGTGATGGAGTTCCTGGACGGCGCGCCCCTCTCCGGCGTGATCCAGGAGGAGTGGCCGATCCCCCCGGATCGGGCCGTCCGGATCGTCCGCCAGGTGCTGGAGGGGCTGGAGGCGGCGCATCGGAAGAAGGTCCTCCACCGGGACATCAAGCCGGAGAACGTGTTCATCCTGTCCCGGGACCACGGCGGCGCCCCCGACCAGGTGAAGGTGGTGGACTTCGGGATCTCGCGGGTCCTCGACGATCCCTCCCTGACCCCGGGCCTTCCCCCCGGCACCCCGCCGTACATGGCGCCGGAGGTGCTCGGCGGCGATGCCCTGGACGCCCGTGCCGACGTGTACGGGGCGGCGGTGGTGCTCCACATGCTCCTGACGGGGCGGTTCCCGTTCCCGCTCCCCCCGGGGGGCTTCCAGGACCTCGGGAGCTACGTCGCCTACCTGACGAGGAAGACCCGGGAGGACGCGCCCGGGCTGGGGCGGCTCGCCGGCGGCCGCGTGCCCCCGGCCCATGTGGTGGGGGCGATGGCCCGGGGGCTGGCTCGCCGGCCGGAGGACCGCTACCCCTCTTGTCGCGCCCTGTCCGACGCGCTGGAGCCCTTCGAGGCGGCGGGGGCGTGGGAACCCCGGAGGCCGCGCCCGCGACACCCACCGTACCCGATGGTCCGCATCGAGCCGGGCTCATTCCTGATGGGCTCCCCGCCCACCGAGCCGGGGCGCGACGAGGATGAGGACCAGCACCGGGTCACCCTGACCCGGGCGTACTGGCTGGGGGAGGCGCCGGTGACGCAGGGGCTGTGGAGGGCGGTGACCGGGGAGAACCCCGTCGAGACCCGGCGGGAGATCCTGGGCGGAGAGGAGCGGGATCCAGGCCGGGATTGGGGGGTGGGGGACGACCTCCCGATCCACTCCTTGAGCTGGTGGGACGCCGTCCGTTTCGCCAACCGCCTGTCGGAGCTGCACGGGCTGGCGCCGGCCTACGCGATCGAGGGCGAGGAAGTCACGTGGGACCGCTCGCGGGACGGGTATCGGCTACCCACCGAAGCGGAGTGGGAGTACGCGGCGCGGGCGGGCACGCCGTGGCGGTGGGCGGGCACCGACGATTTGGCACAAGTGACCGGGTTCGCCCAGGTGGCGACGGCGGAGATGTGCGAGAGGAACGGCTGGGTGACGGTGGAGGTGTTCCCCGGCCGGGGCGGCGCCTTGGGGCTGGCGCCGGTGCGGCAGAAGCTCCCGAACCCTTGGGGCCTGTACGACATGACGGGCAGCGTGTGGGAGTGGTGCTGGGACCGGTACGGCGCCTACCCGACGGGCGTCGTCACCGACCCCGCTGGACCCGGAGTCGGCGCCGACCGCGTCGGCCGCGGAGGTGCGTGGGACGATGGGCCGGCGGGGACGCGCGTGGCCAATCGGGGCTTTGGGGAGCCCTCCGGCGGGGGCGACACCCTCGGCCTTCGCCTCTCGCGGTCCATCCCTTGACCCTCGGACCCTGGGTCCCTCGGCCGTCGTTCCCCGCCCTTCGGGGTGACCGGGACACAGGGGGGCCCCGCTCGCCGTCCGGCGTGCGCAGCCGCGCGAACGGCGAGCGGGGCCGGGGCCTGGTCCCGGACCGGTGAGGTACGTGAGAGCTTGCTCGCCGCATCCACCACCATCCTACCGATCTCGTTCTCGTTCACGCCCCACCCCCGCTCTGCGCCTCTGTGCCTCCGCGCCTCCGCGTTGACCCCAGCCCCGCTATCCCCACCGCCACCCGTTCTCGCCCTGCGCCATGACGAGCGACCCGGCGTCGATGTCCTCCTTCCGCGGAGGACGCCCCCTGGGGAAGGGGAGGGAGGCGAGGACGACGCGTGGGGGCGGGGACGGGACGGATGGGAATGAACGCAGAGACGCAGAGACGCAGAGACGCAGAGACGCAGAGAACACAGATGATCGGGGACGGGCACGTGCACGGGCATGGGCACGGAAATCGGGGCCGCGCAGCGCGCTCCGGACGAGGACGGATCCCGGTCCGCCCGCACCTCCTCACCCCAGGAAGGTGATCTGCCCGTGGCCGATCACCACGCTCTCCCCCACCTTCGGCATCTCCACCTCCCGCAGCTCCCCCTCCTGCCAGGTGAGGAAGAGGAGGGAGGGGTCCTCCAGCGGCCGGTCGAAGCGGAAGCGCACGAGGTCGGGGCCGTGCTCCCGGATCCGCAGGACCTCGGCCCCCATGCCGTCCAGCTCGAAGCGATCCCCAACCGCCAGGGGGTGGTCCGGGTGGCGGAAGAGGACCTCGAACTCGGTCTCCATCATCTGGCCCCCCAGGACCTCCAGGTCGAAGGTCCGCTCGTCCACGCGGCTCAGGCGGTGGTCCCGGGGCACGAAGCTGAGGGGCCACCACGCCTTGGGCGCGGCGTGGCCGTTGAGCTGGCGGACCATCACCGGGTAGAGGGCCGCCATGGGGTCCGGGGAGGCCACCAGGGCCACCCGCCTCTCGCCGATCCCCTGGTCGTCGAAGTCGGCGCCCAGGTACTTCTCGGTCCCCGTCGCCGTCGCCGCCCCCACCGCCACGATCAGCCCCCACAGCAGGAAGGGGGCGTAGACCGTGTGGATCCGCACCATGCCACCGCACAGGAAGCGCCGCAGGCCCTCCCCCGGCTCCGGGGCCCGCGCCTCCCACGAGGCGAACCAGCGGTGCAGGACCGCCGCCACCACCGCCATCCCCCCGAACGATGGGATCAGGAGGAGCCGGCTGGTGGGGAAGGTCGCCGCCAGGGGCAGCAGCGACAGGGTCGAGCCCAGGCCCAGCCAGGTCACCGCCCGGCGCTCCTCGGGGCTCAGCTCCGGCAGGGCCCAGCGCAGGAGCCGCCAGATCATCCACCCGAACACCAGGCCCAGGACGAACAGCGCCGGGCGCATGAACGGCGCGAACAGCCACAGGTCCGCGGGGATCCCCCCGTACAGCCCCTCCACGAACACCGGCAGCCGCACCGCCAGGGCGGCGAGGTAGGCGCCGGGCTCCGAGATGGGGTCGATGTAGCTGCCCGAGAGGCGGGCGCCGTAGCCCAGGGCCTTGTAGGCGACCAGGTAGCCGGCGCCCAGGAGCGCCGTGGGCAGGACCGCCGCCGCCCTCGCCAGGGGCCGGCCCGGCCCGGCGACGACCTCGTAGGCCAGCACGTAGGCCATCGCCGACAGGCCCGCCTCCCCGGCGAGCAGCGCCGGCACCCAGGCCAGGGCCGACAGGGGCAGCCCCGGCCGCCAGCCGTCCTCGCGCCAGCGCAGGTGGGCGTGCAGGGCCAGCACCCCGAACAGGGCGCTGATCACCGCGTTCCGGTTCGCCCACCACGCCGCGGGCATCCAGTGGGAGTCGTCGATGGCGAACAGCATCAGCGCCAGCGCCCCCACCGCCGTCGGCATCACCCGCCGCAGCAGCGTCCCCCAGGCCAGGACCACGCCCACGAACCAGAGCAGCGAGTGGGCGTGCCACGCGGGGGGGAAGCGGCCGAAGACGGCGTGGTCCGCCGCCGCCAGCAGGCTCGAAAGGGGGCGGAAGAACGAGAGCTTCAGGTCCGGCAGGGTCCACCACGGGAAGGGCCCCCGGTCGATGGCGGTGGGCTCCAGCACCGCCGGATCCCCCGGGGCGAAGTCGAACAGGTCCCAGATCGGCACGCCCCGGGGCAGGGCCCCCTCGAACGCGGCGACGTGCAGGTAGTCGTCGGCGAACAGGCCGAAGCCGAGGGCGGGCAGGGTGAGCATCAGCGCCACCTTCGCCGCCTCCCGCCGCGCCCCCGGGAAGGGGGTCAGGATCCGGGCACGCCAGCTCTCGCCCAGGGTGGGCTTCCGGGGCTTCGGCGCGGCGGACCCGGGCGAGGTGTCGCGGGTGGTCGCCGGGGAGGGCGGGGGCGCGGCGGCGGGCATGGGGCTCCGTTCCTCTCGGGACAGGGGGGCCAGCGTACCGGAGCGGGCCACGCCGTCAACGCGGCGGTCCCAGTTCCGCCAGCGTTCGGGGGACATGCCGATTGACGAGTCAATCCACGTTCCGTCCCGGGGCGCGGCGTGATACCATTCCGGCCTCTTCTACACCGGGGGAGAGGCCCCGCCCCCAGCCGGCGGGGTGCCGGAAGCGTTTGCCCGTGGCCCTCCGCGCCTACATCGTCGCCACCGGATCTCGACTCTCCCCGTTCGGAGATGCCGTCCAGGACGTGCTCGTCCTCAACCGCCCCCTGTGCGGTCACCAGGACGACGCCCTGCGGGCGGTGGGCTTCGAGCCGGTGCGCGTGGACTCGTGGGATCGCGTGGACCAGTTCCCCTGCCTCGCCTTCCCGGACGACCTCTACGTGACCCGTCAGCTCCTCCGGGACTTCCTGAAGGCAGCGGCGGGCGCGTCGGCGCGGGCGGGGATCCGGGCCTCCCAGTACCTCGCCAACTCCCACCCCTTGCAGGACCTCGTCCCCGCCCGGGACGGGGAGGCCGAGGGCATGGCCTACGAGCTGTGGCACCTGGCGTCGGCGGCGGACCTCGCCCGCCGCGGCGAGCTCCCCGTCCGCCTGGTGGACCCCCGCGAGAAGGTCACCGAGGTCCCGGTCCCCGCGGGCTTCCGCGCCGGGGCCGACAAGGACCGCCGCACCCTCGCCGCCGGGACCACCCGACGCGCCATGCACGTCCGGCACTGGATCCACCTGCTGCGGGTGAACCTCGACGCCATCGGCGGGACCTTCCAGGAGGCGTTCGAGGAGCGCAAGCTCAGCCTCGTCCTGCGGGGGCTCTGGTTCCTGCTCACCTTCCCCTTCCGCAACCGGAACCGCGTGTTCTCCCGGATCGGGAAGAAGTGCAAGATCCACCGCACCGCCATCGTGGAGGCGTCGTGGATCGGCGACGGGGTCCACATCGGGCCCTACTCCGTGGTCCAGGGCGCCGTGCTGGGGGACGGGGTCGCCGTGGCCGCCCACTCCCAGATCGCCCTGTCGGTGATGGGGCCGGGCTCGTGGCTGACCCGGGGCGCCTTCGTGTTCTGCTCGGTGGTCTACCCGGGCGCGTTCGTGGGAATGCCCTTCACCCAGGTCTCGGTGATCGGGAGGGGGGCGACCACCACCAGCCTCGCCGGCCTCGTGGACATCAACTTCTTCGGGGACGTGAAGGTCCGGCACCAGGGGCGCCTGGTGGACTCCGGCACGAACTTCCTGGGCTCGGCGGTGGGGCACGGGGCGACCCTGGGCACCCGCCTGTTCGTCTCGCCGGGGCGCGAGGTGCCCAACGGCTACTTCGTGACCGGCGCCGAGGAGGGGTGGGTCAACAAGCTCCCCGAGGGCCTGCCCACGGGGGTGCCCCTGGTGGTTCGGGGCGCGACGGTGGTGGACCCCCGCCCCGCCGAGCCGACCCCTTCAGCGCCCGAGGCGGTCCCCGCCGAGGAGCCGAGGACCTGATGCGCTGGCTGCTGGTGGACCGCATCGACGAGATCCTCCCCGGGGACACCGCCCGGGGGCACACCGTGCTCTCCGCCGACCTGCCCCTGTTCGGGGACCACTTCCCGGGGTTCCCGGTGGTCCCGGGGGTGCTGCTGGTGGAGATGGTCGCCCAGCTCGCCGGCAAGCTGATCGAGGTCACCCAGTACGGCCAGACGGGGGTGTGGGTCTTCCCGATCCTCTCCATGGTGAAGGAGACCAAGTTCCGCTCCTTCGTCCGCCCCGGCGAGCGGATCGACCTGGTGGCGAAGCTGGACTCCCTGCGCCCCGAGTCCGCCCTGGTGAAGGGGCGGATCGAGGTCGGGGGCAAGCGCCGCGCCCAGATGGACCTGGTCTTCGTGTTCAACCCCGAGGGGGTGCCGGACGTGGTGGCGGGCCTCTCGCTGGAGGAGTTCGAGCGCCGGGAGTTGCGCCGCCTGGGCTGGCCCATGCCGGACGGCGGGCTGGCGTCCGGCGGGGACGCCTGATGGCCCCTCCCCGGGCGGTCGTCACCGGCATGGGGGCCTTCACCCCCCTGGGGCCGGACCTCGCCTCGTCGTGGGCCCGGCTGGTCGCGGGGGAGATCGCCGTGGGGCGCATCACCCGCTTCGACGCCACGGGCTTCGCCACCGGGATCGCCGCCCAGGCGGACTTCCCCCTGGAGGCCCCCCCGGGGATGGACCCCGGGGAGTTCGCCCGCTTCGACCGCCGCACCCGCATGGCCCTGGTGGCCGCCGACGCCGCGTGGCGGGACGCCGGCCTCGACGCCTCGCCCCCCGCGGACCCCTCCCGCCTCGGCGTCTCCGTAGGCGCCGAGGCCGCCCGCAAGCAGCTCGAGGAGGTCGCCGACCGCTACTTCCGCCACCGCCACGCCGACTCGCTGCTGCCGGTGATCCCCGAGATCGGCAGGGACGAGTTCCCCCGCCTGGCGATGGCGGTGCCCGCCCAGGCCATCGCCCGGAGGTTCGGCGCCCGGGGGCCCTCCCGGACCTCCTCCACCGCCTGCACCAGCGGCTCCCAGGCCCTGGGGATCGCCCTGCGCCTGGTCCGGCGGGGCGAGGCCGACGTGGTGATCGCCGGGGGCTGCGACGCCCTGGTGGAGGCGTTCATGGTGATGGGCTTCAGCCTCCTGGGGGCCCTGAGCCAGCGCAACGACGATCCCCGGCGGGCCAGCCGCCCCTTCGACGCCGACCGGGACGGCTTCGTGCTGGGGGAGGGCGCGGGCTTCCTGGTGGTGGAGAGCCTGGAGCACGCCCGGGCCCGGGGGGCGAGGGTGCTGGCGGAGCTGGCGGGCTACGGCAGCTCCAACAACGCCTACCGCGTCACCGACTCCCCCCCCGACGGCGGCGGCGCCTTCGAGGCCATGGCGGGGGCCGTGGAGGACGCCGGGATCCCGGCGACGGAGGTGGGCTACGTCAACGCCCACGGCACCTCCACGGTGATGAACGACCTGTCGGAGACCCTGGCGATCCACCGCGCCCTGGGGGAGCACGCCCGGGCGGTGACGGTGTCCTCGAACAAGGGGCAGATCGGCCACCTGGTCGCCGCCGCGGGGGCGGTGGAGGCGGCGTTCACCGTCCTGGCCCTGCGGAACGGCCTGCTCCCCCCCACGGCGAACCTCGACAAGCCCGATCCCCGCTGCGACCTCGACTACGTCCCCCACGCGGCGAGGCGGGCCGAGGTCCGCTACGCCCTCAGCAACTCCCTGGGCTTCGGCGGCTCCAACGCCACCGTCGCCCTGGCGCGGTGGGACCGGTGAGGCCCTCCCGGGCGGACGTGGTGGTGACGGGGATCGGCCTCGTCACCCCCCTGGGCACCGGGCGCGAGGCCACCCTGGCCGGGTGGAGGGAGGGGCGCTCGGCGGTGGCCCCCATCCGCGCCTTCGACGCCTCGGGCTTCCCCTGGACCCACGGCGCCGAGGTCGCCGACTTCGAGCCCCGCCGCCACCTGGCGGATCGCAAGGCGATCAAGCTGATGAGCCGCAACGCCCGCCTCGCCGTCCACGCCGCCGGGGACGCCCTCGCCCAGGCCGGGGCCGGCGCGGTGGGGGCGGGCGAGGGGGAGGGCTGCGGCCTGTTCGCCGCCTGCGGCTACGAGGTCCCGGAGATGGACGACGTCGTCGGGATGATGGCCGGCTCCCGGGCCGAGGACCCCGCGGGAGACGCCCCCGCCCCGGGGGAGGGCCGGGTGCCCCTGTCCCTCCGGCGCCTCTTCGAGTCCGGCCGCCACCGCATGAACCCCATCGACGCCCTGAAGGTGCTCCCCAACATGGCGATGGCCCACGTCGCCATCACCCACGGGATCCGGGGGGTGAACCTGTCGGTGGGGCCGTGGGGGGGCTCGGCCCTCGCCGCGGTGGGGGAGGGGGCCAAGGCCCTTCTCCGGGGATCCTGCGAGGCCGCCCTCGTCGGGGGCACCGACGCCCAGGTCAACCCCTTCGACGTGTCCTACCTGGGGACCCGGGGCCTGCTCTCCTCCACCGGCGCCTGCCGTCCCTTCGACCGGGGCCGGGACGGCACCGTGCCCGGCGAGGGGGCCGCCTTCCTGCTGCTGGAGGGCCGCGCCCGCGCCGAGGCCCGGGGGGCCCGCGCCCTGGCCCGCCTCGCCGGCTGGGGGAGCGGCGCCGCCCCCGGAGACGGACCGGCGGACTTCGGCGCTCCGGGGGGGCCCGAGGGCTACGGCGGAGCCGCGGAACGGGCCCTGCACCGCGCCGGCTGGGACCCCGGGGACGTGGACCTCTGGGTCGCCGACGGCTGGGGCACCCCCCGGGGGGACGCCGCCGAGGAGGAGGCGGCCCGCGCCCTGGGACTCCCGGCCTCGGCCGAACGCCTCTTCACGAAGCACCGCCTCGGCCACTGCGGCGGCGCCGCCGGGGCCCTGGACGCGGGCCTGGCCGTCGCCCTCTCCACCGGCCGCGGGGCGCGGATCCTGGCGTGGGCCGGGGATCCCTCGGGGGCCGCCGCGGCGGTGTGCCTGGAGGCCACGCCGTGACCCCCCGCCGCGTCGCCGTCACCGGCATGGGCCTGATCTGCCCCCTGGGGCGGGATCCCGAGGCGGTGTTCCGGGACATGATCGCCGGCCGTTCGGGGGTGAGCGCCCTGGACGCCTTCGACACCACCGGCTTCGAGGTGAAGGTGGCCGCCCGGGTGCGGGACTTCGACCCCGGGGCGGCCCTCCCCGGCGAGCTGGGCGCCTTCCTGGAGCGGGGGCTGGACCGCAAGACCGCCTTCGGGCTCGCCGCCGCCGGGGACGCCCTCGCCTCCGCCTTCGGGGCCGCCGCTCCCTCGTCCGTCCCCCCGGCCCGGCGCGGGGTCCACCTCGCCACGGGGCTGACCTCCACCGAGGTCCCCGAGGCGGAGCAGGACTTCCTGGCCCACCTGGACGGCCGGGGGGCCTACGATCCCCGGTCCGCGGGGAGGGCCGCGGCGCGGAACGACGGCCTCTTCGCTTACCGGCACATGACCGATCTCTGCGCCGCCCTGGTGGCCCGGAGGGCGGGGGCCGCGGGGCCGGTCCTGACCAACCACGGCGCCTGCGCCGCCGCCGCCCAGGCCATCGGGCACGCCTTCCACGACCTGCGGGAGGGGGAGATCGACCTCGCCGTCTGCGGCGGCTTCGAGTCCATGATCCACCCGTTCGGCGTGCTCTCCTTCGCCCTGCTCGGCGCCCTCTCCACCACCACCGATCGCCCCCCCGAGGCGGTGTCCCGCCCCTTCGACCGCACTCGGGACGGCTTCGTGATCGGCGAAGGGGCGGCGATGTTCGTGCTGGAGCCCCTGGACCTGGCCCTCGCCCGGGGGGCTCGCCCCCTGGCGGAGATCGTGGGGTACGGGTCCTCCCTGGACGCCTTCCGGGTCACCGCCCCGGCTCCCCACGGGGCGGGCGCGGCCCGGGCGATGCGCTCGGCGCTGCGGGACGCGGGCCTCCCCCCCGAGGCGGTGGGCTACATCAACGCCCACGGCACCGCCACCCCCCTCAACGACGCCCACGAGACCGAGGCGATCCGCGCGGTGTTCGGCGGCCCCGGCAGGGCCCCGCCGGTGAGCAGCACCAAGTCGATGATCGGCCACGCCGTCGCCGCCGCCGGGGCCGTGGAGGGGGTGGCGGTGGTCCAGGCCCTGCGCCACCAGGTGCTGCCCCCCACCCTGAACCTGCGCGATCCCGATCCCGAGTGCGACCTGGACTACGTGCCCCTCGTGGGGCGGCCGGCGTCCTTCGAGTACGCCGTCAGCAACTCCTTCGGCTTCGGCGGCCAGAACGCCTCCCTGGTGTTCCGCCGCTGGGAGGGCCCGGCATGAGGGCGGTGCTCACGGGAGCCGGGATGGTCTCCGCCCTGGGCCTCTCCCCCGAGGAGGTGTGGGGGCGGTGGCGCCGGGGCGAGACGGGGATCCGCCCCCTGGAGCGCACCCGCGAGCCGTGGACCCCCATCGCCTACGGCGGCGAGGTGGCGGCCGGGTTCAAGCCCGGCGACCACGCCTTTCACCGCAAGATGCTGAAGGTGATGAGCTGGCCCGTGCGCTTCGGGGTCGGCGCGGCACGCCTCGCCGTGGCGGACGCCGGCGGCGAGCAGGCGGTCTGGGGGGATCTGCCCGACCTGCGCCGGGGCATGTTCACCGGCGCCGCCCTGACGGTGGACGAGGACAACGAGTTCCTTCCCGCGCTGCGGGACGCCGAGGCCGACGGGAGGCTGGACCTGGTCCGCTTCGGCCGCGAGGGGGTCCCCACCATCAACCCCCTGTGGCTGGTGAAGGGGCTGACCAACAACGTGCTGGCGCTGGTGGCCCAGGGCTACGGCCTGCGGGGCCCCAACGACAACATCGGCAACGGCAGGGCGGGGGGGATCCAGGCCCTCGCCGAGGCCCAGTGGGCGCTGCGGGACGGCGGCGCCGACGCCCTCCTGGCCGGGGGCCACGACACCCAGCTCTACATGGAGAAGCTCGTCGGCCTGCACCTGCTGGGGCGCCTCCACCCCGCCGCCGAGCCCCCGTGGGGGGAGTGTGGCCCCCTCGGGCCCGGCGCCCTCGGGATCGTGCCCGGCGAGGGGGCGGCCTTCGTAGTGGTGGAGCCCGAGGAGCGAGCCCGGGGGAGGGGGGCGAGGGTGAGGGCCAGGGTGCTCGCCTGTGCCGACGCCTGCGCCCCCGCCGGCCTGGGGGAGCCCCTGCCCGTCGACCTGGGGCGGGAGGCCCTGGCCCGGGCGGTGGGCCGGGCCCTGGACGAGGCGGGCCTGCGGGGGGACGACGTGGGCGTCGCGCTGGTCTCCGCGTCCGGGGATCCCGCCGAGGCCGCGGTCTTCGGCGTCCTGCCCGAGCTGCTGCACCCCGGGGTGGACCTCCTCGCCCCCGCGGGGGTGCTGGGGGACGGCGGCGCCGCCGGGGGAGCCTTCGCCCTGGCCCTGGCCCTCCCGGTCCTGGCGGAGGGTCGCCACCGCCGCGCCCTGGTGGCGGCGGCCTCGGACACCGGGGAGATCGCCGTCACCCTCCTGGAGGCCGCCCCTTGAGCCTTGCCCCCCCGACGGTGGCGGTCCCGGAGGCCGTGCTGGCTCCCCGGACCTACGCCCGGGGGCAGGACCTCGAGGCGCTGTTCCGACCGCTGACGGTGCGGGGGGTGACGCTGCCCAACCGGGTGGTGGTCCCGGCCATGGAGACCAACCTCGCCGGCCGGGACGGCGGGGTCACCCCCCGGCTCGTCGACTACTACGTCGAGAGGGCCCGGGGCGAGGCCGGCTACGTCACCGTCGAGAACACCTCGGTCCACCCCTCGGGCATGGTCACGGACCGGATGCTCCGCCTGGACCACGACGGGCTCACCGGGGGCTTCCGGGAGCTGGTGGACGCCGTCCACGCCGCGGGGGGGCGGATCGTCGTCCAGCTCAGCCACGCGGGGCGCCAGACCCTGAGCGACTACGCCGGCGGCCAGCCCGTCGCCCCCTCGGCCATCCCCTGCCCGGTGATGAAGGAGATCCCCCGGGCCCTGTCCCGGGCGGAGATCGCCGATCTCGTCGCCGCGTTCGGCGCCGCGGCCCGGCGGGCGGCGGAGGCCGGGGCCGACGGGGTCGAGCTGCACATGGCCCACGGCTACCTGCTGTGCGGCTTCCTCTCCCCCTACTCCAACGTGCGGGAGGACGAGTACGGCGGCTCCGTCGCCGGTCGCGCCCGCTTCCCCGCGGAGGTCGTGCGGGCGGTGCGGGAGGCCCTGGGCGGGGAGCGCATGGTGATCGCCCGGATCTCCGCCGACGAGAAGGTGGAGGGGGGGATCGAGCCCGGGGAGGCGGTGGAGATCGGGCGGCACCTGGTGGAGGCGGGGGTCGACCTGCTCCACGTCTCCGCCTGCAACTACGAGTCGATGTTCTGGAACATGCCCTCGTACTTCCTGCCCGAGGGAGTGTTCGAGCCCCTGGCGGCGCGGCTGCGGGGGGCGCTGGGGGTGCCGGTGATCGCCGTGGGGCGGATCCATCGCCCCGAGGCGGCGGCGGCGGCGGTGGCGAGGGGGCACGCCGACCTGGTGGCCATGGGGAGGGCGACCATCGCCGATCCCCACCTGCCCCGGAAGGCACGGCTCGGCCTGCCCATTCGCCCCTGCCTCGCCTGCAACCGCTGCATCGCCTCGATCTCCGGAGGGAACCTGGAGTGCACCGTCAACCCCGAGGTCGGCGCCGAGGGGCGGCGGAGGTGGGCGGCCTCCTCGGCCCTCCCCGGACGAGGGCGGCGGATCCTCGTCGCCGGGGCCGGCCCCGCGGGGCTGAGCGCGGCGGCGGCGGCGGCGGACGCGGGCTTCGACGTGACCCTCGCCGAGGCGCGGGGGGAGCTCGGAGGGCAGCTCGACATCGCGGCCCTGCCCCCCCACAAGGAGCCCGTCGGCTGGTACCGGGACTACCTGGTGGCCGAGGTCCGCGCCCGCCCCGTGCGGGTCCTCGCCGCCCGGGCCCTGGACGCGGCGCTGCTGGCCGAGGTCTCGCCCGACGCGCTGGTGCTGGCCACGGGCTCCCGGCCTCGCCTGCCCGCCTCCCTGGACACCGGGGCGCTGCCGGTGGTGGACGCCGACCGGGCGATGCGCGAGCCCGACGCGGTGGGGCCGCGGCCGGTGGTGCTGGGGGGAGGGGCAGGGGGCTGCGAGGTGGCCCATCACCTGGCGGCCCTGGGCTGCTCGGTGACGGTGCTGGAGAAGAAGCGCAAGGTGGCCACGGACCTGAACCCCCCGGTGCGCTTCCACATGGAGCGCGCGCTGCGCGATGGCGGCGTGCGGATCCTGACCCAGGTGCGGGACGTCCGGGTGGAGGGGGCGGACGTGGTGGTCCAGTGGGGCCGGGACGGCGAGGCGCGCGTCATGGGGGCCACCGCCCTGGTGGCCGCCATCGGGCGGGAGCCGGTGGGGCCCGATCCCGCCTCGCTGGAGGGATTCTCGGGTACGGTGGTGGCGATCGGCGACGCCGACCGTCCCCGCTCCATCTTCGAGGCGGTCGCCGACGCCGTGCGGGTGATCGGGCGCATCGCGGGGGAACGCTGACCTTCGGGGGGCATAACCCATTGAATCCAAAGAGGACTGCCGTGATGGACGCCGAGCGCCGGAAGATCTACGAGGTCGTGGTGCAGAACATCGCCGAGGCGCTGGGCCTCGACGAGGAGGAGGTCCACCTGGAGGACACCCTCATCGAGGACCTCGGTGCGGAGTCCCTGGACTTCCTCGACATCGCGTTCCGCCTGGAGCAGGACCTGGGCATCAAGATCCCCCGGGGGGACATCCAGGCCCGGGCCGCGGAGAGCGCGGGGGATGAGCCCTTCGAGGTGGACGGCGTCCTGACCGCCGTGGGCCTGGCCCGGCTGCGGGAGGCGATGCCGGAGATCCCCGACGAGAGGTTCAAGGAAGGCATGACGGTGCGGGAGATCCCCTACCTCTTCACCGTCGAGACGTTCTTCAACCTGTGCGTGCGCCTGGTGGGCGAGAAGAGTGCGGTGACGGCCTGACCTCCCCCCCCCGTCCCCGGGGGCGTGGAACGGAAACGGAGCCTCGGGTGCTGGATCCCGGCGAGTCGAGGAGCGAGGCGACGCGGCAAGGCGGTGACGAGCGCACCGCACCGCGCCCCTCCGCCCAGCGGAGCGGCACCGAGGGGCAGATCCTCCTGTTCGACGTGGCTTGGGTCTTGGGGGCGATCTGGGTGTACGGGGTCGCCGGGGTGGCGCCCGCGCTGCTGTTGAGCCAGGCGTGGCGGGTGGGGGGACCGGTCCTGTTCGCCTTCGCCATGCCCGTGGCCTGGCTCCTCTTCCTGCTGGGGGTGATCGGCGCCATCGCCGTGGCGGCGGCGCTGCTGCCCCGGGAGACCCCGGGCCTCAAGCCGGTATTCCAGGGCCGCGAGTTCGCGGCGTTCCTGGCCCGGTGGGGGCTGGACTCCTACCTGGTGCCGCCGCTGCGCCAGCACGTCCAGCTCCTCACCGTCACCCGCTACCTTTACTTCCGGGCGATGGGGATGCGCCTGCACTGGACCACCCACATCTCGCCGGCGGCGAAGGTGATCTCGCCGGGCCTGGTGACCATGGGGCGGGGCTCCTTCCTGGGGGAGGGCACCTACCTGTCGGCCCACCTCTCGGTGGGGGACCGGATGATGGCGGCCCCCATCGAGGTGGGGGAGGGCGCGAACGTCGGCGCCCACACCAACGTCGGCCCGGGAGTGCGGATCGGCGCCCGGACCAAGGTGGGGGCGCTGGTGGACATCGCCCCCGACGCCCGGATCGGCGCCGACGTGCTCATCGGCCCCCGCTGCCACATCGGCATGGGGGCGGTGATCGAGGACGGCGCCGCCCTGGACCCCCGGACCTACGTCCCCTCCTACGCCCACGTGGCCGCGGGCACCCGCTGGGCGGGGGATCCCGGCGAGCCCGTGGGCCGGGTCCGCGGCCGCCACGGCAAGGCCCAGCGCAAGCGCAAGGGGCTGGACTCCCTCCCCAGCGCCCCCGCGATCACCCCCGTGGACTCCGGCAGCCGCCCCGCCATCGACTCCACCGAGATCCCCTCCCTGGAGGGCCCGGGCACGGTGACCATGGAGTGGGAGGCCGCCGTGGGCGCCAACCCCCTGGCCCACGTCATCGAGGAGGCGGAGCGGCAGGAGGCCGAGGAGGGGCGGTAGGGGAGGGGCGTGCGCCCTCGGGGCTCGGTCAGACACGGGCCCCGCCGAAGAACCACTCCCGTGCCGGCAGGATCCGGATCGTGCCGGCGTCGGTCTCGACGCGGTCCTCCCGGGTCAGGGTCACCACGACGCCGTCCGGGGAGCCGAGCTCCGCCATCGCCTCCACGAGCGCACCCAGCTCGCGGCGCCGCGTCGCGGGGTCGTCCACCTGCTCGCAGACCTGGATCAGCGTGGGCGGCCCGCCCGCCACCGGGTCGTCGACGGCAAAGTCCACCTCGTTGCCGGACGCCGTCCTGACCCAGGAGATGGCGCCGTCGGAGAGGCGCCCGTAACGCCGCCGGAGGTCGAGGTAGACGGCGTTCTCGAGCTGGGCGCCGCGATTCACCGCACCCGAGCGGTACATCGCCGCGGCGAGCCCGGGGTCGATGGCGTAGACCTTGCGCGGGTTCACCGCCCGCTGCCTTGCCGAGCGGGTGCGGAGCGGCACCAGGAAGAACAGGAAGGCGTCCACGACGTGCGAGAGGTAGGCCAGTAACGTGGCCTTTCCCACCTTCCAGCCCTGGGAGACGAGGGCCCCGTGGAGCCGGCTCACGCTGAACCCGCCGGCGTTCGCCGAGAAGAGGGCCGCCACCAGCTCCCGGAGCACGGGGATGTTCGTCGCCGTGTGCCTCTCGGCCACGTCCCTCAGCACCACGAGGTCGACGTACTCCTGGAGAACCTGGACGCGGTCGTAGGGGTGCAGCGCGTGGACCGCCGGGAACCCCCCCCGGACCAGGTAGTCGGCGATGAAGGCGTCCAGCCTCGCCCGGGTCGCGGCCCCAGGGGGCCACGGCTCGCGGTCCCACGCGACTCCGAGCTCCGCCGCCGCCTCGCGCACGCTGTAGGGGAGGACCTCGACGGCGATGCTCCGACCTCGGAACGCGGTGGACACCTCGGTGGAGAGCTGGCGAGCCGAGGATCCCGAGACGAAGAGGTGGAGGGTCTCGGTGTCGAGGAGCCGGCGCGCGAACCGCTCCCAGCCGGGGACCACCTGGACCTCGTCCAGGAACACCCAGGCGCCTTCGATGCGCGCGGCGGGATCGCGTCGATAGAAGACCTCCAGCGCGTGGTCGAGGGTCTCCAGGTCCGCGGTCCCGAGCCGGTCGTCCTCGAGGTTCAGGTACAGCAGGCGGGAGCGTGGCACGCCCTCTTCGAGCAGCCTCCGCATCTCGCCGAACAGGCGGTAGGTCTTGCCGCTCCGCCTCATCCCGACGAGCGCGCACGCCTTCCCCGGGATCCGCGGCAGGCGTACCTCCCGGGGGAGGACCTCGGGCAGGGGGCGCTCCTGCTGCTCCGCGATGAGCTTCTCGAGGGTCAGGTCGCTGGGGTGCGTCGATCCCGGGGATTTGGTTCCGTCCATGAGTGCAGAAGTACCTGAATCTGGTCTTCCTCGCAAGTCCAAATACAAGTCTTGAGGCATGCGGGAACATCCGGCGAGGCCCGGCGGTCATACTGCGGCCTGGAGCTGCCCCATGCGCCGACGACTGCCCGCCTCCCTGATCGCCCTCGTCCCCTTCCTCGCCTTCGCGGCGCCCGCCGCCTCGGCTCCTTCCCTGGAGGAGCAGGCGCTGAGGGAGGCCCTGTCCGGTCGCCCCGCCGCCGCGGTGCGGCTGCTGGAGGGCGGGGCCAGCGACGATCCCCTGCTCCGGTGGGTGGCGGGGCGGGTGGCGCTGCGGGCCGGCGACCACGCCACCGCCCGGCGCCTGCTGGGGGGCGACGACCCCGCCAGCGCGTGGGGGAGGGTGGACCTGCTGCTGGCCACCGGGGGAGCCGGGGAGGCCGCGGCCCTGTCCCTGGGCGAGATGGACCGCGCCCTCTCGGGGGAGCACCGGGAGGCCCTCGGGCGGATGCTCATCGACTGGGCCACCGAGCGCCGGACGCGGGACCCCGCCGACGCGGCCCGCCTGCTGGAGGCGGTCCTGGGGCTGGAGACGTCCCCGGAGCTGCGCCGGGCCGCCGAGGACGCCCTGTTCGGGGTCACGGGGGAGATCCCGTCCGCCATCGCCTACGCCGCGGCCCGCACGCGCCTGTCCGCGGACGGCGGCGACCTCGCCGCCCGACGGGTCGTCGGCCTCCACCTCGGCGCGGCGGCCCCGGCCCGGGCCCTGGCGCTGCTCTCGCCGGTCGCGGAGGGGGCTCCCCGGGACGAGGCCCTGTCGGCGGTCCGGGCCGCGGTGGCGCTGGACGTCCCCGCCCCGCTCCGGCTCCGGCTGTCCCGGGTCGTGGGGGAGCGGTTCCCCGAGGACCTGGAGATCGCCCGGTTCCGCCTGGACTTCGCGAAGTCGCTTTCCGGGACCGATCCCGCGCTGGCGTCGCCGGCCCTGCTGGCCATGGGTGGCCACCCCCGGCTCGGGGGGGAAGCGATGGAGGCGTGGGCGACCTGCGCCACCGGCCCCGGGGAGGCCCGGGCGCGGTGGCGGAAGGTCGCCGAGGGCGAGGGGGCCTCGGCCCGGGGCGAGGCGGCGAGGAGGGCGGCGGAGGAGGCGCTGCTGGCGGGGGTGCGGGCGGCCCCCGAGGGGGAGGCGCGGGTCCGTGCGGCGGAGCGGGCGCTCGCGGAGCCCGACGGAGCCGGCGACCCCGAGCTGACCTTCCTGGCGCTGGGTCCGGTGCCGGCGGACGAGGCGGGGGCCCGCCGCTGGGCGGGGGCGGTGCTGGACCTGGCGGGTCGGTTCCCCGTCGGGGGGCCGTGGTGCGATCCCCTGGCGGAGGCCCTGGTCGCGGTGGGGGCGGAGCCCGACGCCGTGGAGCGGTTCCTGTCGACGTGCCCCCACGCGCGGTCCTCCGAGGCGTCCGCGCTCCGGGAAGCCCGCGAGGAGTCCCCCGGACTGCGCCTCACCGTCCGGGACGGGGGGGTGCTCGCCCTGGCGACGGGGACGAAGGTCCTTCGGGTGGCGCAGCACGCCGTCGATCCCGAGACCCTGCTCCGTGCCGCGGAGGGCAACCCCCTGGACGTCGCCCTGGACGCCTTCCTGGTGGAGCCCGACGCCGAGTGGGAGGTCCCCGTTCCGGAGGGGAAGCTGGCGAGGGTCCGGATCGCTCCCCGGGGTGGGGCCGCACTGGTGGCCCTGACCGTGCGGGCCGGGGACCTGAGGGCTACCGCCCTCGTCCCCCCGGAGCCCCTGCGGGTCGAGGCGGTCCGGCGGGGAGGGGAGGTGGCCGTCGCCGCCTTCCGGGGGAGCGATGCGGTGGGCGGGGCCCAGGTGAACGTGCGGGACGGAACCGGCGCGGTGCGGGCGCTGAAGGCGGACCCGGCGGGGGTCGCCCGGGGTAAGGGGCTCGAGGGCTCGCTGACCGTCATGGCCCGGAGCGGGAGGGGGCTGGGTTTCGCCACCCTGCCGGCCGGGCCGGTCTCGCCGGAGGAGGCGGAGGTGACGCGGCTCGTCCCCCACGACCGCGAGGCACCGGCGGAGGGGGGACCGGGCCGGGTGCAGGTCTTCGTCGCCACCGACGCGGGCGCGGGTGGGGGCAGGGTGACCATCCGCTCCTACACCCGGGGCGGCGAGGCCCTGGACTCCGCAGAGGTGGCGCTCGCCTCGGGATCGGCCACCGCCGAGATCTGGCTCCAGGGCGGCGGACGAGTCGCCGCCGAGAGGGCGGGACGCGAGGTGGCCTCCCTCCCCCTGGGCGTCGCCCCCGAGGGCCCCGGCCCCGGGGTGGCGGTGTCGTTCCTGCCGGCGCGGCCCCGGCTGGCGGGATCCCTGGGGGTCGAGGTCCACCCCACCCTGCCTGCCTCCCCCGATGGCCGGTCGGCCTGGGTGAGGGTCACCACGCCCTGGTCGGAGACGGTGGTGGAGGAGGTCATCGAGGGCGGCGTCGTGCGGGTCCCCGTGGACCTCGCCGCCGCTGCGCCCGGGGACCGCGTGGCGGTGGAGGCGAGGATCGGCGGGGCCCCGATGGTGTCGGCGGAGGTGCGGGTCCAGGCCGGGGATCCCCCCGCGCCTCCCCGGGTCCCGCCCGTGGCGGCCGTGGACGAGCGGATCGCGGCGGCCCCCGAGGGCTGCTGGCTCCGGGCGGTGCTGCCGGCTTCGGGCAACCAGATCTGGGTGGGCGGCGAGCCGCTGGCGCTCCCCAGGGAGGGGGAGTGGGCGGTCTCGGCCTGGTGTGACGGCGCCGAGAGCCAACGCCGCACGGTGAGGGCGGTGGCGGCGGGCGGGAAGCTGGGCGCCGATGGCCGGTGGAGCGGCGCCGAGCCCACCCTGTGGGCGGAGTCCGGATCCGCGGGGATCCGCGCCGCGGGGGTGCTGCGTCCGGGGGAGGGGCCGCCCCGCTCCGCCGAGGAGGGGGCCGTCGACGGCCACTCGGTCCTCGCCGGGGCGCCGGACCTGGCGATCTCTGCCCCCGGGGCCCCGGAGCGGGTCCTGGCCCTCGCCGGGGCGCCCCGCAGGGGGGAGTCCCGCCCCCTCGCCGTCGGAGCCGGGATGCCGGAGGGCAGCCGGCTTTGGGTGTTCGTCCGGGACGCCTCCGACGGCGCGGCCCCCTCCTGGGCCCACGCCGTCCGGCTGGTCCGCCGGGCGCTGCCGGGCCTCGCCCAGTCCGCCTGGGTATACCCCGAGGTGAGCGGCGAGACCATCGCCGCCGCGCTCCTGGCCGAGGAGGAGCGCCTGGCGGAGCAGCGGGAGCCCGAGATGCTGGACTGGGACCGCGCCGCGGCGGAGGAGAGCGCCATGGGCATGGTCGGGTCGGGAAGCGCGGGCGGGAGCGGCTTCGGAGGCCTGGGCACCCGGGGATCGGGGAGGGGAGGGGGCGGCATGGCCCGGGACGTGGGGCTCGCCGGGCTCCGTCCGGGGCACGACCCCCGCGCCCTCGCGTTCTTTGGAGCGGCGCGGCCCGGGGAGCTCCCCTTCACGGCGCCCCCGTGGGTCACCGAGGTCTCGGTGGAGGCGGTGGCCCTGACCCCCGACGGTCGTTGGCACACGGGGGAGGCGGTGCTGGCGGTGGAGGGCGCGCCCCCGTCCCCGCGGCCCTCGGAGCCCGTGCCCGCGGTGCCGTCCTCCTGGGACGGTACCCTGGCGGTCCTGCGCGCCGTCGCCTCCGGGCTGCCCGTGGATGCCCGGCGCCAGGCCCTCGCCGGCCTGGTCGCGGCCGGGGACGCCGGCGCCACCCCGTCCCTGCGCGCCGCCCTGGCCCACGCCGCGGGGCGGGGAGCGGGGGCGGCGGTGGCGGCTCGGCTCGGCCACGCCGTCAGCCCTGACGCCGCCGCGGCCCTCCGGAGGCTGGAGGGGCTGCCCGACGTGCGGCACGTGGAGAGGGCGATGGCGGCGCTGGAGGCCGCCCCCGGCCAGCCCGAGAGGGCGGTGGCGGCGGCTCGGCGCCTGCTGAGGGAGGAGAAGGTGGAACCGTGGGTGCGATCCCGGGCCGCCCTGGCGCTGTGGGTGGGCGGGCAGCCCGAGGAGGCGCGGGAGGTCCTGGCCGGGGACGACGTGCCCGTGGTGGCGGCCCGGGCGGTGGTGGCGGGGGAGCTGTCCAGGGACCACGCCCCGGCCCTGTGGGCGGTGGCGCGGGACGAGGCCGCCGCCCCCGACGAGCGGGCCCTGTGCCTCCAGGCCCTGGCGCTGATCCCGGGCGCCGCGGTGCGGCCGGTGGAAAGGGTGGAGGGCTCAGCGGTCCTCCCCCTGAGGGTGGGGCCCCCGCTGGCCAGCTTCCGGGGCGAGACGTTCCCGAGGGGACGGAGGGCGGCGTCCAAGACGGGCGGGGCCGCCGAGCTCGACGCCGTCGACCGCGTCCCCCTGGGCCGGACCTTCCCGGTGGCGGTGACGGTCCCGGAGTCGTCGCTCCCCGGGCGGCTGGGTTGCCCCGACGGAGGGGGCGTCGAGGCGGCGACGAGGTGGATCGACCTGTCGCCGTCCCCGATCCCCCGGGACGTGGAGTGCTCGGTGCGGGCCGTGGCCGAGGGGGCGGTCACGCTGGCGGCGTCCTGGCACGGACCCGGCGGCGAGGTGCGGGCGTCGGGGCGGGCGGCGCTGGAGGTGGAGGCGGCGCGCCCGGGAGACCCCCAGGACCCCATGAGCCCCGACGAGAGGTTGGAGCTGGGGATCGCCCTGGCCCAGGCGGGCCTCCCGGGGGGACGCCCCTTGCTGGCCGAGTTGCTGGCGGCGGACTGGATCTCGCCCAGGGCGGTGGCGGCGGCGAGCGCCGCGCTGTTGGAAGAGGCCCGCCGGGGAGACGATCCCCGGGCGCTGGTGGCCGCGTTCGAGGCCCACCGGGAGCGGTCGCCGGACGCGGACCTGGACCTGGCCCTCGCGGCGGCCGTCGCCCGCGCTTACGCCGCCGCGGGGGAACCCGCCCGGGCGGTGGCGGCGGCCCGGGTGGTGCTGGACGCCCGCTTCCGCGAGGAGCTGGCCGCCGTGCGGGAGGTCCAGGAGGGGGGGCTGACCCTCACCGCCCTCAAGCTCCTCCGGGAGCTGATGCGACGCTACCCCGAGGTCCCCACGGTGGTGGAGGCCCGCTACCTCGTGCCTTCGATGCTCTTGGGGAGGGCGTCCGGGGACGGGGACCGCCTCGGCCTTACGAGGTCGTCGCTGCGGCACACCTCGGCCGCGGAGCTCGCCCGGTTCCTGCTGGTCCACCCCAAGGCGACCGCGAGCCCCGAGGCGGCGGTGCTGCTGATGGACACGCTGCGCCAGCTCGGGGACGCCGGGAGGCAGCAGGCCCTCGCCGGTCCCCTGGCCACCGCCTTCCGGGACGCCGAAGTTGCGTGGCGCCTGGCCCTCGCCGACGCCCGGGCCCGATTCGCCCGGGGGAGGGCGGGGGAGGCCCGCGCCGTGCTGCTCCGGGCCGATCCCAAGGGGGAGGGGGCCGCCGCGGTGGCGCTGGAGCTGGGCCGCGTGTACGAGGCCGAGGGGGACCGGCGCCGGGCCCTGGAGCACTATCGCCGGGCGGGCGGCCACGGCGACGCGGACGCCCGGATCGCGTGGCTGGAGAGGGACGCGCTGGAGGTCGAGCCCTTCCGGGTGCTGAGGCCCGGGGAGCCGGCGGTCCTGCCCGGGGCGCTCCGCCCGGGCTCGAAGGTGGCGCTGACGGCCTACCGGATCGCCCTGGAGAGCCTCTTCCTGCGGGACGGCGGCTCCCTCGACCCCGAGGCGGTGCGGGTGGACGGTCTGCGGCCCGCGGCCCTGGGGGAGGTGGCGGTGGACGCGAGGGGGGACGTGCCCCTGCCGGCCCTCGGGGATGGAGCCTACCTGCTCACGGTGGGGATCGGCGCCACCACCCACCGCGCCGTGCTGGTGCGCTCCGACCTGGAGGTCTCGACCCGGCCGGGATCGTCCGGGGACCTGCTGATCCAGCTCTCGGACGGTGCGGGCCGGCCGGTCCGGGACGCCCTGGTGTGGAGCTTCGACGACGGCGGATCCTCGGCGTCCCGCACCGATCCCCTGGGTGCCGTGCATCTCGCGGGGGGCGCGTCCATGGTGCTGGCACGCGCCGGGGACCGCTACGCCTCCCAACGGGGCAGCGACGTCGCCCGGTCGCCGGCCCAGGCCATCGACTTCGAGGACCAGCCGGTCGCCGGCGAACTGCTCGACCTGGTCCAGCAGAACAACGCCGCCTACGAGGGGCTGTTCCGCCAGGAGCGCAAGGCCAAGGTCCGGGCAGACGGCCTGTAGCCGCCCCGACGGCCCCGGTCAGGCACCCAGCAAGTCCGCGTCATCACGAGAGAAAACACCGATCTCGTCCACGCCGTGGGCGGCGAGGCGGCGGGCGGCGGCGGCGGCGCGGGGGCCGCGGCTGTGGGCGTGGCACCACGCGGCGTGGTCGACCAGCAGGGCGAGCTCCATGGATCGGCCCAGGGTCAGGGCGAAGCGGCGGGCGCCCGCCTCCAGCGCCCCCTCGTCGGCGCCCGCCTCGGAGAGCCACGCCGCGGCCCGGCGCGCCGCGCGCACCGCGGCCTCCCCCGGGGTCCTCAGCTCCGGCACCCCCGCCGCCGCGGCGACCCGGGCCTCCACCTCGCCGAGCCAGGCGGCCAGGGACTCCCCCTTCCGCAGCGCCCGGAGGGTGTCCAGGCTGAGCACGTTGGTGGTCCCCTCCCAGATGGGGAGGACCTGGGCGTCCCGCATCAGCAGGGGCAGGCCGGTGTCCTCGACGTAGCCGGCGCCCCCGAAGCACTCCAGCACCTCCGAGGTGACGGCCACCGCCTGCTTCGCGGTGGTCAGCTTCACCACCGGCGTGATCAGGCGCAGGAGCGCGCGGTCGGCGTCGCCGATCTCCCCCGCCTCCCTCCGCCCCATCAGCTCCACGGCCCGGAACCACAGCAGGAACGCCCCTTCGAACTCCGCCTGGAGCCCCGCCAGGGTGTCGACGTGGAGGGGCTTGCGGGACAGGGGCGCCCCGAACTGCACCCGCCGGGTGGCGTAGTCCTTGGCCAGCGCCAGGGCCCTCCGCATCCCCCACACCGCGCCGCCGCCGTTCCAGGTGCGGGTGACGTTGAGCATGGACGTGATGTTCCGCACCCCGTCCGACAGGCCGGCCACCGGCTCGGCGAGGGTCCCCAGCAGCTCCAGCTCCGCCGTCGGCACCTTGCGGGTGCCGAGCTTGTCCTTCAGGCGGTCCACCCGGATGTCCTGGAGGCGGCCCCCCTCGTCCCGGGCCTGGACGTAGAACAGAGCCAGGCCCCGCCCGCCCGGGCCGTTGCCCTCGGGGCGGGCGAGGGTCAGGGCCATGGGCGCGGTGACCGCCGACGTGAACCACTTGCGGCCGTAAAGGCGCCAGGACCCGTCGTCGCCCCGTCGGGCAACGGTCTCGCTGAGGCCGACGTCCGAGCCCCCGATGTGCTCGGTCATCCACTGGCCGCTGGTCCAGGCGGTCCGGGGGTCCCGGGAGGCGAGGCGGGGGAGGGCCCTCTCGATCAGAGCGCGGTTGCCCAGGTCCAGGAGGGTGCGGGCGGCCCCGTCGGTCATGGCCAGGGGGCAGGAGTACACGTCCAGGGACGCCTGCACCATGTAGTTGAGCAGGAACTGGTGGACCCGGGCGTGGCGCCCGTAGGTCCCCTCGTAGGCGGCGGCCACCAGGCCCTTCTCCGCCGCCAGGCGTTCGGCCTGTCGCCACAGGGGCGAGATCCGGACCTCGTCCACCCGCTGGCCCCACGGATCCCAGGAGATCAGCTCCGGATCGTTCTTCAGGTCCTGGAGCTGGAGCTCGAAGAGGGGGCCGCCCGCCAGCTCCCCCAGCTCCCGCAGCTCGGGCTCGATGGCGCCACCCACCTCGGGGGGGAGGGCCCGGGACACGTACTCCCGCAGGAGCGGGTCGTCGTCCCAGCCGTTTCCGAGGCGGGGGGGATCCTGAAGGAAGGCCATGGCGCGTCCTCTCGGCCGGGGGTGCGGTGCTCAGCGCGCGCCTCCCGACGCCGGAAGTATCGCCGCCTCCCGCCCCGGGGGAAAGCGCCCGGGGCCTGGAACTTCCCGGGAGATTTTCATGACAGCCCCGTGACGATCGGCTACAAGGCGTGCGCCGGGCGGCCGGGGAAGAGAGGGTGGCTCATGGGCGGGGCCGACGACTCGGGAGCGAGGGGAATGGGGATCCTCGTGGTCGAGGACGATCCCGATCTGGCCGCCGCCTTCGCGGGCGTGCTGGGGGCGACGGGCTTGCCCGTCCGCTCCGCCGGGGACGGGGCCCAGGCCCTCGCCGCCATCGCCGCCGGAGCCCCGGCGCTGCTGGTCCTGGACGTCTGCCTCCCCCGGGGAAACGGGCTGGAAGTCCTCCGGCGGGTGAGGGTGGACGAGGCGTCCCGGGGTGGCCCGGCGGTCCCCGTCCTGCTGGTGAGCGGGTTCTACGACCACTTCGAGCCCATCGCCGATCTCTTCGGCGGCCTCGGCGTCGGGGAGTTCCTCCCCAAGCCCGTCGCCCCGGCGGCCCTGCTGGAAGCCGCCCGGCGGTCCCTCGCGCGGATCGGGGCGCCACCGCCCGCTTCGGGAGCCACGGGTGACGCGCCGCGTCCCGAGCCCGCTCCCGAGCCGGGCCCGGCCCGCCCCCCGCCGAGCCCCGGCGACCTCGTCGCCCGGGTGAAGCGCGCCGCCGACCACGCCATCGCTGCCGGCCCCGGAGACATCGCGGCGGCGACGGCGCTGTGGGAGGCGGTCCTGGCCGTGCCCGATGGCGCGGTGTGGCACAGCCTCGGTCCCTTCTTCGACGTGCCCTGCGCGCCGACCGCCCGCTACCTGGACTGGGCAGCGGCCTTCCCGCTGCCCGCGGACCTGCAGGGCGTCGAGGCCCTCCTGGGCCAGGTGCCGCGCCTCGACTCGGCCCTCTCCCACCTGCCCCCCGAGATCGTCCCGGGCGCGTCCCGCCTCGCCTGGGCCCTGCTGGCCGTCCGGGCCCTCGCCCCGGCGCGGGGCCGCGGATGACCCCGGTGGAGGCACGGTGACCACGCCCCACGTCCCCTGGACCGTCGGCGACGCGCCCAGCGCCCTCGCCCTGGCGGACGAGCTGCCCCGCGGCCGGCTCACCCTGGGCTTCCGCCCCGAACTCCCCCTCCTCACCGACGTCGTCGTCGACCTGGGGATCCCCTGGGCCGGTCGGGTGGCCGAGCTCGCCGCGACCCTCGCCCTGGCGGGTCCCTCCTGGTCCACGTACGCGGTGTACGGGGCCCCCCCCGACGTGATCGCCGCCCTCCGCTCGGTCCCCGCGCCGGGGTCCCGCGCGGTGGAACCGGTCCCGGCGTCAGGGATGCATCGCGGGCAGGCCCTTCGGGACGAGGAGGATCCCTCGCTGGAGACCTTCGTCGGCTCCATCGTCGAGACGGCGCGCCCCTCACCCGCGCCCCTCCGGCAGTCCGCGCCCCCGCCGCCCGCTCCCCGCCTTGCGCCGGTGGGCCTGACCGGCAGGGCGGCGCCGGCCCCGGACGGGGGGGCGGCCATCCCCGCCGCCTCCAGCGACGCCGGCGACTTCGGCGAGAAGGGCTGGCGGACCCTGCTCCTGGAGAGGGCGCGGTCCCGGGACACGGGGGTGCTGGTCATCGACGGGCTCCACGAGAGGCGCTGGGCCTACTTCGTCGATGGCCTGCCGGTGCGCTTCCTGCGCCAGCCCCCCGCCCGCTCCGAGGGGCTGGTCCACGTGGCGGTCACCATGGGCCTGGTCCCCGCGGCGGTCGCCGAGAGGACGGAGGAGCTGGCGCGCCTCGCGGGGGAGCCCGAGGGCCAGGCCCTCGTCCGGCTCGCCGGCCTCTCCGCTCCGGACCTGGACCGGGTGCGGCGCGAGGCGGCCACCCGGATCACCCGCTACCTCCTGGGCTCGAACTTCGGGCGGTACGCCTTCTATCCCGTCCCCGAGGTCGCGCGCCTCCTGCCCGACACCCCCGCCAGCGTGGGCGCGGCCCTGCTGGACGCCGCGCGGAGCCGCTGGGCGGCGATGGACGAGGACCGCCTCGGGCGCGAGAAGGACGCCCGCCTGGAGCTCCGGTGGCTCCCGCGACCCGGCTCCGAGGCCCTCCTGGCCCAGCTCCCCCTTCCCATGCCCGAGCGGCGCTTCACCGATCGGTACCTCCCCGCGGGGTTCCGGGTGAGGGAGCTGCTCCAGAGGCGCGACCTGGCCGATCGCCAGGCGGTCGAGCTGATGCTCTCCCTGGCGGACCTGGGGATCTCCGAGTTCACCGACTCCGAGGGAGACATGCGGGACAAGCTGCGGCTGAACCGCGCCCTCCTCCGCTGCTCCGACGGGCTGAAGTCCCGGGACCACTTCCAGTTCCTTGGGGTGCACTGGAGCTCCCTCGGGGACGAGGTCGAGGCGGCGGTGGCGAGGCTGGACTCGGCCCTCGCCTCGGGTCGGGCCGCCGCCGAGCTGGGGGCCGAGCAGCGGGAGGTCCTGGAGCTGGCCCGTGCACGCCTCGCGGAGGTCCGGGCCACCCTGATCTCCGCCGACGGGAGGCGGAAGCACCGGAACGAGAGGATAGGGGCCGATCAGCGGGAGATGGCGGCGGACCTCTTCGCCAAGCAGGGGGACATGGCGCTCTTCAAGGGGGACGCGCGGCTGGCGGGGCGTTGCTTCCAGCGGGCCCTGGAGCTCGATCCCGGCACCGCCGACGGAGAGGAGAGGCGCGCCCGCGCCCGCGCAGCGCTGGTCACCCTCGGCGACGCAGGGTAGGACTCCGGGTCATCCCCGGCCGAGGCGCTGGAGCAGTGCCGCCCGGGCCCGCCGTGGGCTCTCGGCCTCCGGATCGAGGAGGACCAGGCGGTCGACGGCCCGGAGGGCGTCCTCCAGGCGCCCCCGCCGGAGGTAGGCCGCCTTCAGGTTGTGGAACACCCGGATGAGCACCTGGCGGCCGTGAACGGGGTCCAGGACCGGGTGCCAGGTGGTCCCCTTGGGGAGGGGATCGCCGGTCATCTCGGCGAGCCGGGCCAGCAGGGCCTCGGGCCGCTGGATCCGGCCGCCGTGGAACGGGTCGACGAAGAAGGGGGGGCGGGCGTGGGTGGGCGCCGCCACGAAGTGGCCTGGGAAGCCGACCCCGTGCAGGGCGAAGCCGGCCCTCCTCCCCACCTCGACGTACAGGATCGAGAGCAGGATGGGCAGCCCCCGCCTCCTCTCGATCACCCGGTCCAGGAAGGAGTTCTCGGGGGCGTCGTACTCGTCCCGGTCGCCGTGGAAGCCCCTCTCGAGGAAGAGGTGGTGGTTCAGCCGGGCCACCGCCTCGAACACCGACGCCCCCTTGGGGATCCGCAGTCCCGCCGCCACCTCGTCCAGCGCGGCGAGCACCCCGGCGGGGTCCACCCCGGGCTGCTCGGCCGCGGCGACGGCCGCGGCGCCGAGGTCCAGCGGGATCTCGTCCCCGTGCTCCGCCAGGAGCCGGGCCAGGAGGGCGGTGGAGGGACAGGCGTTCACGGACCACCCGCGCCGCCCGCGGGCGCGTCGAGCTCCCCGGGCGGTGCGCGGTTACAGGATAACCCCGGCTCGCGCCGCGCCCGGTGCACGGTCCGGCCGCGTCGGCCGCGGTGGCGGCGATGGCCGCGTCCCGAGTGCCCTCCCCCGGGGATCCAGGGAGCGATCGGGCGGGGCACCGCCGCGCCGATCCCCGCCCCAGGCGCTCCCCTCGGGCTCCGGGCTCAGGCCCGCGGGCCCAGCACGTCCTCCATCCCGTAGAGGCCCGGCGGCCTCCCGGGCTCCGCGACCCACCGGGCCGCCCGCAGGGCGCCCCGGGCGAAGACGTCCCGATCGGTGCAGCGGTGGGTCAGCTCCAGGCGCTCCCCGTCCCCCAGCAGCAGGACCGTGTGCTCCCCCACGACGTCGCCTCCCCGGAGGGCCTGGACGCCCACGCTCCCCGGCGGGCGGGGCCCCGTCCGCCCCTCCCGGTGGCAGACGGCCCGGTCCTCCAGGCTCCCCCCCGCCGCCTCCGCCAGGGCCCGGGCCAGCAACAGCGCCGTGCCCGAGGGGGCGTCGGCCTTGCCCCGATGGTGGACCTCCACGATCTCGGCATCGTAGCCCTCCCCCAAGAGGCGGGCCGCCAGGGCGGCCAGGCGGAGCAGGACGTGGACGCCGGCGCTGGTGTTGGGGGCGAGCACCACCGGCGCCCTGGCCGCCAGGGCCTCCACCGCCGCCCGCCCCCTCGGGTCCAGCCCCGTCGTGCCCACCACCGCTGGGATCCGCAAGCCCTGTGCTGCCTCGCACACACGCGCCGTGCCATCGGGGCTGCTGAAGTCCACCACCACGTCCGCCCCCCGGAGGGCCGCGGGGAGGTCGTCGCCCCTCCCCAGGCCACCCGCCAGGACCAGGCCCGGATCCTCGCCGATCAGGCGGACCAGCCGCCCCCCCATGCGGCCCCCGGCTCCGTGGACGGCGACGCGGACCGCCGGCGGGTCGCCCCGGCTCATCGGCCCGATCCGACGCGCAGCCCCAGGGCCTTCATCTCGCGCCGCAGCCGCGCCTCCGTCGCCTCCGAGGGGGGCACGAGGGGCAGGCGCAGGTCGGGGGACGGGATCAGGCCCGCCCACGCGCAGGCGGTCTTGACCGGGACGGGGTTGGACTCGGCGTAGAGGGCGCCCAGCAGGGGCAGGAGGGCCAGGTGCTCGTCCCGGGCGGTGGCCAGGTCCCCCTCCCGGAACGCCCGCCACAGCTTCACGAAGCGCCCGGGCACCAGGTTGGTCGCGGCGGAGATCACGCCGCTGCCCCCCACGGCGAGCAGGGGCAGGAAGGTGAAGTCGTCCCCCGAGAGGACCTCGAACGCCTCGCCGCAGGAGCGGACGACCTCGGCGGCGAGGCGCAGATCGGAGGTGGCCTCCTTCACCGCCATGACGTTCGGGACCTTCGAGAGCTCGGCGATGGACTCGGCGGTGAGCCCGGCGGCGGTGCGGCCGGGGATGTTGTAGAGGCAGATCGGCAGCGGCACCGCCTCGGCGACGGCCTGGAAGTGGGCGATCTGCCCTGCCTGCCCCGGCTTGTTGTAGTAGGGGTTGACCACCAGCAGGCCGTCGGCTCCCGCCTCCCGGGCCACCCGGGCCCGGGCGACGGTGGTGGCGGTGCTGTTGGTGCCCACC
Organism: Myxococcota bacterium; assembly: GCA_023150875.1. Lineage (GTDB taxonomy): Bacteria > Myxococcota_A > UBA796 > UBA9615 > JAKLKC01 > JAKLKC01. The sequence continues at coordinate 64,188 of JAKLKC010000008.1, read as the reverse complement.
CCGGCGACCACCGGCACCCGTCCCGCCGAGCGGCGCACCGCCCGTTCCACGACCCTCCTCTGCTCGGCGTCGCTCAGGGTCGGCGACTCCCCGGTGGTGCCGTTGACGACGAGGCCGTCGATCCCCGCCTCGATCTGGGCCTCGATCAGCCGCTCCAGCCCGTCGACGTCGACGTCCTCGCCGCGGAACGGCGTGACGAGCGCGGTCATGACTCCGTAGAAGCGCATCGACCCTCTCTCCGCCCGGCGGTGGCCCCGGGCCCCGCCGTGCACCCCGCGGCGTCCGCCCCGGGGGGTGGTTCGTGTCCGGTCCCGTCACGCCCCTCCGGTCGGCGCCAGGACCCCTTCGAAGACGGCGCGCACCGGTCCCCGCATCCGCACGGGGCTCCCCGGCCCCCGCCACTCCACCCGGAGCGCGCCGCCCGGCAGGTGGACGATCGCGGGCTCGCCGGGGGGGAGCAGGGCCACCGCCGCCGCGGACGCCCCGGTGCCGCAGGCCCGGGTCTCGCCCACCCCCCTCTCCCGCACCCGCACCCGGAGCTCCCGGGCGCCGACCCGCTCGCAGAGCTCCACGTTCACCCCCTCGGGGAAGGCGCCCGCGGCGTCCACGGCCCGGGCGATGGCGTCGAGGGGAGCCGAGTCCACCGCCTCGCCCTCGCCGAGGGCCACCACGCAGTGGGGGTTCCCCATGGACAGGCACAGCCCGATCCTTCCCTCGCCCCCCGGGCCGACGAAGCGCAGCGCCGCGGGCCGGTCCGGACTCCCGCCCTCGGGCAGGTTCGCCCCCGCGAACCCGGGGACGGCGAGGACCGCCTCCACTTCGTCGCCGGAGAGGACCTCGCAGGCGACCTCGCCTGCCCCCGTCAGCACCCGCACCGTCGGCCCCGTCGCCCACCCGCTCCGCACCAGGAACGCGGCCACGCACCGCACGCCGTTGCCGCACATCTCCGGTTCGCTGCCGTCGGCGTTGAACACCCGCATGCGGGCGTCGTACCCCGGGGCCTCCTCCACCAGCAGCACCCCGTCGGCCCCCACGCCGGTCCGCCGGGGGCAGACGGCGCGTGCGAAGTCGGAGAGGTCGGTGGGCGCGCCGCGGCGGGTGTCGACGAGGACGAAGTCGTTCTCGGCCCCGTGGACCTTCGTGAAGGCGACGCCGGCGTAGCGCCCCCCTCGCCGCCCGGAGCTGCCCCCCGCCTCCACCCCCGGCCCCCCGATCCTAGAAGCGCACGATGGCGCGGGCCTCGCCGCCGAACGTGAAGGCGCGGTGTGCGTCGTCGAAGGCGTCCCCGGGGAACAGGAAGGCGGCCCGTCCCCCCAGCTCGAAGTTCTCGAAGAGACGCCAGGAGACGTCGGCGCCGATCTCCACGCCGTAGAAGCTCTTCTCGCCGGTGAGCCGCTCGTTCCGGACCAGCGCCCAGGCCGCCGCGAGCTGGACCTTCGCCGTGAGGTTCTCGCGGATGTCGTAAGCGAAGTAGGGGGTGACGTAGAAGGCGTTGCTCACCGCCGTCCCCGTCACCACGGCGTCGGGGTCGATCTCGGCGGCGACCTGCCGGTCCTGCTCGTCGAAGGAGTCGGGAGTCAGCAGGGAGGGGAGGGGCTCCTGGAAGAGGAGGAGGGCGATGTCATGGTCCCGGTCGAAGCTGAAGGTGTGGACCTCGGTGTCGGTGAGGTCCGAGTCACCGGTGGCGTAACCCACCTCCAGCCCGGCGGCGATTGGGGACATGGAGAGGTCCGCCCTGAGGGCGCCGCCGCTGGAGAGGATCGTCAGGTCCTCCACCGAGAGGGGGGCCAGGGGCTCGCCGGTCTCCCCGTCCACGGGGATCGGGCTCCCGGCCCACTTCCCGTAGACCAGGGCGGCCTCGATCTCCAGGCGAAGGGGGCCGAGGCGGGCGCGCCCCCAGACGTCGGCGTAGAGACCCCGGAAGGACTCGCTGGGCTTGGTGCGGTACTCGACGTAGGCGCCGACGCCGTGGAGCTCCGAGGCGTAACCGCCCGTGAACAAGAGGGATTGCACGTCGTCGTCGACGTTGGTCAGGCCCTCGGCGTGGGTCTGGTACGCCAGGGAGAGCTGGGCGGGGCCGACCCGGCCCCGGACCTGGACCCGGTCGACGGTGTCCCCGAAGTCGCACCGGTCGCAGTTCCCGTCGTTGGCCAGGATCCCCATGCCCCAGTGGTTGCCCATGCGGCCGAACCGGAAGTCGACGTAGCGGGTCTCCACCTCGGCCCAGGCGCGCTTCAGGGCGATGTTCGAGCTGTAGTCCTCGCCCGGGAGAACCGTCTCGGTCAGCGTGTCGGGGATCCCGCCGGTGCCCGCCGCCAGCTCGTCCCAGGGATCGATCTGCCGGACCTCGGGCGAGGCGCCGAAGTGGGTCAGGTCCAACAGGTCGAACTGCGTGTAGACGTTGACGAAGGGGTTGATCCGCAGGTGGGGCTCCAGGCGGAGCCGGTGCTGCAGGTAGGCCTCGGTGCCCAGCTTGTAGGGCTCGTCGTCGGCCCTCGTCAGGGAGGTGCTGTCGTAGACGCGACCGCGCACCCGGTAGTAGCCGTCGAGGCGGAAGTCCACGGCCTCGGCGGTGGCGGGGATCAGGACGGCCACCAGGGCGGGGAGCAGCGGAGGCGAGAGGCGAAAGCGCATTCGGCGTGGACCGTGGGGCCCCCCAGGATGGGGGCCGGCAGTGCTATCACCCGGCCGCGGGACGTGTCAATGCGAGCGTCCGCGCGGCAGCGGGGGCGGCGGGGGAGCCTTGGGGGGATCCGGAGGGCGCGCCGGGGAGCGTCGAGTCCCAGTCCGCCCGCCGGGCGCGCATCATAACACCTGCGGGCGCGGCGGATTCCCCGGGCGGCCCGCGAGGAGGCGGGCCAACGAGGCCCCGCCGGGCGGCCCTTGCCTCCCCCTCCGGGGCTCGCTAGTGTTCTCGCCCATTTCCACGCGCCACCGCGGGGTCCGCGCCGGCGCCCCCGCGAGAGGCCCCCATGTCCGCCCCCCCCACCGACCCGCGCCCCTGGCCCTTCGTGGAGGCCGAGCGCCTGATGGAGGCGGTCTCGGGGGACGCACCGGGCCGCGAGGTGGTCTTCGAGACCGGGTACGGACCCTCGGGGCTGCCCCACATCGGCACCTTCAGCGAGGTGGCCCGCACCACCTTCGTCCGCCGCGCCTTCACCCACCTCACCGGCAGGCCCAGCCGCCTCGTCGCCTTCTCCGACGACATGGACGGCCTCCGGAAGGTCCCCCTCAACATCCCGAACCCCGAGGTGGTGCGCCCCCACCTGGGCAAGCCCCTCACGTCGGTCCCGGACCCCTTCGGCACCGACGCCTCCTACGCCGACCACATGAACCGGCGCCTTCGGGAGTTCCTGGACCGCTTCGGCTTCGAGTACGAGTTCCGCTCCTCCACCCGCCAGTACCGCGCCGGGGTGTTCAACGAAGGGCTGCTGCGGATCCTGGAGCGGGCCCAGGCGGTGCGCTCGGTGATCGTCCCCACCCTGGGGGGCGGCGAGCGGGAGAGGCGCGAGGACTGGTCCCCCTTCTTCCCCGTGTGCCCCTCGTGCGGGCGGGTCTACACCACGCGGGTGACGGCCTACCACCCCGGCCGGGGGTCGATCTCCTTCGCCTGCGACGCCGTGTACGCCGAGTTCCGGGGATGCGGCGAGGCGGGGGAGATCCCCGTGACCGACGGCGGGACGAAGGTGGGCTGGAAGGTCGACTGGGCGCTGCGCTGGTGGACCTTCGGGGTGGACTACGAGATGTACGGCAAGGACCTCATCGAGAGTGCCGCCGCCTCGTCCCGGATCGTGGAGATCCTGGGGGGGCGCCCGCCGGTGGGCTCCTTCTACGAGATGTTCCTGGACGAGTCGGGGCAGAAGATCTCCAAGTCCGTCGGCAAGGGCATCACGGTGGACTCCTGGCTCGAGTACGGCCCCGTGGGGTCCCTGCTCCACTACCTGTACCAGAGCCCGCGGAAGGCCAAGAAGCTGACCTACGACGCGATCCCGAAGGCCGTGGACGAGTACCTGGACCAGCTCCGGCGCCTGCCCGCGACCCCCGAGGCGGAGAGGCCGGGGATCCCCGCGTGGTTCTTCCAGGAGGGGGAGGCGCCCCGCTGGACCTCGCGCCTGGACTGGTCCCTGGTCCGGAACCTCGTCGCCTGCCTCGGAGTGCACGACGAGGAGGTGATCCTGGGCTACCTGGCGCGGTACGACCCCGCCATCTCCGCCCCGGAGAACGAGGCCATGGCCCGGAGCCTGGTCGCGGGGGCGATCGCCTTCGACCGGGACTTCGAGGCCCCCCACCGGTCCTTCCGCGCCCCCACCGGAGAGGAGGCGCCGCTGCTCCGGGCGCTGGCGGACCGGATCGCCGGCTCCGAGGGCCAGGACGCCGACGAGGTCCAGGCCCTCTCCTTCGACGTCGCCCGCGAGGCGGGAGTCCCCCCCAAGGTCCTGTTCCAGGCGGTGTACGAGGGACTCCTGGGCCAGTCCCGGGGCCCCCGCCTCGGCAGCTTCGTGCTCGCCCTCGGCCGCGACGAGGCCGTCGCCCGCCTCCGGGCCCTGGCCGGGCGCGAGGGGAGTGGCGCCTGAGCCCGAGCCTCAGGCCGCCGCCGCGGCGTCCTCCCGCAGGAGGTCCCGGAGCGCCGAGACCGCGAGGTCGATCTCCTCTGACGTGATCCGGAAGTGGGGGGTGAACCGGAGGGCGTTCTTCCCGCCGTGGATCACGCCGATCCCCCTGTGGCGCAGGCGCTCCTCCAGGGAGCCCCGGCCCGCCGCCTTGTACCGCGCCGGGTCGAGGTCCGCGGCGCAGAGCAGGCCCGTGCCGGAGACGCCGGCGATGACGTCCGGGAACTCGTCCCGCAGCTCCTGGAGCCGCGCCACCATCTCCCGCCCCCGGGCGCGGATGTTCTCGCGCAGCTCGGGAGTGACCAGGTCCATCACGGCGCAGGCGACGTCCATGGCCCGGGGGTTCGCGGTCATGGTGTTGCCGTAGATCCCGGGCCGATAGAGCCGGGCGGCGTCCTCGCCGAGGGCGAGGACCGACAGGGGGAACTGCCCCGCGTTGATCGCCTTGGAGAACGCCTCGGCGTCGGGGGGCTCGCAGTCCTCGAAGCCGGGGAAGTCGCAGATGGACAGCACCCCCTGGCAGCGCAGCCCCGCCTGGATGGAGTCCACCACCAGCAGCGAGCCGTGCCGCCGGGTCAGGTCCCGGGCCAGCCGGTAGAACTCGGGGGTGATGGCCCGCCCCGGCGCTCCTTCCCCCTGGACGGGCTCCAGGAAGGTCGCCATGACGTGGATCCCCTCCTCCTCGGCCCGGGCGAACGTGGCGCGGAGGTCGTCCGGGTCGTTGGGGGTGGCGCGGAGCAGGACGTCGTGGTCCCGGAACGTCGCCAGGGCCCGGTAGGCGTCCTGGGTGGAGTCGGAGACCCGGGCGGGGGGATCGGTGCGCCCGTGGAAGGAGCCGCGCAGCGACAGGAACTTGAGCCGCGCGCCGGCGTGGGGACCGCCCGGATCCGTGAGGACCTTGGCCTGGACGTCGGCGATACGCCCGGCCAGGGTCATCGCCTCGGAGCCGCTGTTCAGGAACACGAAGCGCGCGTAGGGCCGCGGGGATCCGGCGGGGCGGCGGTGGCCGATCTCCGCCACCAGCCGGTCCAACAGGCGGCGCTGGCTGAACGAGGCCGTCATCACGTTGGCCATGACCTGGCGCTCCCGGAGGGGGGCCAGCACCTCCTCGGGCGCGTGGCCGAAGCCCAGCATCCCGTAGCCGCCGCTGTCGTGGACCACCGCGCCGTGGGCGGTGACGATCCACGGGCCCCGGGCGGCCAGGGGCACGTAGGGGTTCACCGCGTCCGCGGCGTAGAAGTTGAGGAGGTCCGCTTGGAGCGCGCGCACCAGCTCGTCCTCGGGGAGGGCGACCAGGTCGGGGCGCTCCTCCCCGAGGCGCCGGTGGGTCGAGGCCGCCTCTTCGATGGCGGCGGCGAGCTCGGGATGGCGGGGGAGGAACCGCAGGAGCACCTCGTCCGGCAGCCCGGTGACGCGGCGCGGCCCGCTCGCGTCACGAATTCCCTTGAGAAAATCAAGATATCGCATCGATCCACCCCTGGCGCGGCAGCGATGTTAGGTACCCCCCCGGGGGTTGTCAATGGACCGGACCGGAGCGCAGCCGCGGGTCCGGACGGGGCCGACCCGCCGTTGGTGCCCGCCCCCCCTCGGCGGAAGGCCATCGTCACCGGACCCGATCCCGCATAGACTTGGCCCCCAGGGCCGGCGGCGCGAGCCGATTCCACCGGTCGGGTCGGCGGGGCGTGGCGATGTCGGTGGTGGTGGCGATCGACGACTCTCAGGAGCAGCTCGACGCCCTGGCCGCGGTCCTCGGGGACACAGGCATCGAGCTGCTGACCTACGTCGACGCCCGGGCCGGGATCCACCGTTGCCTCGTCGAGCCGCCGGACCTCCTGGTCACCGACCTGGGGATGCCGGGCTTCGACGGGCTCGAGGTGCTGGAAGCCCTGCGGATCCACTACCCCCGGGAGCGCCTGCCGGTCCTGATCCTCTCCGCCCGGGGCGAGGAGGAGTCGCTGATGGCCGCCTTCGAGGCCGGGGCCGACGACTACGTCGTGAAGCCCGTCCAGGCCGGCGAGCTGCGGGCCAAGGTCCGCCGCCTCCTCCACAACGCGCGGGCGCGCTCGGTGGAGCACGTGGTCGACCGCATCCCAACGGGCCCCATCGACGCGGACCGGCCCCCGGTCTACAACGGCTACAGGGTGCTCGAGGTGATCGGCCGGGGGGGCATGGGCGTGGTCTACCTCGCCGAGTCCCTGGACACGGGGGAGCGGGTCGCCATCAAGAGGGTCAGCGAGGGCATCGCCGACGACCCCGCCAGCACGTACCGCTTCCTGCGGGAGGCCCAGGTCCTCAAGGCGGTGGACCACCCGAACATCGTCCGGTTCGTGGACCTCTCCCTCGGCGCCCGGGAAGCCTGCCTGGTGATGGAGTACGTCGAAGGCCCCTCGCTCCAGCGCCTGGTCACCTCCGAGGGACCCCTGCCGCTGCCACGCGCCCTGCATGTCGTCCTCCAGGTGGCGAGGGCGGTGGACTACCTCGCGGGCCGCGGCGTGGTCCACGGCGACCTCAAGCCCGCGAACCTGCTCGTCACCGGGGGGGACGTCGTCAAGGTGACGGACTTCGGCGTCGCTCGGCGACCCTTCGACCCCGAGGTCACGTCCCCGGGCCTCGTGGTGGGGACCCTGCCGATGCTCCCGCCGGAACGCATCCAGGGCCGCGGGCCCGACGTCGCGGGGGAGGTCTATGCCCTGGGCGTCCTCCTCTTCTACACCCTCACGGGCACGTATCCCTACTTGAAGGACGAGCCCGCGGCGCTCCTGGGATCGATCCTCGCCGGGATCCCCGACGTCCGCCGCCTCGAGGAGAGGGGCGTTCCGCTGCCCGTGGTCGATGCGATCGTCGCCCTGCTCGCGTCCGATCCGCGCCGCCGCCCGGCGCCCACGGAAAAGGTGGTGGGCGGCCTCGAGACCCTATGGCAACGTCACCGGTGAGGGCCTATCGTTGACCGTCCCGCGAGCGCCGTCTCGCCGAGGAAGGCTCCCGCCCCGGCGGCGGGAGGGTCGGAGCGCGCGGGAGAGGGAACGGGCGGGGGCCCGTGGTTGTGGGGGGGGAGCGATGCCACTCTGGGGAGTGCTCTTGCCGCTGGGCATGGCGGCGGTGCTGCTCGTCGCGATGCTCGTCGACGACAGTCGCCCGCCGATCCGCCCGGCTCAGCCTTCGGGGGGAGCGGGGACCGCGGGGGGCGCGGGACCGGTCGAAGGCGCCGTACCCGTCGGGGCGGCCATGAGCCGCTGGACGAAGGCCCGGTAACGTTCCCGTTGCTCCGGGGAGGCGAAGTCCAGGATCTTCACGCCGAAGCCCAGGGCCTCGTCGTCCCGGGCCCGCGCCTGCCTCCACCAACGCACCTGGCCGCGGAGCCGGAGGGGGCGGTCGTCCCCGTCCACGCTCTGCCCGGGGAGGGAGAGGTTGACGATGTCCTGGATCCCCGGCGGGTGCCGGACGGCGACGTAGAGGCCCGTGAGGCTGACGTTGACCACCACGCCCTGGGCGTCCACGGGGACCTGCCGCTTCTCGCGGAACCGCACGGGGATGCGGTGCGGGACGCGCACGGGCCGCTCCGGTGCGCAGCGCGGGTACGCCTGGAACAGGGGGCGGGTGCGCGCCAGGCGTTCGTCTCGCTCGTCCATGGGCCGCTCCCGTCGCGCCGAGATGCCCGACGTACTCCCATGGCACGCGATAGCACGCCCGCGGCAGGCACGTCAAGGCGTTCTCCGGCTGCCCGCCAGGTTTCGGTCATTCCCGGAGGCCGGTATCCTGTCCGCCCTCCCGGACGTACGGCATCGAGCCCGCCGATCCCGATCCCGCGAACACGCCGCCCGCACGGAACCCTGCGGGCGTCCTGGAGCCAGCCCATGTCCCGGCCTACCCGCCTCGCCCTCGCCCTCACCGCCGCGCTCGCGGCACCCGCCGCCCCCATCCCCGCGTCCGCCGAGCCCGCCAACATCGTCCAGCGGGACGACGCGCACCCCGCCGACCTCAGCGTCTACGGGATGCTGGGGTGGGACCGGGTGGGCGTCGGCGTCCAGGTGGCGATCCCGGTGGCCCCCAAGGGCTTCATCCCCGACGTGAACGACGCCTTCTACGTCGAGTTCGGCGCCGAGGTCTCCTCCTGGAGCCCGTGGCCCGGCTACACCGCCTGGCCCGGCATCACCCCCATGGGCGGGGTCCGCTACCAGTTCTTCATCACCGACGTCTTCGCCCCCTACATCGCCGTCAAGTTCGGCTTCAACATCGACGTCGCGGACCGCTACTTCGGGGTGGCGGGGACCTTCTTCGCCGACGTCGCCCTGGGCGGCCAGCTCACCGTCGCCCCCCACTTCGGCCTGCGCTTCGACGTCGGCCCCCACGGCGGCCGGCTCGGCGTGAGCTGGATGTTCTGACCGCTCGCCTGCCCGACCGATCCCCGGGGGGCGGCCCCGGCTACTTGAAGTAGCTGACCAACACCTTCTGCCCGGAGCGGGGGACCGCGAAGCCGGTGAAGATGATGGCGTTCTGGGCGGGGTCGTAGGTCCAGCCGTCCTGGATCCGGTCGGGGGAGAGCTCGACCATCAGCACCCCGTCCACCCGGACCTCGAGGGTGTCGGAGTCGGGGAGGTCCGCCAGCACGAAGGTGTCGCCGGCGCCGGCGAGGTCGAAACCGATCTGCTCGAACAGGGGGGTCCAGTCCGGCAGGCAGATGGAACCGACGTGCCCCGCGGTGAGCTGGGCGGCCTCGGCGTAGCGCATGCCCGCCTCGGCCTCCGCCGCGGGCGAGACGCAGCCGTCGGGGAGGTCGCCGATGACCCCCGAGACGTGCACCGGGTCGTCGCCCTTGAACGCCTGGAGCGCCTCAACGTAGGACTGCACGGTGTCGGGGGAGTTGTCGTCCTCGTCACTGACGATCACCACGTCCAGGGTGGCGCCGGTCCGGAAGAAGCCGGTGTTCGATCCGTCCTGGACCGCCGCGGTCGTGGCGAGGCGAACCGCCTCCAGCCCCTGCTCGGTGCGGTCCCCCCGGGTGCCGACGTTGGCCGAGGCGGCGAACACCGCCTCCAGGTCCGGAGTGTCCGGCGTCATGATGGGCACGTCGCCCTGGAGCCTGCCGCTCTGCTCCGGGTCCTCGACGTCGGTGGTGATGACCCCCACCTGGAAGTCGGCGTCGAGGTCGGAGAGCAGCGAGGTGAGGCCCGTGAACGACGTGTGGAGGAGCTCCTGCTCCTCGGTCATCGTGCCCGAGTTGTCGACCACGAACAGGACGTCCACCACCACGGGGTCGAAGACCTGGGTGAACTCCTCGTGGTACTGGACCCGGTTCACCCCGAAGTCGCTGCAACCGGCCGCCGCCAGGGCGGCAGCGGCGAGGACGAGATGGCTCTGGTAGGACCGCATGCCGATGGGCCTCCGCCGCCAGCATAGGCGGGTCGAGGGAGGCGGGTCAAGGTCCAGCCCGCACGGCCGGGGTGATCCCAGTGGCCGCGATGGGATCTGTGTCTAGATTTCGTAAGTAATCGTCGGACGCACTCTCCGGGAACGGAGGGAAGGCTCGCGGCGGCGCGCGGAAGGGACAGGAACATGGACGTTCTGGTGACAGGGGCGACGGGGTTCCTTGGGAGGAAGGTGTGCGCGGCCCTCGCGGCGAGGGGGGATCGGGTGAGGGTGCTGTCCCGTTCCACGGGGGCGGGGTGGAGCGTGCCGGGGGCAGCGGAGGCCTTCGCTACGCCCGCTCACGGAGAGCCGTTCCCCGCGGCCGGCCTCCAGGGGGGCGACGCCGTGGTGCACCTCGCCGGCGAGCCGGTGGCCGGGGGGCGGTGGACCGAGGCGCGCAAGGCAAGGATCTTGGACAGCCGGGTGCTGGGGACCCGGGCGCTGGTGGAGGGGCTCCGGGGGGCGGAGCGGCCTCCGGCGGTCCTGGTCTCGGCCTCCGCCGTGGGGTACTACGGCGACCGGGGAGACGAGACGCTCACCGAGGAGTCGCCCCCGGGTCAGGACTTCCTCGCGGAGACCTGCCTCGCCTGGGAGGCGGAGGCCCGGGCCGCCTCGGACCTGGGGATCCGGGTGGTCACGCTCCGGATCGGGGTGGTGCTGGGCCGGGAGGGCGGGGCGCTGCCGAAGATGCTGCCGGCCTACCGTCTGGGGCTCGGGGGCCGGTTGGGCTCGGGGAGGCAATGGGTCCCCTGGATCCATGCCGACGACGTCGTGGGCCTGGTGCTCCTGGCCCTGGACGAGCCCGGGGCGAAGGGCCCGATCCACGCCGTCGCCCCTGGGGCGGTCACCCAGCGGGAGCTGGCGGCCTCCCTCGCCCGGGCGCTGGGCCGCCCCGCCCTGGCCCCACCCGCACCCAGCTGGGTCCTGCGCCTCGCCCTGGGCGAGATGGCCGGCGTTCTGCTCGGGAGCCAGCGGGCGATCCCGGCCCGAGCCGAGGCCCTGGGATACGCCTTCCGATATCCCCGGCTGGACGAGGCCCTCGTCGAGGCGGTGGGGGGGCCGAGGGGGAGGGGCGGAGCGGACGCGTAGGAGACGAGGAGTGCGGTGGCGGGAAGGTGGACGTAGGGCGTTCCGCGGGGCCCGACCGCCGCCCGACCGATCAGCGCGGGCGTCCCTCGTCTGCCGGGCACCAACGCGACATCGCTTGTCGAGTGCTGGCATGGGAACTGTCGCGGGCGTAATCGCAGGGCGTCCTGCCGCGATGATCTCGCACCGCGGGATCGAGGCCATAGGCGAGCAGGGCGTCGATCACGGAGAGCGGCACGGGATGGGGCTGGTCCTCGCCTTCGACGAGCACCAGGTGCAGCAGGTTGCGACCGCGCGAATCGAGCGCATCGACCGCGGCGCCGCTGGCCACCAGTAGGTTCAGGATCTCGAGACGTGGGCCGAACCCGATACTCCACCAATGGATCAACGAGAAGCCGCTTCCCGCTTCGCGGCAGGTCACCAGTGCGGGATCGACGTCCAGCAGCCGGCGTAGGCGAGTCACGTCCCCCAATCGTACAGTGTCTCGCGCCGCAGCATACGACGAACGCCACTCACAGTCGCCACCACGCCCCGCGGCGGCGCTCAGCAGCGACAGCGCGACAAGGAACGCACGCATGACTCCAGCTCGGTGATGGATGAACGTCGACGGGGGATCGGGACGGTCGAGCGCTCCACCTGCTGCTCCATGGAGGCACGCTACCTCCGTCCGGCTGCCCGATTCAAGCGGCAGCATGCAGGGAAGCAGGCAAACTCCGCTCAGAGGAGTCCTAACGGGCCGCCCGCCCCTCGGTTCCCAGGGGGCCGCTCCACTCCGGGGCCCCCACGAGGACCTCCACCTTGCCGTCGCCGTCCACGTCTCCCGCACCGGCGACCGACGTGCCGTGGCAGGAGCGACCGTCGGGGGCGCCCCGCCCCCACCACGACGGCAAGGCCGGGATCCCGCCCGCCGAGCCGGAGTAGAGGGCGGCGTAACCCTCGCCAAGGTAGTGGGCCGTCGGCGTGCAGGGCGCCCCGGCGACCACTTCGTCGCAGCCGTCCGCGTCCACGTCCCCCGGGCCCGCCATCGAGTACCCCAGGGCGCGGTCGGCCGCTCCCGCGTCCGCGGTCCAGGAGGCCGCCGCGGGGAGGCCGGCGCGCCCCCGGCGTACACGGAGCTCCTCCCCTCGATCGCGGGGGCGGGCGCAAGGAGCGCGGGGAGAGGGGCTACCACACGGACCTCGGACGAGGAGTCGTCGAGGTGGTGGAGTCCTTGGGGGGGGAAGGAGACCGCCCAGGAGGTGATCCCGCTGGCGGCGCTGTTCAACTTGTGCCGACCGGCCTCCGCCCGCCCGGTGGGCCGTGCGGACCGTTCAGCCCGCGCCCGTGGCCCGCTCCAGCCCCTCCCCCAGGGTGGAGCAGGGTACGCCTCCGGCACCCCGCACCGCCCCGTGAAGCGAGGCGATGGCGCGCCCCCCCACCAGCAGCCGCGCCCCCTCGGGGAGGGCGCCCGCCGCGGTCGCCACCGTCCGGCGGACCTCGTCCTCGCCGGCCTCGACCACGAAGGACAGGCCCACGAGGCCGGGGTCCAGGGCCCGGATCGCGCCGGCGATCTCGCCCGCGGGCATGCCCACCCCGAGGTGGACGACGTCCCAGCCTTCGCCCCCCAGCACCAGGCCGAACAGGAGGAGCCCCAGCGCGTGCTGGTCGCCCGGTCCGCAGGCCAGGACCGCCCGTCCGGCGCCGGGCCCGCCCGCGGGGATCCCGGTGCGCCCCAAAGCGTGGAGGGCTCCCCTCACCGCCTCGGTGACCAGGTGCTCCCCCGCCACCGGGAGCTGGCGGCGCTCCCACATGTCGCCGACGGTGGCCAGGAAGGGCGCGAGCACCTCCTCCGCCGCGACCAGGGGGGGCATCAGCACCAGGGTCGCCCCGAGACCGGCCCTCAGCTCGGCGACGTCGAAGGTGACGGCCGCCCTCACCAGGCGCTCCACCAGCCGGGGGGCGGGGGCGCCGGGCTCGGCGGACGGGCCGCGCTCCCCCACCGCGCCCGCGGAGCCCGCGCCGTACTCCACGTCCAGGAGGCGTCGCAGCTCCGCGATGGGGGCCATCGTCAGCTCGGCGATGCGGACCCCCCGGTCCCGCAGCGCCCGGAGCAGGCGCAGGCGCTCCACGTCGTCGTCGTCGTAGCGCCGGAAGCCACCGGCGGTCCGCTCCGGGCTGGGCAGACCGTAACGGCGCTCCCAGGCCCGGATCAGCTCCGGCGAGAGGCCGGTCCGCTCCGCCACCTCGTGGATCCCGTACAGGGGCCTCGCCCTGGGCGCCGACATGCCGCCTCCCCCCGCGGCGGGCCAGGGGCGCGTCGCGGGCGCAAGTATGTACAAATTATATACATGGCCCGGCCGGCTGGAAGGAGGCAGCCGGTGAGGGGTCCCGGGCGCGGCAGGGGCGGCGGTGGATCAGGGGCCGCGGACCAGCATCCAGTGGTGCTCGCCGGCGGCACCGGCCTGGTGGACCGCCGTGGGGCCCACGCGGACGGGACCTTCGGCCTCCGCCAGCAGGCTCGCCACCGCCGAGGCGCCCCAGGCGGCCAGGGGATCGCCGATCCGGGCCTCGGGACGGGCGACCTCGACGTGTCGGGGGAGGGCCAGGGTCGCCACGGCCTCGGATCCACCGACGGGCGTGCCGTCCACCGGGGGGCCGGGCAGGACCCGCTCCAGGTCGGACGGGGAGAGGCCCGCGGCGTCCAGCAGGTCCAGCAGGGGACCCACCCCGCCCCGGGCGGTGCCGCGGGCCGTGCCCAGCACCCTCAGGAGGGCAGGGGCGCCCCGCTCCCGGGCCCGGTCGGCGTCCTCCACCACCAGGATCGCCGCGCCCTCGCTGGGGCCGGGGAGCCCGTCGCCGCCCTCGAGCATGAGGAGCTGGAGGGCCAGGAGGCGCTCCACGCCGCCCACCAGCGCCCGGGGAGCCCGCCCCTCGCGGACCATGCGGCACCCGAGGGCGATGGCCTCCATCCCCGCCGAGGGGCCGGACACGAAGGTCGCGTTGGGGCCCCGGAGCTGCCAGCCGACGGCGCACCAGCCCGCGGGGGCGTTGTGCAGCGTGCCCTTGAAGTGCAGGGGGCTCGCGCCCCGCAGCCCCACCAGGGGGTCGGCGGTGAACTGGTCGAAGAGCTGGTTGGCCTCCATGCAGCCGAAGGCCGTGCCCAGGACCACCGCGGAGGCGGTGGCCTCGGGGCTCCCGGGGACGAGGCCGGCGGCGTCCAGGGCGTGCCCGGCGGCGACGAACGCGTAGCGGGAGAAGGTGTCGATCTGCCCGAAGCGCTCGTAGCGGCGCGAGAACGGGTGGGCCCGGAGGCGGCCGATCCGGCCCACCCCGCGCACCTCGCCGGGGGCGACCTCCTCCCGGGGGAGGTCCCCCGGGTCGCCGGCCAGGGCACGGCGAAGCGAGGCGAGGTCCTCGCCGCACCAGAGCAGGGTGCCGGCCCCGGTGACCACCAGGTCCCGGGGATGTCCGCTGGGGGTGTTCACGCGGCGCAGATGATACGACGGAAGGGACGGGCGCGCAGGGAGGGCGGGCGCGGGATCAGCCCGGCTCGGCGAGCAGCAGCGCGGTGTTGTTCCCCCCCATGGCGGCGTTGCTGGAGAGGGCGATCCGGAGGGGACCGTGACGGCGCCCGGGATCGGGGACGAAGTCGAAGTCCAGGCCGGGATCGGCCTCCTGGTGGTTGACCGTCGGGGGGAGGGGGTCGCCGCCCAGGGCGAGGGTGGTCACGATGGCGTCCACCGCGCCGGCCGCCCCCAGGGTGTGGCCGAAGATCCCCTTCACCGAGCTGACCGGGGGGACGCGCCGCCCCTCGAAGAGCCGCGAGAACACCACGCACTCCATGGAGTCGTTGAAGGGGGTGCCGGTCCCGTGGGCGTTGACGTAGCCGACGTCCCCGGGGGCCACCCCCGCGTCGTCGAAGGCGGCGCGCACGGCGGCCTCCAGGCCCCGGCCGTCGCGGTCCGGGGCGGTCATGTGGACCCCGTCGGCGTTCTGGCCTCCCCCCAGGACCCGGGCGAACACCGGCGCCCCCCTCCGGCGGGCCGCCCCCTCGGACTCCAGCAGCAGCAGGCCCGCCGCCTCCCCCAGCACCGTGCCGTCCCTCTCCCGGTCGAAGGGGCGGCAGCGGCTCCGGGTCAGGGCGCCGATCACCTGGAAACCCGTGAACACGAAGGGCGAGAAGGCCTCGAAGCCGCCCGCGAGGACCCGGTCGCACAGGCCGTCCCGGATCCACCTCGCCCCCTCCACGAGGGCCATCGCCGAGCTGACGCACACCATCCCGAAGGTGGTGACGGGACCCCGGGCCCCCACCTCGCGGGCGAGGCGCTCGGCCCCGTAACCGGGCCGGTAGGCGGCGAAGCGGGCGCGGTCCTCGGGGGTGGGCAGGCCCTCGGGGTGGAGGAAGCGGCGGTGCAGGGAGGCCGCCTGGAGCACCGCCCCCTGGCTGGTGCCCAGGGAGATCCCCAGCCCCTCCCGTTCCCGGGGCTCCGCTTCCAGCCAGGCGGGCAGGTCCCCCACCGCCTCGGCGGCGGCGGCGAGGAGCATCTGGACGGAGCGGTCCTCGGGGGAGGCGGGATCGGAGCGGAAGTCCCGGGCGACGGCGCCCTCGTTCATCGGCCAGAGGGAGGGATCGAAGTCCTCCATGGGCGCGACGCCGGAGCGGCCGGTCCGCAGGGCCTCCCGGGCGGCCTCGACGCCGCAGCCGGTGGCGGCGATCAGCCCCATCCCGGTGACGACCACCCCCCGGCGGGTCAAGTCAGGCCTCCGTCCCCACGTCGCCGGCGCTGGTGTCGCCGGTCAGCATGCGGTAGCGGGTGGCCAGCATCTGGACGAACTCCGTGGACATGCCGGGGGGGCGCTGGATCCCCATCATCAGCTCCGCCTCGGCGACGAGCTTGTCGTCCACGTGGACCGTGCACTTCGTCATCGCCGCCGAGGGCTGGAGGCTCTTGATCTCCGCTTCGACCACGAGCCGATCCCCGGGGCGGACGAACTCCCGGAAGCGCGCCCGGCTCACCCCCAGCAGGACCGAGAGCTTCTCGTAGTTGATGGAGGTCATCACCAGCAGCCCCGAGAGCTGGGCCATGGCCTCGATCATCAGCGCCCCCGGCACCGCGGGGAAGCCCGGGAAGTGGTCCTGGAAGTAGTCCTCGCCGAGGCTGGCGTTCTTCCAGCCCTTGGCCCTCTTGCCGGGCTCGATCTCGACGATGCGGTCGATGAGGATGTAGCGCATTCGGCTCCTGGGCGTCCGGTCCTCAGGGGGCGGAGCTCTGGAAGGCGACGACGGCGTGGGTGCCGTCGACGGAGAAGGAGCAGGCCAGGGCAAGGCCCGGGCGGGGATCGGCCAGGGCCGCCACCAGGTTCACGGGGCCGGTCGCCGGCCCGAGGAAGCCGCACGGACCGCTGGCGCTGGGGAGGATCCGGGGACGGCCCCGGGGGAAGGCCAGGGACACGGCCTCGCGGTCGGCGCGGTCGTTCCAGGGCACCGCCGTCCCGTCCAGCACCACCGCCTCCACCGGGAGCCCCGGAGGGATCGCCCGGGCGAGGGCGTCGGCCCGGGCCCGGACGTCCGACTCGCCCCCGGGGACGGCGAAGCGGCTGGAGTACCCCACGACCTCGCCGTGGACCCGGGCGCCCCGGCCCAGCGCCCTCTCCCGCTCCTCCAGGACGACGAAGGCGGCCCCCTCGCCGGGGATCATCCCGTCCGCGTCCTCGGAGTCAGGCCGCGAGGCGGTCCCGAGGTCGCCGTCCCCCCTCCCCAGGAGGCCCCGGCGCCGGAGCCAGGCCAGCAGGACCTCCTGGAAGGGGCTCCACGCCGCCCCCGCCAGCATGACCTCCGCCTCGCCCGCGCGCACCGCGTGATACGCCTCGCCCACCGCCTGGAGGCCCGAGGCGTCGGAGCCCAGGAAGGTCCCCACCGGCCCCGCCAGGTGGCCCTGGATGGAGACGTGGGAGGCGATCATGTTGGGCAGCGCCTTCAGGAAGTCGAATGCGGACTGGGACTTCAGGGCATGGGGCAGGCGCTCGTCGTCCAGCCGCCAGCCCCGGGGGGATCCCGCGTCCCGCTCCGTCAGGGCCAGGGCGGTCTTCGCCTGCTTGTCGAAGGCGGGGGGACAGATGTAGGAGCCGACGTACACGCCGGCCTCGGGGAAGGGCCCGTCGGAGTGGCGGAGACCGGCGCCTTCGAGGGCCTCGCTGGCGGCGCAGGCCCCCAGCAGGGTCGCCTCGGACATCGTGGACAGGCGCAGGAGCTTCCCGTCGAAGCGCCCCTTCAGGGCCTCCCGCGGGACCCGTCCCCCCACGCCGGGGGGCAGGGCCGCCGCGCGGTCCTCGGGGTGCCGGGAGATCCCGCCGCGCCCCCCCGCCGCCGCTTCTCGGAGGGCCGGGACCCCGACGCCCACGGGGACGACGACGCCCAGACCCACGACCACGACGCGACGGGGCGAGGCGGCGCGGACCTCCTCCTTCGGGGGGGAAGGCGACATTCCGACCCGGTCCCGCCCCTCAGGCGGCGGAGGCGCGGGCGGCGACGAAGTCGACCAGCGCGTTCACGGTGAAGAGGTTCATCACCGAGGTGCGCAGCTTCTTGGGCTCGTAGGGCTCGAGGCCGTCGAGGTTGTCGAAGTCCACGGGGATGTGGAAGTCGCTGCGCAGCTTGCCCAGCACCTCGCGGACCTGGTCGGGGGTGGAGTTCTCGTTCACCGCGCCCATGAGGTTGCCCAGGTCGTCGGTGGGGAAGGGGAAGCCGAAGCTCTCCTCCATTCGGAAGGAGATCTCGAGGAAGTCGATGGACTCGAGGCCGAGGTCGCTGAAGAGGTTGGCCTCGGGGGTGACCTCGTCCTCCTCGACGCCGCGGGTGTCGACGATGATGGTGCGCAGCGTTCCGAGGATCTCGTTGCGGTCGGGCATTGGGGGGACCTCCGTGCTCGGGGGCGGGTGGGTCGGGGCGGCCGGGGCGGTCAGACCGCCGGCCTCAGCGCCAGCGTGACGTTCTGGCCGCCGAATCCGAATGAGTTGTTGAGGACGACCCCGGCGCGGGTCACGTCGCGGGCGGCGCCGGGGACGTAGTCGAGGTCGCAGGTGGGGTCGCGCTCCGCCCAGTTGGCGGTGGGGTGCACGACCCGGCGGCCGAAGGCCATCACCGAGGCGACGGTCTCCACCGCCCCGGCGCCGTGGACCAGGTGGCCGATCATCGACTTGGTGGAGCTGACGGGGACGCCCCGGGCGGCCTCGCCCAGGGCCAGGTGGATGGCCCGGGTCTCGGCGGCGTCGTTGGCCTCGGTGGAGGTGCCGTGGGCGTTGATCCAGATCACGTCTTCCGGCCCCGCGCCCGCGGCCTGGAGCGCCCTCTCCATGGAGAGGCGCATGCCCGAGCCGTCCTCGCGGGGATCGGTCAGGCGGTGGGCGTCGCCGGAGTAGCCGATCCCGGCGAGCTCGGCGTGCATCGCCGCGCCCCGGCGCCGGGCGTGCTCGTACTCCTCCAGCACCACGAAGCCCGCGCCCTCCCCCATCACGAAGCCGTCCCGCCCGGCGTCGAAGGGGCGGCTGGCCCCGGCGGGATCGTCGTTGCGCCGGGACAGGGCGGTGAGGTTGCAGAAGCCCGCGATCATCTGGCGGGTGATCAGGCTGTCCCCCCCACCGGCGAGGGCGACGTCGGCGTCGCCGCGGAGGATCAGCCGCCAGGCGTCGCCGATGGCCTGGGATCCCCCGGCGCAGGCGGAGGACAGGGTGTGGCACTGGCCGGCCCCCGCGAGGAAGGCCAGGGCGGGGGAGAGGTTGTTCTCGCTGTACAGGTCGAGGTCGTCCACCGCGGCGGAGGAGGCCAGGGCGCGGGCGACCTCGTCCACCGGGACCGCGCGGGGCTCCCGGTCCGCACCGGCGACGCCGGTGGCGGTGGCGGCCACGATCTCCTGGAGGAGGTCGGTGCACCCCCCCGAGAAGAACACCGCCCGCCGGGGCAGCCAGTCCCCCGCCGAGGCGTCCAGGCCCGCGTCCCTGAGGGCCTCCACGGCGGCGGCGACGGCGTGGGAGAAGGGGATCCCCGCCACGCGGTACGGGCCGATCCGGTCCGGGACGGGAGGGGGATCCAGCACCTCGGCCGCCACGTGGGAGGGGTAGCCCGTCGGGTCGAAGCGGGTCAGACGGCGCGTGCCGGTGACGCCGGCGGCCAAGCGGTCCCAGAAGGCGGGGACGCCGCTCGCGATGGCGGACACCACCCCCATGCCGGTGACGACGACCCTGCGCCTCATCGACCGGACCCGGCGGCGTCACGCCACATAAGTTCTTGATTACTAAGGGTTTTCAGCGGCACGAGACCGACGGTGGCCCGAGGTTGCGCCGTAGATACCACAACCCCCCGGGGGGTGCAAGCGCGCGTCGGTCCCGCCGGGCGCCTCCCGCGCGGGACGCCTCCCCATTGCGCTCCGCCTTCCCTATAATCGCCCGCTCCGCCGGCCCGGTCTCCCCCGGGCGCGGCGGCGGAGCGGGCGGGGCCATCCGGGACGCGGCGCGTCCACCCGCCGCACCCCATCGAAAGGACACGACGTGGACTCTGTACGGCTGGCGGGGAAGATCGCCCTCGTGACCGGCGGCTCGCGGGGGATCGGCAAGGCCATCGCCCTGCGGCTGGCCCGGGAGGGCGCCGACGTCATCATCAACTACAAGCAGGACGCCGCCGCCGCCGAAGAGGCGGCCGCCGAGGTCCGGGGCTTCGGACGGCGCGCGTGGGCCTTCCAGGCCGACATGCGGAAGCCCGAGGAGATCAAGCGCCTCTGCGCCGAGATCAAGAAGGAGGTCGGCGACCTCGGGATCCTGGTGCACAACGCCGCCTTCGGCACCATGGCCCCCACCATGCGGATGGGCCGGGCCTCCTGGCAGGCGACCTTCGACACCAACGTCACCGCGCTGCTCCTGCTCTCCCAGGGGGTCTACCCCCTCCTCAAGAAGAGCGGCGGCCACATCGTCGCCATCAGCAGCGTGGGCTCGTTCACCTGCTTCAGCGAGTACGCGGCCATCGGGTCGTCGAAGGCGGCGATGGAGGCGCTGGTGCGCTACCTCGCCTTCGACCTCGCCCGGGAGGGGATCCGCGCCAACACCGTCAGCGCCGGGCCGGTGGACACCCGGGCGGTGACCTGGTTCAAGTACCCGAACGCGGTGTGGAACTTCGGCACCAAGAAGTCCCCCCTGGGCCGCATGGGCATGCCCGAGGACCTCGCCGGGATCGTGGCGTTCCTGTGCACCCCCGACGCCGACTGGATCGTCGGCCAGACCATCGTCGCCGACGGCGGCATCATGCTCGGCGTGGAGTTCAAGGACTGGCTCTGACCGCGGTCGACCTCGGAGAACGCCATGCCCCGCCTCCCCGTCGCGGCGCCGTTGCTGGCCGCCTGCCTCCTCGTCCCCGCGGCGTGCACCGGGCCGGAGGCGGGCGACGACGACGCCGACGACACCGCCGACGACGACACCGCCCCCGACGACGACACCACCCCCACGCTGCCCCCGTGCGAGCCCGCCCTGGGTGGCGGGGACGAGGTGATGCTCCGGGGGACGCTGCTGCTGCCGGATCCGGTGGTCCCGGACGGCTGGGTGGCGTTCTCGAAGAGCACCGGGCTCATCACCTGCGTCGGCACCGACTGCCACGAGCGGCCCGGGGCGGTGGACGCGACGGTGGTGTGCACCGAGGGCCTGGTGCTGCCGGGCCTCGTCGATCCCCACAACCACATGCAGTACAACACCCTGCCGCGCTTCCGGCACGACGGGCTGTACGAGGACCGCTACGACTGGCAGGGGGATCCGGACTACTGGGACTTCAGCGACGCCTACGACGCCCTCTCCTCGGACCGCTGCCGGGCGATGAAGTGGGCCGAGGCCCGGGAGCTGATGGGCGGGGTCACCGCGGCGATGGGCAGCACCGACGCCTGCCTGGAGACGATGGTGCGGAACCTGGACGAGGGGGAGCACGCCACCGGGATCCAGGGCTACGACGCCGACATGTACTCGGGGCGGATCTCCAACGTGGACGACGGCGAGGCGGCCGACATCCTCTCGGACCTGGAGTCCGGCGGGCTCGACGCCTACCTCCCCCACGTCGGCGAGGGCATCCTGGGATCGGTGCGGGGGGAGTTCGACACCCTGCGGGACCTGGGCCTGGTGGACCCGGGCGTCGCGGTGATCCACGGCACCGACTTCGACACCGGCCAGCTCGGCGAGATGGCCGCCGCCGGCATGACCCTGGTGTGGTCCCCCCGGAGCAACCTCGACCTGTACGGGCGCACCAGCCCCGTGGCCATCGCCAGGAACGTCGGGCTCCGGGTGGCCGTGGGCACCGACTGGGTGCCTTCGGGGTCGATGAACGCGAGGGACGAGCTGGCCTGCGCCGCGCGGTACAACGAGGGGTTCCTGGGGGGCGCGTTCACCGACGTCGAGATGCTGGAGATGGTGACCCGCAACGCCGCCGTCGCCGTGGGCCTGGAGCACCTCGCCGGCCGGCTGGAGGAGGGCTACCTCGCCGACCTGGCGGTGGTGGCGGGGGATCCGGCGGACCCTTACCGCTCCCTGTTCCGCTCCGAGGCCCAGGACGTGTGGATGACGGTGGTGGGGGGGGACGTGCTCTACGGCGCCCCGGACCTCGTCGCCGGCCTGGAGGCGACGGCCTGGTGCGAGACCCTGGACGTCTGCGGGGAGGAGCGGGAGATCTGCGTGAAGAGGGACGCCTCGGGGGACTACGGCGAGACCCTGGACGAGATCCGCGCCGCCCTCCAGGGGGCCCTCGACGACGCCGCGTCCGCCCAGGGGATCACTCCCGACGACCCCGTCGCCTACGCCTACCAGCTCTCCGCGCTGTTCGAGTGCGGCGCCCCCGAGGAGGTCTTCGCCTGCGAGCCCTCCGGGGGCCTCGCCGAGGGGGACGCCGACCGGGACGGGGTGGCGGACGCCGAGGACGTGTGCCCCGCCGTCCACGACCCCGAGCAGTGGGACCTGGACGGGGACGGCGCCGGCGACGCCTGCGATCCCTGCCCCCTGGACCCCGATCCCGAGTGCGAGTCCGGCAGCCCCGACGACCCCGACGGCGATGGGGTCCACGACCCCGACGACAACTGCCCCACGGACGCCAACCCGGGGCAGGAGGACGCCGACAGCGACGGCAAGGGGGACGCCTGCGATCCCTGCCCCGACCAGCCCAATCCCGGTGGGACGGGCTGCACGGTGACGATCCCGATGATCCGCGATCCCTCCCGCGAGGACCACGTCCCCGAGGGGACGCCGGTGCGGGTGACGGGCGCAGTGGTGACGGCGGTGGTCGCCGACGGCGCCGAGGGCGGCTTCTGGGTCCGCGACCCCGAGGTGGAGGACTTCGGCGCCATCCACGTGTACGAGTACGGCGCCCCCTCGGGGGTGGAGGTGGGCGACGTGGTGGACGTGGAGGGGACCTACGTGGAGTACTACGGCCAATCGGAGATCGACGACGCGAGCTGGACGGTGACCGGCACCATCGGCGACGTGGCGCCCGTGCTGGTGGACTCCGAGGAGATCGCCACGGGGGGCGCCTTGGCGGAGGTCCTGGAGTCCCACCTGGTGGAGGTCGACGGTCGGGTCGTGGTCATCGACGACAACCCCGACGGCGAGGGCGGATCGGGCAACGACTACGACGAGTTCCTGGTCACGGGGGACCTGCGGGTCGACGACGGGATCTGGGACTACCCCCACGACCCCCAGGTGGACGACGAGATCGTGCTGCTGCGGGGGATCCTCACTTACACCTACGAAAACAACAAGCTCCTGCCCCGCGGCGACGAGGACCTGGTCTTCGACTGACCCGGTGGGCGAGGTCCCCGTCAGTGGACGTGGACCAGGCCGGTGGCGCCGTCCACCGTCACCTCCTGGCCGTCCCGCAGGAAGTGGGTGGCGCCGGAGACGTTCACCACCGCGGGCAGGCGGTACTCCCGGGCCACCACGGCGCCGTGGGAGAGCAGGGAGCCGAGCTCCATCACCAGCCCACCGGCGGTGAGGAAGAGGGGGGTCCAGCCCGGATCGGTGGCGCGGGTCACCAGGATGTCCCCCCGCCGGAGCTTGCCCACCTCGTCCAGGCCCCGCAGGACCCGCACCGGCCCGGTGACGCGCCCGGGGCTGATCCCGAGCCCCGCGAGGCGGCTCGACTCCGGTGGCGCGGGGGGGACGGGCTCCTCGTCCCCGTAGAGGAAGTCGGGGTGGAAGGCGCGGCGGTCCAGCTCCCGCTGCGCGCGGCGCGTCCGGGCCAGGGCCGCGAGGTCCGCGCGGCGGGCCGGCGGGGTCGAGGACAGCTCCCGGACCTCGTCCAGGGTGAGAAAGGGGAGCAGGTCCGGAGAGGGGAGGGCGCCCTCGGCGTGCAGGAGGTCCCCCACGCGCACCAGCACCCGCTGGAGGCGGTGGAGCAGCTCGTCGTAGGCGAAGCGCTGGTTCTCCCGGAGGACCGTGTAGCGCCGGGCCAGGAACAGCACCTGGTCGAAGGCGAGACGGCGCAGGGGGTGGGGAGTCAGCCGGCGCCGCACCTCGCGGTGCAGGCGGTCCCGCTCCTGGATCTGGCGGTCCTCCTGGATGAAGGGATCGGTGCGGATCCCCCCCCGGAGGTAGGCGCCCACCAGGCCCAGGACCTGGCCGGGGGCGTCGGCCCAGCGCGGAGAGAAGACCTCCCACGAGGTCGCGGCGCGGTGGCCGTAAGTGCCGAGGAACTCCTCCAGCGCCCGGACGAACCCCTCGCCGCCCGGGAGCGAACGCAGGGCCTCGACGGTGGGGGGATCGGGGGCCGAGAGGGCCGCGGCGAGGGCGGGGGAGGCCGCGGCCTCGGCGGCGAGGGTCCACAGGGCCTTGTTGCACAGGACCGTGCGGTTGCCCGACGGCTCGGTGGTCAGCGCCGCCGCCGCGGAGGCCGCGTCCCCCGGGGCGAAGCCCTCCAGCATCGCCGTGAGCGCCTGGTAGAAGAGGTTGGCGAAGAGGAGGCTCAGCAGGTGGATCCGCACGTACTCCAGCACGAGCTGGCGGGCGGCGTCCACCTCGCGGAGCGCCTCGCCCGGGGTGGCGGCGTCCAGGCGGATCGCCCGCGTCCGGCGCTGGAGCTGGGGCTGGAAGCGCTCCCACTCCTCGTGGTTCCGCAGCAGGTTCCAGGCGTAGCGCTCGTGGCGGCGCTCCCGGAAGACCTGGGTGAAGACCGACGCCAGCACCTTGGCGTCGGGGGCGTAGGCCGGGCGCGCCAGCAGCTCCTCCCGCTCCTCCTCGGGGAAGAACTCCAGCAGGAAGTGGGGCGGCGCCCACCCCGGGAGCCGGAAGACCAGGCGCCGGAAGAGGGAGATGTTGAAGTAGGGCAGTCCCCGGTAGAGGCGGATGGGGGGCGCGCCGTGGAGGAAGCGCCGCTCGGCGTCCTCCCAGCGGATGAACCAGTTCAGGACCGGCTCCAGGATGGACCACGAGAGGGGGGTGACCGGCTCGCTCCAGCGCTCCCCCGAGAACCGGAGGGTGTAGACCACCCCGTCCCGAGGCGGGCCGCTGCCGCCCGGGGCAGGGCCCCCGGAGGCGGCCCGGGCCGCGACCGGCGCGGCGGTGACGGGGCGGGCCTGGAGCAGGTGGAGGCGGCCGGTCTCGTCCTGGGCCCACTCCATGTCCTGGGGCCCTCCCGCCAGCTCCTCGACCCGAAGGGCCAGCCGGCAGAGGTCCAGCAGGTCGCCGTCGGGCAGGGCGGGGGCGCTGGCCCGGGGCTCGGGGACGGCCTCGACCCGGAGGCCGCCCCCGGGGGCGACCACCTGCCGCTCCCCCTTGGAGGCCAGCCGGCGGCTCTTCACCCGGAGCACGCCGGCCCGGCGGGGCCAGGGGGGACGCCGGACGATGACGAGGTCGGCCTCCTGGGTCCCCGCGGCGAGGCCGCTCCCCAGGCCCAGGACCGCCTCGACCGCCATCTCGTCCGGGGCGCCGGTCTGGGGGTTGACGGTGAAGAGCACGCCGGCGGCCCGGGCGGGGACCATGACCTGGACCAGCACCGCCATGCCCGAGGGGAGGAGGGTCCCCCCGTCCGCCGTCGCCATGGAGCGGTAGAGGCGTGCCCTCTCGGAGAACCACGAATCCCAGGTCGCCCGCACCGCCTCCAGGAGGGCGGCCAAGCCCCGGACGCCCAAGAAGGAGTCGTACTGCCCCGCGAAGGAGCGGCTGGCGGCGTCCTCGCCCACCGCCGAGGAGCGCACGGCCAGGGCGGTCTCCTCGCCGCCGGGGAGGGCACGGACGGCCTCCTGGATGGCGCCGTCGAGGCCGGCGGGGAAGGGGATCGACGGGCCCGCCGCCCCCGCTCCCCCGGCCCCCTCGACGAACCGCTCGAAGGCGTCGGTGGGGATCACGAAGCCGGGGGGGACGGGGAGTCCAGCCCGCACGAGGCGGGCCAGGTGGGCGGCCTTTCCGCCGACCCGGGGCTCGTCCGACGGGTCGATTCCATCGAGGGGAAGGAGCAGCGGGAGCCCCCAGGGGGTCGGGCTTCGGGCCGCGACCACGCCTCGACTTATAACACGCGGACCCGGGCGGCCAGCACCGCGCACCTTCAGGACGCGAGAGTGACGCACCCGGGGCGACAACCCGCGGGGAGTGGTATCTTCGCCATCACCGGAGGGTCGCCCACGGAACCAGGGCGGGCGCGGGAGGAGAGCGCATGCGGCAGGATTCACGCCGCTCCGAAGACGCGGACGAGCTGGCCGCGACGGTCCTGACCCTGATGGCCATGCTGGCGCAGCTCAGGGCGCGGATGCGCCTGATGGAGGTCTTCCTGGACCAGGAGGTGCCCGCCTTCGACAGCGCCCGCTATCGGCGGTTCGTGGACCTGCACCTGGAGGAGGTCCAGGTCGCCATCGAGGAGCGCACCCGGGAGGTCATCCGCCACACCCACCCGGTGGCGCTGGCCGAGGTCCGGGCGT
Source organism: Myxococcota bacterium (assembly GCA_023150875.1). Taxonomy (GTDB): domain Bacteria; phylum Myxococcota_A; class UBA796; order UBA9615; family JAKLKC01; genus JAKLKC01. The sequence goes on along the minus strand of JAKLKC010000008.1, from coordinate 38,183 downwards.
TCCTGGCCTCCTTGAGCCGGGACCTGCCGGCGATGGACTCCCGCTCGATCCCCCCCGATCCCGGGGACGCGGACCTGCACTCCCGGTCCTACGCCGGATCCTCCTCGGGCGGGGGCTGATCCGTGACCGCCGTCGCCCGGGGGGACTCCCGGACCGCCGGCCCGCGACGGAGGTGAGGCCCCCGCGTCGGGATCCTCGGGAGAGCCCCTCGGCCCCTCCCGGGGAGGCCGCGACGCCACCGGCGAGGGGGCTCGAGGGCGCGCTCGGCGCCGCCTGGGCGGAGCTGTGGCATCCCCGCCCCGGGGGAGCGCGGCTGGACCGGGCGGCCGGCTCCCTGGGGGAGGCCGACGCCCTGGACGTCGAGGGACGGACGCGGGCGGAGAGGGCCGAGCTCCGCGCCTTGCTGGCGCGGCGGGTCCGCGCGGCGCGGGTCCGACGGGCGCTGGGCTCGGGCGCGGGCTTGATCGCCTTGGGATCCGCGATCCTGCTCGGCCCCCGGATCCCCGAGGCGTGGCGGGCCCTGGACCGCCAGCGGCTGGAGCGGTGGAGATCCCGGCTGGACGAGGCGCCCCTGCGGATCTGGGCCCGCATCGCCACCGATCCCTCCCTCGCCCCCGTCCGCCTGGACCTGGGAGCGCCGGTGCCCCTGGGGCCTCGGGTGGCGGCGATCGCCGAGCCCGACGTGGCCGCGGCCCCGGTGCCCCCGGTGCCCCCGGTACCCCGAGACGAGGGGGCCGCGTCGCCGGGGGAGACTGGGGACGGGGCGGAGGCGCCCCCCGACACTCCGCCGTCCTCGGCGGAGGCGAGCGCCGAGCCGGTCGCCGCGCCCGCGGCCCCCGCTCCACGCGGTGGGGCCGGGGAGGGGGCGCGCCCTCGGGCCTCCCGGGCCGGGTACGGGATCGCCTGGCCCGGGGGCCTCACGGACGGTCAGGTCATGGCCGGGGCGGAGCCCGGCCACCCGGCGGGAGGGGAGCGGTGGGTCCGGGTCCCCGGCGGGCCCTATCGGATGGGGACCTCAGGGATCGAGGGGGAGCCCCACGAGCGCCCACGGCACCGGGTGGAGGTGGGCGCCTTCGAGGTGGACACCTTCGAGACCACCGTGGGCGCGTTCGCCGCCTGGTGCCTCAGGGACCGGGCGTCGTGCGCCTGGACGCCGGAGAGCACCGCCGATCCCGCCCCGGACCGGCCGGTGACGGGGGTCACGTGGAGGGAGGCGGCCCTGTTCTGCGCCGCTCGGGGTGGGCGCCTGCCCACCGAGGCGGAGTGGGAGAAGGCCGCCCGCTGGCAGGAAGGAGGAGGGGAGCGGCGCTACCCCTGGGGGGACCGTCCCCCGGACTGCTCCTTCGCCCGCTTCTCGGGGTGCGAGGCGGGAGGCCCCCGCTCCGTCACCGATCCCCGCGCCGCCGCCGGCGCCAGCGCGCTGGGGGTCCGGGACATGGCGGGGAACGCCTCGGAGTGGGTCGCCGATCCCTACGCCGCCTACCCCGGAGGGCGGGCCGAGGCCAACCCGCGCCCCGATCTCGGGCGGCTGCGGGTCGTCCGCGGCGGGTCCTTCGGGGGGGACGCCGCCGACCTCCGGTCGTCGGATCGGGACGCCCATCCCGAGGGGGAGCGGGACCTCTACGTCGGGTTCCGGTGCGCCCGGGACGCGCGGGAAGGGGGGAGCTGAACCCCTTCTCATAGGCCTCGTGCGACCGATGCGCGCTCCGCGCGCGCCGCCAGCAGGCCGACGTCCAGCACGAAGGCGACGTGGTTCCGGCCGTAGGGGGTTGTCCCGGCGACCAGGGGGATCCGGTCCAAGGGGAAGGACGGCCGCGATACGACGCACTCCAGGGCGCCGACGACGTCGTCCACCGTCACCGCGAAGCTCCCCCGGGCTCCGTCCAGCACCACGCCGATCCCCCCAGTCGCGCCCTCCGTCTCCCGGTCCAGGAGGGTCGCAAGGGGGATCCCGGGGGAGGGTGGGTGGGGATCCGAGGCGGCGGGGACGAAGGTGCGCCGCACCGACCGCATGGGCAGGCCGGCCAGCACCCCGCCCGCCCGCACCAGCAGGAGGTGCCGCAGGGTGGCGGAGTAGGGCACCTCCACCGTCAGCCGGGTGCCCGTCCCCCGTTCGGTCTCCAGAGCGAGGCGGCCCCCGAGCGCCTCCACCCCCACCCGGACCGCCGACAGTCCGATCCCCCGCCCGGCGTCGCCGGCGAGGGCCGCCCGGGCGGTGCTCAGCCCCGCGGCGGCGCAGATCTCCGCCGCGTCGCCCGGGGTCAGGCGGGCGGCGCCCTCCGGGCCCAGCAGGCCTGCCGCCACCGCCGCGGCCCCGATCCCCCCCGCATCGAAGCCCCGACCGTCGTCCAGGACGACGATGCGGACGTGGTCGCGGTCCCGCTCGGCGCTCAGCAGGACCCGCCCCGCCTCGGGCTTGCCGGCCGCGAGCCGCTCCGCCGGGTCCTCGATCCCGTGGGACACGGCGTTGGTGACCAGGTGGGTGAGGAGGGCCGCCAGGGGCTCGATCACCTCCCGATCCGCCCTCACCGCCCCGTCCTCGTCGGCGACCTCCACCTCCACCCGGACCCCCGCGCGCCGGGCGATCCCCAGGGCGTGGCGGCGCAGGGCCAGCAAGGTCGGGCGCAGGGGCGCGAGGCGCGAGCCGGCGACGAGGCGCTGGAGCCGCCGGACGCAGCCGTCCAGTCCGGCGACGGCCTCGTCCACATCGGGGGACCACTGCCGGTGCCCGAGGTCCAGCAGGCCGTCCCGCATGTCCAGCAGGCGCTCCACCACTCCGGAGAGCTCCAGGGCCACGGCGGGCTCCACCTCCGGCTCGGGGGCAGGCACATGACCGGGCTCCGCGCCGCCCCCCTCCCGCAGCCGGTCCCGCGCCCGCGCCAGGCCCAGGACGATGGCGTCCACGGCCGACCCCGACGCCGGAGCCCCTCCACGACGGAGGGGCTCCACCAGGTCCTCCAGGGCCTGGATCCCGGCGCGCACGCCCTCGTCCCCCGCCGTCGCCGCCATGCCCTTCACGGTGTGGAGGGCGCGGTACAGGGCCCGCACCCGCTCGGCGTCCCCGGCCGTGGAGTCGAGGGCCAGCGCGGCCTCCTCCGCCTGGTCCAGCAGGCGGGTCCCCTCGGCCAGGTAGAGGTCCCGGTACCGGGGATCCAGGCCCCCACGGGTCCCCCGGTTCATCCGCGATCCCGCCGCCCGGCGGATCCCGGGAACGCCTCCGCCACCCGGGCGGCGATCCGGTCCGGGCGGAGCACGGCCCTCCCCCCCGGGCAGGGCCACACCACGCGACCGGGCTCGTCGTCGGCGGGCCGCCGGACCCGGGCCTCCACCTCTCCCTCGACCGCGTCCACGGCGAGGGCCAGGGGACCCGCGGCGGTCCGGACCACCACCACCGCCGGGGTGCCCGGGGAGGGGGCGTCCCCGGCACCGGGCGGCGGGGCGGGCTCCGCCGGTCCGTCCTCCTCCGCCATCTCCAGGAGGGTGGGGACGTCCACCACCGCCACCACGGAGCCCCGGTGGACCACCGCCCCCAGCAGGAATCCCGGAGCGGTGGGGGCCGGGGACGGGCGCCGGTCGGCGAGGACCCCCAGCACCTCGTCCCCGGGGATCGCCAGCGCCCTCCCCGCCACGCGGACCCCCAGCGCCCGCTCGCTCACCGGGCGCCTCGATGGGGCGTCGCATCCGCCCCTTGCCGGACCTCTCCCGCCGCGGCGCCCTCCTCGCCGGTGGCACCGGCCCCCTCCTCGGCGAACGCGCCGATCCGCTCCCGCAGGGCGCGGGCCAGGGCCATCAGCTCCTCGGCCTCCCCCGCCAGCAGGCGCAGGTCGTCGGAGTGGGTGGTGACGGTGCGGTGGACCTCGTCGGTGGCCACGGCGTTCTCCCGGGCGCGGCGGCTGACGTCCTCGACCGCACGGAGGAGGTCCAGGGCCCCCCGCCGCTGGCGCTCCGCCAGGTCCGCCACCCCCAGCGTCTTCTCCGCCGCCTCGTCCACCAGCGACGTGATCCGGGCCATCGCCGCCGCGATGTTTCGCCAGTTCGCCGCGGCCGGCCTGGATCTCTGCTCCCCCCGCCCGCATGGCCTGGACCACCTGGCGGCTCTCCTCCTCGACGCCGGTGGCGATCCGGGTGATGGCGGAGGTGGCCCTGGCCGCGCGGTCCGCCAGCCGGCGCACCTCGTCGGCGATGTGGCCGAGCCCCGGATCCGGCTCCCGCCGCCGCGCCAGCTCGATCCCCGCGTTGATCGCCAGCACGTCGGTCTGCCGGGAGATGTCCCGGATCATCAGGGCGATCTGCTGGATCTCCTCGGTGTGCTCGCCGAAGCGGTAGACCCGGCCGGACAGGGAGTCCAGGTCCCGGAACACCGCCTCGGCGCGCCCCAGGGTCTGGGCGGCGACCTCGCGGCCGAGGCTGGCCATGTGGGCGCTGCGCTCGCTGGCGTCCCGGGTGATCCCCACGGCCCGGGCGGACTCGTCGAGGGCGCGGGCGAGCTCGACGATGGCTTCCCGGGTCCGGGCGACCCCGGCGGCGTGCTCCGCGACCCCCTGGGCCGCTTCTCCGACGGTGAAGGCGACCCGCCGGGCGCGGAGGCTGGTCTCCCGCGCCGTTCCCGACAGCACTTCGGCGGCGTCGGCGACGTGGTCGGCGGCCTCCCGGGTGGTCCGCACCAGGGCCCGCAGGTGGAGGGTGATGGCCCGCATCGCCTCCCCCAGATCCTCGGTCTCGTCGGCGGCCCAGCGGGAAGGCGGGGCGGCGAGGTCCGAGCGCAGGTCCCCCTCCCGCAGGCGGGCCGCGTGCTGGACGATGGCGCCCAGCCTGCGGTTCAGCCCGTCGCCCAGGCGGCGCCCCACCAGGGCGCCGAACAGCAGGGAGGTGGAGAAGGTCAGCAGGGGCAGCACGAACGACGCCGTCTGGTACGCGAAGTGGGCGGCGAGGCCCGGGAAGGAGACCAGGAGGGCGCCGGGGAAGGCGGCGGCGACGGAGGACACGAGGAAGGCGAGGGTCAGCTTGGTCCCGAGGGGGAGGCGCCGCCGGGATGGCGGATCGGACCCGGGGGTGTGCCTCATGGCCGGAACGGGTCCCAGCCCCGGGCCGGGAGGGGATGGGCCGGACCGCCGCCCCGCCGCGTCCTCACCTCGGGGGGGCCCCCCACCACCCGGCCGATCCGGGTGACGGCGACCTCGGGGCCGGCGAGGGAGGCCAGGGACTCGGGGGACTCGGGCGAGCAGAAGACCAGCTCGTAGTCCTCTCCGCCGTTCACGGCGAGGTCCAAGGCGTCCCCCAGCGCCGCCACCTCGGGATGCAGGGGGAGGGCGTCGAGGTCGATCTCGATCCCCACGCCCGACGCCCGGCACAGGCGGAGCAGGTCCGTGGACAGGCCGTCGGACAGGTCCATCATCGCGGTGGCGGCCCGGGACTCCACCAGGCGGCGCCCCAGCGCGATCCGGGGCTCCGGCCTCAGGTGGCGGGCCACGGCGGCGGGCTGCCGGGCCTCCGCCTCGGCCCGGCCCCAGGCGGACAAGGCGCGGAGGCCGAGGGACGAAAGCCCAACGTTTCCGGATACATATACGTTGTCGCCCCGGCGCGCTCCCCCTCGCCCCGGGGGCCCGCTCCCCACCGGCCGCCCGAAGGCGGTGATGGAGACCACCAGGGGTCCGCCCCAGGCGCAGGTATCTCCGCCCGCCAGGGCGACCCCGTGGACTCGGGCGAGGGAGGCCATGCCCCGGTAGATGGCGGTGGCCACGTCCTCGCCGGCCGTGGGCAGGGCCAGGGTGACCACCGCCTCCGTAGGTTCGGCGCCGGCGGCGGCCAGGTCCGAGAGGTTCGCCGCCATCGCCTTCCAGCCGATCTCGGCATCGGAGGCCCAGTCCCGGCGGAAGTGGACCCCTTCCAGGAGCAGGTCGGCGGTGACCACCCGGTCCCCCTCCACCACGGCGCAGTCGTCGCCGGGCCCCACCCGCAGCCCCGGTCTCCCGGGGCGGGGCCACAGGGAGATCAGGCGGGCGACGAGGTCGTCCTCGGGGAGGGTGGGCCCGGCGGTCAACGGCGCCCCCGATCCGTCGCGGCGACGCCCCGGGGAGGGGGGCGCGGGGCGTGGGCTCGTCGTGCCGTCACGGCGCCAGCTTCGTGAAGCCGTCCCGGGTGGCGGCGAGGACGTAGAGCCGGCGCGTGGCCTCGCGCCCCGGGCCGAAGCCGGTCATGCCGGTGACGCCTTGGAACCCCGGCAGGTGGGAGAGGGCGCCCGTCACCCCTTCTCGGCTCGCCCCGGCGGCGTCGATGGCGGCCATCACCGCCCGGGCGCTGTCCCAGGCGATGGCCTCCAGGAGCCCGGGAGGGCGGTCGGCCTGGGCCGCGAAGGCGGCGAGGAAGTGCTGGGTGGGCTCCCCGTCGTCCTCGAGGTGGAGGGCGTCCACCACCACCGCGCCCTCCAGGTAGGAGCCGCCCCGGCGGACCAGGTCGCCGTGGTGGGCGGCGGCGACGGTGAGAAGCTTCACGTCGGGCCTGTCGCGCCCGTAGGTGTCGCCGATGTCCACCTCCTCGTGGACCAGGGCAGGCCCCACCAGCGACACCCGCTTGTACCCGTCGGGCACGAAGACCGCGTCGAAGTCGACGCCGGGCGCCAGCACCTTCACGCCGCCGTCGAGCTGGGGGGGCACGATCCCGGGGAGGTGGGCCAGGACGCGGTCCCCCGGGCCGACCTTCGCTCCCCGGTACCCGCTCCCCAGCAGGCGCTTCACCGCCCCCCGCAGATCGGTCTCCTCGGGCCCGTAGGAGGCGATGGCGGCGATGGACCCGCCCCGCTCCAGCACCGCCGCCCGCATGAGGCCCGCCATCTCGCCGCCCATGGCGGTGGCGGGGTAGAGCAGGGCGAACCGGGACAGGCCCCCGGCGCCGAAGGCCCAGTCCGCCAGCGCCCTCACCTGGTCCGCGGACGAGAGGCTGTTGCTGAAGACGTGGGGCCCCGCGGAGGCGAGGTCCTCCTTCTGGCTGAGGGACACGATGGGCACCCCCAGCTCCTCGGCCCTGCGGGTCACGTCCGGCGCGACGTTGGAGAGCAGGGGCCCCAGCACCGCCACGACTCCGGGGTCCCGGGCCAGCTCCTCCAGCGCCGCCACCGCCCGGGCGGGATCTCCCCCGTCGTCGCGGACCTCCAGCCGCACCGGGGGGCGGCCGGCGGTCTCCCGGCCCGCGGCGGCCCTGATCCCGTCCAGCACGTAAGCGCCCGCGCTCCCGAAGCGGCCGCTGAGGGACACGATCACCCCGATGGCGGGCCGGGGATCCGCCCGGAACGTCGGGGGAGCGGACGGGGGAGGGGCAGCGCCCCCCGCCGGCGCCGCGGTGGCGGGGAGGGCGGCGAGAGCGGCCAGCAGGGCGGCCAGGAGAAGGGCGGCGGCGGCGCGGAGCCGCGCGGACCCGGGGTGCTGGGGCGGGTCGCTCATCCTCCTCCCTCCAACGCCTCCCGCCACCGGCGGCGCGCCTCGCCACCCCCGGCGAGGTGGGGCGCGAGGTCCCTCAGCAGGGCCATGGCTTCGGGTGGCAGGACCGAGGGGACCTCCAGGACCGCCCGGACGTGCAGGTCGCCGCGCCGCCCGCCCCGGAGGGGAGGGAGCCCCCGCCCCCTCAGCGTGAACACCGCCGCCGGCTGGGTGCCCGGGGGGATCCGGATGGTCGTGGGGCCGTCCAGGGTGGGGACTTCCAGGTCCGCGCCCGCGGCGGCCTCTGCGAAGGTCAGGGGGAGTTCGCAGTGGACGTCGAGGCCGTGGCGCTTGAAGAAGGCGTGTTCGCGCACGTTGACCACCACCAGCAGGTCCCCGGCCTCCCGGTTGTCCGCGCCCCGCCCCCGGTTCCCCTTGCCCCTCACCTGGAGCTGCTGGCCGGTGTCCACGCCGGCGGGGACCTTCACCTTCAGCGAGAGGTCCGCGTCCACCAGCCCCCGCCCGGCGCAGGGGGCGCAGGGCGCCGACGGGAGGTAGCCGGAGCCGCGGCATCGTCCGCACCGCCCCCGCCGGAGCAGCCGGCCCGAGGCCCGGTCCTCGCCCGAGCCCCCGCACGCCGGGCACAGGGTCTGCCCGAGGGCCGTGCTCGCCCCGCTGCCGGCGCACCGGGGGCACGCCTCCTTGCGCCGGTAAGAGATCTCCTTCTCGACCCCCCGGGCCGCCTCCTCCAGGGTGACGGTCACGGTGTAGCGCAGGTCGTCGCCCCGGCTCGTCCCGTCCCGGCGGAAGGGGTTGGCGCCGAAGACCTCCCGGAAGAGGCGGTCGAAGACCTCCCCCAGGTCCCCCTCGGCCCCGGCCCCCCGACCGGAGAGGACCCGCCCGAAGCGGTCGTACTGCGCGCGCCGGACGGGATCCGAGAGGATCTCGTAGGCGACGGTGACCTGCTTGAACCGGGCCTCCGCCTCGGCGTCCCCGGGGTTCCGGTCCGGGTGGAACTCCCTCGCCCGTGCCCGGTAGGCCCTCTTGATCTCGTCGGCCGTCGCCTTGCGGGCGACGCCGAGCACGCCATACAGGTCGGGTGAGGCGGACACTCGGGATCGGTCTCGTGGGGAAGGGTGCCGCCGGAGGATGCCCTCCGGCGCCGCCGTTGGGAAGCGCTACTTCGCCGGGTCCTCCCCTCCTCCTTCGACCGCGCCGATCGCCTCGGGCTGCGCCACGCTGCCCTCGTAGATCGCCCGCGCCAGCTTTTCGGAGGAGGCGCCCAGTTCCGCGGCCACCCTCCGGATCTCGTCGATGCGGTTGGTCTTGAGCACCTCGTGGGCCTGGGCCACTCCCTCCCGCAGGGCCATCAGGTCCTCGAACTGGAGGTGCTCGACGTAGTACTCGATGGAGCGCTCCACCCCGTAGACCAGCCCCTCCAGGCGGTTGCGCTCCTCGGCGATGTCCCGTCGGAGCTGGTCCTCGTCCCGGTGCTGCTCGGCCTCCTGGACCATGCGCCGGACCTCGGCCTCGCTGAGGCCCGAGGAGCTGACGACCTTCACCGACTGCCGCTTGCCGGTGCCTACGTCCTTGGCCTCGACGTTGAGGATGCCGTTGGCGTCGATCTCGAAGGTCACCTCGATCTGGGGCACGCCCCGGGGCGCCGGGGGGAGTCCCTGGAGCTCGAAGCGGGCGAGGCTCCTGCTGTCCGCGGCCATCTCCCGCTCCCCCTGGAGCACGTGGACCCGCACCATGGGCTGGTTGTCCTGGGCGGTGGTGAAGACCTCGGTCTTCCGGGTCGGGATCAGGGTGTTCCGCTCGATGAGGCGGGTGAAGACCCCGTTGGCGGTCTCGATGCCCAGGCTCAGGGGGGTGACGTCCAGGAGGAGGACGTCCTTGGTCTCGCCCGCCAGCACGCTCCCCTGGATCGCGGCGCCCACCGCCACCACCTCGTCGGGGTTGACGCCCCGGTGGGGCTCCTTCCCGAAGATCTCCCGGACCTTCTGCTGGACCCGGGGCATCCGGGTCATGCCGCCGACCAGCAGCACCTCGTCGAGCTCCTGGACCTTGAACCCGGAGTCCTGGATGCACTTGCGGCAGGGCCCCTCCACCCTCTCGATCAGGTCGTGGACGAGGGACTCCAGCTTCGCCCGGCTCAGCGTGAGCTTCAGGTGGCGCGGGCCCGATCGGTCGACGGCGATGAAGGGGAGGTTGATCTCGGTCTCGAGGGTGGAGCTCAGCTCCTGCTTGGCCTTCTCCGCCGCCTCCTTCAGCCTCTGGATCGCCATGCGGTCCTCGCGCAGGTCGATGCCGGTCTCCGCCTTGAACGTGGCGAGGCAGTGCTCCACCACCCGGTGATCGAAGTCCTCGCCGCCGAGGAAGGTGTCGCCGTTGGTCGCCTTCACTTCGAAAACGCCGTCCTGGAGGACCAGGATCGACACGTCGAAGGTGCCTCCCCCCAGGTCGAACACCGCGATGTGCTCGCTGCCGGACTTCTGCAAGCCGTACGCGAGGGCGGCGGCGGTGGGCTCGTTGATGATGCGCTGGACGTCGAGTCCCGCGATGCGGCCGGCGTCCTTGGTCGCCTGCCGCTGGCTGTCGTCGAAGTACGCGGGCACCGTCACGATGGCCCGGGTGATCGTCTCGCCCAGGTAGTCCTGGGCGGTCTCCTTCATCCGCTCCAGGACCATCGCCGAGATCTGCTGCGGGCTGTAACGCTTCCCTCCGACGTCGACCCACGCGTCGCCGTTCTCGGCCTCGACGATGGCGAAGGGGGCGACCTCGGCGGTGCGCGCGACCTCCGGGGAGGAGTACTTTCGCCCGATCAGCCGCTTGACCGCGTACAGCGTGTTCATCGGGTTGGTCACCGCCTGGCGCCGGGCGATCTGCCCGACCAGGCGGTCGCCGTCCTCGGTGAACGCCACCACGGACGGGGTGGTCCGCGCTCCCTCGGAGTTGGGGATGACGATCGGTTCGCCTCCCTCCACGACGGCGACGCAACTATTGGTCGTCCCGAGATCGATCCCTATGATCCTGGACATCGACTTCCAGAGCCTCCCGATTCCGCCTCGCGGCCGTACGCCACACCGTTCAAGCCCGATCCGCTCCGTCCTCGCCCGCCCCGCCCTCGCCCGCCTCCGGGGCGGCCTCCTGCGGGGGGCCGCCGGCGCCCACGGTCACCAGCGCGGGGCGGAGGAGCCGATCGTGCAGCAGGAACCCGGTCTGGAGCACCGCCGCGACCGCCCCCGCCGGGACACCGGGGTCCGCCGACTGGTCCATGGCCTCGTGGAAGGCGGGGTCGAACGTGGCTCCCCTCCCCACCTCCAATCGGACCACGCCGTGTTTCCGCAGCACCGCCGTCCACTGGCCGAGGGTCATGCGGACGCCGTCCACGACCGCTACCGCGCCGGTGCTGCCGTCCTCGGCGTGGGCGATGGCCCTCTCGAGGTTGTCGATCACCGTCAGCAGGTCCTTGAGCAGCCTCTCGGTCCCGAAACGGACCGCCTCCTCCCGGTCGCGCTCCGACCTGCGGCGCAACCGCTCGAACTCCTCGCCGAGCTTCGCCACGCGACCCTGGAAGACGTCGAGCTGGGCCTGGGACGTCTCGGCGCGGTCCCGGGCCTCCCGCGACTCCTGCCGGGCGCGGAGCAGGTCGCGGCGGGCGGTCTCTCCCTCCTCGGCCAGGGCGCGCACGCGTTTCTCCAGCTCCGCCACCCGTGCCAGCGCGGCCTCCTCGTCGGCGCGGAGGGGGGCGGGGCCCGGGGGAGGCTCGGGGAAGGCGAGGGACGGGTCCTCGTCCCAGGGTGGCGCCACTCCGGCGGCCGCCGTCGGCGTGAAGAGGACCTCGATCTCCTGGCTCAGCCTGCCCGAACCGTCCGCGGCACTCCCGCTCCCGCCCCGGCGCTCCCGCTCGTCCTGCTGGAGCTGGCGGACGAGGTCGGCGACACCGAGGGCCAGGGTACGGTCGTCCGGGGCGTCGCCCTTCGCCGCGGAGGGAGGCGGGGGCGGAAGTACCGGACGCCGGATCCGGGGGCGCAGGGTCGCGGCGGCCTCGGCGAGGGCGGCCTCGAGGTCGGCGTCGGTCAGGGCCTCCACGGCGTCCTGGGACAGCTCCAAGGTCCCGTCCTCGGTGACCACCGGCGTGGGGACCGGCGCGCGGGGGGCCGGAGGCGTCCGTCGTCGTGGCGGCCCGGAGCGGCTGGATGCGTTCACCGGCGAGGTTCCTCGTGGGGCCGGGGGCGTCCCGGGACGGGCGCCGCGGCATGCGCGCCAGCGAGCCCGACGGCGAGCGGCGGGTCCGCGCGCCCCGTGGGAGGCGCCTCGGTGGTCCGAGCGGCGGCGGCACCGCGCGGTCGATACGGGAAGATACCCGCCCGCGGTCCGCCGGGTCAAGGCGGGCCGTCGAGGGCCGCGGCGATCTCGGAGACCACGTAATCCCCGAGAATCACTCCCTTTTCCGTGAGTCGGACCGCCGCGCCCGCCCGCCGCGGGGACGCCACGAGGCCGCGTTCACGCAGCCGGTCCGCCGACCGCCGCAGGCGGAGCGCCGGACCCGGACCGAACCGGGCCTCGAAGCGCCCCGGGTCGAGCCCCTCGGCGGTCCGGAGGCGGGTGAGCACCTCCTCCACCGCTGCCTGGGCCAGGTCCAGGTCCTCGGCCCCGGCTTCGGGGAGGGTGCCCCGCTCCACCAGGGCGCACCACCGCCGCGGGGAGGGCTCGTTCCACCACCGCCTCCCCCCGCCCCGTCCTCCGGCGGCAGGGTCGAAGCCGTGGGCGCCCGCGCCGGCTCCGACGTAGGGGGCGCCCGTCCAGTAGAGGCGGTTGTGGCGGGCCTCCCGGCCCGGGCGGGCGAAGTTCGAGACCTCGTATCGGAGGAGGCCGCCTCGGCGTGCGGCCCGGCACGCCTCGCGGTACATCGCCGCCTGGAGCGGCTCTCCCGGCAGCACGAGCGTCCCCTTGCGGGCCCGGGCGCCGAAGACGGTCCGGGCCTCGACGGTGAGGTTGTAGAGCGAGAGGTGATCGGGGCCGAGGGACAGGACCCCTTCCAGGTCGGCCCTCCAGGCCTCCAGCGTCTGGCCCGGCCAGCCGAAGATGAGGTCGACGCCGACGTCGTCGAAACCGGCTGCGCGGGCGTCCGGGACGGCGCGGATCGCCTCCTCGGGCCCGTGGTCCCGTCCCAGGGCGCGCAGGCCGTCCCACCCGAGGCTCTGGACCCCGAGGGAGAGCCGGTTGACCCCCGCCGCCCGGAAGGCCGCCAGCGTGGCGAGGTCCACGGTGCCGGGATTGGTCTCCAGCGTGACCTCGGCACCGCCCCGGATGGGCAGGACGTCGTCGACGGCGCGCAGCAAGGCCGCCACCTGGGCCGGGGAGAGGAGGCTCGGCGTGCCTCCCCCCAGGTAGACCGACGCCGCCACCGCGGGGCCGATGGCCTCCGCCCTGAGGCGTACCTCGGCGGCCAGGGCCGCGACGTATCGCGGGATCAGCGCGTCGTGGCCGATCCGGACGTTGAAGTCGCAGTAGGGGCAGAGCTTGCGGCAGAAGGGGACGTGGAGGTAGACGCCCCAGGCACCGGCCGCCGCCTCGCCCTCCCTTGGGTTAACCTTCATCCCGTGACCTCGGGGAGGATCCCGCCCGTCGCGGCGGGGTCCCGCCGGGAAGGAGTGGTAGGGGTAATGCATCGCCGCTTCCGCCGCCACCTCGGCCTGGCCCTCCTGGGGGCCTCGCTGCTCGGGGCCGGGGGCTGCGCCGGCGGGAAGCGGCGAACGGCGGGCGATCCGGCGCTGCCCCTGGCGCCCCTGTCCGGGGAGAGGGTGCTGGTGGTGGTGGTGGCCCCCGAGGGTTCCCCGCCGGAGGGCGCGGACTCCGCCGCCCGCCGAGCCCTCGCCAGTCTTCCCGTCCGGATCTTCCCCACCGACGCCGTTCCCGAGCTCCTGGGTGCCCTCGGGGCCGCCGGCCCGGCCGCGGCGGCGGAGTCGCTGCCCCGCGCTCGGGACCTCCGGATCCCCTTCGTGCTGGCGGTGACGATGGGGAGCGACGGGGCCCCCGGGGCGGCCACCCTCGCCTCTCCCTTCGGGGAGGCGCCGGGCCTCCGGTGGCGTGCCGCGGGGCCGGTGGGGGCCGACGACGGTTGGAGTCGCCTCGCCGCGGCGCTGCTCCGGGACCTCCCCGCCGAGGACCTGGGTCCCGGCGCGGCGGCGGCCCGGCGGGTGCTGGGGCGGGAGCCGTGGCGGGGGGCGCCCCTGGACCGCCTCGCCGGAGGCCTCCTGCTCCTGGCCGGGGGGAGCTTGGAGGAGGCCCGGGCCGTGGCCGCGCCCCTCGTGGAGGGCTGGCCCCGGGACCCCGCTCCCCGGGCCCTCCACGCCATGGCCCTGCGCCTCGGGGGTGCGGCGGGGGCCGAGGCGGAGCTGGACCGGGCGCGGGGCATGCACCCCCGGGGGGAGAGCGCGCTGCTGTCGGCCGCCATGACCGCCGACGTCCTGGCGGACGGCCGGCCGGAGACCGCCGCCGCCCTGTGGGCGGAGCTCCGGCGGGGCTGGCCCGATCGGGTGGACTACGGGCTCCGGGGGGCCGATGCCGTCGCGCGGACCGCGGGGGATGGGGCGGCGGTCCGCCTGCTCATGTCCCTGCCCACCTCGCCCGATCCTGGGGAAGGAGGCCCGCCCCGGGACCCCGTCTCCCGCGCCCGGCTGGCCCTGGAGGGGGACCGTCGCCTCTCCCTCGGCTGGTACCTGGCGCGGCAGGAGCGCACCGAGACGGCGATCTCCGCCTACGACGGCGCCGCGCGGCTCTACCGTACCCTGGACCTGCGGCCTGACCTGGGCAGGGCTTTGAACGACTCCGGTGTCGCCCTGGCGGACGCCGGGCGGTGGATCCGTGCCGTCCCCCGGCTGCGGGAAGCTCTGGGGGTCCGCGCCGAGGCCGGACCCGGCGAGGAGCTGGCCAACACCCACTTCAACCTCGGGATGGCCTACGCCGGGCTGGGCCGCGACGCCCTCGCCGACGACCACCTGCTGCGGGCCGCCAACGCCTACGGAGCCCTGGGAAGGAAGGACGACCGCCTGGAGGCGTTGCTCCAGTCGATCCCCGCGCGGGGGAGGCTCGGCGAGCGGGCCTCGCTGGCCGCCGCGGTGGAGGCGGCGCTGGCGGTGGCGCAAGGCAGGCCCGAGGCCGAGGGCCGGGTGCGGGCGGCGTCGGCCCTCGCCCGGAGCGAGCTGGGGGAGATCGAGGCGGCGATCCAGGAGTTCGACCGGGCGGAGGCGGCCTTCCGCGCCGCGGGAGACCGCCTGGGCGAGGGGCGCGTCGCCTACGACCGGGCGATCCCGCTGGTGGCCGCGGGCCGGCACCGGGAGGCCCTCGCGACCCTGGAGGCGGCGCGCCGGATCGCCGAGGAGCTGGACGACCGGGAGAGCATCGGGGCCATCGACGAGCAGGTGGAGCGGATCCGGCGCCTCCTCCCCGGGGGCCCGACCGAGCGGTGATCCGGACGGCGGGCACCGCGGCTCCCCCTCTCAAGGCGGCGCGGGGGGGCCCTCGCGCTGGGCCGGCGGCATCCCGGGCTCCTCCATGGGCTCCAGGTCCCAGAAGGTGAGGGGCTCATCTCCCTCCACCCCGTCGGGGGCCAGGTCCTCGGGGGGCGGACCCTTCGGGCGCGGCTCGTCGAAGGGAGCCTGCCCCGAGCGGTCGCACCCGGCGAAGGCCAGCCCCCACGTCATCTCGCGCACGTAGGCCTCCTGGTCGATGAAACCCAGGCGGTGCATGCGGCGCACCATGCCGTCGACGCTGGCCTGGAGGTGCTCGGTCACCTTCCCGACGGCGTGGTAGTAGTCGTGGTAGCGCCTGGGCGAAGGCAGCATCAGCGCCAGGTAGGCCGCCTCCCGCGCGCGGAGCTCGGCGGGCTCCTTGCCGAAGTAGTGGCGCGCCGCGTCCCGGATCCCGTAGACCTCGTGCCCCCACTCCGCCACCGCCAGGTAGAGCTCGAGGATCCGCTGCTTGCTCAGGACCTCCTCCATCCGGGCGGCGAGGACGGCCTCCCGCAGCTTGCGGATCACGGTTCGGTCCCCCGACAGGAAGAGGTTCTTGGCGAGCTGCTGGGTGATGGTGGACCCGCCCCGCCCCTCGCCGCCCTCCTGGAGGTTCTCCAGCACGGCGGCCTGGATCCCCTCGGCGTCGAAGCCGGAGTGTCCGAAGAAGGCCGCGTCCTCGGCGGCCACCACGGCCATCCGGCCGGCGTGGCTGACCTCGTCCAGGGTGGCGTAGTGGGGGTTTCCCGGGGCGAGGTGCCGCACGATGGGGTCGTGGTAGGCGCGCTGGAACACGAAGTCGAAGGGCCTCGTCACCCGGAGCACGGGGTCCCGGGCGGGATCGCTCACCAGCCGCGCCTTCGACCAGTCCGCCTTCCAGTCGAAGGTCCAGCGCGCCCGGTCGGCCAGGGGGCCTTCCACCCACGCGGTCAGGGGGAGCGGACCCGCGAGGCGAAGCCCCCACTCCTCGGGAAGGGTGCCGTCCGGGAGGGCGGCGACCAGCTCGCCCAGGTCCATGTCCTCGGGGACGACGACGATCCGGAAGGTGGGGTCGGAGTCCAGGGCCTCCAGGTCCGCCTCCACCCGGCCGGACACGCCCCCCAGGGTCCAGGCCCACTTCCGGAACTCGATCCCTCCCCCCGTGGGCTGTAGCAGCAGGTCCTGGGACAGGGAGAGGCGCCAGGGCCGATCCCCCAGCGCGTCGGCCCACAGCACCGCCTCCTCCAACCGGACCTGGAGCGTGAGGAGGGGTCCGTCCCCGGATGGCGCCTCCTCGATGGCGACGGCCCCCGAGACCACGCCCCCCTCGACGTGGGCGGAGTCCGTGATGTGCGCGTCTCCGCCCGCCAGGTCGGCGATCTGGAGGTCCTCCACATCCAGGCGCACCTGGGGGATCCTCCCGGGCTCCAGGTCCGCCGCCAGGCGGAACTGTCCGCCAACGCTGAGGTTTCCCGCGATCTGGGCCGACACTCCCCTCCCCACGCCGCCGGCGATCCGGCCCTCCAGGTGGGAGAGCCCGACGCCCCATGGCAGCCCCTCCACGGAGACCTCGCGGAAGTCGGCCGGCGCTCCGGCGAGGAGGACGGTGTCCAGGGCGCCCCGGGCCCTGGCGATCGAGGCCGGCACGCGGGTCCGCGTCCGGTCGACGAGGGCGCGCAGCCGGGCCACCGCGGCGTCGGGCGCCCCCTCCGGCGCGGCGGGATCCGCCTCGGCCGCGGGCGGCGCCTCGTCGCCAGGCTCCCCCGGCGCCAGGAGCACCCGCCCCCCCACCACGTCCAAGGCCGCGAGGCGCCGCTCGCCCCGGAGCCAGGCGTAGGGGGAAGCCCGGACCGACAGCGCGTCCACCTCCACCCGTTCCAGCGGGCCGCGGCCCGGCTCCCACACGAAGCCGGACACATCGATCCGGTTCCATCCCGCGAGCCGGACACCCTCGATCCGCGCCCGCCCGGGAAGACGGGACTCCAGCTCCGCCGTCACCCGCTGCGCCACCCTCGCCTCGATCCAGCCGCGGCCCCCCAGCAGCGCCGCCAGCGCCACGAGGAACGAGCCGGCGAGGACGGCGCTCGCGGCGCGGAGGCGGGTCCCGCGGCCGCTCCCCCCGGCGCGGGTCGGGGCCGGAAGGGGCCGGGAGGGATGCGCGCCCGGAAGGTCCCGAGCCGTCATCGCGGATCCCCGCCCCTGTCTGGGAAGGGAAGGTGCCGAGGCATCAGAGCTTCCCGGCGGCGCGGGCCCAGGCGACGGCGTCGGCCATGCCCGCGTCGAGGGTCATCGTCGGCTCGTAGCCGATCTCGGCGCGGGCCCGCTCGGTGGAGAACCACCAGCCCGCCTGCCGTGCCTCGCGGATCTTGTCCCGGTTGAGGATCGGCGCGCGGTTCCGCAGCCGGCCCAGCCACTCGGAGAGGACCCCCGCCAGCCACCCCACCTCCAGGGGGAGCACGATCACCCTCGCCCGCCGCCCCACGGCCCGGGCCGCCGCGTGCCCCAGCTCGGCCCACGTATGCCGGCGGCCGTCGGTGAGGAAGTAGATCCCCTGGCCCGGTGGACCGTCCCCCACCGGGCTGCCGCGCTCGGCGGCGAGGATCAGTCCCCGGGCGAGGTCTCGGACGTGGATCACGCTGTAGGGCTTGGGCGCTCGACCGAGCTGGACGACGAGCCCGCGGGCGGCGGCCCGGACGACCTCCAGCACGTCGAGGTCCCGGGGGCCGTAGACGATGGGGGGACGGACGATCACCACGTCCAGCGCGGCGGCGACGGCCTCGACCTCCTGCTCCCCCGCCCTCTTGCTCAGCCCGTACAGGCTGACCGGGGAAGCAGGCTCCGCCTCGGTCCGGGGGCGGTTGGCGTCCGAGGGGCCCGCGGCGGCGATGGAGCTGACGTGGACCAGCCGCCTCACCCCGGCCTCCACCGCCGCCCGGGCCACGTTCCGCGCGCCGTCGCGGTTGACCCGGACGAAGTCCTCCGGCACCCGGGCCTTGGTCAGGCCCGCCACGTGGAAGACGAGTTCGATCCCCGCCATCGCCGCCCGCAGCGACGCGGGATCGCACACGTCGCCGGAGCGAAGCTCCACGGCCAGCCCGTCCAGGGCCGAGACGTCGCTGGTCCGCCGCACCAGCGCCGCCACCCGATGCCCGCGGGAGACGAGCTCCGCGGCAAGGTGACCCCCTACGAACCCGTTGGCGCCGGTGACCAGGACCTTGGCCATCTTCGGGTCACGTCGGCCGGACGTAGGCGCGGTAGGTCTTGGTCTTCCTGCCGCCCATCATCTCGATGGCCCGATTGATGAGGTCGTTGCTCTCCAGGGTCCAGCCGATCTCTCCGCCCCTGTAACCCAGGCGGCGGGCGGCGGCGAAGGTCTCCAGGTAGAAGACCGACTCGATCCCCCGGCGGCGGTAACCGTGTCGGATCCCCAGGGCGATCAGCCGCAGGCGGTCGATGCGACGCAGGTGCCACAGCAGCCTGAGGATCCCGAAGGGGAAGAGGCGGCCGTCGGCGTGGCGGATCGCCTGGTTGGCGTCGAGGATGGTGAGGGAAAAGGCCACGGGGCGCCCCTGGTGCTCGGCGATGTACGCCAGGTCCTCCTTCACCACCATCCGGAGGTCCTTGGCGGTGTGCCGGAACTCCGCGTCGGTGAACGGCACGAAGTTCCAGTTCTGGTCCCAGGCGTCGTTGTAGACCTCCTGGACCCGCTGGACCTCGGCGTCCCAGTCCTTGAGGCGGATGTTGCGGACGGCGATGCCCGCCTTCTCGCGGATCTTCTCGGCCAGGCGCTGGAGCCGGGGGAGCTGCGGGGGATCCGCGGTCGCGGAGAGCCACCAGGCGTAGAGGTCCATCTCCTTCTCGAACCCCTGGCGTTCCAGGAGCCCCCGGTAGTACGGCGGGTTGTAGGGCATCTGGATGGCGGGAGGCTCGTCGAAGCCCTCCACCAGCAGACCCGCCTCGTGGTTGGTGTTGAACGAGAGGGGGCCCACCATACGGTCCAAGCCCCGGGCGCGCCCCCAGTCGGCGGCGGCCTCCAGCAGCTCCCCGGCGACGGCGTCGTCGTCGACGCACTCGAAGAAGCCGAAGTTGACGGCCTTGGAGCCCCAGTGGGCGTTGCCGCGGCGGTCCTCGCAGGCGGCGATCCGGCCCACGATCTCGCCCCCCCTCTCGGCCAGGAAGAGCTGGACGCAGGCGTGGTCGAAGAAGGGGTTCTTCGCCGGGTTCAGGAAGTCCCGCCGGTCCATGAACAGGGGAGGGCACCACGGGGATCCCTTGGGATAGATCGACCAGGGGAACCGGATGAACCGCTCCTTGGCGCGGCGGTCGTCGATGGAGACCGGGACCACCCTCACCGGCGACACCGTCGCCGGGGCGCGGAGGGAGGGCGGGGTCCCGGGGCTGGAGGTCATGGGATCAACTCCGCCATGCGGCCCACCTTCCGGTAGATCTCCAGGGCGCGGTCGAGCTGGTCGCGCCCGTGGGTCGCCATGCACGAGTTCCGGATCAGCGCGTCCCCTGGGGCGACGGCGGGCGGGAGCACCGCGTTCGCGAACAGGCCATTGTCGAACAGCCCGCGCCAGAAGGCGAGGCACCGCACGTCGTCGCCGATGTAGACGGGGATCACCGGGGTCCCACCCTCGCCCACGCGGTAGCCCATCTCCCTCAGGGCGCGGCGGAGGTAGTCGGCGTTGGCGTGGACCCGGCGCCTCCGGTCGGGCTCGGCCTGGACGATCTCCAGGGACTTCAAGGTGGCCGCCACCGCCGCCGGGGTCATGCTCGCGGCGAAGATCATGGCCCGCCCGTGGTGCTGGACGAAGCGGACCACCTCCCGGGGGCCGGCCACCACGCCGCCGAGGGAGCCGAAGCTCTTCGAGAACGTGGCGGTGATGACGTCCACCCCGTCCTCGCAGCCATAGTGCTCCGCGGTCCCCCGGCCGTGCTCCCCCATCACCCCCACGCCGTGGGCGTCGTCGACGACGAGGCGGGCGCCGTAGCGCTCCTTGAGGGCGACGATCTGCGGCAGGGGGGCGAGATCCCCCTCCATGCTGTAGAGGCCGTCGACGAGGACGACCTTGGGCTTGCCCGGCTCGCACGCGCCGAGCACGCGGTCCAGGTCCGCCACGTCCCCGTGGTCGAAGCGCTTGAGGGTCGCGTAGGACAGGCGCACCCCGTCGTAGAGGCTGGCGTGGTTCGACACGTCCATGATGGCGATGTCGCCCCGCCGCAGCAGCCCCGCCGTCACCCCCAGGTTGGCCTGGAAGCCGGTGGTGAACACCAATGCCGCCTCCTTCTTCAGGAAGTCGGCGAGGCGCTCCTCGAGCTCCAGGTGCAGCCTCAGGGTGCCGTTGAGGAAGCGGGAGCCCGAGCAGGAGGCGCCGTACCGCCTCACCGCCGCCTCCGCCGCCTCCTTCACCCTCGGGTCCACCGTCAGCCCGAGGTAGTTGTTCGATCCGAACATCAGGAGACGCCGGCCCCCGATCCCGACCTCGGTCCCCTCGGTCTCCTCGATGGGGTGGAAGTAGGGGTAGAGCCCCATCGCCTTGGCGTCGTCCACCGCGGTGTAGAGACGACACCTCTCGAAGACGTCCCCTGTGCTCAAGCCCGTCTCCCGCCCCGGCGCGGGGACGCCACCCGCAGGGTCGCTGCCGCCCCCCGCGGCCGCGGGAGAGCGGCCGGGCGCCGGAGGGACGAGGGAGCGGATGGTACCGGGCACCGCGCGGCGAGGCAACCGTCAGAACACGCCGGCCAGCATGAGCAGCGCCACCGCGATCCCCATCAGGCTCTCCCCGGCGATGAGGCCGGAGCTCACCGGGATCACGAAGCGGTCGGCGACGGCGGGGCGGGCCCGGGCGAGGCTCCAGGCCCCGAGGGCCCCGAGGAAGATGGCGATGGAGCTCCAGGCCGGCATGGTGAAGGACAGGCCGAGGCCCATGGCCGAGGGGATGAAGCGCTTGTACCGCGGGAACCGCTCCTCCAGGAGCACGATGGCGATCCCCAGCAGGCCGCCCACCAGCATCGCCACGCGGGCGGTGGGGTGGATCGAGTCCAGCCCCTCGGCGAGGGCCTGGGCGACCGCCCCCCACGTCTGGGCGCCCGGGGCGGGGAGGGCGTCGGTGCCGATGGAGGCGGCGGTGGGGGCGAGCACGCGGTAGGCCGGCACCACGAACATCGTGCCCGCGGCCACGCCGAAGAACTGCGCGAAGAACTGCTGCCGCGGATCGGCCCCCAGCAGCCACCCGCTCTTGAGGTCCGTGAGGAGGTCAGCGGAGTGGATGGCCACCCCGCCGGTGACGTTGGCGGTCATCAGGTTGGTCGTCACGTTGCCGGGGTCCAGGGCGCCGTAGGTGAGCTGGGTGATCTTGCCCAGGGCGCCGGTGGGCGTCGTGTCGGTCTCCCCCGTCGACCGGGCGGCGACGATGGCGATGAACAGGGACATGAGGACCGCGATGGCGCCGAGCCACGGCGTGATCCCGAAGAAGAACCACTGGGCCCACACCACCACCGGCGCGAGGATGGCGAAGCCGATCCCGAACCAGCGCATGGGGACCTCCACGTCCCGCGCCTGGCCGGCCGCGCCCCCCTTGACGGCCGCCCCCACCGATCCCATGGCGCGGGTGACCGTCCTCCACTTGAGGCCGAAGGAGAGAAGCCCCGAGGTCAGCAGCAGCGCCGAGCCGAACCACACGCTCCAGCCCACGATCCCCTTGTAGCCGAGCTTCTCGATCACCCCCTGGTGATGCATCCACGGCGCGAGGACCCCGAAGTTCAGCAGCGCCCCCGCGAGCTGGCTCCAGGCCACGCGGATCCCCATGATGGCTCCGGCGCCCACGAGCATCAGGCCCAGCTCGACGCCCAGCGTGAAGTCCAGGGCCGGCCTCCCCAGGATGGAGAACGGGAGCCCGAAACGGTCGGGGACGTGGAGGCCCGTCACCTTGGGCACCACGTCGCGGACGAGGGCCACCGCCGCGCCCACGAGCCCGCCGACCCCGAGGGCCCTCGCCTTGTCGAGCCCCTCCGCCGCCGAGACGTGCAGGCTCTTGAGGGTCTCGGCGGCGGCGATCCCCGAGGGGAACCGCAGCCGCTCGACGTTGATCATCTGCCTCTTCATGGGGATGGCGACGACGACCCCCAGCATCGCCAGCAGCGACACCCAGGGCATCATCTTCCACCAGGGCATGGGCTCCCCCGTCAGCATCATCAGGGCGGGGATCGCCGCCACCGTGCCGCCGCCCGTCATGTAGCCCGCGGCCGACGCGACGGACTGCATGGCATTGTTCTCGAGGATCCCGAACTCCCTGCGGACCAGTCCCGGGGCCACCGCCCGCGCCGAGGCGAACACGGCGAAGGCGAGGATGCCCGCGGTGATCGTCACGCCGAAGCTCCACCCCGTCTTCAGCGCGACGTAGAGGTTCGACAGCGCCATCACCCCCCCCAGCACCATCCCGGTGAGGATCGCCCTCAGGGTGAGCTGGGGCGTCCCCAACGGTGCCAGGGGGAGGGGATCGGGCTCGCCCGAGGTCCCCGCAGGGCGAGCGGAGGCCGACGGAGCGCGGGCAGCGGGCGGACGTGCGGTGGGGCTCAAGGATCCTCCTGCGGAGGCGCGTGCCGGCGAGGACCCCGCCGGCCCCCGCATCCTACCGGGAGGACCGGGTGTCAGGCACCAACACTTTTACATTTCCCTCCTCTCTCCTGGAGGACCGGGTGGATCGGGTGGGGACCGGGTGTCAGGCACCAACACTTTTACATTTCCCTCCCCTCTCCTGGTTTCGCCCCCCCGTCGGGGCCGGGTGTCAGGCACCAACACTTTTACATTTCTCTCCCCTCTCCTGGTTCCGCCCCCCCGCCGCAGGCGAACTGCGCCGGCCGGCTCCCTTCGTCCCGTCCGCCTTGCCGCGGCGCTGCCCCCGTTGCTATCTTCGCGCGGCTCTGCGACCCGCGACCCCACCGCCCGCCGTCCGGCGCGATCCGGGGCGCCGGAGGCACCCTTGGCCCCCAGAAGACGCGCCGTGATCACTGGAATGGGAGTCGTCGCCCCCCACTCGCCCGACGTCGACGCCCTCTTCGACGCCCTCTGCCGCGGCGAGTCCGCCATCGACACCATCCGCAACTTCGATCCCGTGGACCACCCCTCCCGGATCGCCGCCGAGGTCCGCTACTCCGTGGACGTGCCGCGGGAGGTCGGCCCCTACCGGATCGCCAACCGCTCCCTGGGCTTCGTGGTCCACGCCGGCCGCGCGGCCCTGGCGGACGCGGGCCTCTCCCCCGTTCCCGCCGCCGCCGAGCGCCGGACGGTCTACCTGGCCACCGGCATCGGCTCCGCCTCCCTCAAGCTCTTCGGTCCTCCGTCCCTGCGGGTGTGGGGGGACGCCGCCGATCCCTACGCCTCGGACCTCGCCCCCTTCTACGCCGAGCTGGCGTCCTCCCCCGAGGCCCTCGGCTTCGACGACTACTACCTCGACACCGCCGCCCCCGTACTCGCCGTGATGTCCGGCGCGGGGCGGGTGTACAACGTCGCCTCCGCCTGCGCCTCGGGTTCCCACGTCATCGCCGACGCCCTGCAGCTCGTCCGCGCCGGGGACGCCGACGTCGTGGTGGTGGGCGGCGCCGGCAGCCCCGTCACCCGCACCATGATCCCCGGTTTCGCCATGCTCCAGGCCCTTTCCCGCCGCAACGACGACCCCAGGGGGGCGTCCCGGCCATTCGACGCCGAGAGGGACGGGTTCGTGATGGGGGAGGGCGCCGGGGTCCTGGTCATCGAGTCCCTGGACCACGCCCGGGCGCGGGGCGCCAGGGTGCGCGCCGAGGTCCTGGGGGCCGGCCTCGCCACCGACTCCTACCGCCTGACCGATCCCCACCCCGAGGGGGAAGGCATGGCCCTGGCGATGAGCCGCGCCCTGACCGACGCCGGGATCGGCCCCGAGGACGTCGACTACGTCAACGCCCACGGCACCTCGACCCCCATGAACGACGCCGCCGAGACCCTGGCGATGAAGAAGGCGTACGGCCAGCGGGCCTACGACATCCCCGTCAGCTCCTCGAAGTCGATGTTCGGCCACCTCATCCACGCCGCCGGTTCCACCGAGGCCATCGTGTGCGTGAAGAGCATCGAGACCGGCCGGGTCCACCCGACCATCAACCTGACCTGCCCGGACCCCGCCTGCGACCTCGACTACGTGCCCGAGGGCGAGAGGCGGGTGGACGTCCGGATCGCGGTCAACAACTCCTTCGGCTTCGGCGGCCAGAACGTCTCCGTCGTGCTCGGCCGTTACGAGGAGCAGGCCCGTGGTTCGTGACGACTCCACTCCCATCGCCGTGACCGGCGTCGGCGTGCTCTCCGCCGCCGGCCTGGGCCGGGACGCCTTCTGGCAGGCGCTGTGCGACGGCCGCCCCCGCTTCGCCCCGTTCGCCGCCCCCTTGGACCGGCTGGCCCCGGGCTTCGGGGGGATCGCCGAGCCGGACAAGAGGGGGTTCCGGGACCTTCCGGGCACCCGCCCCCTCCGCCCCTCGACGATGACCCGCTACACCTGGCTCTCCACCTTCGGGCTGGGCTCCGCCGCCCGGGACGGGGACCTCCAGGTGGACGACCTCCCCGACGAAGAGGCCCGGCGCCGCGGCCTCTTCGTCGGCAGCTACGTGAACCTGCCGGAGATGGACAAGTACGTCCAGATGGCCTACGCCGTGCGCGACCGGACCGCTTCGGCGGACGGACGCTACGTCATCGACGAGTCCCGGGTCATGGACGGCATGAGGAAGTTCACCGGCTTCGAGTACCTCAGGCTGATGAACAACATGCCCGTGGCCCACGGCGGCATCCAGGTCCGGTGCAAGGGGCCCTGCAACACCTTCATGGGAGGCTCCCAAGCGGCCCTCCAGGCGGTGGGGCGCGCGGCCGCGGCCATCGGAACGGGCCAGGCCGACGAGATGATCGCCGGCGGCACCGGGTCCGCCTGCGTCGAGCACTCCCTCATCGTGCGGGGCTACCTCGGCCAGCTCGCCCCCTCCGGCACCGCTCCGGCCGTCGCCTCCCGGCCCTTCGACCGCGCCGCCGCGGGGATCGTGCCCGGCGAAGGCTCTGCGTTCGTGGTCCTCCAGTCCGCGGCCCGCGCCGCCTCTCGGGGGGCCCGGGTCCGGGCGTGGCTCTCGGGGTACGGGACCGCGTTCGCGGTCCCGGCCTCCTCCCGGGGGCCCGCCTCCTCCCCCGATGCCATGGTGGCGGCGGGTCGGGCCGCCCTCGCCCAGGCCGGAGTGGCGCGCCCCGACGCCGTGGTGGTCGCGGGGACCGGCCTTCCCGCCCAGGACGCCGCCGAGGCCGCCGCCCTGTCCTCCCTCCTGGGGGCCTCCTTCGCCGGCACGCCGGTGGTCACCGTCACCCCGGTCCTGGGCTTCGCCGAGGCGGCCCACGGCGGCTTCTCCCTCGCCGCCGCGGTCGAGATCCTGGACCGCGGCGCGCTCCCCCCCACCGTCGGCCTCCGGGACCCCATCCCCGGCTTCTCCTCCCCCGCGCGGGGGGACGTCACCCCCTTCGCCGGCCGCGCGGTCCTCGTCGTCGCCTCCGCCCCCGAGGGGAACAGCGCCGCCGTGGTCCTGACCGCCGCCTGAGTACCGCCGACCCCGCCGGCGGTCTCACGCGCTATCATCGGCCCCATGCCCAACCTCTCCCTCCGGCCCCAGCGCGACCCCTCGATCTTCCGCCGCATCGCCATCGGCACCTGGCGCACCGCTTTCGACCCCCAGGTCTACGGCAGCGTGGAACTCCGCATGGAGCCGGCCCTCGCCTACATCGAGGCGTTCCGCGCCCGCACGGGCCGGCGCCTGACGGTCACCCACATGGTGGCCAAGGCCGTCGCCCACACCCTCCAGCGGGTGCCCGAGGCCAACGCGGTCCTCCGCTGGAACCGCGTCTACCTGCGGGACCGGATCGGCGTCTTCCTCCAGGTGGTCCTGACCGACGAGGGGGAGGGCAAGATCGACCTCTCCGGCGCCACGATCTACGACGTCGAGCGGAAGTCCCTCGTGGAGATCTGCGACGAGGTCGAGCAGAAGGTCGCGGTGGTGCGCAAGAGGCAGGATCCCGCCCTGGAGAAGAGCCGAGGCCTCTTCCGCTCCGTGCCCTACCTGCTCCTCAACTGGTTCCTGGACTTCCTGAGCTTCGTCACCGTCACGCTGAACCTGGACCTGCGCTGGGCGGGGATCCCGAGCGATCCCTTCGGCTCGGTGATGGTGACCAACATCGGCTCCCTGGGGCTCGACATGGCCTACGCCCCCCTGGTGCCCTACTCCCGCGTGCCGATCGTGCTGGCAGTCGGCGCCGTGAAGGACGAGGCCGTGGTCGACGGAGGGCGGGTCGTCCCGGGGAAGGTGATGCGGGTCCACGCCACCTTCGACCACCGCTTCATCGACGGCTGGCACGCGGCGGTGATGTCGCGCACGTTGAAGACCATGATCGAGGATCCCGAGCGCCACTTCGGCGTCCCCGGGGATCCGCGCCCCGCGCAGCCCACCGGGGCCCCGGCCGCCGCCGCGGCGCCCTCGCCCCCCCCGTGACCGACGACTTCGACCCCGACGCCCCCTTCGAGCTGCCCATCGACGGCGTCCTGGACCTCCATCACTTCCGCCCGGGGGAGGTGAAGGACCTCGTCCCCGACTGGATCGAGGAGTGCCGCGCCCGGGGGCTGTTCACCGTCCGCATCGTCCACGGCAAGGGCTCGGGGCAGCTCCGGGAGAAGGTGCACTCCGTCCTGCGCCGCCTGCCCCAGGTCGAGCGATTCTCGCTGGCCTCGGACCGCGCCGGGTGGGGCGCCACGGTGGTCCACCTGCGACCCCCGTCCTGATCCCGCTCCCCCCTCAGGGCTGCCAGTCCAGCAGCGCCACGGCCTGGTCCACAACGCCCTGCGCCGCGTCCGGACCCAGGGAGTTGGTCTCCTCGTAGTGGTCCCCGGGGGCCTCGGCAAGGTAGGGGTTGTCCTCGTCCAGCACGTACTGCCACGGGGGGATGAGGTACCCCAGCTCGTCCTGGGCCAGCCCGAAGACCATGGGGTGTTCCCCCGGCATCAGGTCGAACAGGTAGGGGCCGGCGGGGGCCTGGGTCGTGTCGGGGGCGTGGTCGGGATTCTCGAAGTAGGGTCGCAGCGGGCCGGTCAGGGACTCGTCGTAGCCCCCCACCGCCCACTCGGGGAGCATCTCCCCCGGGATGGTGAGGATCGACGCCGCCCCGATCTGCAGGAGCCCCACCTCGGTGAGCACGTAGGCCAGGTTGTCCTCCCCCACCGGCCGGCTCTCGTCGTAGTCGTAGAGCGGGCGGTCGAAGACCCCAGCCTGGAACATGATGGCGTAGAGCACGTTGTCCACCCGCAGCTTGAGCGTCGTGCGCCGGAAGGACAGGGCGGGGGCGTCGTCCCCCTCCGCCCCGGCTTCCCCCAGGGCCTCCAGCACGTACCACCCGATGAACTCCCCGATGGACGCCGCCTTGGCGTAGGAGTCGTCCTCCACCGACTCCCCGAACAGGGTGCTGGCTGGCGCCGCGAGGGGCGACATCATCCCGCCCAGGGCGCCGTTGAAGAAGACGGCGATCCCCCCCAGCCCCTCCACTCGGCCCTGGGGCGTGTCGACACCCTCCTCCACGGCCCGCCTCAGGGGGTCCACGAAGTCCGCGGTGACGAGCACGTTGTCGTCGGACAGGGTCTCGGGGTGGTTCGCCCAGTTGACCAGCGTGGCGATGGTGGCGTCTCCGTCCCGGGTCGAGAAGCGGATCGCCCGCACGTTCTTGTCGTGGATCCCGGGGTCCCGGAGGTCGAAGTTGAAGTTGTTGATCCCGTTCCCGTTCGCGTCGTCGTCCTCGATGACCTTGTGGGCGTATGTCGCCCGGGCCGGCTCCATCGTCGCCTGGGCGTCCCCGAGGGCCTCAAGGATCCGGTCCTGGAGGAGGGCCATGTAGTCGGGGTTCAGCCCGGTGCTCACCTGGCTCCTCCCCCAGATCCCCAGGGTGTCCGGGCCCTCGTGGACGTGGGTGGAGGCGACCACGACGTTGTCGAGTCCGAGCCCGTCCCGGGCCCGCTCACGGATCTCCTCGATTTCATTGAAGAAGTACCCGATGAGGTCCATGGACACCAGGCCCAGGGTCACGTCCCCCTGGCGCAGCACGATGGCCCGGGCCCACAGCTCGTCGTGGACTCCGTTCATCGCCCGGGAGTTCTGGAAGCCCGCGAGCCACACCGCCTGGAAGGACTGGTCGCACTCGCTCCCGTCGGCGTCGGGCCCGGGGTAGCCGGGGGACTCTCCGTAAGTCACCGAGGTCCCGTCGCCGTAGGCGCAGGTCGCCGGGCAGAGGCGGTCGGTCCCGCAATCGAACCAGGTATCGCCGTCGGTGGGGGCGTAGGAGGAGTTGCCGTTGGCGTCCGTCCACGCCTCCCACCTCTCGGGGGTGATGGGAACGGCCGCCGCCCCCACCTCCAGGGTCCCGTCCCCGCTGGACGCGCAATCGGGATCCCCCGGGCACACCTGCTCGGGTCTCCACGCCGTGTCGTCGTCGGCGGGGCTGGAGTCGTCGTCGGCCGGGACGGTGTCGTCGTCCACGGGCTCGCCTTGACACCCGGACCCCGCGGAGAGGGTGGCGCAGGCGATCAGGAACGTAACGGGCAGGGCGCGATGGTGCATGGGGGGGACGCTCTCCGGCTGTCATGCTCCCCCGCGCTCCCGGCGCGCGTCAAGCCGGGGGCTCCTGCCTTCATCCGCGGCCCCCGTCGGCACGGAGCTCGATCCCCAGCCTCACGAGTTCCGTGGCCACCAGCCGGATCCGGCTGGCGTTCAGCACCTTCGACTGCCCGGCCCGGCGCGGCCGGACCTCCAGGGTGACCTCCTCGTAGCGCAGGCCCCGCCGGATGGCGCGGATGGGCACCTCCAGGTTCAAGAAGAAGCTGTCCGACCGGAGGGGGAGGGACAGGAGCACCTCGCGCCGGATCATGTAGGCCCCGTCGAGCTTCGTCGACACGCCGGTCAGGGCCCAGGTCAGCGCGCGCAGCCCCCGGGAGAGCACCAGGCGCAGCGTGTTGTCGGCGGTCTTGAACCGGTTGGGGTAGTGGCACACCACCAGGTCGGCCCGCCCGATGGGCTCGAAGAACTTCGCCAGTTCCTCGGGGTCGATCTGCCCGTCCGCGGGCAGGAGGGTCACCAGGTCCCGGTTCGCCGCAGCGAAGCCCGTCTTCAGGGCTCCCCCGATCCCCCGGTTCCGGGCGTGGGAGAGCACGAAGACCCGCTCCGGATCGTCGTCGGCGACCTTCAGCGCCGCCTGCCTCGTGCCGTCGGTGGAGCCGTCGTCCACGAGGATCAGCTCGTAGGCGTCGGTGGCGCGGCGCAGGAAGTCCAGCGTCTCCAGCATCACCGGCCCGACGTTCTCCTCCTCGTTGTAGGCGAACATCACGACGCTGAGATCGATGGGCATCCGCTCCTCGTGGGGGGCTCGGCCGGGCCGTCCCCGCGGTCAGGGCGTCCAGGTGATCAAGCGCTCCGCCGCGGAGATGAGGGCCGGGGCGGCGGATGGGCCGACGGAGTTGGTCTCCTCGTAGTGGTCTCCGTCCGCCTGGGAGACGTAGGGCGGGTTCCCGAGCTCGTACTGGAACTCGGGGATGATGTACCCGATCTCGTCGTTGGCGAGCCCGAAGACCATGGGGAAGTCGCCACCCATGAGGTCGGCGAGATAGGGCGGTGGGGGAGCCCGATCGAGGGGGGGCGGGTTCGGGTTGTCCGCCGACACCAGGTCCGCCAGGGGGCCGGTCAGCGAACCGTCGTACCCGCCCAGGAAGAACTCCGGCAGCAGCTCCCCGGGGATCCCCAGCACCCGGGCCGGGCCGATCTCCAGGTAGCTCACCTCCGTCAGGAGGTTGCCCATGTTGTCGTCTCCCACGGGGCGGTCCGGGTCGAAGTCGTAGGCGGGCCGGTCGAAGAGGCCGGCGTTGAACGCGAGCTGGTACGTCCAGTTCTCCACCGGCAGGTAGAGGGTGCTCGTCCGGAACGCCAGAGGGGGAGCGGCCTCGTGCCGGGCCTGCTCCCCCGCGAGGGCCTGGAGGGCGTACCAGCCGATGAACTCGCCGATGGCGTCGGACTTCTCGAAGGAGTGCTCGGAATACACTTCGCCGAACAGGGTGCTGGTGTCGCAGTGGAGGGGGGTCATGAGGCCGCCCACCATGCCGTTGACGAAGACCGCCACCCCCCCGACGCCCTCCACCCGCCCCTCGGGGGTGTCCACCCCCTCCTCGACGGTGCGGCGGAGGGAGTCCGAGAAGTCGCTGGTCAGCAGCAGGTTCTCCGAGCCCAGCGCCTCGGGATGGTTCGACCAGTTGACCAAGGTGGCGACGGTGTCGCCCGACCCGGCGTCCGCGAACCGGAGCGCCCGGACGGTCTTGTCCACCACCGAGGGGTCCCGGCTGTCGATGTTGAAGTTGTTGATCCCCTTGCCGAACACCTCGTCGTCCTCGATGACGCGGGCGGCGAAGGTCACCTCCACCGGCCGCAGGCCGGCCTGGGCGTCGGCCAGCACCTGGAGGATCCGGTCCTGCACCAGGTCCATGTAGTCGGGGTCGATCCCGGACTCGGTGATGGCACGGCCCCAGATCCCCATGGTGTCCGGGGAGTTGTGGTTGTGGGTGGAGCTGACGAAGACGGAGTCGATCCCCA
The DNA here is from genome assembly GCA_023150875.1 of Myxococcota bacterium. Taxonomy (GTDB): domain Bacteria; phylum Myxococcota_A; class UBA796; order UBA9615; family JAKLKC01; genus JAKLKC01. The sequence goes on along the minus strand of JAKLKC010000008.1, from coordinate 7,603 downwards.
GCTCGGTGCGCGCCCGCTCCCGGACCTCCTGCACCTCGTTGTAGAAGTAGCCGACGAGGTCGAGGGACACGATCCCGAGGGTGGTCTCGCCCTGGGACAGGACGATCCCCCGCGCCCAGAGGTCGTCGTGGACCCCATTCATCGCGCGCCCGTTGCCGAACCCCGCGATCCACACCGCCTCGAAGGACTGGTTGCACTCGCTCCCGTCGGCGTCGGGACCGGTCCAGGCGGGGGAGGGCTCGAAGGTCACCGACGTCCCGTCCCCGTAGGCGCAAGCCACGGGACAGATCCGGTCGGTGCCGCAGTCGAGGAAGGTGTCACCGTCGCTCCGCGCGTAGGACCCGTCCCCGTCCGCGTCCGTCCAGGACTCCCAGAGATGGGGGGTGATCTCCGTCGCCGCCGCCCCCGCCCGCAGCGCCGCTTCCCCCGTCGGGGCGCAGATCCCGCTGGGATCCCCCGGACAAGCGAGGTCCGGGGACCAGGCGCTGTCGTCGTCCCCGGCGTCGTCGTCTCCCGTCGGGGTCGCGTCGTCGTCCGGGCCGGCGCCGGCGTCCGGCTCGCCGCAGCCGGCGGAGAGGCCCGCGGCGAGCAGGCAGGGCAGGATGCCTGGAGCGGAGCGATGGTGTCGTCGCAATGGCCGAGCCTCCGGCGGCATGGTCGTCCGCCCGCGGTGGCCGCGTCAAGCCGCGGGGGCCAGGGTGGGCCCGAGCGTGGTCGGCCGTGTGGCTTCCCTCCCGGCGCCCCCGTCCTTGACACCGTCCGCCGGCGCGTGCTAGCGTAAACCCGCGAAAAAACGAAGTAATAGAGCCCACTTGCCCCCCCGGGGGATCGCCGGCACCCAGGTGGCGCGGGTCGTCGCGCGATCCGGAGCGCCGGTCGTCGACATGGAGGCACGCGCATGAACCGCACGCTGCTGGCAGCCCTGGCCTTCTCGGGAGCAGGGCTCCTGTTCGGAGGGTGCGAGGGTGACGAGGCCCACTTCCCCACCGGCGACCGGACCGACGACGACGTCTCGGACGACGACACCGTCCTCCCCGACGACGACACCTCCCCCGGGAATGCGCCGCCGATCATCAGCATTGTCGGGATCTCACCCCAGGGCGGGGACTTCCTGATCTCGTACACCGTCGACGACCCGGACGGGGACCCCGTCGACGTCTTCTTCGAGTTCACCCTGACCCCGGGGGACTACTCGTCGTCCCAGGCCCCCACCATCGATCCCGCCGAGCTGGCCGACCGGCCCGGCGGCGAGGCGGTGGCGACCTGGGCATTCGCCAGCGACATCGCCCAGACCTCGGGGGTGATCGAGCTCAGGGGCCGCGGCCACGACGGCGAGACCTACGGCGACTGGGGCTACTTCCCCCAGGACGGCCAGGGCTACCCCTTCGAGCCCGGCGTGGGCAGCGGCACCGGCGCCCTCCCCGATCCCGGCTCCCTTGAGCCCATCCACTTCGACTCCGGCGGCGACGCGATCGTGCCCCTGAGCGACGGCACCATCGGCAGCAACATCGGCATGCAGTTCCTCCTGGTGCTGGTGAACCAGGGCGCCAGCGAGGCCCTGGTCTCCATCGAGGAGATCTCCGGCACCGCCGCCCGGGTCGAGGCGTCCGGAGAGCCTCGACCGGCAGGCGATGTCCATCGGCGGACGAGGCGGCCGGCTCCGGCGGTGCTCCCCGCTCCCGGGGCCCGTTCCGCGCCGGCCGCGCCCGCCTCCTGCATCGACGATCTCGACGAGGGCGACGTCGACGAGCGGACTCGAGACTTCGCCATCCGGAGCGGCCTCGACGAGACCACCCGCGAGACGCACCCCGGCGTTCTGCGCGCGCTGGCCGACGGGATCGCGATCTACGTCGACCTCTTCACCCCCATCGACATCGACGACGACTGCTCGACGCCGGAGATCCCCGCGTCCGGCATCGACTTCCGGGGTGCCCAGGGCTTCAGCAACTGCGGCCTCCGTGGGGTCGCTGACGTCGTCGCCACCAACCTCCTGCCGAACCTCCAGGAGCGGTTCGGCTCCCCCTCGGACGTCGACGGGAACTGCCGCGTTACCGTCTTCCTCTCGAACACCCTGAACACCTACACCGCCACCGACAGCTCCGAGATCAACGACAACACCCTCGTCCGCAGCTTCTCCGAACCGTCCGTGGACCTCTGGGAGTCGGACCAGGAGGACAACCCCCTCTCCAACGAGCAGGAGATCGTCTACGTCTTCGCCCCCGATCCGGGCGGCTTCTGGAACCGGGAGGCCACGGTCGAGCTCGACAGCTACCTGAACTACGACCTGGCGGGGCAGATCGCCTCGGCGACCTACAAGCTCATCAGCTACGCGACGCACGTCGGGATCTCCGATCAGCTCGCCACGTTCGACCTCCCCCCGGCGGGGGAGGCCCTCCCCGGCTGGCTGGACGACGGCCTGGGGTGGCTGGCCGCGGACCTGACCGGTTTCGGCGCCACCGTGTACTCCGATGCCTGGAAGTACCTCGACGCCACCTACCTCGCATCCCTCGTCTCCGCCAGCGAGAGCCTCGACGTCCAGGACCGGGGCGGAGCCTATCTCTTCGCGCGTTACTTCTATGACCTGTACGGACAGGCATTCCTGGACGCCGTCAACGCCGCCGATCCGCCGTCGGGCGTCCTGGACACCATCGGGAGCCTGGCCACCGGCGGATCCGGCTCCTGCGACGGCGCCGAGACCGCCGCGGGCTGCGCCGTGCTCCAGTGGGCGGTCGCCACCGCCGTCTCGGGGCGCCTCGCCGAGGACGGGTCCCAGCTCGTCGCCGAGTCGTCGATTCCCAACTTCCGCTCCCCTGGCGTCGTGGTGGTGTCCCCCCCGGACGTGGCGCCCTACCCGGCGAGTCCCGGCTCCTACTACGGTGCCAACGGCTACCAGACAGGGTTCCAGGTCCGGGGCGTCAACTACAGCTACTCCGGCGGCACGTCCCCTGACGGTGCGGAGGAGATCGTCGGTCGTCGCGTCCTGACCGAGAACGTCGATCCGCTGAAGTTCATCCCCACCGCCGACTTCACCGCCGTCGTCGCCGCGGACTACGGGATCGCGGTGGTGGAGGTGTCGAACCTCGTCAGCGAGGAGACCACCCTCAAGATCGGGTCCGATGGGGACCTGCTGGGCTACGTGGTCCGTATCCCCGACGAGGTCGATCCCTCGATGCCCATCCTCGATCAGGAGCTGGTGGAGGGCAGCCTCATCACCGCCGCGCAGCCCCTCTCCGATCTCCCCGGCGACGGTTCCGAGATCTGCATCATCGGCCGCGTCCAGGCGAGCCAGCCCATCAGTGTCGGTGACGACGGGGGCGAAGAGGAACCCGACGGAGACGACGACGACGACGACGACTCCGCCATCGATCCCGATCCCGCCGACGAGGTCGTCGACACCGACCGGTACCTGATCCGCCTCTCCGACCCGGGCACGTACCGCCTCGCGGTCCACCTGGACACGCGGCTGGGTGGGGCGACGGGAGACGAGGTCCTGGCGGATCCCTGGCTCGGCATCGCGCTGGCGGAGGACGTGCCCGACCACCAGGCCCAGACGTGGCCCTGTTCCTCCCCGTGGGAGCAGTACCCCGCCACCACCCTCACTTACGTCCATGGGCAGATGGACCTGATCTCCGATCCCCTCGCGCCCGCCTCCGGCTTCGACGCCTCGGGTCCCTCCAGCGGCACGCCGGGCTCCCTGCCGTGCTCCGAGGACTTCGACCAGGACGGCGTCCTGGACGTCGACGAGCCCGCCCCCCTGAACTTCGCCGAGCAGGTCCGGGTGCAGCAGGCGACGCGAATGAGCCTCGACCCCTCGGTCTACGCCGGGATGCCGTCAGGGTACTACCCCTACGGCACCGCCTACATCGACACCGACAGCAACGAACTCCCCGAGAACGAGTTCGTCTCCTTCAGCGCCCGCTACAACGTGGGCGGACGCGGAAGCGGGGCCGAAGAGCAGGCCCTGCTCATGCCGACCCTGCCCGGAGGAGGCCGCGAGTACGTCGTCGTGGTCGGCGACGCGGCCGCGTCCACCGGCCCCTACGACCTCTGCATTCGGCGGCTGATCGATCCCTGATGCTCCCCCTCGGGGAGGGCGGCGATCACTCCTCCTCCGGGACCAGCCGAGCCAGATCCTCCGCCCTCCACGCGGACACGACCACCCGCTCCTGGGTGTACGTGACCTTCCCGGGCGCGCCCCCCACCTTCCGGACGTGGCGGACCTCGGTGGTCGCCACCTCCCACCGCTCCCCCTCGGGCAGTCGCGCGAGCTTCAGGGCGAGTTGCGCGGCCAGCCGCACCGCCTCCCCAGAGGGCTGCCGTCCCCGGGTGGGAACGACCACATGGGCCCCCGCGCGCCCCCTGGCGTGCAGCCAGAGGTCCTTGCCCCGGGCGATCCCGAAGGTGAGGGCGTCGTTGTCGGACGCCGACCGCCCCGCCAGCACCCGCTCGCCGCCGGGGGCCCGGTACGCGTGGTAGGGCTGCCGCGGGGCGCTCTTCCCGCGAGGGCGGGGCCCGGGCCCCGTGCCCCCTCGGCGCCAGGCCGGGGGCAGCGCCTCCCAGATCGCCTGCAGCTCCTCCGGCCCCCGGGCCTCGTCGGCGCGAGCCCGCATCCCCGCCACCAGGGCGGTCTCGGCCCGCGTCCGCCCGAGCTCCTCCGCCGCGCGCGTCGCGCCGTCCCGCATCCTCCTCGCCATCCGGAAGCACCGATCGACGTTCCCGCGGGCGTCCAGCTCTGGGGCCAGGGGCACCACCGCCGCCGTCGGCTCGTCGAGGGTCCAGTCCGTGACCGACACCGCCTTCATCCCCCTCCGGATCGATCCCATCGCGGTCACCAGCAAGTCCCCCCTCCGCCTCCACTCCTCCGCCTCCGCTCCCCGCGCCGCCTCGACCTCCTGGCGCTCTTCCTTTCGCGCGAGCCGCCGGGAGGCGGACCGCTGGGCGCGCTCCACCCGCGCCCGCAGGTCCGCCTCCCGCGCCGCCGCCTCCCTCTCCTCGAACCAGGTCTCCACCGCCTGCGACCGGGGCAGGTCCCCTCCGGTGGCGGCGACGAAGCGGACCGCCCCCGCCGGCGGCCCCCGGGGAGGCGGTGGGGGCGGGAAGTAGACCTCCCCCGCTCGGGGACGCCCCCCGCCTCCGCCACGGTTCCCGAGGGTCCCCAGGACGACGCCGCCGGAGTCCACGAGGAATAGATCGCTGGACGGGCCCGTCAGCTCCGCCACGACGCGATGCTCGGGCGGTCCACCGGACGGCCCGAAGGCGAGGTGCACGATGCGCTCCCCCGGGACCTGCACCAACTCGATCAGCCTCCCGCGGAGGCGTGCCCGGGCGAGGTTTTGGAAGGGAAGGGGGCTCCGGGGGTTCGGTGGAGGCAGCCGCACCGCGTGCAGGCGGCCCAGGGGTCCCGCATGGACCAGCAGATGGCGCGTCGCACCCGCCAGGCGTAACGTGAGCACCAGAGTGCGCCCGTCGGGCTGCCGCACGTCCTGGAGCAGTCCCCCGACCAGGGCCGACAGTTCCTCGACGAGCCACGCCAGCTCCGCCTCGCCCAGACCCGCCATGCCCCAGTCTCCCGGTCTCGCTCCCCGGCCGACCTTGCGGTGCGCGGCCCCGGGGGGTAGAGATCGGCCCGTCCATCGTGGAGCGCCCATGCTAGCACGCAGCTCCGTCCTCCCCCGCGGGGGTGTCCTGGCCGCCGCCTTCCTGGCGCTGGCCGCTGGCCTCCTCGTCCCCGCGGATCCCGTCCGCGCCGCCCGGGGCACCGGCGGAGAGGCGCCCTCGGTCGCCGCCGACGCCGCGGAACTCGAAGAGATCAAGAAGGCGGGGGTCCAGGAGATCATCACGCGGGCGGTGGCGGCGCTGGGAGGCCGGGACGGGGGACGCGTGGCCTGGGAGCGGGTGTCCACCGTGGACTTCCGGTACCGGCGCGAGGCGAGGCAGAGCTACGCGGAGCAGAAGGTCGTCGCCGCCCACCGCTACCGGCGCGAGGCCGACGGTGTCCTCTCCCTGGAGGTGGGGATCCTCGAGGGCGAGGGCAAGGGGAGCCTCACGACGATCGCCGCGGACCAGGCGTGGATCGAGGTCGACGGCGCCCGGCAGGCGCTCCCGCCGGACCAGGCCCGTCGCCACCTCGCCCAGTACGCCCCCGAGAAGCTCTTTCACATCCCCCTCGAGATGGGGCCCTCCCAGGGCCGCGTCGCCGATGGGGAGATCCTCGATGCCCTGCGGATCGTGGGCCTGGAGACGGTGAACGCCCGCAAGGCCGTCGTGCTTGCCGCCGAGGAGGACGGCGTCGAACGCCTGCGGATGCTCCTGGACACCCAGGACTGGCGTCTCCTGGAGGCCACGTTCGAGTCCGCCGCGGGGCGGATCACCTACCGCTTCGGCGACTACCGCGCCGTCGCCCCCTCCCTCGTGCTCCCGTTTCACTGGGAGTTCTGGCGCAACGACATCCGCCTGGACCTCATCGAGATCCAGGACCTCCAGGTCGCTCTAGCCCCGCCGCGGGTGGCTCCGGCCCCCGGGACGGGGGGCAGGTGAGCCCGCCCCCCCGCCCGCTCCACCCCGGCGCAGCCGAGCCCTGGAAAAAAAGCCCGCCATGCCGCCGATCCTGCCTTGACAGGCCCGGTGACCCCCATCATAATGCACCGACCTTCCGCCTGGGGGGGGCTCCCGTGCGTCTCGGAGCCAGTCGCGCGGACGGGAGTGACGGAAGCGATGCCTGGCTGGCGTAGCTCAACTGGCAGAGCGGCTGATTTGTAATCAGCAGGTTGCGGGTTCGAGCCCCACCGCCAGCTCCAGCAAGGAGTTCAATCGAATCCGCGGGCGCCGAAGGCCGGCGAGCGGACGCAGAGGCGACGGACCACCTGCAGGGGTGCCCGAGTGGCCAAAGGGAGCGGACTGTAAATCCGCCGGCGGACGCCTACGTAGGTTCGAATCCTACCCCCTGCACCATCATCATCGAATCCGCCGGGCCCCCGGGGTCCCTCGGAGGGAGGCGATCGGGCGGGAATAGCTCAGATGGTAGAGCATCAGCCTTCCAAGCTGAGGGTCGCGGGTTCGAATCCCGTTTCCCGCTCCAGCAGAGATCGCCGAACCCAAGGCCCCGCAAGGAGCGAGGGCCGGACGGGTCGGCGATGCGCGCCTGGGCGCGCTTCAACCGAGCCCATGTAGCTCAGTCGGCAGAGCACCTCCTTGGTAAGGAGGAGGTCACCGGTTCAAGTCCGGTCATGGGCTCCATCCAGAACACCCGACCGACCGCCCGGTCCCTCGCGAGGGGGACACCGGGCTCTCGGTCCCCAATGCAGCACCGGCGGCTCCGTCCCGCCTGCCGGCCGAGCTCCCTCGGGAGGATCTTCGAATGGGCAAGGAGAAGTTCGTCCGCACCAAGCCGCACGTGAACGTGGGAACGATCGGCCACGTGGACCACGGCAAGACGACCCTGACGGCGGCGATCACGAAGGTGCTCGCGACGAAGGGGTGGGCGAAGTTCACGGCGTTCGACCAGATCGACAAGGCCCCCGAGGAGCGGGCCCGGGGGATCACGATCGCGACGGCGCACGTGGAGTACGAGTCGTCGCAGCGGCACTACGCCCACGTGGACTGC
>JAKLKC010000089.1 GCA_023150875.1 Myxococcota bacterium | reverse complement strand
CTCGCGCCCCAGGAGCGGTACAGGTGACTCTCGGCCTGGGTCGAGAAGGCCGGCCCCTCCATGCAGACGTAGGCGCCGCCGTCGTGCACGGTGGCCCCCACCTCCCGCGCCGCCTCCAGGAGCACGCCCCGCAGCACGCGGCTGACGGGATCGCCGAAGGCGACGTGGGCCACGATCCCCCCTTCGAAGAAGGTCGAGGGCCGGATCCCCTTGGTGCGGTCCACGAACTGGTCGACGAGGACGACGTGCCCGGGGTGGATCTCCTCCTTCAGGGAACCCACCGCCGACAGGCTGACGATCCACTGCACCCCCAGGGACTTCATGGCCCAGATGTTGGCCCGGTAGGGGACCTCGGAGGGGTTCAGGCGGTGGCCCCGTCCGTGGCGGGGCAGGAAGACCATCTTCGCGTCGCCGATCCGCCCGGTGACCAGCAGGTCCGAGGGATCGCCGAAGGGGGTCTCCACCCGGACCTCCTCCACGTGGGTGAGCTCCTGGACCTCGTAGAGACCCGACCCGCCGATCACGCCGATCACGCGCTCCGCCACGACGACGTCCTCCTCGCCCGCCAGTCCCCGGGGAGCTGGCGATCTGCATGGAATCACTCAAGAATTCCGCACGTCGGGCGCGCGGGTCCCGGGGATCATACCGCCCGGGGGGTGGGAGTCAAGCGGAGCGCGGGGGCGCACGCCCCTCCGGGACGGTGGGCCCGGGCGGATCCGGTGCTAGAGTGGCGGCGTCCGCCGCCCGGCCCGGGGCCCGGTCCACGCGGCGGCCGCGATCCGAGGTGTCCTTGGGACCGATGGCCGGACGATGGCCCCCTCCCCGGTGGGCGGCGGTGCTGGCGGCCCTCGCCGCCTGCCAGGACTACGACGTGGGACGTCACCCCGGAGACGACGACTCCACCGGAGACGACGACTCCTCCGGAGACGACGACTCCATCGGAGACGACGACTCCGGCGCCGTCCCTGGCGGCCCCCGGGCGGAGGTGGACGCCGACCGGCTCCTCTTCGCCTGGCTCCCGCCGGGGAGGAGCTCGACCCTGGTGGCGCGGGTGTGGAACGTCGGGGACGCCGACCTGACGCTGCTCTCGGCGGTCCTCGACCCGGAGTCCAGCGCCGACTTCGGAGTGGAGGCCGATCCCCAGCCTCCGGCGAGCCTGGAGCCGGGGGGCGAGGCCCGGGTGTCCGTGCGCTACGGCCCCACGGACCTCCTGCCCGACTCCGGGACCCTCCTCGTGGGCACGGACGATCCCGGGGGGCCCATCCTCCGGGTCCAGCTCGCGGTCCAGCCCTGCGACGTGTCGTCGTGGACGGTCCCCTTCTTCGCGCAGCCCGGGGAGGGAGGCTCCGCGGTGGAGCTCCGGGAGGCGCTCGGCGGCGGGGGCTTCGGCGAGCCCGTGGTCCTCGGCGGCGTCCCCGACGACCCCTTCGCCGGGATCGTCGTCGCCGACGCCGACGGGGACCTGTCCCTGGAGGCGTGGGCGACCACGTCCGCGGGGCGGGTCCTGCGGTACGCCCGGGGCTGTGACGGCGGCTGGCACGGCTCCGAGCAACCTCCCCTCCCCTTCCCCGTCGCCGGCGCCGGCGACCTGGACGGCGACGGTCGCGCCGACCTCTTCGGCTGGGACTCGGGCGGCCTCGGCCACACCGCCTACGGCCAGGCGGACGGAGGCCTGATCCCGGTGGCGGGGACCTTCGACGTGGCCGGCCTCGCGGACCCCTGGGGTGGGCCCGATCCCGTCGCCGTCCCCCGCGCTGCCGACCTCACCGGCGACGGCGCCCCCGACCTCGTGGTGGTCGCCGCCGCCGGGGACGGGACCGGCGAGGCCCAGGTCCTCCCGGGCCTCGGGGACGGCACCTTCGGCGCGGCCGCCCGGGCGGGAGGACTGCCGGGCTGGCCCGGAGCGGCGGACCTGGGGGACGTGGACGGCGACGGCTGGGTGGACCTGTGGGCCGGTCTGGGTCCCACCGCGGACGCGGGGGAGTCATGGCTCCTCCGGGGCGCCCCGGGGGGCTTGGAGGCCCCGGTCCCGTCGTTCGACGTCGCCCCGGAGGTCGAAGGGCCCCATCCCTGCTGCGCCGGTGCCGCCCGACTCCACGACTGGGACGGGGACGGCCTCCCCGAAGCCCTCGCAGGCTGGTTCACCGGAGAGGGCGTGGACCCGGTGGTGGCCCTGTTGGGCGGGGACGGCACCCCCATCTTCGGTCCCCCGGTGGAGCTCCTCCCCGTCGGGACGGCACGTTCCCTGGCGGTCGCGGTGCCGGTGGAGTGACCCCTCGAGTCGCCGCGGGGACCGGGTCGCGCGGGGGCGGTCGTTGCTCTATGCTCGGGGACCCCGTTCCGGCCCCGAGCCGTTCGTGGAGGTGACGTGACCTTCGCCCCCGATCTCTTCTCCGGACAGGTGGTGGCCATCACCGGCGGCGCCACCGGCATCGGCTTCCGGATCGCCGAGGCGTTCGGGCGGCTGGGGGCACGGCTGGTCCTGGCCTCCCGGAAGGCCGACTCCCTGGATCGCGCGGTCGCATCCCTGGTGGATCAAGGCATAGATGCTCTTGGAGTGCCCACCGACGTGCGGGATCCCGCCGCCGCGGACGCCCTCGCCGCCCGGATCCGCCAGTCCTGTCCGGGACTCGACGTGCTGGTCCTGTCCCACGGGGCGAACTTCGTGTGCCCCGCCCTGGCCATGACTCCCAACGGGTTCCGGGCCGTGGTGGACACCCTGCTCCACGGCACCTTCCACTGCTGCCGCTCCCTGGCGCCCCTGATGGTGGAGAGGGGGCGGGGCCGGATCGTGTCCATCGCCGCCACCAACGCCCAGGGGGGCTCGCCCCTGATGGCCCACTCCGGCGCGGGGAAGGCGGGGATCCTCTCCCTGACCGAGTCCTTGGCGGTGGAGCTCGGGCCCGCGGGGATCACCGTGAACACCGTGTCGCCGGGGCCGGTGGCCACGGACGCCGCCAACGCCCGCCTCTGGCCCGAGGACTCCGCCGCCGCCGCCGTCGCCCGGGCCACGCCCCTCGGGGGGCGGATGGCGACCGCCGACGACGTGGTGGGCGCCGTGCTCTTCCTGGCCTCACCCGCGGCGGCCTTCGTCACCGGCGCGGACCTCGTCATCGACGGCGGCAACCGACTGCGGCAGGTGCCCGCCCTGTTCGGGCGCTGAGCGTGGACGCGGGGCGGGGCATGGGGGTCGGACGCGGGCGAGGGGGCTGGTCATGAGGCTTCTGGTGATCGCCGCCGTCCCGGCGGAGGTCCGGGCGGTCGGGCTCGCGCTCCGGACGCCGCTCCTCTCCCTGCCGGAGGGGGAGGTGCGCTGGTTCGCCCGGCTCCCCAAGCCCGAGGTGGGCGTCCTGCGGACCGGTCCGGGACCGGAGGCGGCGTCCCGCGCCGTGGGGGAGGCGCTGGCGTCCCACGACGTCGGAGGCGTGCTCAACGTGGGCTGGGCCGGAGGGTTGCACACGGGACTCGGGCTCGGGTCGCTGGTGGTGGCGCGCCGGTTCCTGGACGCCCGGGGGGGCGAGGCCCTGGACGCCGACGACGGGGTGCTGGGGGCCTGGGTGCGCCAGGTCACCCTGCCGCTGGGAGCCCGAGTGGCGGACCTGGTGACGGTCCCGGTCTTCGTCGCGGGCGTGGGGGACAAGTCGGACCTCCATCGCCGCCTCGGCGCCTGGGCCTGCGAGATGGAGGGCTGGGAGGTCGCCCGCGCCTGCCGCGCCCGGGGAGTGCCCGTCGCCGCGCTCCGGACCGTGAGCGACCCTGCCGACGTCGAGCTGCCCTCTGCCCTCGCGGGCGGGACCGCGGGGGGCGGGCGGGCCGGCCTGCGGACGGCGCTGCGGGCCCGGGTGGTGCGGGGGGCGTTCGAGATGGCGGGGCAGGCGTCGCTGGTGCCCCTGGTCCGGGCGTTGCGCCGCCTGCTCCACACCTTGCCCCCGGACGTCGGCTGACGCAGGGGTAGAGCGTGTCCCCGAGCGTGAGCCGCGCCGAGAAGCCCCTGCCCGTCGTCGGCCTGATCCGCGGCGACGGGGTCGGCCCGGAGATCGCCCAGGCCACCGTCCGGGCCGTCGAGGCCGCGGGGGCACACCTGCGCTGGGAGCCCCTCCTGGCTGGCGCCGAGGCGGCGGAGAAGAGGGGGGATCCCCTCCCCGTGGAGACGCTGGCCCGCCTCCGGCAGCTCCCCGCGGCCCTGAAGGGCCCCCTCACCACCCCGGTGGGCGGGGGCTGGCGGAGCGTGAACGTCACCCTCCGCCAGGAGCTGGAGCTCTACGCCAACGTGCGCCCCGCCCGCTCCTTCGCCGGGGTCCCCGCCCCCGTCGGTGGCGTGGACATGGTGATCGTGCGGGAGAACACCGAGGACCTGTACGCCGGGATCGAGCACTACGTCGACCTGCGCCGGTCGGCGGCGGAGGCGGTGATGATCGTGACCCGGGCGGGCTCCGAGCGGGTGCTCCGCTACGCCTTCGCCTACGCCCGCCGGCATTCCCGGAAGCGGGTCACCCTGCTCCACAAGGCCAACATCCTCAAGAAGACCTCGGGCCTCTTCCTGGAGGTGGGACGCGAGGTGGCGGCCCGCCACCCCGAGATCGAGTTCCGGGACATGATCATCGACGCCGCATGCATGAACATGGTGATGCGGCCGGGGCAGTTCGACGTGGTGGTGACCACCAACCTCTTCGGCGACATCGTCAGCGACCTCGCCGCGGGACTGGTGGGGGGCCTGGGTCTGGCTCCGGGGGCGAACATCGGGGAGAGGGGCGCCCTCTTCGAGGCGGTGCACGGCACCGCTCCGGACATCGCGGGGCGGGGGATCGCCAACCCCACGGCGCTGATGCTGGCGGCCTCGATGATGCTGGCCCACCTTCGCCAGGGCGCCGCCGCCCGACGCCTCGACGGGGCGGTGCGGGCGGTCCTGGCGGAGGGCCGCACCGTCACCCCCGATCTCGGCGGGTCCGCGACCACGGAGGAGTACGCGGACGCGGTGATCCGGAGGATGGCGAAGGGCCGTCGGCGCGGGGCCTGAGGGCCCGCCCGGTCCCTGGCCGCGGGTGGGGATCAGCCCGTGGGGTCCAGCAGCAGCGCGCGGGCGCGGTGCAGGTGCTCCCGGGGCACGTAGATCCGTGCGAGCTGGCGCTTCCCCGAGTACCGCTCAAAGAGGTCGGTGCTGAGTTCCAGGGGCACGGCGCGCTCCGGCCCGCCCCGCACCGGGGTCTCGAAGACGAAGATCGGGGCGGGAGCGGCGTCACCGCCCCGGCCCTTGGGGTCGAAGTACTTGCTCAGCACCGACGAGGAGGTCGCCTCGATGAGCGGCACGCCGGCGGCGCGGAGCCTCTCCGTGAGGGGGGCGATGGCCAGGTCCTCGGGCCGTCCGTGCTGCTCGGTGAGCAGCTTGTACTCGTCGTGGTTCACGATCCTCCGCGCCCAGTCGGAGCGGGAGGCCCGGAGCGCTCCCATCAGCTCCAGGTCGTCGCAGTCCCCGTAGGCCTCCACGTCCGCGGGGATGGTGTACTCGCACCCCTCGTCGGTGAGGTAGCGCCGCAGCATCTCCTCGAAGGCGACGCATCGGTAGTGGAAGTACACGAGGATGAACATGTGGTAGCGGGCGATGAGGAAGTGGTCGAAGGTGTAGACCGCCTTCTGGGACAGGGCGAGGTGGGCGCGGTCGTCCACCACGTGCCGGCGCAGGTGGGTCACCAGCCAGCGGAGGTCGAAGCTCCCGTATTGGACGCCAGTGAAGTAGGAGTCCCGGGTCAGGTAGTCCATCCGGTCCATGTCCAGCTCGCTGGACACGAGCTGGGACAGCAAGGGGCGGTGGTCGACGCCTTCCACGACGAAGAGGTCGTCCCCGGGCTCCATCGAGCGTTCGATGAGGGAGGCGACCGAGCGGGCGGTGAAGCGGCCGCTCGCCTCGATGGCCGAGGTCAGCGGGCTGTCCAGCAGGATCTTGAGGGTGTAGTCCTCGTGGGTGGCGCGCCGGCCGGGGCGGACCTGGACGTGGGGGATCTCCAGCCGCGCCGCCGGAGGCATGGCGAACTCGCTGGCGTGGCTCATGGGGGCGTGGCCGACGTCGTGGAGCAGCGCCGCCATCCGCAGGCAGGAGCGTAGCGCCGCCCGTCGCTCCGGCCCTCCCAGGGAGTGGCCGGAGAAGAGGGCGTCGAAGGCCTGTCCGGCCAGCTCCATCGCTCCCAGGGAGTGGAGGTAGCGGGTGTGGGTGGCCCCCGGGTAGGCCAGCTCCCCGAAGCCGAGCTGGCGGATCCGGCGGAGTCTCTGGAAGAGGGGGTGGTCCATGACCACGACCTCGGCGTCGTCGACGGCGATGCTGCCGTGGATCGGGTCGCGGACCTCGATGGACATCGGGGACGTCTCCTTCCGGACGCTTCAGGGGACCTCGATGGGAAGGTCCAGATCGGCCGACCACTCGTTCCACGACCCGTCGTAGTTCCGGACGTCGTAGCCCGCGGCGCGCAGGACGAGCCAGGCCTGGGCGCTGCGGGCGCCGATGCCGCAGTAGCAGTACACGGGGCGGTCGGGGGTGATCCCGAGGCGGCCGGCGAGGTCCCGCACCTCCTCGGGCGCCAGGGGCGCACCGTCGCGCCGGAGCAGGGAGGCGTGGGGCAGGTGCCGGGCGCCGGGGATCCTGCCGCGGCGCCGGGCCGTCAGGGGCGCCCTCCCCTCGAACTCGGCGGTACTCCGGCAGTCGACGACCTGGGCGTCGCCGGTCCGCACGGCCCGCAGCACCTCCTCCTTGAAGACCGCGACCCGGGGCACCTCCCCGGGAGCGAAGGGGCGGGGCGCGAGGGCGCGGCCCGGGCCCCTCTCCACCGGTCCCCCGTCGGCGGTCCACCGGGGGAGTCCCCCCGCCAGCACGCGGACGTCGGTCTTGCCGGCGCAGTGGAAGGCCCACGCGAGCCGCCCGTCCTCGACGCCCTTGGATGGATCGCCGTAGATCACCACAGGGTCGTCGCGACCGATCCCCGCCTCGCCGAGCCGGCGGGCGGTCTCCTCCGCCGTCGCCTGGGTGCCTGGAACGGGACTGGATGCGTCCACCAGCTCCGTCCAGTGGAGGCGCGTGGCGCCGGGGACGTGGGCGAAGAGGAAGGGAAGCGCCTCCCGCGCATCCAGCACGAGCCCGCTCCGCGCCTCCACCAGGGCGCGCGCCTCCTCGATCTCGATGAACATCCTCGCTCCGGGGGAGCGTGAAGGTAGCATCGACCCGGGCGCCGGGCAACGAGGGGCTGGGCCCCCGAAGGCTGGGGCCGGTCGGATCCGTTGCCGCCGACGACGATGCCCCCTAAGATGCGGCCCGGGGCGCCGCGGCTCCCGCGAGCGGAGCGCGTGCCCCGGGGACGGCCATGCAGATCCGCAAGAGGTTCTACACGCCCGCGGAGGCGCGGTCCGTGCTGGCCGTGGTCCGGGGCCAATTGGCGAGGCTCCAGGCGACCGCGGAGGAGCTGCGTGCGGTGCGCCAGACCCTCAGGGCACCTCCGGGCGGTCCCCCGGTGGGGCCCGAGCAGGCGCGCCGGGCCGAGGTCCGCGCCCGGGAGCTGGAGGCGGAGCTCCAGAGCCTGTCGGGGGGGCTCGACGAGATGGAGGTGGAGGTCAAGGACCTCGACCGCGGCCTCGTGGACTTCCCGGCGATGCTGAGGGGCCGGGAGGTGTGCCTGTGCTACCAGCTCGGCGAGCCGGACCTGGACTCCTGGCACGGGATCCGGGACGGCTTCGAGGGTCGCCGGCCCATCGCCGAGGTACCCGAGCACGAGTGGGAGTGGTGCAACTGAGCCCGGCGCCGGGGTGGGAGGTGAGGATTGCCGACCTTCGCGGCCATCGACGTCGGTAGCAACGCCATCCGGCTGAAGGTGGTCGGCGCCGAGTCCCCCGACCGGATCGAGGAGCGCGCCAGCGTCCGGGTGCCCGTCCGCCTCGGCCACAACGTCTTCTTGACCCACCGCCTGGATCCCCGGGCCGTGGACGAGGCGGTGCGGGCGTTCGCCGTGTTCGCCGAGCACCTGGCACAGCACGACGTCTCCGCCTACCGGGCGGTGGCGACCAGCGCGATGCGGGAGGCGCAGGACCGCTGGCTGCTCGTCGATCGGGTGCGGCGGGAGTCCGGGCTGGACCTGGAGGTCATCGGCGGCGTCGAGGAGGCGCGCCTCGTGCGCCTCGCCCTCCTCCAGGCGATGCCCGTGGCGGGGCAGGGCACGTCCCTGCTGCTGGACCTGGGTGGGGGGAGCCTGGAGCTGTCCCTGCTGGAGTCCGGGCGCCTGGCATGGTCCACCTCGCTGGAGCTGGGAACGGTGCGCCTGATGGAGGCGTTCCTGGACTCGGGGGCGGTGCACGACGACCAGCTCAGCCTGATCGACGAGTACACCCTCCGCCTCCTGGACGAGGCCCTGCCGGCCCTGAGGGGGCGCCGCTTCACCCGGGTCCTGGGATCGGGGGGGAACCTGGAGGCCCTCGCCGAGGTGCTGCCGGCGACCCCCGGGACGGAGCCCACCCCCGCCATCGACGCCACCGCCCTGGCCGCCTTCGCCGCGGCCCTCGCCCGCCGCTCCGTGGAGGACCGGGTCCGGGAGCTGGGGGTCCGGCGGGACCGGGCGGAGGTGATCTTCCCCGCCGCGGTGATCCTGTCCCACCTGTCGGCCCGCCTGGACCTGCGCCGGATCCTGGTCCCGGGGGCGGGTCTGCGGGACGGCCTCCTCCGGGAGCTGGTGGCACGGCACTTCCTCGCCTGGGACGAGAGGGACTCCGACCAGGTGGCCCTGGACGCCGCCCGCCGCCTGGGGGCGCGCTACGCCTTCCACGCCTCCCACGCCGAGCAGGTCCGGCGCCTCTCCACCGCGGTCTTCGACGACCTCCAGCCCCTCCACCGCCTCGCTCGGCGGGACCGCCTGCTCCTGGAGGTCGGGGCCCTGCTCCACGACATCGGCGACTACGTCGCCTACGACCGCCACCACAAGCACAGCGCCTACCTCGTCGAGAACTCCGAGATCGCCGGGCTCGCCGACGCCGAGCGCCGCGTCGTCGCCTGCCTGGCGCGCTACCACAGGAAGAGCGTGCCCCAAGCGAAGCACGACACGTTCCGAGCGCTGGACACTCCGGACCAGCGGCGGGTGCGGTGGCTGGTACCCCTGCTCCGCCTCGCGGACGCGCTGGACCGGGAGCACCTCTCCCGGGTGGAGTCGCTGGAGGCCCGGGTGGAGCGGGACCGGGTGCTCCTGCGGCTCTACAGCCCCCACGACTGCGCGCTGGAGCGCTGGACCCTGGCCGCCAAGTCCGGGTATTTCCAGGAGGTCTACGGGCTGCGGGTGGACACCGAGGTCGTGCCCACGGGGCTCGCGCGGCGGGACTGAACGGATCAGGTCCCGAGGATGCGGGCGACCTGTTCGGCGTCCCGGGCGTGGATCAGCGAGTCCCGGACGGCGTCGTCCTTCAGCACGCGGGAGAGGCGCGCCAGGACCCTCATGTAGGCGGCGTGGCCGTTCTCGGGGGCCGCCACCAGCACCATCACGTGGACGGGGCGCTGGTCGAATGCCTGGAAGTCCACGCCTCTCCGGCTGATCCCGACGGTCACGACGATGTCGTCCACCGAGCGGAGGCGGGCGTGGGGCACGGCGATCCCGAGGCCGATGGCCGTGGACATCACCTCCTCCCGCTCTCTCACCGCCGTCAGGAGCTCGTCGGCGTCCCGGACGTGGGGATCCAGGGCGGCCATCTCGACGAGGCGCCGGAGCGCATCCTCCTTGCTGTCGCCGTCCAGGAAGAGCACCCGCCGGGAGTCCAGGAGCTCGCCGAGATCGTCCATCTGCGTCCTCACGCGAGACCGCCGCGCCCGCACCGGGGCCGGGGACTCACGGCGGGGGCGGGATTGTAGAGCCCACCGCTCCGCAGCGCCAGAGGTGATAGGCACGCACGACCTCGCCGCGGTAGCGGACCCGCACCTCCTCCGGGCCTTCAAGACGCCCCGGCTCGTCGCAGAACCGAGGTCGGGAGTCCCGCCCGGCGGGGGACACCCACACCACGCCCCCCTCCTCGGCCCCGGGTGGCAACCCCCACAGATCCCACTGGCTGTCGCGGCCGTGGCCGGGCAGGTCCGCCACCCAGGCCGCGCCCGGGAGGCCCGCCCCGCCTCCCGTCCACGCCTTGGCCCCGGGGAGGGAGAGGGCAAGGACCGAGGCGTCCTTGTAGTTGCTGGCGATCACGGTGGCGGGGGCTCCCCCTTCCCCCCCTTGGAGCCGCGCAAGCTCCGACCGGACTCCGGCGGTGAGCTCCGGAGACCCGGTCAATCGCGCCATGGGGTCCGCCCGGGGAGGGACGGGCAGGAAGGGGTGCAGGGCGTGGGCGTGGATGAGCGCCGTCGCGGCCACGCCCAGCACCGCCGCGGCCCGCAGGGTCCTCGTCGCCCCGGCGGCCGCCAGCCCCAGCAGGACCGCGGGCCACGCGGGCGCGAGCCAGTTGGGCTCCACCGGCGCCCTCCAGGCGGAGGCGGCGAACAGGAGGACCACCGGCAGCGAGAACGCCGTCGCCAGCAGGAGGCCCCGGGGCAGGTCCCGCCGCCAGCGCGCAGCGCGGGTCCATAGGCCGACCGCCGCCAGCGGCACGAAGGGCGTGAGGAGGGCGAGCTGCCCGAGGGCGAGCTGGCCGAGGCGGGCCGCGGCGCTGCCCCGGGCGGGGGCGAAGCCGTGCCGGACCTGGAGCGCGAAGGAGATCCAGTCGTGGCGCGCGTTCCACGCCACCACGGGCCAGAAGAGCAGGGCGGCCGCCACCGCCGCGACCGCGGGACCGATCCACCGCCGGGGCCGGGCCTCGGGCCGGAGGGCGAGGGCGAGGACCAGCCCCGCCAGCAGCAAGACGCCGTGGTACTTGGACAAGAGCGCGAGACCGGAGGCGATCCCGAAGCCCCACCAGGGCCCGATCCAGCGGGTCCCCGCGGGGGCCGCGCCCCTCTCCCCCTCCACCAGGTCCGCGGCGAAGCCGAGGGCGGCGATCCAGAAGAGCATCAGCGGCGCGTCGGGGACCGCCAGCAGGGCTCCGGCGGCGTACATCGGCGAGGTGGCGAGCACCGCCGTGGCCCACGCGGCGGGGCGGGGCGCCGCGAACTGGCGGGCCAGGCGGTGGAAGATCAGGGTGGCGAGGCCCGCGGCGATCACAGCGGGGGCGCGGACCGCCCGGGCGCCTTCCCCCAGGAGGGCCCGGGAGCCCGCCTCCCACCAGGCGATCATCGGCGCGTGGGCGTGGTAGCCCGCCGCGGGGGCCTCGGCCCACACGCGGTAGTACGCCTCGTCGGGGCTGAGGCCGATCCTCCCCGCGACCCAGAGCCGCGCCACCGTCAGGGCGGCGACGGCCGCCAGCAGGGCGAACCCCTCCCGCCCCGTGGGCGGCGGTGGGCCGGCGGGGACGGGGGGGCGATCCAGCATCGCCGCCACCGCCTCCGCCGCCCGCCGGGAGGCGCCCGGTGGCCCCAGCGAGGCGCGGACCGCCGCCAGTCCCGCCCGGGTGGCCTCGGCGGCACCGGGATCCCGGAGCCACTCCACCACGGGATCGGCGAGTCGGGCGGGGTCGAGGCGCTGGACCGCCTCGGGGACGACCTCGCGCCCCGCCAGCAGGTTCGGCATCCCGATGTGGCGGACCCCCCGGACCAACAGGCGGGCCGCGACCCAGGTGGGGAGCGAGACCCGGTAGCACACGACGTGGGGGACCCCCAGGACGGCGGCCTCCAGGGTGGCGGTCCCCGAGGCCACGAGGGCGGCGTCGGCGGCGACGAGGCACTCCAGCGCCCCGCCCTCCACCACCCGCACGGGGGGGCCGCCGGACGCGGAGAGGAGGGCATCCAGGTCCTTCCTAGGGAGGGCGGGTGCGAGGGGGAGCACGAAGACCGTCCCCGGGACGGCTTCCCGGACGCGCCCGGCCGCGGCGGCGAAGGGGGGGACGTGCCGGGCCAGCTCACCCGGGCGGGAGCCCGGCAGCAACGCCACCACCGGGCCTCCTCCGTCCAGGCCCAGCCGGCGGCGGGCCGCGTCCCGCCCCGGGGCGGCGGTGGCGCGGTCCAGGACGGGGTGACCGACGTGGAGGGCCGGGAGCCCCTCCCGGGCGTAGACCTCCGTCTCGAAGGGGAGCAGGGTCAGCACCGCCACCAGCCGCCGCGCCAAGGTCCGCACGCGCCCCCGCCTCCAGGCCCAGACCTGGGGGGAGACGTACTGGACCGCGGGGATCCCTTCCGCCGCCAGGGCCCCGGCGAGGACCTGGTGGAAGTCGGCGTAGTCGATGAGCACGGCGAGGTCGGGCCGGCGCTCCCGGGCCGCGGCCCGGAGCCTGCCCAACGCCCGGCGGGAGGCGGGGAGGTGGCGGATCGCCTCGGTCAGCCCGACCACGGAGCGGTCCGCGGCGACCAGGACCTCCAGGCCCTCCGCCTCCATCGCCGGACCTCCCATCCCGAAGGCCCGGAGCCCGGGATGGATCTCCTTGATCTCCCTAAGGAATTCCGCTCCGAGCGCGTCCCCCGACGCCTCCCCCGCCGAGATCAGCAGGCGCGGCGCCCCGCGGCTCAAGGCCCCACCCGGGCGAGGCGGTCTTCGATGGCCTCCCGCACCCGCAGGGCCAGGGCGAGCGCGGCGAGGCCCTCTTCGGCGGTGACCGGGGGGGGAGCGTCGCCGCGGGCAGCCCTGCCGAAGGACCGGAGCTGGGCTCCCAGGGCGTCCTCGCCGGGCGCCGGCAGGGCCTCGGGCTCGACGGCGTAGGGGACGGGGGAGCCCGGGGGCGCCGGGCGCCGCGCCGCCCGGTACGCCGTGCCCGCCAGCAGGTCCGCCGAGTGGTAGCCCGCCGCCCCGAAGCTGCGGAAGGTCCGGACCGGGCGGGGGGAGATCCGGCTCGCCGACAGGGTGGCGACGGCTCCCCCCTCGAACTCCAGCCGGACGTGGGCGATGTCCACCCGGTCGCTCACCACCGGGATCCCCACCGCCCGCACCTCGGTGACCGCCGCCCCCACCGCGGCGAGGCAGAGGTCGATGTCGTGGATCATCAGGTCCAGCACGACGTCGGTCCCGAGGGAGCGGGGGGCGAAGGGCGCGAGGCGCTCCGTCTGGACGTAGCGGGCGCCCGCCAGGCCGCCACCGCACGCGCGCACCGCGGGGTTCCACCTCTCCTGGAACGCGGGCTGGACGAGGAGGCCCCGGCGCCTCCCCTCGGCCACCAGCTCGCGGGCTCCCTGGAGGTCCGGGGCGAGGGGCTTCTCCACCAGCACCGGGACCCCGACGTCCAGCAGGGTCCGGGCCGCGGCGAGGTGCTCCGCCGGGGGAGTGGCGACCACCGCCCCGTCCACCTGCCCCGCCAGGTCCTCCGGCCGGGAGGCGACACCCACGCCCAGGGCCCTCCCCACCTCCGCCGCGCGGACGGGATCGAGGTCGATGACCGCCACCAGATCCAGGTCGGGCTCCGCCTGGATCCGCCGAGCGACGACCTCGCCCCAGCGCCCGGTCCCCACGACGGCGAGGCGATACGGGACCTCCATGCCGGACCCTCCTACGCGCCCCGGAGCACCCCGCGCCCCCCCCTGGCCACGAAGTCCAGCAGGGCGTCGGCGAGGGGGTGGCCGCCGTGGGCCGCCCGGGCGTCGGCGCACGCCTCGGCCAGGGGCCGCCGCCCGCCCAGCACCACGCGGTACACCGCCTTCAGGGTCCTCACGTCCGCATCCCCCCATCCGGCGCGCCGGAGCCCGACCGCGTTGAGCCCGAAGAGGCGGGCCCGATCCCCCTGGGCGAGGGTGAAGGGGGGCACGTCCTGGGACACCATGGCCCCCGCAGCCACCATCGCCAGCCGCCCCACCCGGACGAACTGGTGGATCCCCACCAGGGCGCCGAGGACCGCCCCGTCCTCCACGACGACGTGGCCCCCCAGGCTGGCGCCGTTGGCCATGATCACGCCGTCACCGACGACGCAGTCGTGGGCGACGTGGGCGTAGGCCATGATCAGGCAGCGGGAGCCGACCGTGGTGACCCCTCCCCCCGCCTCGGTGCCCCGGTGGACCGTGCAGAACTCCCGGAAGACGTTGTCTTCGCCCGCCACCAGCCGCGTGGAACCGCCCCCGTACTTGAGGTCCTGGGGGGCTCCGCCGACGGCGGCGTGGGCGGCGAACCGGTTGCCCCGCCCGAAGCTCGCCGGCCCCTCCAGCACCGCGTGGGGACCCACCTCGCACCCGTCCCCGAGGGACACTTCGGGGCCCACCACCGCGTAGGGACCGATCCGGACCCCGCCGCCGATCCGCACGCCCGGGCCCAGCACCGCGCCGGGACCCACTTCGGCGCCCGGCCCGATCTCCGCGCCGTCCGAGACGATCGCGGTGGGGTGCAGGCGAGGCGCGTCGGCTCCCATCCGGTCCCTCGGCCCCCTATTCTTCTTCCCGATAGAAGGTCGCCAGGATCTCCGCCTCGGCCACCTTGGCCCCAGCTACCCGGGCGACCCCCATCAGCTTCCAGATCGCCCCCCGCACCCGGTCGACGTTGATCTCGATGTTCAGGGTGTCGCCGGGGACCACGGGCCTGCGGAACCGCACCTTGTCCAGCCCCATGAGCAGGACGCCGCCGTCCTGGTACTCGGGGTGGGTGGCGACCCCCAGGATCGCCGCCGCCTGGGCCATCGCCTCGACGATCAGCACCCCGGGCATGATGGGGTTGCCCGGGAAGTGCCCCGGGAAGAAGGGCTCGTTGGCGGTGACGTTCTTGACCGCCACCACCTTCTTGCCGGCCTCGATCCCCTCCACCCGGTCCACCAGCAGGAAGGGGTACCGGTGGGGGAGCATCCGCGAGATGGCGCGGATGTCCAGGGCCCCGGCGTCGATGGGCTGCTTCTTGTCGCTCTTCCGCTGGGTCATGGGTCTTCCTCTTCGAGGGCCGGGCCGGGGGCGGCGCCCTCCAGGGCCCGAAGCCGGGACTCCATCCGCCTGAGGCGGGAGAAGAGATCGGGGAGGCGGGGCAGGAGGAGCATGGCGCGCCGCCAGGCCCGATGGTCGAAGGCCGGGCCGCCGCTGACCGTGGCCCCCGGCGGGACCGAGGAGGCCACCCCGGAGCCCGCCCCGATCCGAGCGAGGTCGCCGACCTCGACGTGCCCGACGACGCCGGCCTGCCCGCCGATCATCACCCCGTCGCCGATCCGGGTGGAGCCGGCGACGCCGGCCTGGGCGGCGATGAGCGCGCCCCTGCCGACGGCCACGTTATGCCCGAGCTGGACGAGGTTGTCCACCTTGGTCCCCCGCCCGATCCGCGTCTCCCCCAGGGTGGCGCGGTCGACGGTGGCGTTGGCGCCGATCTCCACCCCGTCCTCGACCACCACCCGACCGACCTGGGGGATGGACTCGGGCTCGGTCCCGCCGGGGACGAAGCCGAAGCCCGCCGAGCCCACCACCGCCCCCTCCCCGATCCGCACGCGGTCACCGAGCCACGAGGCGGCCACCAGCACCGCTCCGGCGCCCACGGTGCCGCCGCGACCGATCCGCACGCCCCTCCCCACCACGGCGTTGGCCCCGATCACCGTCCCCTCCCCCACCTCGGAGCCGTCCTCGACCACAGCGCCGGGACCGACGGTGGCGGCGGGGTGCACCCGGGCCGTGGCCGCCACCCACGCCGTGGGGTGGACGCCGGCGCCGGGCCTCTCCTCGGGGTGGAGCAGCGCGAGAATCCGCGCCAGCGCCCGGTACGGCTCGGGGTGGACCAGGAGGTCCCGCTCCGCTCCCGCGTCCCCCTCGGACGCGAGCAGCACCGCCCCCGCCCCGGTGGAGGCCAGGAGGGGGCGATAGCGGGGGTGGGCGAGGAAGCTCAGGTGGGAGGGACCGGCGCTGGCCAGGGGCGCGACCGCCTCGATCCGGCGGGCCCCGTCTCCCCGGACCCGCCCGCCGACGTGGGCCGCCAGCGCCGCGAGGGTGAGGGCCACGGGCGGCGCCTACTTCCGGGCGTTGTAGGCCTTCACCACCTGGTCGGTGATGTCCAGGGAGGGCTGGTGGAAGACCGCGGCCTGGGCCTCGAGGATCAGGGAGTAGCCCTGGTCACGGCCGATACCCTCCGCGACCTTGTAGAGGTTCTCGAGGATCCCCGAGGTGAGCTGCTGCTCCATCTGGGACATCTCCTGCTGGGACTCGATGACGAGCTGCTGGTACTCCACGCTGGCCTGCTGGAGCTCCCTCTCCTTCTGCTCCAGGGCCTGGGGGGTCAGCATCGGCCGCTGGGCGTCCAGGCTGTCCTTCATCGCCTGGACCTGGTCCCGCTTCTTCTCGACCTGGGTCTTCTTCTCGGCGTACCGCTTCTCCAGGTTGGCCTTGGCCTTCTTGCCCTCCTCGACGTCCAGTAGGGCCTGCTGGAAGTCGCAGACCGCGATCTTCAGGGGGGCCTGCTGGGCGCGGGCGGGCAGGGCCAGGAGCATGGCGGTGAGCACGAGGGAGCTGGCGAGGAGGGGGATGCGTCGGAGCATGGGGTCGGGTCCTCTCGGCGTCGCTAGGAGGGAATGGCGTGATACCGGAAACGTCCGGGGGTGGCAACCCGGGCGGGTGCGGCGCGGCTCCCCGCCCGACGGCTCCCCCTCATCGCACCGCCCCGCGGATCTCCTTGCCGAGGTCCTTGAGGGCGCGGGCCATCGCTCGCCGCCACGTGCGGCTCTTCTCCGCCTTCGGCTCGCGGGAGGGGGCCTCCACCGAGCCCGTGCCGGCCTGGTGGAGGACCAGCGCCCCGTCCGAGACGCGGTAGAGGGCCATGTGGATCTCGCACCACGCCTTGACGGTGGCGTCGGAACGGGGAGGCTCGGAGGTGCCGCCCGCGGGGACCGGAGAGTCGCCCCCCCCGGGAGCGCCGGGGTTGGGCGAGGAGGGCGAGGGCAGCTCGGCGGTCGCCACCTTCAGCTCCCCCTCGAACTCCGCCCAGGTGAACACCGCGACGTAGGCCGCACCCGGCGGGACTCCCCCAGGGGGGGCCTCCATGCGGGGCCGGACCGCCGCGGACTTCTCGGGGCGGAGGAAGGGCTCGGCCCACGCACCGTCGGGAGGCGAGGGTACGGCGGCGGCCCGGACGGGGCGGGCACTCAGCAGGGCCGCGACATCCTGGGCCAGCACCTCCGCGAAGCGGGAGCTCTCCCAACCCTCGAAGGGATCCGCGCCGCTCCCGCCGATCCGGAACCCCGAGAGGCGCGCCCGGGGCGGAGGGACCACCGCCACCACCGCCCCCTCCAGGTCGGACCGGCCCACGGCGCACATCTCCTGGCCCGCCGACGAGGCGGTACCCCCTTGCGCCGCCGCCGGTCCGGCACCGAGGAGGCCGGCGGCGACGACGAGGATGGCGTGGAGGGTCCGGATCGCGCTCATGGTCAGAAGAAGGAGCCGATGGTGAACTCGAAGATCATGGGCTTCTCGTAGGGGCGCCGCCCCAGGGGGAAGCCCCACTCGAACCGGAGCGGTCCCATGGGGGAGTTCCACCGGACGCCGAACCCGGCGGAGAGGCGCACGTCCTCCCAGTCGAAGGGGATGGGCTGCCCGTACTCGTCGCTCCCTCCGAAGGCTCCGCCGGTGTCGAAGAAGACCACCCCCTTCACCCCCGCGGGGGGGATCAGCGGGA
>JAKLKC010000088.1:330-17929 GCA_023150875.1 Myxococcota bacterium | reverse complement strand
ACTCGCAGGGTGGCGCGAGGGAAGGCGGGGTGAACCCCGTCGACCGAGCGGAACCCGAGCAGACCGGCCGCAGCCGCTGGATCGGCACGCGCAGCAGGGCGGATGGTGAATAACCCGGGCTCAGCCCACCCCCTCGGGGAACCGCTGCCCGGGGGCGATCCGGACCGCTTCGGTCTCGGCCTCCTCGGGGGTGGCGCCGCGGCGTCGGGCCCGGGACAGGGCGGCGGCCACCTGGAGCCCCGCGCCGTGCAGGCGCAGCACGGGGGCGGGCCCGAGGGCGGCCAGGGTCTCGGCCATCCGACCCTCGGGGACCTCCCGCTCGGGCCACACCGCCAACCCCGCTCCGCGGCAGGCGGCGAGGTCCACCCGGGAGGACCCGGTGTACCTCACGATCACCGCCCCCGGCGAGGCGGCGGCGAGGACCGCCGGCGGGTGGGATCCCCCCTCCACCACCCGGTCCCGGGCCTCGGGGTAGTCCAGCAGCAGGAGGGCGTCCAGGTCGTCGACGTCCGCCTCCAGGGCGATCTCGGCCCCCTCGGCGGCCAGGCGCGGCGCGATCTCGTCCTGGAAGGGGTTGTCGCCCACCAGGGCGATCCGGCTGCCCCGCACCGCCACCCCCGCCTGCCAGAGCTGCTTGAGCGCCAGTGAGGCGACCCAGGGGAAGACCCCGGCGCGGCCCTCGTCGGTGCCCAGCACCGGCACGCCCCGGGCGCGGCAGGCGCCCAGGTCCAGCTCCCCCGTCCGGTACTCCCACGTCTCCCACATCAGGGCGACGGCGGCGCCCGGCCCCAGGGCCGACACCAGCGCGGCGTCGATGGGCCGCACGGCGCCCAGGTTGGTGACCACGTCCGCCTCGCCGGCCCGGGAGCGGGCCTCCCCCCGGGGCAGGGCCACCACCCGGTCCGCCACGCCGAAGGCCCGGGCCGCCGCCAGGGTCTCGGCGGCGGCGACCGTCCACGGGCCGTAGGGGGTGTCCGCGGCGGCGGCGATCACCCGTTCCGCCCCCGCCAGGGCCGCGAGGGGCGCGGTGAGGGCGAAGGGGCCCGTCGCCGCCTCGGTCAGCACCACCAGCCCCCGCAGGTCGAGGCCGGTCTCCTCCAACAGGCGCCGGGCGAGGCGCCGGGCCCGGGCGAGGAGGGGCGGATCGGGGGGCTCGCGGAGTGGGGATGGAGAAGACACGTCTGGCTCGGATCCCGTGGCGCCGGCCGGGGGTCGGCCTAGCCCGCCTCCAGCTCCTCCAGCCGATCCCGGGCCTGCCCGCGGTAGCGGAAGCCGCTCCCCGACGGGGCGATGTCCAGGACCTGCCGGAACAGCTCCTTGGCGATGGCCTCGCCCCGGGCGCTGCCCTGCCGGCGCGCCGCCTCCCCCTTCCGGTAGAGATCCCCCGCCTTGTCCTCCAGGCGCTGCTGGACCCCCTGGAGGCGTGAGCTCCCCGAGACCAGTCGCGACGCCTGGTCGGCGTACCTCGAGGCCCCGGGCCAGTCCAGGGCGGCGATGGCCTGCTCGGCGCGGTCCAGCAGCGCCTCCCCCTCGGCGGAGCGCTGCACCTTCGCCGGCGGTTCCTCCCGGTCGGAGCGGGACGCGGACCGAGACGACGGGCCGTCGTCGCGTCGGGTCGAGGTCTTCGGGCCGCGGGACGCCGCGGGCTCGGACTTCGCCCGGGACCTGGAGCCCGACGACGCCGAGCGGGACGACCGCGAGCCCCCCGCGAGGCGGGACGCCTCCTTCTCCGCCGCGGCGCGGAACGCCGCCTCGCTCTCGGCGACCTCCCGGACCCGGGCCTCCTCCTCGGCCCGGGCCCGGGCCTCGGCGAGCCGCTCCGCCTCGGCCCTCTCCAGGCCGGCGATCCGGGCCTCACCCTCGTCCCGCGCCAGCGTCCCCTCGGGGATCCGCCCGAGGGCGGCGCGGGCGCCGGGGAGGTCCGCGGCCGCCACCCTCTCCTTCAGGGCGTCCAGGGCGGCCCGCGCGGGATCCGGGGCCGCCTGGGCGGTCAGGACCCGGGCGTCGCCTCCGGGCCTGGGGGAGCGGAACGCGGCGATGCTCCCCTCCCCCTCCCGGGAGCGGCCCCCCTGGATCCCGATCAACACCAGGGCCGCCGCCACGGCGAGGGCCGCCACCACCATCACCGTCTGGGTGCTGGGCCCCGCCGCCGCCGTGGCCGTGTGGGAAGGGCCGGCCGCCGCCACCCCCCCGGGGGAGGTGTCCAGGCGGGCGCTCATCACCGGGTGGGAGGGCACGGGGCGGGGCGTCGGCGCCCCTCCCCACGAGGGGGCTGGGGCGACCGGGAGGGGCGGCGCCGGCCGCGGCGGGGGCGGAGGGGGCGCCGGCCGCGGCGGGATCGGGTCCGCCGCGCGGGGCGGTGGGGGCGGGGGCGGAGCCACCCACGGCGCCGGGGCGACCACCGCCGGGGGCGGCGGCGGCGTCTCGGGCCGGGGCGCGGGCGCGGCGACCGCGGCGGGGGCGGGAGCAGGAGCCGCCGGGAGGGGCGCCGGGTGGGGGGCGAGGGCCGCGGGGGGAGAGGCGCGGGGGGCCTCGAAGACAGTGTGCTGGACCGGCGGCGGACCGGCGGCGGCGGACGGCCCCCTCGCCACGACCTCGGCGGACGCCGCCCCGAAGGACAGGTCCACCTCGATGACGGGCTCCTCTTCCAGGTCCAGCTCGACCCACGGCAGGGCGCCGGAGTCACCCGGCGCAGGCAGGGGCGTCGCCCGGGAGGGGGGAGGAAGGGCCGGCTCCGCCGCGACGGGGAAGGGCGGCACGGTGCGGGTCACGGCCGGCGGGGCGAGGGGAGCGGGGTCCGCCACCGTCACGGCCGGAGGGGCGACCGGTGCCGCTCCCGGCGCGACCACCCCCGAGGGAGCGGGGTCCGCCAGGGCCGCGGCGGGCGGTGCGACCTCCGGCCCCGGGATCGCCGGCTCTCCGCCACGGAATCGTGGGACCGCCAGGAGCGTCGGGCCTCCGTCCAGGGGCGAGGGAGGCGGGGCCACGGGCTCGCGGGTGGGCTGGAGCCGCGCCGGGCCGAGGTCCGCGGGGGACGGCTCCGGGCTCCTCTGGGGACGGGGTACCCCCATCAGGGTCGGGCTCCCGTCGAAGGGAGAGCGGGACTCCGCGGGCGCCGGGGCCGCCGGGGGCGCCCGATCCGGCCTCGCCGACTCGGCCCGGACGATCACCGACGGACCGGGGCCCACCGGCACGAACGGGGTCTCCGCCGGAGGCGCCGCGCCCAGCTCCGCCGACCGGGCGGCGGGGGCGACCGGGATGGGACCGCCGGCCCAGGTCGGATCGTCGTCGCCGCTCTCGGCGACCCCGTTCACCTCGTTCCGGAAGTCCAGACGGAACGGCCCGACCAGGACCTCGTCGCCGTGGTTCAGGGAAGCGGTCCCCACCCGCCGGCCGTTGACGAAGGTGCCGTTGGTGGATCCCAGGTCCCGGAGCCAGGGGATCCCGCCGCTGCGGATCACCTCGCAGTGCCACTTGCTGACCCCGGCGTCCCGGAGCACCAGGCCGTTCTCGGAGTGTCGGCCGACCCTGAGCGGCAGCTCGTCGAGGGGGCAGGTCGAGGTGGTGCCGTCGGGCGCTCTCACCACGAGGCTGGGCACGGGCGATGTCCTCCGTCAACGCCCTGTGATACCACCACGGGCGGGCGGACGCGAGTGCTTCGCGGTCGCTTGGGGGCGGAGGGGATGCGGGCGGGGCCTACTTGTGGATCTTGAGCTTGAGCTTCTCGCCCACGTACAGGGTGGTGCGGGTCAGGCTGTTCCACCCCTTCAAGTCGTCCACGGAGACCCGGTAGCGCTGGGCGATGGACCAGAGGGTATCGCCCGCCGCCACCTTGTGGATGACCGTCTTGAGCTTCGCGGGCTTGCTGGAGCCGGCCGCCTTCGCCACCGCCGCGTCGGCCTTGGTGGAGATCACCACGAGGCGATCCCCCTGGTGCAGGGTGTCGCCCGCCGCGAGGTCGTTCCACTGCCGGAGGTCGCTGATGGCGACGCCGTAGCGGTTGGCGATCTCCCAGAGGGTGTCCCCCGCCGCGATGGTGTGGGTCAGCTTCCGGGCGGCATCCTCGTCCAGCCACACCACCAGCTTCTGCCCCGAAACGATCCGGTTGCCCTTGATCTTGTTCCACGAGCGGAGGTCGGCGATCCCCACCCCGTACTTCCCGGCGATCTCTCCGAGGGTGTCGCCCTTCACCACCACGTGGGCGACCTTCACCGGACCCGCGGACTTCGCTCCGTCATCCTTCGCGGCGGACTTCTTCGCCGTCCCGGCGTCGTCGGCGGGCCGAGCTTCTGACCCCGCCCCCGACTTCGCCGCCACCGCGGTCGCCTTCTCGCCGTCCTTGTCGGTGTCCTTCCCGCCGTCCTTCCCGGCGCTGGCGACGGCGGTCCGAGCCTCGCCGTCGGCGTCGGCGGAGTCCGGGGCGTCGGCCCCGAGCTGCAGGACCAGGCGCTGGCCGACGAGGATGGTGTCCCTCTTCAGATCGTTCCAGTCCTTGATCTGCTCGACGCCCACGCCGTAGCGCCGGGCGATGACCCCCAGGCTCTCCCCGCTCCGCACGTCGTGGACCACCGTCCGCTGCTCCCCCTCCTTCAGGGCGCGGACGGGGATCACCAGGTACTGCCCGCTCCGGAGCTTGTCGCCCTTCACCCCGTTCATGCGGCGGATGGCGTCGGCCGAGACCCCGTAGATCCGGGCGATCTTGGGGACGCTGTCGCCCTTCTTGATCTTGTACCTCTTGAAGGTGAGCCTCTCCTCGGGGGGGATCTGCTCGAACTTCTCGGCGAAGCTCTCCCCCGCCCCCTTGGGGATCCTCACGGCGTAGCCCGGCACCTCGGGGGGCGTGCACCACCGCCGCAGCGCCGGATTCATCTCCAGGATCGCCTCCTCGGTGGTGCCGCTGCACTTGGCGATGACCCCCACGTCCGTCGCCTCGGGGACCTCGACGGTGTCGTACTCCAGGGGATCGAGCCACTCCTTCACGTCCGCGACCAGCCCATAACGCTCGGCGTAGGTGCCCAGGATGGCCGCGGCGATCATCTTGGGGACGTAGTCCTTGGTCTCCTGGCGGAGGTAGTCGCCCTTGGACATCTCCCAGAAGTCCCGCGTCCCGTAGCGCTGGATCGCCCGGTCGATCTTGCCCTCTCCGGCGTTGTAGGCGGCGGAGGCGAGGTACCAGTCCCCGAACCGCTTGT
Source organism: Myxococcota bacterium (assembly GCA_023150875.1). Classification (GTDB taxonomy): domain Bacteria; phylum Myxococcota_A; class UBA796; order UBA9615; family JAKLKC01; genus JAKLKC01. Next base: position 12,737 of record JAKLKC010000088.1, on the reverse strand, counting down.
GCAGGAAGGTCATGTAGTCGATGGCGGCCTGGGTGGCCCGCTGGGGGTCCCGCCGCTCGTCGACCCACCAGTCGATCTGCATCCCGTAGCGCCGGCCCGTCTCGGCGATGAACTGCCACATCCCCGCCGCCTTGGCGTAGGAGTAGGCATAGGGGCTGAACCCGCTCTCGATCATCGCCTGGTAGAAGAGGGCCCGGGGCATCCCCTTCTCGTCGAGCCGGGCCTCGATCATGGGCTGGTAGCGCTTCGCCCGGCCGAGCCACCGGGTGTAGTGCTTACGTCCGCTGGTCAGGAAGTAGACCATCCAGTCCTGGACGCGCTCGTTCACCACCAGGGGGATGTCGAAGTCCTCGGGCCGGATCTGGTCCAGGAACAGGAGGGGCTGGCGGGTGATGCTCTTGATGGGGTCCTTGTAGAAGTCGATGGGGGGATCGAGATAGTGGTCGGTCACCCCGAAGAAGCGCATCTCGGCGAAGCGCTGGTCCTGGAGCTCCTCGCCGGCTTCGATGACGCGCTTCTCCTCGTGGCGCTCCAGCTCGGACCGGATCTGCTGCACCAGGTAGTCGATGTCGACCTGGCTGGCGGACACCGGACGCCCCTCGGCGTCGTAGTAGAGGGGGGGCGGGTCGTCGGCGTCCTGGGCGTCGTCGGGGATGAAGCAGTCGTCGGACTCCACGCCCTCGCAGCGCAGGCGCTCCAGGATCCGACGACGCTCGGCGGCGTTGCCGTCCTCGTCGGCGCTCGCGGGCCCCGGCCACCCGGCCAGCACGCTCGCCAGGACGAGCGACCATCCGAGTCGCCCGGCACCGATGGGATTCTTGACCTTCATGACGACGTCCCCAGGACGGGTCGGGCTCGCGCGGGCCCGCCCCTGGCATTATTCCACAAACGCCTGAGCGTCCCACACCTGCCCGGCCATGTCAAATCGGACCCTCACGCCGCAATCCCGGTCCGTGATAGGCTGCCGTGAAACGCCCGCCCCCGCCCGGTCATTCGACCGCCATGGCCCACCCTCCGATCGACGGTCCCCAAGGCGACATGATCGACGATCTCCCCGACGGCGTGCTCGCCCTCGATCATGCGCTGAGGGCCGTGGGGGTCAACGCCCGGGCGTGCGAGCTCCTGCGCCGGGGGCGCCGCTCCCTGGTGGGCCGCGACCTCCGGGGGGCGTGGCCCGAGGTCGAGGCGCGGGAGCTGGAACACCTCTGCCAGCGCGCCCGATCCACCGGCCGCGTGGCCACCGACGCCTCCCTGCGCCTCACCCTGGACGGCGCCCGCCGGCCCGCCGCCGCCACCGCCGCTCCGCGGCCCGACGGGGGCGTGCTGCTGGTGATCCGCGACCAGACCGGGGCCGAGGCGCTCCGGGAGAGGGAGGGCTTCGAGCGCCGCCTCGCCTTCCTGGAGAGCGTCGCCGGCGGGCTCGCCCACGAGATCCGCAACCCCCTCGGGGGGATCCGCGGGGCGGCGCAGCTCCTGGGGCGCGGCCCGGATCCCGGCGAGAGGGACGCCCTGGTGGGGCTGATCCGCGACGAGGTGGACCGGATCGAGGCCCGGGTCCGGGCGCTGATGGACTTCACCCGCCCCGCGCCGCCGGCCCGGCAGCCCGTCTCCCTGAACCGCCTGCTGGACGAGGAGGCGCGGCTGCTCCGGGCCGAGATGCCCGGGCTCGCCCTGGTCCTGGACCTGGACCCGAGCCTCCCCGACGTCGAGGGGGACGGGGACCGGCTGCGGGAGGTGGTCCGCAACCTGCTGCGCAACGCCGGCGAGGCCACCCGTGCCCGGGGGCGGGTGGAGGCGACCACCCGGGCGGGCGCGGTGGACCGCGTTTCCGACGCCCGGGGGGATCGCGGCGTCGAGGTGCGCCTGGTGGTGGCGGACGACGGCCCGGGGGTGCCGGGCCACGCCGCCCCTCGGATCTTCGACCCCTTCTTCAGCCTGAAGCCCGACGGCAGCGGCCTCGGCCTCTCCGTCGCCCGCAAGTCCGTCGAGGAGCACGGGGGCGCGCTGGACCTCCTCGCCCCCGGGGGAGGCGAGGGGCTCGGGGGGGCGGTCTTCGCGCTGCGGCTCCGGGAACGCCTGCCCGGGGCTCGCGGCGGGCGCGGCGGCGCGGGCGAGGCCGGGGCGATCCCGGAGGCGGCGCCATGACGCGGATCCTCCTGGCCGAGGATGACCGCTCGCTGCGGTACGTGGTGGGGCGCGCCCTGGCGGGGCGAGGCTGGACCGTCGACGAGACCGACGACGGGAACGATGCCCTGCGACGCCTCGGGGAGAGGCGCTACGACGTGGCGGTGGTGGACGTGCGGATCCCCGGCATGACGGGGCTGGAGCTGCTGGGGCGGGCCCGGTCCCTGCCCCATCCCCCCGCCTTCGTGGTGATCACCGCCCAGAGCACGGTCGAGAACGCCGTGGCGGCGATGCGGGACGGGGCCTACGAGTACCTCACCAAGCCCTTCGACCTGGAGCGGCTGGAGGCGGTGGTGGCCCGGGCGGTGGCGGAGCGGCGGGAGGCGGGCGCGGGGGCGCGTCCCGGGGAGCTGCTGGATGGACCGGAGGACGACCCGGGCACCCGCACCCTGTTCGGCCGGTCGGCGGCGATGCAGAAGGTGTTCAAGGCCATCGGCCGGGTGGCGGCCACCCACGCCTCGGTCCTGATCCTGGGGGAGAGCGGCACCGGCAAGGAGCTGGTGGCGCGGACGATCCACGCCTACGGCCCCTGGTCCGGGGGGCCGTTCGTCGCCGTCAACGCGGCGGCGATCCCCGAGACCCTGCTGGAGAGCGAGCTCTTCGGCCACGAGCGGGGGGCCTTCACCGGGGCGACGGAGCGCCGGATCGGCAAGATGCGCGCCGCCGAGGGGGGCACCCTCTTCCTCGACGAGATCGGCGAGATGCCCGGCTCCATCCAGGCCAAGCTGCTGCGGGCCCTCCAGGAGCGGGAGTTCTACCCCCTCGGGGCCACCCGGCCGGTCCGCATGGGGGCGCGGATCGTGGCGGCGACGGGGAGGGACCTGAGCGCGGAGGTGAAGGCGGGGCGGTTCCGGGCCGACCTCTTCTGGCGGCTGAACGTGGTGCCCATCGTGCTCCCGCCGTTGCGGGAGCGGCGGGAGGACGTGCCCGCCCTGGCGGCGTGGTTCCTCCGGCGGGTGGCCGCCGACCGGGGCGAGGAGCCCCGCCGCCTCTCCGAGGACGCGGTGGAGTGGCTGGTCCGGCATCCCTGGCCGGGAAACGTGCGGGAGCTGGAGCACGCCCTCACCCGGGCGGTCACCCTCCGCGCCACGGAGGTCCTGCGGGCCGAGGACTTCACCGACGACATCGGCGTGGTCCAGGAGCCGGCCTCCTCGGCCTCGGACACGCCCGGGGAGCACGCCGCCTCGTTCGAGGCGATGGTGATGACCCGGCTGCGCCCCTTCGTGAGGCGCTACACCCCCGGCGAGGGGGATCGGGACCTGTACGACATCGTCGTGGGCACCACCGAGAGGGCGCTCTTCACGCTGGCGCTGGAGCGCACCCGGGGCAACCAGGTGAAGGCGGCCCAGCTCCTGGGCATCAACCGGAACACCCTGCGCCGCCGCCTGACGGAGCTCGGGATCGCGCCGGAGCAGATCCGCAAGGCCCGGCGGATCCGCGGCGGGAGCGGGAGTTGAGCCCGGGCTCCCCCCGCGCGGCCGCCCCCGGGGATCCCCTGGCCCGGGCCCTCGTCCGGGGCCTCTACGGCATGGTGGACACCACGGCGTCGCCGGATCGGACCCACCTCGAGATCGCCCGGGCCCTGCTCGCGGGGGGGTGCACGGTGCTCCAGCTCCGGGCCAAGGGCGCCGACGATGCCGCGCTGGCGGAGATCGCCCGCGCCATCGCCCCCCTGGCGGCGGCGGCGGGTGCCCTCCTCGTGGTCAACGACCGCCTGGAGGTCGCCCGGGCGATCCCCGGCGCCGGCCTCCACGCCGGCGACGAGGACGGCCACCCCCGCTGGCTGAGGGCCATGCTCCCCCCGGGGCGGATCCTGGGCGTCTCCACCCACGACGCCGACGCGGTGGGCGACGCCGCCCTGTGGGGCGCCGACTACGTCGGCTTCGGGCCGGTCTTCAGCGGCGCGACCAAGGGCTCTCCCCTGGCGCCCCGCGGCCTCGCCGGCCTGCGGGAGGCCGTCGCCGCCTCGGACCTGCCGGTGGTGGCCATCGGCGGGATCACCCTGGAGAACCTGCCCGGAGTGGTGGCCGCCGGGGCCCACGCCGCCGCCTCCATCACCGACGTCGCCGGCGCCCCCGACGTGACCGCCCGCGCCCTCGCCTGGAGGGACGCCTATCTCCGCGCCGGCCGCCAGGATCCGATATAGGCAGGTCGAGCCCCGCGCCGGGGCCCGCCGCCGCGGCCCTCCCGCACCCCGCCGGAGCCCCCTTGTCCGACGCCCCCGCCGAAGCCCGTCCCCGCCCCATCGCCGGGATCCTCACCCACACCCGCCCCGATCTGGACGCCATCCTCTCGGTGTGGCTGCTGCGCCGCCTGGGGGAGGACCGCTACCCGGGCGCCTCCTCCTGCCCCCTGGAGTTCGTCCCCGCGGGGGAGCTGCCCGGCGGGCTCAACCCCGAACAGTGGGAGGATCGGGGCTGGCTCGCCGTCGACGTGGGCGGGGGGCGCCTGGACAACCATCCCCGCCCCGATCTGGGCCTCGACGGCCGCCGGGACGCCTGCGCCTCCACCCTCGTCGCCCGCGACCTGGGGGCGGAGGGGCTCCCGGAGCTGGCCAAGCTGCTGCGGTTCAGCGCCGCCCAGGACCTGGAGGGGCGGTCCATCGCCTCGAAGGACCCCACCGACCACGCGGTGGCCCTCCCGAACATCCTGCGGGGGCTGGTCCTCGTCCACGGCGACGCCGAGGTGGTGCGGATCGGGCTGGCGATCCTCGATGGGATCGTCGCCGTGGAGCGGGAGTGGGTCCAGGCGGTGCGCGAGGTGAAGCAGGCCCGGGCCCGCCAGGTCGCAGGCGCCCGGATCCTGGCGGTGGAGGGGGAGAGCCAGGCCCTGGGCCGGGCGGCGCGGCGGCGGGGGGCCGATCTCGTGGTCCAGCGCCACCGCCCCACGGGTCAGGCGGCGGTGACCTTGAACCGGGCGGGGATGCTGCGGGACTGGGACCTGTCCCGCACCGCCCCCTACCTGCGCCTCGCCGAGGCGGCGGCCGAGGAGCGGGTCCCCGCGGTCTCCGATCTGCCCCGGATCGGCCTGTTCGAGGGCTGGTTCCTCCACGGATCGGGCAAGATCCTCAACAAGGGCTCGCCGAAGGCGCCCCAGGTGAGCCCCTCGCGCCTGTCCCTCGCCGAGATGGCGGACTGGGTGGAGGCGAGCCTCGATCCCGGCCGGCGCCTCCCGGGGCCCCTCTGCCCCAAGGAGCGTTGCCTGGGCCCCTCCTGCTGGGCCCACGCCGTATCGCTTCCCAACTGCGCCGGCCACCGCCTCCGCCTGGGGACGCCCGAGGCGGGTGACGAGGACGCGTGGCAGCGCGCGCGGGAGGAGCACCGGGCGCGAGTCGAAGCCGCTCGGGAGGCTCGGGGGAAGCCGCTCCCCCCTCCCACCGGGGACGACCCCCCGCCCCCCTAGCAGGGGGATCTCCGCCTCCCCGCGTCAGCCCCCGGCGCGGCGGGAGGTCGCCCGGATCGCCGCCGCGGCGCCCGCCCCCAGGAGGGGCACGGCGACCGCCCATCCCCACCACGCCCCTTCGGCGACACCGAGGGCGGCGGCAGCCCCGACCGCCGCGACCGCGGGGACCAGGCGCCCCGCCAGGGGCAGCCGCCCCGGGGCGGGGGCGGGTGCGGCTTCCACGGCGACCACGGCGACGAGGGTGAGCCCTCGCTCCATCGGGGGCTCGGCCTCGGCGGGCTCCAGGGCCCGCTCGGCCAGGGCCAGGACCCGCCCACCGTCCCGCCTCCCCGCCGCCGCCCGAACCGCCACCTCCGCCCGCAGCCGCCCGTCCACCTCCGCCCTCTCCTCCCCGCCCCGGGCCCAGGCGCAGCGGGCGAGCACCTCCTCCACGTCCCCCCACACCCACAGCCGGGGCCCGTCCCCGTGCTCCACCCGGAGGCGCGCCCGCTCCGCGGGCCAGGCCACGCGGGCCGGTTCGGGGGCCCGGGGCGGACCACCACTGGCCCCGTCCCGGGGATCGGTGGGGAGCAGCCGGGGGCCTCCGGCGGCGGCGACCTCGTCCAGGGGCCGGGCGATCCCTGGGGGGAGGCCATCCCGCGCTCCGGACACCCCGACGTCCGTCCCGGCGATCCAGGCGGCGAGGACCCGGGGCGCGTCGTCCCTCGACGGCCCGCTCACCGGGGCCTCCCCTCCGGGAACGGCACCTCGAAGACCTTCTCGTGCTCTCGCTGGATGTCCAAGCCTGGGGGCTCCGGGGCGACTCGATGGCCCGCCGGCGCGGCAGTCTAGATGCGCGCGGAGCCCCGGGCAACGCCGGTCGCGGGCCGGTGGCGCGCCGCCCCGCGGGCCGGGGCCGGACTACCCGCACCCACCCCGGGCTGCTATCATTCCCGCGCCCCGGCCACCGGTGGCCCTGGAAGGACGAGATGCCCCGCACGATCTGCAACGGCGTATCCTGCTATTGGGAGGAGCAGGGCAGCGGTCCCCCCGTGGTGCTGGCCCATCCCCTCTTCTGCGACGCCGAGTACTGGGACGCGGTGGCCCGCGACCTCTCCCGGGACCACCGGGTGATCCGGATCGACTTCCGCTGCCACGGCCGCAGCGTCGGCAACACCCACCCATGGCCCATCCGGGAGATCGCCGACGACCTCACCACCCTCATCGACGCGGCGGGGGAGAAGGCGGCGGTGGTGGTGGGCGCGGGCATGGGGGGCCTCGGCGCCCTCCGCCTGGCGATCCGCGACCCTGCCCGGCTCACCGGCCTCGTGCTGATGGGCACGGACGCCGGGGCGGCGACGCCCATCGAGAAGCCCTTCTGGAAGCTGGTCCACGTCCTCGCCACCCGCTTCGAGCCCGATCAGCGCCCGGCGGTGGTGCCCCGGGCCGCCCTCCTCAACCCGGTCCTGGAGCGCCTGATGTTCTCCAAGAAGACGCGGGCGACGGACCGGGCCCTGGTGGACAAGTGGCTGGAGGTCTTCGCCGCCCAGGACCCCACCTCGACGCCCTTCGCGATCCAGGCGGTGGCCGACCGCGACTCCGTCGCCGCGGACCTGTCCAAGGTCCGCACCCCGACCCTGATCCTGGACGGCGCCGGCGACCGATGCAACCCGCCCCACCGCGGCGCCCGCCTCCACAAGGGCATCGCCGGCTCCCGCCGCGAGGTCATCCCGGACGCGGGCCACATGATGGCCCTGGAGCAGCCCGCCGAGGTCATCCGCCACCTCCGGTCATTCCTCTCGCAGCTCGTTCGCGCCGCGGCCTGAGCCCGGTAGCCCCCCGAGCCCGCCCCCCCGAGCGGCGTGTCCCCCACCTCTTCGGCGACTCCCGCCCCGCGGCGCAAGGGTCCAGCCCGAGAACCCGGCGCAATCCCCTTCCCACCCTCGCCAGAGTCACCTGTGGACGCGGTGAGCGCGAAGGCACCCGGCCGGAAGGCGAGGGCCCGCGAGGTGACCCGGACCTTCGGTGACCCCATGACAGCCGACCTGCCCGAAGCTGCGAGCCGCGCCGGCGCCCTCCGGTCCCCAACGGTCGCCCGGGACTGCGCCGTCGAAGCGATCGGCCGGCGCCACCGCGACGCCACCCCGTCGGACGGGGCGATCCACGTCGGCGACCTGACCGAGGCGCCGCGGGGGGACCCCGCCGGGGTTCGACCGGTGACAGGCCGCGGCCCGGGGCGGAGAATCTTCTCCGCGTCCGTTATCCTGGCATTCGCCGCCGGCGCCTCCGCCTGCCTCGCTCCGCCCGAAGTGACGGATGACGACACCTCGCCCCAAGACGACGACGTCGCCGACGACGACACCTCTCCGCCGGACCCCGACGCCGATCCCGAGGTCCGGATCGCCTCCCCCGACGATGGGAGCGAGCTGGCGGGAGCCGTCGAGGTGGTGGCCGAGGCGTCGGACGACTTCGGGATCGTCGAGGTCGTCCTCTACGTGGACGGCGTCCCCCTCGCCACGCTGACCACGCCCCCCTATGCGGCGGGCTGGGACACCTGCGCGGCCGAGGCCGGCGAGCACCAGGTCTCCGTCACCGCCCGGGACGGCGCGGGGCAGACGGCATCGCACGCCATCGGGGTGCGCACCCTCCGCGACGACTTCGACGGGGACGCCTTCGTGGCGGCCTGCGGCGACTGTGACGACGCCCGGGCCGACGTGCACCCCGGCGCCCCCGAGGTGTGCGGCGACGGCGTGGACGGCGACTGTGACGGCACCGCGCGCGGTTGCGGCTTCCAGGGAGTGGTCGCGGCCACGGCTGCGAGCGCCCGCCTCATCGGAGCCGCCGCCGGCGACCTCGCGGGTTCGGCGGTCGCGGCGGGGGACCTCGACGGAGACGGTGTGTCCGATGTCGTGGTCGGGGCGGAGGCCGCCGACACCGCGGGCGAGGGCTCCGGGGCCACCTACGTGGTCTTCGGCCCCGTCGAGGGTGAGGTGGCCCTCGGCGCCGCGCCCTCGTGGTACGCCGGCACATCCGGCGCCTTCGCCGGAGACGCCCTCGCCGTCGGTGACATCGACGACGACGGTACCGCCGACCTGCTGGTGGGCGCCTACGCAGACGACGGCTCCGGGGCGGACGCGGGCTCCGTCGCGTGGGCCGTCCCGGGCGGGCCGGACGGGGCCTGGACGGCGTTGGGACTGGCCCTCGGCGCCGCGGCCGGAGACTTCGCCGGAAAGGACGTCGCCCTGGGTGACATCGATGGGGACGGCGTCCCGGAGGTCGTGATCGGCGCCCACGGCGCGGACTCGGGACCGGCGGCGCTGGCGGGGCGGGTCCACGTCGTCCCCGCCCTGGCCTTCTCGGCCGGGCCGTTCCTCCTGGGGGGCGACCTGGAGGTCCTTCTCCTGGAAGGCGAGGCTGCGAACGACTACGCCGGAGTCGCGGTGGCGTGCGGCGACCTCGACGGGGACGGTCTGGACGACGTGGTGGTGGGCGCGCCCCACACTGGGGCGGATGGGGGCGCTGGCCGCACCTACGTCGTCCGCGGCGGGAGGACGGGATGGATCTCCCTCGCCAGCGCCGACGCTCGCCTCGACGGCCTCGCCCCGGGCGATCGGACCGGCTTCGACGTCTCCACCGGCGGAGACGTGGACGGGGACGGACTCGTCGACCTGCTGGTGGGCGCGCCCTACGCCGATCCCCACGGAAGCTCCTCGGGCGCGGCCTATCTCCTCGCCGGCTCATCCTGGGAAGAGACAGGTCTGGACGCTGCGACAGCGAGCATCGAAGGGGCGGCCGCGGGTGACAACGCGGGCTGGTCCGTCGCCATCGTGCCCGACGTCAACGGAGACGGCTACGACGAGGTCTGGGTCGGCGTACCCTCCTCGGACGAGGGAGGCCCCGACGCCGGCGCCGCCTGGCTCTACCTCGGGCCCGTCACGGGCCGCCTCGGACCGAAGGACGCCGACGCCCGCTTCATCGGCACAGACGACGGCGACCTGCTCGGGATCTCCCTGTCCGCCGTCCCCAACCTCGACGGCCACGGCCGCCCCGCCCTCCTGGCGGGCGGAGTCTGGAACGATGCCGCCGGCGACAACGCGGGCGCCGCCTGGCTGTTCGCCTCCGGCCCCGGCCTGTGACCCCGGAGGCTCCAGGGCCCAAGCCTCATCCAGCCGGTCGCCTCGGCCACCCTCCCCCCGGGCCCCTCCTCTCCCCTCAACACGACCAGAACCGCCAGACGATGCCCCCCTAGCCCCGACCGCCCCCCAGAAGAGGACCGCCGCCCCTCCCAAGCCCGAGCCCGAGCCCGAGCCCGAGCCCGAGCCCGAGCCCGAAGTCGGGCCAAAGGTCGAGACGACCCGTGCGATGCATCGGAGCGCATGAACCTCCCCCCTCTCTGCCGACGAGGGCCCCGCCAAAGCGACCCGCCGCACGCACCGCCCCGGCCCCCCACCCCTCCCTCATCCCCGGGGGCCGCGACACCACCGGACGCACCGAGCCCGCTTCCCCGGCGCGCCCTCGTCGGAGAGCCCGTCGAGGAGTCGGCGACGGTGTTAAGCGGGGAGGGCGCGCGGATAGTGGCGGGGAAGGACTGGCTCCGCAGTCCTTCCGCCGAACGCATCACCTCGGAGGAGGGCCGGCGGGTCGGCTGGCTCGTCGGCGAGACACCGATCCACCCACAACTACTGAAGAAAGAAAGAGAAGATAAGAAGAGGAAGAAGGTCGTCGCGCGGCCTGCTGTGCCCCTCCGGGACCGCTGGCTGGCGATGATCGACGGCAAGACCATCGTGACCAAGGCAGACCTCGCCCGGCACCTCGGGGTGTCGCGAGCGAGGGTCACCCAGGTGCTCGGAGCGGGGACCGTTCACGCGGTTCACGCGGATCCACCCCAACACGCCGCGAGGGGACGCCGAGCGCGTTCCCGCGCACCAGCACCCGAGGTGACCCATGCAGAGCAGCCTGAAGACGCGCAAGAACAGCGGCCGGCGTGAACCCGTGAACATGGAGGTCGACGACCTCGCCGGGACGGCGCCCGACGCGGCGATCCTCCACCTCTTCGGCGGACCGGCCGACGCCGTCTTCGAGTTCCTCGACAAGTGGATCGACATGACCGACGCCGATCCGGGCTGCTACCTGACGGTGGCGGTCGTCAGCGACGACAAGCGCGAGCGACAGCTTGGGCGACTCGACGGCGACGGCGACCCCGAGGCGATCGAGTGGCTGCGGTCTGTCGTGCTGGAGGAGGGCGGCGCGGCGGGGACGAGACTGCGGCTGCGCGCCTGGGCGCCGGGCGGGAAGCCGGAGGGGAGCATGACGGCGACGATGGTGATCGGGGTGGGCGGTAGCGGAACCTCGGAAGATCGCGCCGAGGACATCGACGAGTCGGACGCGGTCGAGGCGCCGGTCTCCTCGCGGTCTCTGCCCGCGCACGCGCCCCGCCCCGCGCCGGCGACGCTCCGAGGCCCGTGCGCCGACTGCGCCGCCCTGGCCCGCACGGTCGCAGGTCTCCGCGAGGACCTGGCGGCGCTCCAGGGCAAGGTCGCCGGGCTCGTCGATGGTGCTGCGAACCAGGACCGGAAGATCGGGCAGGTCGTCGGGGCATACCGCGACCTTCGGGAATCGCACCGCGCCGTCCGCGGCGACGTCGAGGAGATGGCCGTGGCGATCGCGGCGCTGGCGGAGGTGGTGGGGGCCAAAGCACCCTGGTGAGTAGGTACGCCTACTGAAACGCAAACCGAACCAAAGCGGTTCCGTGCTCCTTCATCAGAGCCCAGCGGCGAGCAAGGACGTCATCAAGCATCTGCGCCGCCATCTCTCCGCCGGTCATCTGGCAGGCCGAGATCACACGCTGAAGCTCAGTCGCATCGAGCACGTGAAAGAGAGTCCCCGGAGAAGATTCCGCGAGCAGGAGGTTGGCGATCTCCTCCCACGCCAATCCTGCATGCATCTCGCTGAGTACGACGAGGACGTGGATTCGGTCGGGAGAGGGGGCGAGGATGGGAGCCTCAAGCAACTCATGTTCGATCTTCACACCTCGCGCGAGCGCGCGCGCTGCACCCCGTCCCTTTCCCACGGCAGCCGTCAGGTTCTTCTGGATCGAGGCCAGCCGACGTCCCGGCGAGCGGCTCGGTCCGGCTGCCAGGACTCCGTCCACCTTCGCCTGTACGACGAGCGCGTACTCGAACTCAGGCCCAAATGCCAGCACGTCACAGAGTTCCGGTCGGTTCGACTTGGTGGCGATCCGTGGTGCCCGGAGCGATGGGAGTGGAAGGAGGCCATCGAGCAACATCTCCACTGCGCGCTCCAGTTCGGTGCCCTCCGAGCCGGAACCCAGTTTGTACTCCCCCCCGACGAGGGCGATGTTCAGCGGCTTCAGGTCGTCAAGCCTCAGCTTGATGGTCTGGTGCTCCAGGAGGTAGGTGCTGGGCCTTCCCTCAAGAACCTCTTCGAATTGGTCCAGCACGGCGCGGTTGAGGACGGGGTCGACGGTCGGGAGCGAAACGGCCTTGACCGAAAAGGAAGTCGTCTTGAACTGCGCCGACGCAGCGAGGGTCGGAGCGCACGCCCTGACCGCTCACGAGAAGTGTACCGCCCCCGCTCACGAGAATAGGACCACCGCCCCCCTGCCGTTCGTGCTGCCCGTCGGGTAGCGCCGGAGTGCGGGTAGCCCGACCTCCCCTGTGGAGGTCGCCCGGTGGTGGTCCGTCGTCAGCGCTGTCCGTTCTGCCACTCCCTGTTCCGTCCCGATCCTCGGGTTGCCGGTCGCCAACGGGCCTGCTCGGCGGAGGCCTGCCAGAAGCAGCGCCGCCAGGAGACCAACCGGCGGTACTGGGAGACGTACGCCC
>JAKLKC010000088.1:0-320 GCA_023150875.1 Myxococcota bacterium | reverse complement strand
CAAGGACCGCGTGCTCGTGCGCGCGTCCGAGGACCCGCCACGGGTCCCCCCGGAGCTCGCTCCCGTCTTGCACGAGCTGCAAGACGTGATTCCGGAGAAAGCCCTTGTGGCATCCATCGTTATCTTCGATCAGGTCTTGCGGGCCCTGCAAGACCAGATCCGGCGCCAAGTGCTTGCCCGGCTTCGGGAATCCCCGCTCTCCGCCGGCCGCGGCGTGCAAGACCCGACAGACGTGCGGGCGCCCCCGGGCTAGCTTGCGGGGGCCCCAAGGGAGGCAAGGGCGATGTCCCGGTCCGCCGGGCTCGCTCTTGTCTTCTGGG
>JAKLKC010000087.1 GCA_023150875.1 Myxococcota bacterium | reverse complement strand
GGTGGTTGAGGCCCCTGTCCGGGAGAACGACGGCCTCGCCCTCCGGCCCTACCAGGTCGAGGCGGTGCGGGCGCTCCGTGCGGCCTTCGCCGCAGGGAAGCGGGCGCCCGTGTACCAGCTCCCCACGGGCGGTGGGAAGACCGTGGTCTTCGCCCACATCGCCCGCGAGGGGGCCAAGCGGGGGACCCGGGTCCTCATCTTGGTCCATCGCCGCGAGCTCCTCCTCCAGGGAAGCCGGGCGCTCCGGGAGGTGGGGCTCGACCACGGCCTCATCGCGCCGACCCTTCCGCCCTCCGACGCGCAGGTGCGAATCGCTTCGGTCCAGACCCTCGTCCGCCGGCTGGACCACGTGTCGCCCCCCGACCTCGTCGTCATCGACGAGGCCCATCACGCGGTGGCGGGGTCGTGGCGGCGCGTCCTCGAGCAGTGGCCCCGTGCCCGCGTCCTCGGAGTCACGGCCACCCCGGCACGCCTCGACGGGAAGGGCCTCGGCGTCCACGTGGACGGCCCGTTCGACCACCTGGTCCTCGGCCCTTCGGTCCGAGCTCTCACCGAAGCCGGCTTCCTCGCCCCCGCGGATGTCTACGCCCCGCCTATGAAGGCGGACCTGTCCGGGGTCGGCACGCGCCTCGGGGACTTCGACCGCCGCGAGATGCGGCTCCGAATGGACAAGCCCGTCATCTCCGGGGACGCGGTCGACCACTACCTCCGCCTCACGCCCGGGCGGCCCGCCATCGCCTTCTGCACGTCCGTCGAACACGCGGAGCACGTCGCCGAGGCCTTCACCGACGCGGACGTCCCCGCCGCCTCCATCGACGGCGGCATGAGCGACGTGGAGCGGGACGGCGTCCTCGAGGACCTCGCCCGAGGGGAGATCCAGGTCCTCACCTCCTGCGAGATCGTGTCCGAAGGGTTCGACCTCCCCGCGGTCGAGGTGGCCATCCTCCTTCGGCCGACGCAGTCCCTCACTCTCTACCTGCAGCAGGTCGGGCGGGTCCTTCGCCCCGCCCCCGGGAAGGCCTCGGCCACCGTCCTCGACCACGTCGGGAACGTCAAGCGCCACGGCCTTCCCGACGCGGACCGCTCCTGGGACCTCGACGGCGCCATGCGCCGCTCCGCGGGGGAAGCGCCCGTGTGCCGGTGTCCTGAGTGCTTCGCCTGCCATCCCCCGGCGCGGATGTGCCCCGTCTGCGGGCACGTTTACGGGGGCGAGGGGCGGGAGGGACTGCGCGTCGACCCGGACGCCCAGCTCGAGAGGGTGAGTCGCGCCCCCCGGGACCTCTGGACTCCGGTGCGGGAGCGAATGCGTCAGGCGCACATCGAGCAGGGGCGCTGCCGCACCTTTGAGGAGCTCGTCGACCTCGGCATCCGGCGCGGCTACGGGAACCCGCGCGCCTGGGCCAGGAACGTCTGGCGCGCCCGGCACCGTAGCCGGCGCCTCGGTCCCTCCGTGCCCGAGGCGGCCGCGGACGAGGTGTCCGCATGACCTCCTCCTCGGCGCCGAACGGGTGCCCCCGTGCCCGCCCCGGGTGCGCCGGGCTCCTCCTGCGGTGGCAGGTCTTCCGCGACGGGACCACGCACATCCGGGCCGAGTGCGCGGCCTGCGGGGCCTTCGTCCGCTACGTCCGCCAGACCCCGGAGGCGATCCGGAGAGCTGGCCCGCCGCCGACGCCGGGGGGCGAGGCATGAGATCCCGCCGCCACGACGAGACCCGCCTCCTCCGGGCGATCCTGCGCACCTTCGGCGCGAGGCCCGGGCTTCGGCTCTTCAGGAACTCGGTGGGGATGGTCCGCCTCCCCGGGGGCGGGGCTATCCCCTACGGGCTCTGCCCGGGCTCCGCGGACCTCGTCGGATGGCGAACGCTCCCCTCGGGCGTCGCGCAGTTTGTCGCGCTGGAGGTGAAGACCTCCTCGGGCCACCTCGCGCCCGCCCAGCGCGCGTTCCTCCTCGCCGTCGTCCAGGCAGGTGGCCTCGCCGCTGTCGTCCGGTCCCTCGACGACGTGGAGAGGCTCCTCCGATGACCTTCCCCTTTGACCCCGCGCTGGTGCGGGCGAACGTCCCGGCCGAACTCCAGGACCGCCGGCAGTGGGTCCTCTGGCGGCTGGAGACGGTCAAGGGGAAGCGCAAGCCGACCAAGGTCCCCTACACCACGCGCGGCACCCATGCGAGGAGCACTGCGCCCACCACATGGTGCTCCCTGGAGGAGGCACTTGCCGCCCAGCGGCGACGGGAGCAGGGCGGCGTCGGCTTCGTGTTCGCCGGCGACGGCCTCGTGGGCGTGGATCTGGACCACTGCCGGGACGCCGAGACGGGGGCCCTGGCACCCTGGGCCACGGCCATCCTCGCCGCACTCGCCTCCTACACCGAGGTGAGCCCCTCGGGGACGGGCGTCCACGTCCTCGTTCGGGGCGCCCTCTCCGGATCCGGCCGCAAGCGGCCCGTCCGCGAGGATGGAGCCCACCCCGAGGCCGCCGTCGAGATCTACGACCGGGGGCGCTACTTCACGGTCACCGGGAGCCGCCTGCCCGAGTACCCCGCGGGCATCGAGGACCGCCAGGCGGCCGTGGACCGCCTCTACGCCTCCCTGGACACGAAGGAGCCAACGGCGCCCGCCCAGGGCTCTCCCCGCCAGCCGGGGCACCTCGGCGACGACGAGGTCCTCCGCCGAGCCATCGGTGCCCGCAACGGCGCCTCCTTCCTCCGCCTGTGGAACGGGGACACCTCGGGACACGCAGGGGACGACTCCTCCGCCGACCTGGCTCTCTGCTCCCACCTCGCCTTCTGGTGCCGGGGCGACGTGGTCCAGGTGGACCGCCTCTTCCGGCGCTCCCGGCTCTACCGGGAGAAGTGGGACCGCCAGGACTACCGCGAGCGGACCCTGGCCAAGGCACTCGAGGGGCGGACGGAGTTCTACGAGCCGGCGGGCCCTGCGGCGCTCCCTGCCCGGAGGTCCCCAGCGTCCGCCGCACCGGACCCCTGGCAATCCCCGATCCCGTTCGATGCGGCCTCGGACCTCCCGGCGTTCCCGACCGACGCCTTCCCCGTATCCGTGGCCGACTGGATCCGCGCGGAGGCCGTCTCCACCCAGACCCCCGAGGACCTCCCGGGGATGATCGCGCTTTCCGTCCTCGCGACCGCGGCCGCCAAGAAGTACCGCGCCACCATCCGACCCGAGTGGGTAGAGCCCCTCAACGTCTACACCGAGGTCACCCTCCCCCCGGGCGAGCGGAAGTCCGCCGTCTTCCGAGACGCCACGGCGCCCCTCCTCGACTGGGAGCGCGATGCCATTCAGCGGGAGGGCCCCCGGCTCCGGGGGGCCGCCCTCTCCCTGGAGATCGCCGAGGGGCGGCTCAAGGACGCCAAGACGCGCGCCATCAAGGCCCGGGGTGCCGATCGCCTCGTGGCCGAGGAGGACCTCCGCTGCCTGAACGAGGACGTGGCCGCGCTCCCCCGAGCGGTCGCCCCTCGCGTCCTCGCCGACGACGTGACCCCGGAGCGGCTCTTCGGGCTCCTGACCGAGCAGGGTGGCCGCCTCGGCATCCTCTCGCCCGAGGGCGGGATCTTCGACCTCCTCGCGGGGCGGTACTCCGACGGCCTCCCGAACCTCGACGCCTTCCTCAAGGCCCACTCCGGGGACCAGCTCCGCGTGGACCGCATCGGGAGGCCCGCCGAGCACCTGCGCGAGCCCGCCCTCACGGTGGGGCTGGCGGTCCAGCCCGCCGTCATCGAAGGCCTGGCCGACAAGCCGGGGTTCCGGGGGCGGGGCCTTCTGGCCCGCTTCCTCTACAGCGTGCCGAAGTCGCTCGTCGGCCGCCGCCGGGTGGACCCGCCCCCGGTCCCCGCCGGCGTCACCGCCGCCTACGCCGCCACGGTGTGGACCCTCCTCGACCTCCCGGCCGACCGGGGGCAGGACGGGGAGATCGTCTCTCGGGCCCTCCACTTCTCCCCGGAGGCGGTCGAGGTGCTCCTTCGGTTCTCCGGCGAGATCGAGCCCCGCCTCGCCGAGGGTGGAGACCTGGAGGCCGTCCGGGACTGGGCGGCCAAGCTCCCGGGGGCCGTCGCCCGCATCGCCGGGCTCCTCACCCTGGCCGACGGCGCGGATCCCGGGAGTTCCGGGGGATGTGGGGGAATTGGGGGACCCAGTACGGTTTCAAGGGAGGCGGTCGAGCGGGCCATCCTCCTGGGGCGGTACCTCATCCCCCATGCCCTGGCAGCCTTTGGGCTCATGGGAACGAACAGAGAGAAGGAGGACTCTCTCTATCTCCTCCGTTGGATCCTCAGGAGGCCTAGGGACAGGTTCACCAAAAGGGAGGTCTGGCAGGAGACCAAGGGAGGGAGGTTCCAGAAGGCTGAGGACCTGGATCCCCCGCTGCAGGACCTAGAGGAGAGGGGGTACATCAGGAGGGATCAGGACGAACAGAGAAGAGGAGGAGGGAGGAGGCCTTCTCCTTCCTACTCCGTAAACCCTGGGGCCTACTCCGTCCCCCAGTTCCCCCACTTCCCCCACAACGGCACCGCCGCCGACCCCGACGCCCCCGCCACGCCCGGGCACTCCTCCTCCTGCGATTGCCCCTCGTGCGTCCCCGCTTCCGATGGGGACTCCCCCCGGTGACCCCGGTGCGACCCGCCCCCTGCATCCCGTTCGACGCCGAAGGCCGGCACTGCATCGCCGGGCTCCTCCTCGGCGTCCGGTGCTGCCCGGACGGGAACTGCGCCCTCTGCCGCCGGGCGGGAGGCCGCGATCCCAGGTCCCAGGGGCTCGACCGCTGCCCCGTCTGCGGGTTCCCCCCTCCGCCGCCCCTCCAGGCGATCCCGCCTCTTCCCCGCCTCGACCGCTCCGACCGCGTCGTCGGGGGCAACCACGAGTGCCGCACATGCGGACGCCCCCTGCCTCCGCGCCGGCGCACCTACTGCTCCTTCGCCTGCTGGCGGGAGTTCGTCCGCCGGGAGGAGATGGACGGGAACGACATCGCATCCCCGTCGCCACCCCGCGTCTTCCGGGCAAGCCTCGGATGACGCGAGTTGATCGAGCCTCCCGGTCCTCGACGCTGCAGGCCATGGGTCATCGACCTCCGCACGGCTGCGTCGTCCAGGGCTGCGGGGCCCTCGTCCGCCGGGGCGCCCGTTGCCCCGAGCACGACCGCGCGCTCCAGGCGGAGATCGACTCCACCCGGGGCTCGCCCTCCCGCCGGGGCTACGACGCGGCGTGGAAGCGAATCCGCGACGCCTTCCTCCGTCGGCACCCGCTCTGCGAGATGGAGTGCGCCGCCCGCGGCCTCTCCGTCCCCGCGACCCAGGTGGACCACCGTCTCCCCCTGGCCCGGGGCGGCACCCACGACCCCCGGAACCTCCAGGCCGCATGTGCCTCCTGCCACTCCCGCAAGACCGCCCGCGAGGACGGGCGCTTCGGGCGTCGCGTCCGGAGGCCCGCGTGAAGGTCCGCTACGCCGTGGCCCTGACGGACCTCGACCTCGCGTGGAGGACCTCCGCGGGATCGGCGCTCCTCGAGGCCGCGCTCGACGCCGAGGAGGACGACCCCGAGACCGTCACCGCGGAGCCCGGCGTCCCGGCGAGCGTGCTCGCGGGCACGAAGGACGTCGTCGAGTCCCTCGCCCGGGGGCTCCTCGATTTCGATCTCCCGACGACTCCTCCACAGCGCGCCCGGGTCTACGCGCAGATGAAGGGCGAAAAGGCCTGGACCCGCGTCACCGGCTCCGACCAGGTGCCCTACGCCCCGAAGGAGAAGGCCGACCGCTCCTCGCCCCGCATCGACCGGGAGATCGCCGAGCTCTCCGCCCCCATGGACGAGGCCACCGAGGCGGCGCTCCGGGAGTCGCTCCGCGCCGAGGGGTGCCGCGAGGCGCTCGTCGTCTGGCAGGAGCAGGACGTCCTCCTCGATGGCCACCACCGCCTCGAGCTCTGCCGCGAGCTCGGCATCGCGTTCCGCGTGGAGAAGCGGTCGTTCCCGGACCGCGCGGCGGCGCTGGCGTGGTTCCTCACGGCGCAGCGGGCGCGGCGCTCCCTCACGCCCGCCTGGGCGATGTACTACCTGGGGCGGCAGTACAACGCGACGAAGCAGACGGGCTTCAAGGTGCGTTCCGGTCAAAGTGACCGGAACGGACGGGCAAACGAGACGAGCGCGAAGATCGCCTCCGAGACGGGTGTCGGGGAGAAGACCGTCCGCCGCGCCGCCGCCCTCGCCGAGGCCCTCGACGCCCTCGACCGCGCAGTTCCTCACGCCCGCCGCGCCGTCCTCAATCGCGAGATCCGGCTCTCGCGCAGCCAGATCGAGGAGGCGCTCGACAAGGGCGTCGAGTCTCTCGACGACCTCCGCGAACTGGCTGAGCCACCCGAGCGCGACGAGTTCTCCGAGATCCTGCGCTCCGCCCGCCGCCTCCGTGACTCCCTGGTGTCCTACCTCTCGAACCCTCGGGACGACGCGGACCGCAAGCGCTTCGCCTCCGCGGACGCCGGCGTGCGCCAGGCCCTCACGGAGCTCCCCGAGGTCCTGGGGGGATTCCTCCGGGACCTCGGCGTGGCAGAGACGCCGAGCCCTACGGTTGGGGAGGCCCGCCCGTGACCGCGCCCGAGGGCGCCCGTGGCGCGACGGGTGGCGCGATCCACAACGGCGTCGCCCCGGTGGCCATGGCCGCGCCGGCCGCCACGGGTGGCAACGGGGCGCCCGACGGCGCGGGAGTCGGCTTCGCCACCGACGGTGCCAGCCTGGCAGACGGCGAAACCGGCACCGGGGAGGGGGAGCGGTTTGTGACAGGTCTCGCCTCCTGTACCGGGCGCGCAATCTCGCGCGTGCGCCCGCGAAATAAGGGAGGGGGGGGGCCCCCCGGCCCAGGCGCCGAGGGCGCCTGTCTCCACCCCGAGGACGCCCGCGGCCCGGACCCCTACGCGGCGGGCCGCGTCCTTAGCCTCGCCTGCGGCTCCTCGTGGGAGGCCTGGTCGTGAGCCAGGCCGCCACCCGGAAGGGCCGCAAGCGGAAGGCCGCTCCGGCGGCGCCCTCGCCCGGTCCTTGGCGCTCCCGCATCGTGGACCGCGGCGAGGCCTCCCCGGCGGCGCTCGTCGCCAACCCGAGGAACTGGCGCGGGCATCCGCCAGCGCAGCAAGCGGCGCTCGCGGGCCTCCTCGACCAGGTCGGATGGGTCCAGGACGTCGTCGTCAATCGCCGCACGGGCCACCTCGTGGACGGGCACCTCCGCGTGGAACTCGCTCGGGCGCGCGGCGAGACCGCGATCCCCGTCGTCTACGTGGACCTCGACGAGGCCGAGGAGGCGCTCGTCCTCGCGTCGCTCGACCCCCTCGCCGGGATGGCGACGGCCGACCCGGCCAAGCTGGAGGCCCTCCTCGCGCAGGCAACCGTCAACGACGCCGCGCTGCGCGCGATGCTCGATGACCTCGCGCAGAAGTCCGGCATCGGCGCGGAGGCGAAGGAGGGGGAGACCGACCCCGACGACATCCCCGAGCCGCCCGAGACGCCGACGACGCGCCGCGGCGACCTCTGGATCCTCGGCGAACACCGGCTCCTGTGCGGCGACTCGGGGAGCCCGGAGGATCTCGACCGGCTCCTGGACGGCGGGCCGGTCCACCTTCTGAACACCGATCCGCCCTACAACGTCCGCGTCGAGCCGCGCTCGAACAACGCCATCGCCGCCGGCCTCTCCTCCTTCCAGGGCACGATGCACCACCAGGCGGCCGACCTCGACCGCCACCCGGAGAAGTCGAAGCCCACCCACAAGCGGATGCGGGCGAAGGACCGCCCCCTCGAGAACGACTTCATGTCCGACGAGGCGTTCCGGGAGAAGCTCCGCGCGTGGTTCGGGAACGCCGCCCGCGTCCTCCTCCCGGGGCGGGGGTTCTTCATCTGGGGCGGGTACAGCAATATCGCCAACTACCCGCCCGCGCTCGTCGAGGCTGGGCTCTACTTCTCCCAGGCCATCATCTGGGTGAAGGAGCACCCCGTCCTCACGCGGAAGGACTTCATGGGGAACCATGAGTGGGCGTTCTACGGATGGCGCGAAGGCGCCGCCCACTACTTCGCCCCCGACATCAACAACGCGACCGACGTCTGGAGCGTGAAAAAGGTCTCGCCGCAGAAGATGGTCCACCTTACCGAGAAGCCCGTCGAGCTAGCGACGCTCGCCATGAAGTACTGCTCGCGCCCGGGCGAGACGGTGCTCGACCTCTTCGGGGGCTCGGGCAGCACGCTCATCGGCGCTGAGCAGATGGGGCGGAATGCGCGGCTCATCGAGATCGACCCGCTCTACACCGACGTCATCGTCGCGCGGTGGGAGCAGTTCACCGGGAAGAAGGCGGAACGCGTCCCAGCGAAGGGGGCCGCGTGATCCGCCGCCTCCTCTGCTGGATGGGGATCCACTACTGGCAGTACCTCCTCGCGCCGCCATCCTGGAAGCGCGGCGACCGGTACGACCCCGGGGTGTGGTGCATCTTCTGCGGGAAGCGAGGGCCGAGGGGGCCCGGCGACGGCGCCCTCGTCCCCCGGAGTCCGCGCGGCCCGTCCTCGAACGGCGCCCGCGCCCTTGCGGAGGTGGCGTGTGGGTAGGTCCCGCGCGCCCGGCGGCGGCCGGAAGCCCAAGCCCACGCTCCTCAAGGTCCTCGCGGGGAATCCCGGGCACCGGCCGCTCAACCAGACCGAGCCCGAGCCCCGCCGGCGGATGCCGGCCTGCCCCAAGGTGCTCGACGGAGCGTCCCGACGCGAGTGGCACCGGATGGGGAGGATCCTCTTCAAGGCCGGGCTCCTGACCGAGATCGACGGGCCGGCACTGATGGGCTACTGCCTCGCCTACGCCCGGCTCCTGGACGCCGAGGAGAAGGTCCGCCAGTACGGGGCAGTCGTGAAGGCCCCCTCGGGCTACCTCGCCCACTCGCCCTACCTCGCCATCGCGAACAAGGCCCTGGAGCAGATGCGGGCGTTCCTCGTGGAGTTCGGGATGACGCCGTCGAGCCGATCCCGGGTCCACGCCGCGGGCGGGGCGCGGGGCGTGGCGCCCGGCGAGTCCGACCTCGACGAGCGGTTCTTCGGGGCGGGGTAGCGAACTCAGGGTCTCGGCGTCCGCACCGTCACTGCCTCTGAAGTTCGGGTGCTACAACCCCCTCGGCGCGAACGGGCGAGTCTCTGCCGGATTCGCGTGAAGAGGCGGACGCCGTGTCGCACGCGCGCGCTCGCCCACATCATTGGGAATCCCACGTCCTCCAGCCGCACCTTCACCGCCTCGCGGAAGAGCCGGGAACCAGTGTGGAACAGGTGACCGTCGTACGCAGATCCTCCAGGGCAGGCGTACATCATCTCGGGTGAGAGCCCCTTGTGGACGACGGTGTTGCGCGCCTCACCGAACGTGATGCACCAGTCCATCAGGTCCGTGCGCGCCTCATGAGCAGTATTGCCGCTCAGCTTGGTGTACGTCACGACCCGCCTACGCTCCTTCGGCTTCCACAGGAGGTCCGTGTCGCGGGTTCCGAGGACACGGCAGAAGAGCCTCTCGATCTGGTCTTGAGCATCACGACCCGCTCGCCCCAGTCGAGCTTCAGGTCGTTCCTCCACGCCTTGCCGTACCAGCGGATCGCCCGGAGCATCCGCGCAGCATCGGACTCTGGCTGCCGTGGCCCTGCCATCGACATCGCGCCGACTAGCGCTCCCATGAGGTCCGCGTCGAGCGTCAGCTTGCGTGGCAGCGAGAGGGCCAGAGGGCCCGGCACTCGAAATCCTCGTCGCGTGAATCGGAGTCCTCCGGTGATGTGCTGGACGATCAGTCCGTGAGGCCCCATCGTGACGCCGCCGCCGACATCGATGGGCCAGAGGAACAGATCTGCGTTGTCCGAGGTGGCGACCCTCCTCGCATCCACTTCCTCAGACCATTCCGGGTTGGCGTCAAGGACGGCGAATAGGATCGTGGCTTCGAGGATCTCAACTTCATGTGCACTTGGGAGGCGGCCATCGGCCCCCCGCTCACGATGGGCAAGGATCGCAGGGCTAGTCACTCGCCGCCCGTCTGCAGTCCGGAACCTGGTGAGGAACCGCCGTGATGCCGTGTGGAACTCGGGGCTCGCCCAGGGTCTCCTGAACCTCGCCGCCGGGCCCAGCCACCAGTTCGAGAACACGACCGGCCTCTCCAGCGGTAGGTAGGGAAGGAACGCGAGGTATGGAATGTGCTCCAATCTCCGGCCCTCCGCCAGCACGTCAACAACTCCGAGAGTACCACTGAAGGGCATTCCTCGGGTCGGATGGCTCCGGCGCCGCAGGAGGATGACCTTACCGGAGTGGCACGAGTCTCGCTCGCCCCGATCTTGGTCGGTGTGAATCAGACCGCCCCCGTGTCCCCGTGGAACGCCCTGGCCCTCGAGCGCTGGCCCGCGGTCACCATCCCCGTCCACGACCACGGGGGACGCTACTTCTTCGACGAGGAGGAGGCCGCCCGGGCGGTGGACTTCTTCCCGACCTTCCTCCGGCACCTGACGGGGGAGTTCGCGGGGCAGCCTTTCGACCTCCTCGACTGGCAGCGGGAGCTCCTCGTCAGGCCGCTCTTCGGGTGGAAGCGGGCCTCGGACGGCCTCCGGCGGTTCCGGAAGGTGTTCATCGTCATCGGGAAGAAGAACGGGAAGTCGGCCTGCATATCCGGCCTCGGCCTCTACCTCCTCCACTGCGACCGCGAGCCCGGAGCGGAGATCGTGGCCGCGGCGGCCGACCGCGAGCAGGCGGGGATCGTGTTCAACGAGGCCCGCGACATGAACGCTGCGAGCCGGCGCCTGGCAGCGAGGTCCGAGACCTACCGCCGCGCCATCGTGGTGCCGGAGACCCGCTCCTCCTTCAAGGTGGTCTCCTCGGAGGTGAAGGGCCGCCACGGGCCGAACATCCACGCGCTCCTCTTCGACGAGTTCCATACCCAGCCGAACCGCGACCTCTACGACACACTGTCCAAGGGCATCGCCGCGCGGCGCCAGCCCATCGTGGTCCTCATCACCACGGCCGGCGACGATCAGGACTCGGTCTGCTACGAGGAGTACGAGTACGCCAAGCGCGTCATGTCGGGGCTCATCGAGGACGAGACCTACCTCCCCGTCATCTTCGAGGCGAAGGAGGGGGACGACTGGCGGGACCCGCGGATCTGGGCGAAGGCAAACCCCTCCCTCGGGGTGACAGTGAAGCGGGACTACCTCGAGGCGGAGTGCCGGGCGGCCCAGGCGGAGCCTCGCAAGCAGGGGGCCTTCAAGCGCCTCCACCTCAACATCTGGACCCGGACGAACGAGGTCTGGATCCCCATCGAGTGGTGGAAGGACTGCCCGTCGCTGCCCGGGCCCGAGTCCCTTGTCAAGCGTCCCGTCGCCGGCGGGCTCGACCTCTCCTCGACGACGGACCTCACGGCGTTCGTCCTGGTGTTCCGCCTCCCCGAGAGCCGTCTCGAGGGGGAGAAGGTCCCCACGGTCCAGGCGGTCGAGTTCGACGCCGCGGGTGCCCCGGTGAAGAAGGTGCTGTCCATCAACTACGACCTGGCCGTGCTCCCCTTCCTCTGGATGCCCGAGGAGCGCCTTCACGAGCGGTCCAAGGAGGACGGCGTGGACTACGGGGTATGGGTCCGGGAGGGCCATCTCCGCACCACTCCCGGGAGCGTCGTGGACTACGACTTCATCTTCCGGACCATCGTGGACGAGCTGGCCCCGCGGTACCGCGTGAAGGAGATCGGCTACGACCCCTGGAACGCGCTCCAGTTCGCGCTGCAGTTGGAGAAGGCGGGCCTCCAGCCAGTAGAGGTCCGGCAGGGTCCGAAGACGCTCTCCACCTCGTGCAAGGTCCTCCACGCCCTCACCCGCGCGCGCCGGGTCCACCACGACGGGAACCGCGCGATGTCCTGGTGCGTTTCGAACGCCGCCGTGAAGGAGGACGAGAACGAGAACATCCGGCCCGTGAAAGCGAATCCGAAGAGGCGCATCGACGGGGTCGTCGCTACGGTGACGGCGCTCTCGCGACTCATGGTTCTGCCCAGTGGCCCCGCGTCTCCATACGCCACTCGAGGAGTGCGCACCGTCTGATAGTCACCCAGGGGCGAAGGACCATGCTTCCTCGGCGCAGGTCAGGCCAGTACACTCCAGTTCTCACTGGTGCGCGGAGGATCCCCATGGTTGACCTGCGGAAGCTCCTCTCGAAGCGTGGCGGCGGCCAACCGACGGATCCACTCCAGCTGTTCGAGGGCCTCGACCGGAAGACCTCGCACGTCAACCTTCGGCCGTTCCAAGTCGCGGCGCTGAAGGAGCTTCACAAGCGGCGGGACGAGCGCGACCTAGTGCTGAAGATGCCCACGGGGTCTGGGAAGTCGACCGTCGGGCTTCTGTACCTCAAGGCCCACATGGCTGCAACCCAGGGGGTCGGCGTTTACCTATGCCCCAATCTCCAACTCGCTGACCAGGTCCTGGTGGAGGCTCGACGCCTCGGCCTAGACGCCCACCCCTACGCGTCGGGAGAACCTCACCCCCACGCCGATTGTCTCTCTGGCCAAGCCGTGATCGTTTGCACCTACGACAAGTTGTTCAATGCCCGTACGACGTTCAGCCGCCAAGACGTCGGGATCGTTCCCACGGCACTGGTTCTCGACGATGCCCATGCGGGGGTCGAGGAGGTGCGAGACGCTTTCACTCTTCGGATCTCCGACCCGGAGGGAGTGACGCACTTCATCGGCGAGATCGATGGAGTGATGGTGAAGCACCTTCGCAGTGCGTGGCGGGACATTCGCGAGGGCGACCCCAGGGTTCTTATCGAGGTCCCCTACTGGCACCTTCCCCAGCTGGGTGACCGGGTCGAAGCCCTCGTTCGCAAGTACGCAACAGGAGCGGATCGAGATCTCCGTTGGCCACTGATCAGGGCATCTCTGCCATTCTTGCGGGTCGTGATCGGGCGCGGAGTAGTCGAGCTATCTACAGAGGTCCCGCTTGTCCGCGAGATCCGCCCATACCATGAAGCGGCTCATCGGCTGTTCATGTCGGGGACCCTCTCGGATGACTCCGTGCTGGTCCGCGAACTCGGGTGCGAAGTCGCAGCGGCTCTGGGGCCCATTACCCCCTCCAAGGAGTCGGGCATTGGCGAGCGGATGATCCTGGCGCCTACTCTGATCGACCGAGAAATGAACCGCGAGTGGCTCATGATGTGGGCCGCATCTCGCTCGGAGAAGGATGCCGTGGTCGTCCTCTGCTCAAGTGCGGCTGAAGCCAAGGAGTGGGAGGCCCATGGTGCTGCCGCGCCAGCTGGCCACGCCGACGTGGCTGCTGCCGTAAGAGACCTTCGTAAGGGGGATCTACGATTCGCCGCCTTTGCGCAGAGGTTCGACGGCATCGATCTGCCTGACGACGCTTGCCGGATCCTGGTCCTCGATGGAATCCCCCGGGGGCAGGGCCTTACAGATGAGATGGACAGTAGCAGCAGTCCAAGGGACGGTGGGGTCCGGAACCGCGTTGTTTATCGCATCGAGCAGGGAATGGGACGCGCGGTGCGATCGAGTGCCGACTATGCGGTCGTCGTCCTTGGTGGAGAAGCGCTGGCGAGCTTCGTCTCGAAGACCGACGTTCGATCGCAGATGAGTGACGAGGTCCAGGCGCAACTTACTCTCGGGAAGGAGCTCATAGATCTGGCCCGCGGAGCGGAGAGTGCGTCGGGCGAAGAGGCCTTCGACGAGCTCGTCGACAACTGCCTTCGCCGAGCGGGCGTGTGGAAGGACATCTACATCCAGAGAGTGCGGAACCGGGTCCCCAACCCTCCGAAGGGTGGCGATCCGGTGGCGGTGAATCTTGCCGATGCTGAACGCAGGTCGCTCGTTCAGGCGATCGATGGAGATGCGCCGGCGGCAGTCGACACATTGAGCAAGGCGCTCAACAAGGCGAAGCTGGACTCGGGCCCCTCCTACGCTCGATACCTCCAGGTCCTCGGCAGGATGACGGTCGGATCGGACCCAGATGAGGCCATGCGTATCCAGCGAAAGGCGTACGCGATCTCACATCGACTGCTCCGGCCTACAGAGGTCACAGCCCTGAGGCCGAGAGATGCCGCTCTGGCCTCTGCGGCCGACAACGTCCTGAAATGGTACGGGCAATTCGCCGATGGCCAGGGAGCCGTGGCGGAGGCGGCCAGCCGACTCATGGACCTGTACTTTGGCGTCGGACATGTGGCCTTCGAGGACGCCACGGAATTCTTAGGGGCCGTCTTGGGCGCGCAGAGCGAGCGACCGGAGCGGGATGAAGGTGACGGCCCCGACAACTTGTGGCGTTGGCGAGACATGAGCTGGGTGATCGAGTGCAAGAGCCGGTCTGAGACGGATGCAATCTGCAAGCGCGACATGGGGCAGATTACGTTGAGCCATTCCTGGTTCGAGAGGAACTACCCTGGCGCACCGGTGACGCCCGTGATGGTCATCGACACGGCGTTGGCCGACCTCGATCCGATCGACCACCTGCGGACCATCGAGCACGAGGGGCTCGCTGAGCTCAAGGACCGTGCCACCCAGCTGGTTGGCAGACTCGCGGCGCGGGAGCCAGGAGGTTGGAGCCGAAAGGACGTCGCGCTCCTGCTCGATGAACTCAGGCTCTCCCCGACCCACCTCCACGAGGACGTGACCAAGCAGGCTAGGCGGAGGAGGAAGTAGTCGGGTCCTGAGGTAGCCCTGAGGTGGGTGCCCGGATCCCCGAGTCGCGGAACACCTGGCCGCCGTCTGGCGCTCGCACACCGCAGGCCGTAGTGGAGTGGGAGTGCCGCCAGGGCTGGCTGACGACCGTGGATGGATCGATCCTCCCGCGCCCCCACGCTGTAGGACGTGCCCCCCGGTCCCATCCGCCGCCTGGCCCGCCGACTCCTCGGGTGGGTGATCTCGGACGAGCCCCCGGAGACCTTCTGGAAGTACCCCGGAGTCTCCGCCCCGACGGCCTCGGGCGTCTCCGTCACCGACGACTCAGCGCTTCGCATCACGGCCGTCCTCTCCAGTGTGAAGGTGATCGCCGAGACCATCAGCACGCTGCCGCTTCGGGTCTACGAGAAGCAGGCGAACGGGGATCGGCGCCTCGCTGACGAGCACCCCCTCGACCAGGTCCTCCACGTCGAGGCCAACGAGGAGATCACCGCTCAGTCCCTCCGGGAGACCCTCTGCGCCCACGTCCTCCTCCGCGGCAACGCCCGGGCGCAGGTGGTCCGGGACGGCGGCGGGGACGTGCGGGAACTCTGGCCCCTCCTCCCGGCTCACACGCGGGACTACCGCGAGACCCCAGGCGGCCCCCTCCTGGTCGAGGTGAACGAGCCCGGGGTGAAGCCGCGGACCCTCCGGCCCAGGGAGGTGTGGCGCATCCCTGGCCTCTCGTGGAACGGTGTGACGGGCCTCAGCCCCATCGGCCTCTGTCGGGAGTCGATGGGCATCTCCCTGGTCCTCGAGCAGGCGCAGGCGTCCTTCATGAAGAACGGCGCCCGCGTGGCCGGGGTCGTCACCCACCCGGCCGTGATGGAGGACCCCGAATACCAGCGCTTCAAGGCCTCCTGGGATGCGGCCTACGCCGGCGCCGTCAACGCCGGGAAGACGGTCATCCTCGAGGCGGGGGCGAAGTTCGAGAAGGTGGGGATGAACCTCGACGACGCCCAGTTCATCGACCAGCGGAAGTTCCAGGTGGCCGAGATCGCCCGCATCTTCCGCGTCCCCCTCCACATGCTGGGGGACACGACCGCGCAGCCGCGCGCGAACATGGAGCAGGCGGCGCTGGAGTTCGTGCAGAACACGCTTCGGCCCTGGCTCGTGCGGTTCGAGGCGACCATCACCCGCGACCTCCTCCTCCCCTCGGAGAGGGGCCGCTACTACGCCCGGCACAACCTGAACGCACTCCTACGCGGGGACCTCACGGCCCGGGCGCAGTTCTACGGGCAG
The DNA here is from genome assembly GCA_023150875.1 of Myxococcota bacterium. Taxonomy (GTDB): domain Bacteria; phylum Myxococcota_A; class UBA796; order UBA9615; family JAKLKC01; genus JAKLKC01. Next base: position 3,747 of record JAKLKC010000087.1, on the reverse strand, counting down.
ATGCTGGACAGGGGGGTCTACGACCTCGACGAGGTCCGCGAGCTGGAAGAGCTCAACGCTCTGCCGGACGGGCTCGGCAAGCACCGCGTCAGGCCCGGAAACCTCGTTCCCGTGGGCACCTCCGCGCCGGTCGCACCGGCCGCGCCGACGGACCAGGCCACCACCCTGCCGCAGAAGGAGACCCCCGCATGACCACCGCGCTGAAGGACGGGAAGGGCTACGCCGTGGAGAAGGTGTGGGCCGCCATCCCCGCCGGGGAGCAGGACGGAGCCCAGGTCGTCGAGCCCGGGCCCGTCACGGCCACGCTCTACCTCTACGACATCCTCGGGGAGGACTTCCTCGGGGGCATCCCGGCCCGCCGGGTTGTGGAGGACCTCCGCGCGCTGGCGGACGTGCCCGCCCTCGACGTCCGGCTCTCCTCCAACGGCGGCGACGTCTTCGAGGGCATCGCCATCTACAACGCGCTCACCCGGTTCCCGGGGAAGGTGACGGTCCACGTGGACGGACTGGCTGCCTCCATCGCGTCCCTCGTGGCCCTGGCCGGGGACGAGACCATCGTGGCGGAGAACGCGATGCTGATGGTCCACCGGCCCTGGACCGCGGTACTCGGCGACGCGGAGGAGTTCCGCCGGCAGGCCGAGACGCTGGACAAGGCGTGGTCGGCGATGCTCGCGACCTACGCCCGGCGGACGGGGCGGCGGGCCGCCACGCTGGCCCAGCGCGTGGCGGACGCGGGTGGGGAGTGGTGGATGACCGCCGAAGAGGCGGTGGCGGAGGGGTTCGCGGACGGCACGGAGAAGCCGGAGAAGGCCGCGGCGGTGTTCGGCCTCGAGCGGTTCAAGCGGGTGCCGGAGCGCCTCGCGGCGCGGGTCGGCGGGGCCACCGCGGAGGAGCCCCCCGGCGGGCAGGGCCCGCTCCCCGCCCTCCCTCGGACCGCCGAGATCGCCGCGCCGCGGGTGGAGCGGCCCCTTCCCGACGAGGAGACCCCGCCCCATGCCCCCGGGCTCTCCCGGGACGCCCGCCGGCGGATCCTGGACGTGTTCCGCCTGACTTGATCGGCCCTCCCGCGCCCCGAGACTCGTCCTGACGCAGGAGGCCACGGAGACCGACCCCATGCCCAAGGTGCTGGAGCTCAAGCGCGCCCGGAAGGAACTCGTCGAGAAGCTCGCCCCCCTCGCCGAGAAGGAGCCCCTCGACGAGGCCGAGCAGAAGGCCTTCGCCGAGATGCGGGCCCAGCTCGAGGGGCTGGCCCGCCAGATCGAGCGGGCGGAGTTCGTGGAGGGAGAGCGCACGGCGCTCGCCCGCCTCGACCCCATGCCGGTGAAGCCGCGCCCCGAGGGGGACCCGCCCCCTCCGGCTGCCCCCAGCGCCAAGGGCAAGAAGCCCGTCATCGCCAATCCCGGCTTCGAGTGCGTGGGGGAGCTCGTCTACTGCGCCCGCTTCCGGCCCGAGGACCCCCGCGTCCAGGCCCTCCTCGAGATGGGGACCGGGGAGTCCGGCGGTCTCCCCATCCCCGACGACATCGACCCCACGATCCGCGAGGTCGCCCCGCAGGATGCCATCATGCGGCCCCGCGCGGTGGTCGTCCCCGCGGGGGACTCCCCGGACGCCGACCTGGTGCTCCCGAGCCTCAACCAGGGCTCCGGCGCCAGTATCTACGGCGGGGTCCAGGTGGACTGGGTGCGGGAGGGGGCGGAGAAGCCCGAGACGAGCCTCAAGCTCCGCGAGTCCCGCTGGAGCCCGAAGGAGGTCGCGGCCCACATTGTCGTCACGGACAAGCTGCTCCGGAACTGGCGCTCCGCGACGACCTTCATCGAGCGGATGCTCCGGGCGGGGATCCTCGCCGCGGAGGATGTGGCGTTCCTCCGGGGGAACGGGGTGGGGCGGCCGCTCGGGGCGCTGGCGTCCCCGGCGCTGAAGAAGGTCAACCGCGCCGCCGCGAACGACGTCGGCTACGGCGACCTCGTGAACATGGAGGCGGAGCTCCACGAGGACGGCGAGGCCGTCTGGATCGTGAACCCCCGCGTCATCCCGAAGCTCCGCCAGATGGAGGACACGGCGGGGCACCTCATCTGGCAGGAGGACGCGCGGTCGGGGGCGCCGCCCACTCTCCTCGGGCGCCAGGTGGTCCGGAACTACCGGAGCCCGGCGCTCGGGTCGCTCGGCGACGTCCTACTCCTCGTGCCGAGCTACTACCTCATCAAGGACGGGGTCCAGACCACGGTGGCCGCCAGCGAGCACGTGCTCTTCAAGCAGAACAAGACCGTCGTGAAGGCCTTCAAGAGCGTGGACGGGGCCCCGTGGCTCGACGGGCCCATCGCCCAGGAGGACGGGCAGACCTACAGCCCCTTCGTGGGGCTCGACGTGCCCGCGTAGTCGGGGGAGAGGGAGGAGAGACCCATGACCAGGAAGCTCACCGAGGCGGTGGCGTTCGACGCGCTCGTGCCCCCCCAGGACGTGGGGACGGCGCCCGTGACGAGCGGGTACTTGGACTGCACCCACGCGGGGCGGATCGTGCTCCTCGCGAAGGCCGGGGCGGTCACCGCGGGGAAGGTCCTCACCGTGCAGGCCAGGCAGGCCAAGGACGCGGCCGGGACGGGGGCCAAGGAACTCGGCGTGGCAGCGACCGCGGCCGGGGTGGGGGGCGCGTCCCCGCCCGACGTGGAGGTGGAGTTCGTGCCCGAGGACCTCGACGGGAAGAACGGGTTCACCCACGTCGGGGTGACCCTCTCCATCGACGAGGCGGCGAAGCTCGGGGCGGCCTACCTCGCCCGCGGGAACCGCCGGTACGGACCGTAGGGGGCGCCCGTGGCCCTCCAGGTCATCTCGCGGTTCTTCCACCGGGCGACCGGGCGCTACGTCGACCCGGGGCAGGACTGCCCCCTGCTCCCGGCCGAGGACGTGAGGCGGCTCGTCCGGGCCCGGTGCCTCGCGGAGGTCCCCGACGCCCCGCCGGCCTCGCAGCCCCCTGCCCCCCGGAAGCCCCGTGCGCCGCGCCAGGAGGCCCCGCCTCCTCCCCAGGAGTAGCGCGTGGGCCTCCTCCTCCTGGAGGCGCCGGCGGCGCCGCTGGTGTCCCTCGAGGACGCCCAGGTCCACCTCCGCGCCGAGAACCCCGAGGAGGCCGCCCTCGTCCAGTCCCTGGCCCTCGCCGCGACCGGGCAGGCGGAGGCCTTCTGCCGGCGGCGGTTCCTGACGCAGCGCTGGCGGCTGACCCTCGACGCTTTCCCCGGCGGCGCCATCGTCCTCCAGTACCCGCCTCTCCAGTCCGTGGAGGCGGTCCGGTACCTCGACCTGGACGGCATCCTCCAGACTGTCCCCGCGGAGGACTACCAGGTCCGCGCCGCCGAGGTCCCGGGCGAGGTCGTTCCCGCCTACGGGAAGGCGTGGCCCTTCCAGCTCGCGACCGAGGACGCCGTCCGGGTCGAGTACACCTGCGGCTACGGCGACCCCGAGGACGTGCCCGAGGCCATCCGGGCGGCCGTCCTCCTCATCGTCGGCACCCTCTACGCGAACCGCGAGACGGTCGCCCCCGTGGCCATGCAACCCATTCCACACTCGGCCGAGTGGCTCCTCGGTCCCTACCGAGTGCTCCGGTGGTAGTCCGCGCGGGGCTGCTCGACCGCCGGGTGACCCTCGAGCGCCGGGTCGAGGTCGTCGACCCATCGGGACAGACCGTCGTCTCCTGGGTGCCGCTCGCCACGGTGTGGGCCCGGGTGGAGCCCCTCGGGGGCCGGGAGAACTTCGGCG
>JAKLKC010000086.1 GCA_023150875.1 Myxococcota bacterium | reverse complement strand
CCGCGCCCTCGGCGCCGCCCGCAAGGCCCTCCGCGCGCTCCGGGCCACCCTCCCGGGCTCGGGCCCGGTGTACGCCCACGTCGGCGTCACCCACCGCTGCGACCTCACCTGCTCCATGTGCGCCATCTGGAAGGAGGGGGACCGCTCGACGGAGCTGACGGTGGACGGTCACGCCCGCGTCGCCGACGCGCTTCGGGAGGCCGGAGTGCTCGTCGTCAGTCTGGGCGGCGGCGAGCCCTTCGTCCGGCGCGACCTCGCCGGGATCGTCGCTGCCTACGCCCGCCGCGGCCTCGACGTCCGGGTGCTCACCAACGGCCAGCAGGTCACCCCCTCCCGCGCCGCCGAGCTGGCCGACGCGGGGCTCGGGGGGGCCTCCGTGTCCCTCGACAGCACCGATCCGGGCCTGTTCGACGAGATCTGCGAGCGCAAGGGGGCCTTCGACCGCGCCCTGGTCGCCATGGACGCCTTCCGCCGCTCCCTGCCCCCTCCCCGCGGGCCGTTGGTGATGAACGTCGTGGTCTCCGCCCGCAACCTCCACGAGCTGCCCGACCTGGTGGACTTCGCCGACGCCCGGGGATTCCTCGCATCCTTCCTGCCCGTCGAGCTCCCCGCCCGGGCGGGCCGCGACAACAAGTTCATCCGCGATCCCGGAGACATGGCGGTCCGCCCGGAGCGTCACGCCGACGTCCGCGCCGCCTTCGACCGCCTCGTCCGCCTTCGGGCCGCGGGCCGCCCCGTCTTCAACAGCACGCGCTACCTGGAGACCACCCGGGACTACCTCCTGGGCGCGCCGGCGCCGCCCCGGTGCGACGCGGGCGGCCTCTACCTCTCGGTCAGCCCCGAAGGGCGACTCACCCCCTGCCACGTCGGCCCTTCCCTGGGGCCCGCCGGGGACGGGGACCTCGTGGCACGCCTCGCCGCCGCCGCGCGGGATGCCGGTCCGCCCCGGGCCCAGCCCTGGTGCGGAGACGGCTGCGTGCGCGCCTGCTGGCACGAGGTGTCCTACGCCTTCCGGGACCCGGGCACCTTCGTCGAGACCGCCCTGGGCCACACCCGGCGCGCCCTGGCCCAGTTCCCCGGCGCACCCCGCTGATCCCCCCGCTCCGCTTCCCCTTCCGCCTGCCCGGTCCGCGCAGGCGATGGGGGATCCGCCCGTGGCGTCGTCCCCCGCAGGCCGGCAGGCCCCCTCAACCACCCCGCCGGAGCCTCCCGTGGGCGGCGAACCACTCCAGGGCCTCCCCAATCCCCGCGCCGATGGGCTCGGCCGCCCCCCCCAGCAGGCCCTCCAGCTCCGGCTCCCGCCAGGCCCGGAACTTCCCGAGCTGGGCGAGGGTGTAGGGCTCGACCCAGCGCCCGAGCCCCGGCGCCACCCCCAGCGCCGCCTCGACCACCCTCGCCCCCGCCCGCAGCGCCACGCCGGGGATCGCCACCGGCCTCGCCCTGCGCTCCGTCCGGGCCAGCACCTCCTCCGCCACCTCCCGGTAGCTCAGCGGCCAGGCCCCCAGCAGGTAACGCCGCCCCGACACCCCCCGCGTCAGCGCCCCCAGGTGCCCCCGCGCGCAGTCCCGGGCAGTGACGAAGGTGTTGCCCCCGGGGGGCACCAGGGGAAGCCGCGCCCGCGCCACCCTCAGCACCAGGGCCCCCGACGTGGGCTTCGGGTCCCGCGCCCCGAGCACGAAGCAGGGGTTCACCACCACCGCCTCGACCTCCCCCCGGGCCGCCGCCGCCAGCGCGATGGCCTCCCCCGCCCGCTTCGACTCGTAGTAGGCCCGCAGCGCCCCCCGGAACGCCGCCGCTCCGGGCTCGGGATCCTCGTCCACGGTGCCCGGCCTCTCCGGGGGACCGAACGCGCAGGTGATGCTGGACGACGTGAGCACCACCCGCGCCACCCCCGCCGCCCGCGCCGCGAGGACCACGTTCCGCGTCCCCTCCCGGTGCAGGCGCCACATCCGCTCGCCCCCTCCCGCGCTCGGATCGTAGATCCCGGCGACGTGGAAAACCGCCTCGCATCCCCTGGCCGCCGCCACCAGGGATCCCGGGTCCAGGGCATCTCCCCAGACGACCTCGGCGTCGAGCCCCGCCAGCGCCACCCGGTCACTGCTGGGGCGCGACAGGCACCGTACCTCGTGCCCCCGGGACAGCGCCTCCTCCACGACGTGGGAGCCCACGAGCCCCGTCGCACCGGTCACGAGCAGCTTCAAGTCCGCGCTCTCCGCCCCCCGTGGGCCGTCCTCCCGGCGCCCCCACCGGCGCGCCCGGCCCGAGTCCTCCCTGCGGCCCCGGGGACCCCGTGATACCATGGATCCGCACCGCGCTCCCACCCCTGGGGCGCGGGCCCAGCCCCGAACATGACGCTGCTCCGGACGACACCCCCGACCCGAAGGCGCCGCAAGCCCAAGACGCTGCTGATCAAGTACCACGAGAACATGAACCAGCAGCCCATGTCCCCGCGCGCCAACGACCGCCTGGGGATCTATCCCCCCCTGGGGATCGCCTCCGTCGGCGCCTACCTGAGGAGCCACGGCTATCCCGTCGAGCTCCTGGACGTCCAGGTCCTCAACCTCGCCCCGGACCGGATCCACGAGTGGATCGCCCGGGCCGATCCCGACGTCGTGGGGATCACCGTCAAGACGCTGGGGCTCGCCGCCGCACTGCAGGTCGCGAGGGAGAGCAAGCGGGCGCTGCCCCACGTCCCCGTCGTCCTGGGCGGGCCCCACTGCAGCCTTTTCGCCCCGGAGACGCTGCACCACGACTGCGTCGATGCGTGCGTCGACGGCGACGGTGAGGAGACGATGCTGGACCTCGTCCGGCGCCTGGACGAGGGGCTGCCCTGGGACGACGTCCCCGGCACCGTCGTGCGGGTCGACGGAGAGGTCAAGGTCAACGCCACGCGGCCCCCCGTGGGGGACCTGGACTCCCTCCCCTTCGCCGCCCTCGACCTGCTGCCCATCCCCCGCTACCGCTCGATGACCATCGACAGCCCCTTCACCACCCTGATCTCCAGCCGCGGATGCCCCTACAAGTGCGGCTTCTGCAGCCAGGTGTACACTGGGCGGTACCGCTGGCGTTCGGTCACCCACGTCGTCGACGAGATGGAGGACCACCTCCACCGCTTCGGGGCGAGGGAGATCGTCATGTTCGACGAGACCTTCACCCTCAACCGGCGGCGCTGCCTCGCCATCTGCCGCGAGATCCACGACCGGGGCCTGCGGTTCTCCTTCAACGTCCGCACGCGGGTGGACTGCGTCGACCGGGAGATGCTGGAGGCCCTGGCCGCCGCCGGGTGCAAGGCCCTCCACCTGGGCGTCGAGTCCGGCAGCCAGAGGATCCTCGACCAGATGGAGAAGGAGGTCACCGTCGACCAGATCCGCGAGGCGTTCCGCCTGGGGCGCGAGCTGGGCTTCGAGACCCGCGCCTACTTCATGGTCGGCTACCTCGACGAGGACGCCGAGTCCATGGACGCCACCCTGCGCCTCGCGCTGGAGCTCCCCCTGGACTGGGTCTCCTTCTCCGTCGCCTGCCCCCTCCCGGGTACCCCCCTCTACGACGAGGCCCGGCGGCGCCGGTACATCAGCCAGGACTTCTGGGGGGACTACACGCGGGCCGGGGGGAGCCTGAAGGTGCCCCACCTCTCCACCGAACGATTCAGCGCCAACGACCTCCTGGGCCGCCAGCACCACAACTATCGGAGCTTCTACCTGCGGCCTCCCTACCTCGCCCGGAAGGTCGCGGGCCTGACCTCGTCCCGGAACCTGCGGGACTTCTACAACGGCTTCCACATGCTCCTCGCGCTGGGCTGAAGGAGGCCGCCATCCGCGTTTCCAACCTCATCCAGATCGGCTCCAAGGCGGCGGCGTGGCGGCTGTTCGGGCGGCGCGCCCCCGCCAACGTGATGCTGGCGCTGACCAACCGCTGCCCCCTGCGCTGCGCCTACTGCGACATCCCCGAGCGCCAGACCCCGGAGCTGACCACCGCCGAGATCCTCGCGCTGGTGGACGAGCTGGCCGACGCCGGCGTGCAGCGCCTGGGCCTGTGGGGCGGCGAGCCCATGGTCCACGACGGCCTGGCGGAGATCCTGGGCCGAGCCCGGTCCCGCGGGCTGTACACGTCCCTCGACACCAGCGGCACCTTCGTCCGCAAGCGCTGGGACCGCCTGGCCGACCTCGACCACCTCGTGGTGAGCCTGGATGGCCCCGAGGAGATGCACGAGCTCAACCGGGGCCGGGGGACCTACCGGGTCGCCCTGGGGGCCCTCCGCTTCGCCGCCTTCCAGGCGCCGCGCAAGCCCCTCTGGACCATCACCGTGCTGACCCGGCACAACCTCGGTGGTATCGACCACGTCCTGGACGTGTGCCGCGAGGTCGGCGCCCTGGCGACCTTCCAGGTGCTGCACCACGGCGAGGCCATGGCCCGGGGGCATGCCCACCTCGTCCCCGACGACGCCGACGTCCGGGACGCCGTCCGCAAGCTCCTCCGGCGCAAGCGCCAGGGCGCCCCCATCGCCTCCTCCTCCCGGTACCTGGAGTACCTCCTGGGCTGGGACGACTACGCCGTCCCCCGCCTCGACCGCCCCCACGGCGACCTCTCCTGCGTCGCCGGCCGCATGTACGCCAACGTCGACGCGGACGGCGCGGTCTATCCCTGCTCCCTGCTGGTGGAGCAGGTCCCGGCCCGCAACGTGCGGGACGGTGGATTCCAGGCGGCCTTCGACGCCCTGGAGCCCCCGGCGTGCCAGGCGTGCATCGCCTCTTGCTTCACCGAGTACAACCGCCTGTTCAACCTGGATCCTGCCACCGTTGCGGAGTGGGTGCGCGCCTTCTACCGCCCCTCCTCCCGGCGGCCCGCGCCGGTCCCCGAGCCGGTGGGGGCGGGCTGATGGCGGGGCTCCACCCCATGTTCCAGGAGCCGCGGGACCTGGGGCCCCGGCCGCCCCGGGTGGGCCTCGTCAGCCTCTATGGGGTCGAGAACACCGGCGTCCGCTCCGTGAGCGCAGCCCTGAGGGCGTCGGGCTACCGGACCCACATGTGCCTCTTCCACGACTGGATCAACAACCGGAACGAGCCCCCCACGGAGCGGGAGATCGACCTGCTGGTGGGGGTCCTGAAGGACGAGGACCCCGTCGCCGTGGGCCTCTCGGTGTACAGCCCCCTCTTCCCCGTGGCGCGCCACCTGACCCCGATCCTGCGCCGCCGCCTGGGGGTCCCCGTCTTCTGGGGGGGGATGCACTGCACGGTGCGCCCCGCCGAGTGCAGCGAGCACGCCGACGCCGTGATGCTGGGCGAGGCGGAGGTCCCCGCCGTACGCTGGATCGACGCCCTGGTGCGGGGCGAGGATCCCTCGGGGATCGCCGGCGTCTGGACCCGCGACGCCTCCGGCGCGCTCCGGCGCAACCCGAAGGAGCCCCTGGTCCACGACCTGGACCTGCTGCCTACCCCCCACTACGGCGACGAGGGGGTCAGCTTCGTGCACGGGGATCGGCTCCACTGGCAGGACCCCGCCATCCGGGGGGCCGAGTACCGGATCTACCCGACCCGCGGATGTCCCTTCACCTGCAATTACTGCTACAACAACACGCTGAGACGGGAATACAAGGGGCTCGGGACCTACATGCGCTTCCGAAGCGTCGGACACTGCATCGCCGAGCTGCAGGAGGCCCGACGCCGCTTCCGCCGCATCGCCCGGGTCAAGTGGGACGGAGACACGTTCGCCTTCCCCGAGGCGTGGGTCGACGAGCTGTGCGACCGCTACCCGAAGGAGGTGGGGATCCCCTTCGAGATCCTGCTCCACCCCTCCGCAGCCCGGGACCGGGCCCTCCGCAAGCTGGCCGCCGCCGGGCTCTGCAAGGTCCAGATGGGGATCCAGTCCGCCAGCGAGCGGGAGGCGGAGGACGACTTCGGTCGCCGCCCCATGCTGGACAGGACCCGCCACGTCCTGGATCTGTGCCACACCCTGGGGGTGGAGATGGTCTTCGACGTCATCGTCGACAACCCCCACGCCAGCGACGACGACCGCCGTGCCCTGTTCGACTACCTTCTGGACCTGCCCCGGCCCTTCATGCTCTACCTGTACTCCCTGACCCACTTCCCCGAGACCGACACCACGCGGATGCTGCTCCGGGAGGGGCTGATCTCCGAGGACGAGGTCGAGGGCCGGGCCCAGAAGTCCTTCCGCCAGTTCCGGGTGAGCATGGACTGGCCCCGGGATCCGGGAGAGGAGTTCTGGGTGGCCATGAACGTGCTGGTCACCAAGGACTTCCTGCCCAAGCCGGTCCTGCGCCGGATGAGCCGCTCGGCCTGGCTGCGCCGCCATCCGGCGATGGCGACCCGCGCCGCATACGCCGCCAACAGCCTGAAGATGGCCCACGTCGCGTGGAAGATGCGACGGCGCGGAGAGCTGACCTGGTTCAAGGTGAGGCAGTTCGCCACCTTCTCGGGGCAGATCTCCCAATGAGCGCCGCCCGCAAGGCACCCCCCGTGGGACTGCGGATCGCCCTGGTGCGCCCGCCCTCCCTCCACAGCATCGAGCGCTCGGTGCCCGGCGCGGTGCGCCGCGAGAACGTCTCCTACCCCCCCCTGTCCCTGGTGGCCCTGGGCACCTGGCTCCAGCGCTCCTCGAAGCACCGGGTCCGGGTGGTGGACGGCCTCGCGGACGGACTCGACCACGACGCCCTCGCCGCGAGGATCCGCGACGCCCGCCCGGACGTGGTGGGGATCACCGCCTACACAGTCACCCTCGTGGACGTCCTGGAGGCGGTGAAGGCCGCCCGCCGGGCCGGCGCCCGCTGGGTGGTCCTGGGGGGCCCCCACGTCAACGACTTCCCCCGGGAGGCTGCGCGTCTGCCGGGGATCGACGCCGTCGTGGTGGGGGAGGGCCAGGTCCCCTTCACCCGGATGTGCGACGTCCTCTTCCGGGACGGCCGGATGGAGGACTGCGCCGGGATCCCGGGGGTGAGGCTCGCCGGGGACGAGGGACCGGCCGTGGAGGCTCCGTTCCACTCCGACGACCTGGACGACTACCCGGCCCTCGACTGGACCCTGGTCCGATACGATCGCTACTACGACGTGATGGGCCGGGGCGGCCGCTTCACCACCGCCCTCACCTCCCGGGGCTGTCCCTTCCGCTGCAACTTCTGCAACACCCCCCGGGTGAAGTGGCGCACCCAGAGCGCCGCCCGGGTGTGCGACGACGTCGTCCAGGCCCTGAACCTCGGGATCTCCGAGGTCTACTTCGTCGACGACACCTTCAACATCACGGGGCGCCGTGTCTCGGACCTCTGCGAGGAGATCCTGCGCCGCGGCATCGACTTCCGCTGGACGGTCCGCTGCCGCGCCAAGGGAGTGAGCCCCGACCTGGCCCGTCTCATGCGCCGGGCGGGCTGCCAGCGGGTGCAGTTCGGCGTGGAGTCCGGCTCCGACGAAGCCCTGGAGTGGCTGGACAAGGGGGTGACCGTCCGCGACGTGGAGGAGGCGTTCGCCCACGCCCGGGCGGCGGGCCTGGAGACCGCCGGGTACTTCATGATCGGCCTGCCCACCGAGACGGATCGCCAGGCGGTGATCCGCGGCATCGACTACGCCGTCTCGCTCCGGCCCGATTACGGGATGTTCAACATCCTGACCCCCTTCCCGGGCACGCGCCTGTATCAGAAGGGAGTCGAGATGGGGGTGGTGAGGGAGGCGCCGTGGCGGGCCTTCCTGGAGGCCCCCGACCCTTCCTTCCGCCCCCAGGTGTGGGACCAGCACCTGGCCGCGGAGGAGCTGGAAGACCTGTTGCGCCTGGCCTGGCGGCGGTTCTACGCCCGGCCCGACGTCGTCTGGAACACCGTCCGTCGGACCTCCAACCCGGCGCACCTGGCCCGCAAGGCTCGGGCGGGCCTGGGACTCCTGTTGTCGCGGTGAGTCGCGGCGGGGGAGCCCCCGCGGCCCCGAGGGTGAAACGCTCATGGACATCACGCTCATCAACCCCCCCGAGAAGCGGCGCGTCTGGGCCGGGATCCCCCAGGCCATGGCCTACGGGGTCTACTGCTTCCCGCCCCTGGCGCTGATGTACCTCCAGTCGGCCATCGAGAAGGGGACCCCCCACCGCTGCGAGATCCTGGATCCCGTGGTGGACAACCTGGACTACCTCCAGTTCGAGAGGGTCCTGCGCCGCTACCCCCTGGACCTGGTGGGGATCAGCGCCTACACCCACTCCCTGCCCGACGTCCAGTCCACCATCGACCTGGTCCGGAAGTACAACCCCGACGCGCGGATCATCCTGGGCGGCCCCCACTGCATCATGTTCCCGGACCAGGCCATCGCGCTGCGGGGCGTCGACGCGATCTGCACCGGGGACGGCGACGAGGCGTTCGTGGAAGTGGTCCAGCGCTGGGAGAAGGGCCAGGACCTTCGCGGCGTCCTGGGCGTGTGGGGGAGGGACGAGGACGGCGGGGTGATCCGGAACCCGGGCCGCCCCCAGCGCAAGGACATGGCCTCCATGCTCTGGCCGGATCGCAGCCGCTCCCGGGTCCAGGACTACTGGGTGCCCGGCACGCGGCACCCCCGGGTCGCCACCGCCCTCACCAGCTACGGATGCCCCCACAACTGCCCCTTCTGCTTCACCCACAAGCAGTCCTACCGGGTGCGGGAGATCCGGGACATCCTCGACGAGATGGAGCACTGCGTCTCGCTGGGCGTGGGGGAGGTCTTCTTCATCGACGACCTGTTCACGCCCAATGCGAAGTGGGCGACGAAGTTCTCCCATGCCGTCAGGGATCGCGGGCTGAAGTTCGAGTGGGGGTACAAGACGACGGTGAACGGCACCACGCAGGCGCAGATCGCCGCGAACCGCGACGCCGGCTGTACCAAGATCCACTTCGGGGTCGAGTCCACCCACGACGAGACCCTGAAACTGTACCGCAAGCACACCGACAGGACCGGGGTGCGACAGGTCTTCCGCTGGTGCAAGGAGGAGGGGGTCCGCTCCGTCGCCTACATCATGATCGGGGGCCCCGAGGACCGCACGGTGGACGACGTGCGCCGGAACCTCGACGACCTGCTGGAGCTGGAGCCGGAGTACGTCGTCTTCGCGGTGTACTCCCCCTACCCCGGCACCGAGGCGTTCGAGGACGGGGCGAGGAAGGGGCTCTATCCCGCCGACTGTTGGGACCGCCTGATGGCCGATCCCCTGTGCGGCGCCGACGTGCCGGTCTGCTGGGAGGAGCACCTTTCCCGGGACCAGCTCCTGGACCTCCTCAAGGAGTGCCACCGCCGCTTCTACTTCCGCCCCAGCATCATCGCCCGCAACGTGATCAACCTGCGGACCCCCCAGGAGCTGCGCCGCCTCGCGGGGGGCTTCATGTCCCTCGTGAAGCTGGAGCTGCTGGACTCCGCGAGCCGCGGCGCCCCGGTCTGAGACATGATCCACGGGGCCCTTCGACGCGCCGGTCACCGGTGATGCGTGTATCGCTGATCAACCCCCCCGTCGTGACCTCCCAGGGCGGCTCGCGGGAGCTGGGCAAGAGCCTGTTCTTCAACTCGCCGCCCCTGGGCCTCGCCTACCTGGCGGGGGTGCTGGAGCGGGAGGGGATCCCGGTGCAGGTGGTGGACGCCGCCGTCGAGCGCATGGACTACGACCAGGCGGTGCGGAGGGTGCGGCGCTTCGACCCCGACGTGATCGGTCTCACCGCCACCACCTTCGGCTTCGGGTCCGCCCGGGAGCTGGCCCGGCGCCTGAGGGAGCGGATACCCCAGGCGACCTACCTCGTCGGAGGGCCCCACGTGACCCACGACACTCACGCCGCCGTGGCGGAGTCCCCCGAGTTCGACCTGGGGGTGGTGGGCGAGGGGGAGGAGCTGCTGCCGGCCCTGCTCCGGGAGCTGGACCGCGGGGCCAAGGGACCGGACCTGGAGGGCCTCCGGGGCCTGGCCTTCCGGGTCGGCGGCGAGGTTCGCTTCACCGGCGCGGCCCCGGACGTGAAACACCTGGACACCCTCCCCTTCCCCGCGCGCCACCTCCTGCCCCTGCACCTCTACAAGCCCCAGCCCGTGGACCAGCGGGAGCTGCCCAAGGCGGCCCAGGTCACCAGCCGGGGATGTCCCTACCACTGCACCTTCTGCGAGAAGGCCGAGACGGGCTACCGGAGCCACAGCCCGGAGCGGATCGTGGACGAGATGGTCCACCTGGCCGAGGTCCACGGCGCCCGGGACGTCGCCTTCGTGGACTCGATGTTCGCCGTGAGCCGCAAGAGGCTGGACCGGATCTGCGACGAGATGGAGCGACGCGCGCCCCTGCCCCTGACCTGGACCTGCACGGTGCGGGCGAACTCCGTCACCCGCGAGATGCTGGCCCGCATGAAGGCCAACCGCTGCTGGCGGGTCCGCCTGGGGATCGAGTCGGGCTCCCCCCGGGTGCTGCGCCTCATCAAGAAGGACGTGACCCTGGAGCAGGTGCGGGACGCCGTGACCTGGGCCGACGCCCTCGGCCTCCAGCCCAAGGCGTTCTTCATCGTCGGCCACTACGGCGAGACCGAGGAGAGCCTCCGGGAGACCCTGGACTTCGCCAAGTCCATCCCCCTGAGCGACGTGACGGTCCAGCTCAACACCCCCCTCAAGGGCACGGAACAGTACGAGCTGGTCAAGGACAGCCCCGGCTTCAAGGCCCGCGAGGTGGGGGCCCAGAACTTCTTCACCCCCGCCTACCTCCCCGACGGCATGAGCGAAGAGCAGCTCGTCGCCGCCTGGCACCGCTTCTACCGGGAGTTCTACCTGCGCCCCGTCACCCTGAAGCGCCACCTCCGGGAGATCCGCCGCTTCAGCGACGTGCAGCGATACATGAGCTCCCTGGACCTGGTGCGCTTCCTGTTCGTGGGCTCGGGAAACCGGCCACCCCAGGAGGTGTGACAGGCCGGGCGCCGAGGTGCCACGGGCCCGCCCCTCTCACCCAGAACCGTCCCAGGGCTCGGTGTCGTGGCTGTACCACGTCACGCGCTCGGGGGCGAGGATCGTGTAGTCGCCCGAGGCGGTGTCCACCTCGACCACAAGGAACGCGTCCTCGTCGTAGCGGGTCGATCCGAGGCCGATGCTCGGGACTGCGTCCCCCTGGCGGAAGTCGAGCCAGTTGTGCAGGTGGCCCGTGAACACCATGCGGACCGTGTCCCGGTGGCGGTCCAGGACCGTCGCCAGGTCGGGCAGGGAGGAATCGTCCACCTCCTGCTCCTCCATCAGGAACAGGGGGTAGTGGAGGAAGACGAAGGTGGGCAGCCCCTCGGCGAGCAGGCCGTCCAGCCAGCGAAGCTGATCCAGGCCCAGGGAGCCCAGGTCGTCGTTGTAGCCCTCGCTGGACGGGTCCCACGTGGCGCCCAGGAAGTTGTTCACGTGGACGAAGCGCCAGCCCCGGTGGTCGACGTGGTAGTACGGCTCGATCCCGAACTTCGCCGCGAAGAGGTCGTGGGTGAATTCATGCGACACCTCCGGCACGTCGTAGTCGTGGTTCCCGAGCCCCGGCCACACCGGCATCGAGAAGCCATCGACGATCTCCTTGGCGACGTCGAAGCGGGTCTCGTTCTGGAAGTAGAAGTCCCACTCCGTCGAGGGGTAGTTGTGGACGAAGTCCCCGGCGATGAACACGAGGTCTACGGGCGGATCCGAGGCGTCGATCGACGCCCGCGCCGCCTCCAGGCGCTCCCGGGTGAGCCAGATGCTCTCGGTGTCCTCGGGCGAGTTCTCGGGCCCGGTGTAGAAGTCATCGATGATGTGGGTGTCCGCCATGGCGACGAAGCGGAAGGTCGGGTCCTCCGCCGCCGCGGTGTCGTCGTCGGCGGGGGGATCCGCCTCGGTCGGCGCGCAGCCCCACAGGGCCAGCGGCAGCGCCGCAGCGGCGATCACCCGCCCGAGGCGGTGGTGCCCATCGTCCCAGACTTCACCCATCGTCGCTCCGCGCCGGGAGACGTCGGCTCGCCGCCCGCGCCGGTGGAATATCCCCCCGGGGGGCGGGCGAGGTCAACGGCGGAGATCGGTGGCGGGACCTTCGGTTCAAGGCGCCGCCGGCCGGATCCCCACCACCTGCACCACCGCGCTCCGGCCATGGTGGTAGCGGCCCTCGTGGATCTCCCGCTCCACCTCCCCCGCGTGGACCAGGTCCAGGCCGGCCAGGTCGTCCCGCAGGGACTCGAGGTCGTAGAGCAGCTCCGGGACCGGGGGGCCGCCGGTGCCGTGCTCCAACTGGCGGGGGGTGTAGGCCTCCAGGACGAGCACCCCTCCCGGCCGCAGCCCCTGGACGGCGGTGCGGAGGACCCGGCGGCGGAGGGGAGGCGGCAGGTGGCAGAAGATCGAGACGATCCCCGCCCAGCGCCCCACGCCCATCTCGAAATCGGCCAGGTCCGCGACGACGGTGCGGATCTCCACTCCCCGCGCGGCGGCGAGGTCGCGGGCGCGGGACAGGCCCACCGAGGAGGCGTCGACGGCAACCACCTCGTGGCCGGCGGAGGCGAGGTACACGGCGTTCCGCCCCTGCCCCTCGGCGAGGCACAGGACCGGGCCCGGGGGGATCAGTCCCGCCTTCTCGACGAGGAAGTCGTTGGGCTCGGTGCCGTAGGCGTATTCGGGTTCGGCGTAACGCTGGTCCCACATCGGCTCGATCCCTCGGGCGCGGATCGTCGCGCCGGCGGAGGATTCTAGCCTGTCCGTCGGGCGGCGGGAGTGACGGCGGCGGGGCCCGGAGGATCAGCCGGCCAGCGCCTCGATCTCCCACCCGTCGCCGATCCGCCCGACGCCTTCCTCGCCGTCGGCCCCTCGCTCCGGTCCGGCGTTCGCCGCATCGCCGGGCAGGTCCAGGGACAGCAGCAGGGCGGCGAGATCCCCGTCTCCCACGCCACCCGCCGCAGGCGGGGCGGTCTCCCGGACCGGCCCCCCGTCCAGCCGGACGGAGGCCAGGAAGGCATCCAGCGAGGGGTCCTCGGGGAGAGGGAGGGCACGGGGCGTGGGGGAACGACGAGGGGGCACGCGGGCCTCCGGGACGCGACCCTCCGCGGATCGGGTGGGGCCGCGGACCTCCTCGCCCTCCTCCCCTCATTCCCATCGGCGTCCCCTCCCCCTCCTTGAGCGGTGCGCTACGTCCCCGCCCGATGGCCCGGGGACCCCCACCTGGGTCCCTCCCCGGGGAAGCCGTCGTCGCCGATCCCCAGCCTCGCCCGCAGCAACCGTCGCCCGGCGGGGCGATCATAGTGGTAGAGGATCTCCTCCTCCGGGTAGCGATGCTCGGCGCCGGCCGGGCAGGCGAGGCGCGAGGCGCACGAGGAGGCGCACCGATCCGACTCGGCGTGGAAGGCGGAGCAGCGGGCCACGTCCCACGAGCCGCCGGGGAACGCCGATCCCGGGCAGGCCGGAGCGCAGGGGGCGGAGCAGCCGGCGCAGGGATCGCCGGCGGGGGGCGGGGCGACGGGGATGACCGCGTCGGTGAAGACCGCCGCCCGCAGGCCGAGCCAGGTGCCGTAGCGGGGGTGGAGCAGCAGGCCCAGGCGGCTTCGCCCCCCCAGCCCGGCGAGGTGGCCGAGGACCCGGAAGTCCAGGTGCACGTCCGCGTCCGCGGCGGCGAAGAACCAGCGCCTCCGGGCATTCCCCATGGCCGGATCGGCGGCGTCCACGCTGCGGCGGACGAAGGCGTCGAGGGGGTGGGCCTCCTCCGCCAGTCCCCTGGGATCCCGCCGGAGATCGGCCACGAGGGCGTGCCACAGGGCCGGCCCGCCGCTGCCGACCACCATGATCGAGCGGGCACCCGGGAGGAGGCCGGCCGATCCCCGGGCCTCAGGGACCGAGGCGTCGTAGGCGGCGACCGAGGCGACGCCCACCAGGTTCAGCCCCGCGGGGGCCAGGGCCAGGGAGAGGGCGTCGAGGGCGGACATGGGGCATTCTAGATCCCCCTCCCGCGCCCCCGCGAGGCCAGCCGGTGGACGAGGGCGGTCTCTCCCAGAGAAGGGCCGGGAGTGATACGCCATCGACCCCGCCGAGGTGGCCGCCTCCCTGGGCCAGCCCCGGGAGAGGGTGGTGCGGGCGGTGACCTGGCTGTCGGAGCAGGGCCTGGTGGAGGTCCGCGCCTCGGACGTCCGCCAACGGTACGCCCGCCGCGTCCCCGCTCCCGACCTCGGGGCCCTCGCCGCGGAGCTCTCGGCCCGGTTCGCCCGCCGCGAGGCCGGGGAGATCGGCCGGGTGCGGGACATGGCCGCGCTGGTCACCCACGCCGGCTGCCAGACCGCCTTCCTCGTCCGCCACTTCCGCGAGGAGCTACCGGGCCCCTGTGGACACTGCACGTTCTGCGAGACCGGCGAGGCCACGGCGTTCCCGCCCCCCCCGCCGCGCCCCCCCGTCGCGTCCCTCCTCGCCACCCCCGAGGTCACCGCCCTCCTCTCCGACCGGCCCCCGGCCCTCCTCCACCCCCGCAAGCTCGCCCTGTTCTTGTGCGGCCTGTCGAGCCCGGCCCTGGTCCGCGCCCGCCTCACCCGGCACCCCCTCTTCGGAGCCGCCGCGGGGTATCCCTTTGCCCAGGTGATGGAGGGCTGCGCCGCTCTCCCCACGCCGCCGCCGACGCCTCGGTGAAACACCAGTAGTCTTGCAAGAGCCTGGGGTTCTTCGGGATCCGCGGACCGTAGTCCCGCCACGGGAGGGCTCCGGATGAAAACCGCCCGGGTCACTTGACTCGCGAACCCGGACCCGGTAAGTTCGCGACCTTGGCGACCGGTCAAGGGCTTCGTTCGACCCGAGCGCCACCTGAGGGAGGGGCAGATGGCAGGGATCCTGATCGGACAGGTGACGGTGAACCCCGGAACGGCACGCCCGGGCGAGAGCGTTAAGGTGGAGGTTCTCGGCACGGACGGGCTGACGTTGGACGGGAGGACCAGGGTCACGGTCACCATCGACGGGGTCGTAGGCGCCCTCCAATACCTCCAGTTCCCCGGGGAGTGCGAGCGCGTCCTCCGGGTGCGCGCGAGCGGTGGTGGCTTGGTGGACGACGCCACCGCTGGCGTCCAGGTCGCCGGGGCGATGGTCACCTTCATGTCCACCGCGAGGAGGGTGGCGAGTGCCGAGAGCGCCCTCATGTAACTCCGCCAGTCCCAGGTGAACGCCTGCGAGGTTCTGCTGTCCCTGGGCGCGTCCGCGGAGGATGGAGGCTCCGGATCGGCCAGGCCCATCCAGCTCCAGGTACCGGGCGTGGTGACCGTGGGGGACGCCCGAAGCCTGCTGGGGCGTGGACGGGGGAGCATGGAACGAGCCATCCTCGCCCGCGCCAAGGGGCCCGTGGTGATCAACAGGCAGCCGGCGGGCGGGGGCACCGGATCCAGTCCGCTCCAGGTCTCGTCGTACGTCGTGCAGCTCGGCGACGTCGATGTCCGGGACCTGGTGTCCGTAGCGACGCCGCGGGCCGTCTTGCCGGCCTACGAGTGGGACTTCGGCGACGGTGAGACGGAAGTCACCTCGACGCCCCAGGTAGTGCATGACTTCTTCTCGGCGGTGGACCACGCGGCGGGGGTGGGGCGGTTCCACGTCCGGTGCCGGATCGTCCACGACGGGATCGAGATCACCCGAACGCTGACCCTCCACTCGGCCTACGCCGCGTGTCGGGCGCGGGGGGTAATCGTGCCCCACGTCGTCGCCGACACCTTCACGACGAAGTGCCTCTGGTTCTTCACCTGGTCGCTCGTCGCCTATAACGTTGAGGACCAGCCGCTGGTGATCGACCGTTACGCCCTCGCGCCACTCGCCAAGGAGGGGTCCGAGTTCGCGTCGCCGAGCCACCTCGTCCACCTCACCAACACGGTCACCATCCCCGCGCGCGGCTCGGCCGTCCTGGCCGGATCGGTCACCATCGGAGACATCATCTCGTCGGACGCCCCCGGCTTCACTGTCCATTACGCCGGGAAGGCGGGGGACGATACCCCCGTGCGCTTCACCGCCGTGTTCGAGCAGACCCTGGCGGACCGCGCGAAGGAATCGGCCGGTGGCCTGCCGGATATCGCCGAGGCGGGCAGGGTCTGGCCCTGGGAAGAGGTCGAGAGGCGGGTGCTGGACGCCGCGGCCAGGATGGAGTCGCAGGGGTGGAATGCCGTGTCCGTCCGGCCCGAGGCGGTCGCCACCGACGCGGCGAGTCGGACGGTCGCCCTGGCCTACTTGGGCATCCCTGCGGCCCGTGAGGCGGCGGCCCAGCGCCGCGCCGGGTCCCTGCTCGCGTCCGCGGCACGGGCACCGATGCTGGAGTCCTCCATCGTCCGCTCCTCCAGCAAGACCGAGCCGCGCTTCGGTGTCGAACCCAGGCTGGCGATACCTCCCTCCATCGGGAACGTCTCCCGCGGGAGCGTCCCCGGTTTCCTGGACCGGGCGCGCGTGGCCTTCGACGGCAAGGGCTTCCAGGCCATAAAGAGCAACCCTTGGCCGGCGCTGCCGGGGCTGGTTCTCGAAGGGCAGATCTGCGACCCCGACAACCTGACCGAGGAGGACCTGGAACAGGCGGCCGAGCAGCAACTCGTGTGTCAGGCCACGACGGAGCAGTACGAGTGCCTGATGCCCGCCCGATTCATGAACGCTCGCAAGGGGGACGTCATCTTGTCCCCCGGCGGGACCGGACTGATCGGTTCCCTCCTGCGCCATGTCGATCCTCCTCAGAACTACAGCCACTCGGGGATCATGACCCGGAACTACGACGAGGTCACCCATTCCACCGCGAGCGAGGACCGACTCCTGGACTACAAGGTCGGGCTCGTCGACGGCGGCGACGGCATCGAGCCCCGCGTGCTGAAGTACATGTGGCCCGGAGTGGTGACCCAGAGCGTCGAGGCGGCAGTCGCGGAAGTGGCCGAGATGTTCGTGGACCCACAGAACGGGAAGAGCTATGCCATCTCCTCGTTCTCGCCCCACGCGATCGGCGTTTCCCACAACGGCACCATGGAGGTCGTCTATCCCCTGGTGGACGAGGAGTGGGGAGACGACGAGTACACTGATCCAGGTGCCGAGTATCACGAGAGGGAGTTGGGTCCCGACCGGGTGACCAACACCCTGTCTCGCACCTACAAGTGGGGTGGTGAGCTGCGCGCCGAGTACTCGGTCAGCTTCGCGCTGCTGGTGGACAACTCCGTCCAGGTGACCGTCGAAGGCCTGCCCTACGAGGGCACGACCGAGGGAACCGACGACCTCGACGGGGCCGGCTCCGTGACGTTCAACGTACCGCTGGACCAGACGGCGAGTGCGAAGCTGGTCATCACCAACACCGACGAGAACGACGACGACCGGGCCGAGTTCACCATTACCGTGAAGAACGCACGGAACAGTAACTGAGCCCGGGTTGTTCAAGACCCCGTCGCGAGCGGGCGGAGACCGTGAGCAAGACCGGGACTCGCAGGGTGGAGGGAGGGGTGAAGCCGAACGGGGTGTGCCGGCCGAGGGTCCAGCTGATCGTCGGTCTCTACAGCCCGTAGGCAAACGCCCGAGGACGGCCTCAGCCCCGGCCGAGGTCGACCGGAGGGCCGGTGCGGGGTGAAGCCCGGCGACCGAACGGAACCCGAGCAGACCAGCCGCAGCCGCGGGGTTCCGCGGAGCGGAACGGGGGTGCGGCGCAGCCGGTGGCCGATGAGCGGCCAGGACGGCCGAGACGGCCGCACCCCCAGGGCCGGGGACCTCGCCCTGGAAGGGGGAGGACGTGAGCGGGCACGCACAGAATAGCGGATGGTGGACAACCCGAGATCAGTAGGACCCCCCGTAAAATACGTAGGCCGACCCGGCGGAGGTCCTCCCACCCGGGTCCGAGGAGGGGGCGCTGACCACCAGGTCGTCGTGGCCGTCCCCGTCCAGGTCGCCGCCGAGGGTGAGGCGGCTGCCGAAGGCGTCTCCGCTGGCGGAGCCGCTGAGGCGGGCGTCCCAGGTGGTGGTCAGCGTCAGGTCGCCGGTGACGGGGCCCTCCACCAGCCACACGGTCCCTCCGGTGCCCGCGGACGGGTTCGCCAGGACCAGGTCCACCTGCCCGTCGCCGTTCACGTCGCCAGGGTCGGGGGAGATCCTGGCGTCGGTGCCGCTGCCGGTGATCCGGTGGGCGTCGTCCTCGCCCACGTAGGCCCCGGCGGCCAGGGGTCCAGGGAAGAGCCACGCGGAGCCGTTGTAGGGGGACGTGACCAGCAGGTCTCCGTGCCCGTCGCCGGTCAGGTCCCCTGCGCAGGCGACGCCGTCGCCGAACGCGTCGCCGACTGCCTCGATCCGCAGGGTGGCGTCGGCGTCGGTGTCCACCAGTTCGCCGGCACCCAGGGGTCCGAGGAACAGCAGTGCCGCGCCGCTGCCTCCACCCCCCATGTAGCCGTGGGCCGCCCCGGCCACCAGGTCGTCCCACCCGTCCCCGTCCACGTCGCACACGTCGATGGAGGCTCCCAGCAGCATGCCGGAATCGGTGCCCACGATCACCAGGTCCGACCCGGGGAAGGTGCGCTCCCCCGACGCGGGACCGAACACCACGGCGATCCCGCCCCGGAAGCCGGTGTCGTCCACGTAGTGGTACTCCGCCGAGACCGCGAGGTCCGGGACCCCGTCTCCGTCCAGATCGCCCACCGCCGCGGACCTGCCGGCCCGGTCGGAGTTGGTCTCGCCCTCGATGGAGAGCGGGGAGGCCGCCGGAAGCGACAGCGCCCCCATGATGGCTCCCGACACGAGGTATCCCGCGCCCTGGTTGTCCGACCCCGCCTGCAGGCCGCCCCAGACGAAATCGCCTGCGCCGTCCCCGTCGAAGTCCCCCGCGGAGACGAGCGTGGTGGAGAGGAAGTCGTAGTTGCGGGTCCCCTTCGCCTTGGCTGGGGCGGACTCCGCGTCGACCACCCCGGACGGTGGACCATGGAACAGCCAGGCGGCCCCGCTCTGGGGCTCGTCGCCTTCCGCGTACTGGGCGCACACGGCGAGGTCGTCTCCCCCGTCGCCGTCCACGTCCTCCACGATGGCCACGCTCTCCAGGACCACGCCCACGCCCGGCCCGTCGATGCGGGCGTCCGAGTCCGCCGCGGCGGTCATGCTCCCCGCCAGCCCACACCCGGCATGGGTCCCGTCACAGTCGTCGTCGATGCCGTTGCCGCACGATTCCTCCACCCCCGGGTTCACCGCCGCCTCCCCGTCGTCGCAGTCCCCCGCGCAGGTGGTGTGTCCGTCCCCGTCCAGGTCGAAGCCGTCGTCGATGTCCCCGTCGCAGTCCTGGTCCACCCCGTCGCAGGATTCGACCTGCCCCGGATGGATGGTGGGATCGTGGTTGTCACAGTCTCCCCCGCAGGTCGTGGTTCCGTCTCCGTCGGCGTCGAAGCCGTCGTCGGCGACGCCGTCGCAGTCCTGGTCCACCCCGTCGCAGGACTCGACCGCGTTGGGACGCACGTCGGCGTCGGAGTCGTCGCAGTCTCCGCCGTCGGCGTACCAGCCGTCTCCGTCGCTGTCGTAGCGGCAGCCCTCCTCCCCCTCCACGCCGTCGCAGTCCTCGTCCACCCCGGTGGCGCAGAGCTCGGTGGCCCCGGGGTTCACTCCCGCGTCGGCGTCGTCACAGTCCTCACCGCAGCTGGCGAAGCCATCGCCGTCCCCGTCCACGCCCTCGTCCACCGTGCCGTCGCAGTCGTCGTCGATGCCGTTGCACACGTCCCCCGCACCCGGCGCCCGGGTGGGATCGGCGTCGTCGCAGTCCCCGCACGTCGAAGCGCCGTCCCCGTCTCCATCGTCACCCCCGGTGCCGCACAGCAGCAGCCCCGCTCCCCCAAGGTCCCCGGGATCGGAGCCGCCGGAGAAGCGTTCGTAGAGCGCCGGCTCGTCACCCCGACCGATGCCCGTGGCGGCACCCTGAAGGTGGTCACGGGCGTGCGTCAGGTCGGTTTCTCCGGGGTCGACACCCGTGGCACAGCTCCAGCCGGCGATGCCGTCGAGGGAGCCCATGCTCCCGTAGGACAGGGCGATGCGACCGTCGTCCATCAGGGTGGTGGAGAAGGTGGAAGCGGCGCCGCCGCCGGCTTCGGGCACGTCCAGCCAGTGGAAGGAGATCGCGTCCGCGTGCACGACGGAGGCCACGAATCCGCCCGCGCCCGGGTCGAGATCGTCCCACCAACCGGCGACGGACCGGACCGCGCCGAGTCCGGTGAACCCCAAGGGAGACTCGGCACCGCCCGCGGCAGCGGCGACGAAGGTGACCCTGCCGTTGGAGGCCAGGTACGCCGAGGTGTATCCACCGCCGCAGAAGGGGAAGGTGTGACCGGCGAAGGAGACCAGGACGGTCCCATCGTTGCCCAATGCCACGTAACTGGCGGCCTCCGGATCCGCGGCGTCCGCGAGGCCGTCGCAATCGTTGTCCGTGCCGTCGGTCGCCTCCCATGCGTAGGGGTGCACCGACGGGTCCGCGTCGTCGCAGTCGTCCCCGGCGAAGAACCCGTCCCCGTCGCCGTCGCCGTCGCCCCCCGCGGGGGTGGTGTCGTCGTCTCCGGGACCCGTGTCGTCGTCTCCGGGACCCGTGTCGTCATCCCCGGGTCCCGTGTCGTCGTCCCCAGGGGTCGTGTCGTCGTCCCCGGGGCTCGTGTCGTCGTCCCCAGGGGTCGTGTCGTCGTCCCCAGGGGTCGTGTCGTCGTCCCCGGGGCTCGTGTCGTCGTCC
>JAKLKC010000085.1 GCA_023150875.1 Myxococcota bacterium | reverse complement strand
TCGGCGTCGGGCCAGTAGTCGGCGTAGGCGATCCCGTTGTCCACCACGGCGTCGCAGTCGTTGTCGGCGGCGTCGCAAAGCTCGACGTTGCCGGGGAAGTTGGCGGGGTCAGCATCGTCGCAGTCGTCGCCGAGGGCGGCGTAGCCCTCGGGGGCGCCGTCGCAGGTGGCCATGACGTCCGCGGCGTTCCCGTGCCCATCGGCGTCGGCGTCCAGGTAGTAGTCGACGAAGGCGATCCCGTCGTCGGCGGCGCCGTCGCAGTCGTCGTCGATGCCGTTGCAGGCCTCGGTGGCGCCGGGGTTCACCGCGGGCTCGGCGTCGTCGCAGTCGGTCCCGTCGGTCACGTACCCGCCGGGCCCGCCGTCGCAGGCGTTGACCGCCTCGGCGCCCGAGTCCCCGAAGCCATCGAGGTCGGCGTCGGGCCAGTAGTCGGCGTAGGCGATCCCGTTGTCCACCACGGCGTCGCAGTCGTTGTCGGCGGCGTCGCAAAGCTCGACGTTGCCGGGGAAGTTGGCGGGGTCAGCATCGTCGCAGTCGTCGCCGAGGGCGGCGTAGCCCTCGGGGGCGCCGTCGCAGGTGGCCATGACGTCCGCGGCGTTCCCGTGCCCATCGGCGTCGGCGTCCAGGTAGTAGTCGACGAAGGCGATCCCGTCGTCGGCGGCGCCGTCGCAGTCGTCGTCGATGCCGTTGCAGGCCTCGGTGGCGCCGGGGTTCACCGCGGGCTCGGCGTCGTCGCAGTCGGTCCCGTCGGTCACGTACCCGCCGGGCCCGCCGTCGCAGGCATTGACCGCCTCGGCGCCCGAGTCCCCGAAGCCATCGAGGTCGGCGTCGGGCCAGTAGTCGGCGTAGGCGATCCCGTTGTCCACCACGGCGTCGCAGTCGTTGTCGGCGGCGTCGCACAGCTCGGGATTCCCGGGGAAGTTGGCGGGGTCAGCATCGTCGCAGTCGTCGCCGAGCGCGGCATAGCCCACGGGGGCGCCGTCGCAGGCGGTTAGGACGTCCGCTGCGTTCCCGTGCCCGTCGGCGTCGGCGTCCAGGTAGTAGTCGACGAAGACGATCCCGTCGTCGGCCGCGCCATCACAGTCGTCGTCGATGCCGTTGCAGGCCTCGGCGGCGCCGGGGTTCACGGCGGGAGCGGTGTCGTCGCAGTCGGTCCCGTCGGCGACGTAGCCGCCGGGCCCGCCGTCACAGGCGTTGACCGGCTCGGCGCCCGAGTCCCCGAAGCCGTCGAGGTCGGCGTCGGGCCGGTAGTCGGCGAAGGCGACCCCGTTGTCCACCACCGCGTCGCAGTCGTTGTCGGCGCCGTCGCACAGCTCGGGATTCCCCGGGTAGTTCACGGCGTCGGCGTCGTCGCAGTCCCCGCCACATGCCGAGATCCCGTCCACGTCGGCGTCCGCTTCCATGGGATCCGCCGCGCCGTCGCAGTCGTTGTCGGCGACTCCGTCGCACACGTCCGCGGCGCCAGGATGCACCGACGGCAGCGTGTCGTCGCAGTCCCCCGCGGCTCCGGCGTGGCCCGGGGGAGCCCCATCGCAGGTCGAGGCGACCGCGCCGTCCTGCCCGAAGCCGTCCCCGTCGCCATCGAGCCACCAGTCGGCGAAGACCAGGCCCTCGTCGGGGGTCCCGTCGCAGTCGTTGTCCACGCCATCGCAGGACTCGGCGTTCCCGGGGAAGACGGAAGCCGCGGTGTCGTCGCAATCGCCCGCGGCCGCCACGAATCCCGGAGGCGGCACGCCGTCGCAGGTCTCCGTCGTCGCCGCCGCGTCCCCGTGTCCGTCCCCGTCGGTGTCGGCGTACCAGGTGTAGAAGGTCAGCCCGTCGTCGATGGCGCCGTCGCAGTCGTCGTCCACCCCGTTGCAGGACTCGCCCTGGGCCGGGCTCACCTGGGGGTCCGTGTCGTCGCAGTCGTCGCCACAGGAGGTGAAGCCGTCTCCGTCCGCGTCGAAGCCCTCGTCCACCTGGAGGTCGCAGTCGTCGTCGACGCCGTTGCACGCTTCGGCGGCGCCGGGATGGACGGCGGTGTTCCCGTCGTCGCAGTCCACCGTGCAGTCGAAGCCGTCCCCATCGACGTCGGCGCAGGCCTGCACCGTGAACTGCCGCACGTCGCTCCCCGCGAGGCCGCCCGCGTCGATGGCGACGAGCTCGACGGTGTAGGCGCCCGCGGCGGGGGGCTGCCAGCTCACCTCCACCTCCCCCGCGCTGTCCGGGGCGTCGGTGCCGATGACGGTCCCGGGATCGCCGGCCCCCTGGTAGACCGTCCAGGTGATGGCGGTCCCGTCCTCGTCGCCGTCGGGGTCGTCCACCGTGCCCCGCATCGCCATCCACACGTCGACGTAGTAGAGGCTGCCCCCCTCGACGGGCTCCAGGATCCGGACCTCGGGAGCGGCATTCCCGGTCACCACGATGGTCACCGAGTCCTGCTCCCGCTCGCCCCCCGCGTCCACCACGCTGGCGGTCACCACGTGGGTCCCCAGGATCGAGAGCCCGTCGCGGGCCGTGAACACCGCCGCCGAGTTGCCGTCGTGCTCCAGGGTGCCCGGCAGCTCCCCCTCCAGGTCGGAGGTCAGGCTCAGGCCCATCTCCGACAGGGGAGTCAGGTCGTCCTGCACCGCGATCTGGAAGACGATGGGCTCCCCCGCCTGGGCCGACGCCCCGCTCCCCGGGGAGAGGATCGAGAGGGTCGGCGGCTGGTTCTCGAAGGCGTCATCGTCGCTGACGCAGCCGGCCTGGGGAAGCGCCGGCAGCAGGCCGAGGAGGACGAGGGGCAGGGCGACGCGAAGGCGCATGGGACTCCCGGGACCGGGTCCGGTCCGGCGGCGCGACGATCCGGGGAGGCGTGGTCGAGCCTCCCGCAGCCGCGGTCCCCTTAATACTCGGGCCGCACTCCGCTCGCAAAAAAATTCGCCCGCGGTCTCCCGAACTCAGCCGCCAGTGTCCCCTCGCCCCGTCCCGCCAAACCCGGGCTCGGTCATGGCGCGGGGATCCAGGACCCGATCCAGCTCGTCCGGGGGCAGGACCTGCTGCTCGGAAGCCAGCTCCCTGACCGTCCTGCCCGTCGCCCACGCCTCCTTCGCCAGCGCCGCGGCGCGGTCGTACCCGATGGCCGGCGCCAGGGCGGTGACCAGGGCGAGCCCCCCCTCCACCGCCTCCTCGCAGGCCCCGGCGTTCGCCCGGAGCCCCTCCACGCAGCGGGCCCTGAAGACCTCCGCGACTCCGGCAAGAAGCGAGATGGAGTCCAGGAGGTCGTGCGCGATGAGGGGCAGCATGACGTTCAGCTCGAAGTTGCCCGACTGGGCAGCGACGGCGATGGCGGCGTCGTAGCCCATCACCCGCGCGGCGACCATGCACACCGCCTCCGGGACCACGGGGTTGACCTTGCCCGGCATGATGGACGAGCCCGGTTGCACCGCGGGCAGCTCGATCTCCCCCAGGCCCGCCCGGGGTCCCGACGCCATCCACCGGATATCATTGGAGATCTTCATTAGGGCGCACGCGAGGGTCCGCAGCGCCCCCGAAGTCGCCAGGGCGTCGTCCCGGGCCGCCTGGGCCTCGAAGTGGTTCCGCGCCTCCGTGAAGGGGACCCCGGCGAGTCGGACCAGGGCGGCGATGGCGAGCTCCGGGAACCGCGGGTGACGGTTCAGCCCCGTCCCGACCGCCGTGCCCCCGAGGGCGAGCTCCGCCAAGCCCTCCGCCGCCGCCCGGATCCGTTCCGTCGCCTTGCGGACCTGCGCCGCGTAGCCCGAGAACTCCTGCCCCATCCGAATGGGGGTCGCGTCCTGCAGGTGGGTCCGCCCGGTCTTGAGGACCCCGTCCAGCTCCCTCGCCTTGGCGGACAGCGCCGCCTCCAGGCGCTCCAGGGCGGGGATCAGGTCCTCCAGGATGGTGACCCGGGCGGCGACGTGGAGGGCCGATGGGATCACGTCGTTGCTGGACTGGCCCAGGTTGACGTGGTCGTTGGGATGCACCGGGACGCGGCTCCCGGGGACTCCTCCCAGGCGGTGGATCGCCCGGTTGGCGATCACCTCGTTGGCGTTCATGTTCGTGGAGGTCCCGGAGCCGGTCTGGAACACGTCCACGGGGAAGTGCGCGTCCAGCCCTCCGTCCGCGACCTCCCGGGCGGCCTCGGCGATGGCCGCCGCCAGGGCGGGATCCAGGAGCCCCAGGGCCTGGTTCGCCTCCGCCGCAGCCTCCTTGATCCAGCCCAGGGCCTGGATGAACCGGCGGGGCAGCCGCTGGCCGCTGATGGGGAAGTTCTCGATGGCGCGCTGGGTTTGGGCACCGTACCAGGCATCCCCCGGTACGCGCACCTCGCCCATGGAGTCCCGCTCGATCCGGTGGTCCGTGCTCATGGCGCTCTCACCCACTCCCGCCGGGGCGGCCCCCGGGGAGGGGGCTCGCCAACCTGCGCGGCCGGTCCGGGTGGGGGAAGGGGCGAGGGGGGGAGCGCCGTCAGGGGGACGGCGTCGCGCCTCCGTCCGGCGGC
The DNA here is from genome assembly GCA_023150875.1 of Myxococcota bacterium. Lineage (GTDB taxonomy): Bacteria > Myxococcota_A > UBA796 > UBA9615 > JAKLKC01 > JAKLKC01. Next base: position 16,928 of record JAKLKC010000085.1, on the reverse strand, counting down.
GCGTCGGGGCCACCGCCCTCCGCCGGCTCGGCCCCCTCCGCCGGCGCGCCGCCGCCGGCCTCGGCCTCGACCTGCTTGATCGCCTCGCCCAGGTTCCCGACGATGTTTGCCTTCACCAGGGCGCGGATCACGCTGGCGACCTCCTCGTAGCGATCGTTGCCGGTGAGGTCCTGGGCGGGCACGTCCACCGAGATGGCTACGGGGATGCAGAACTTGCCCTTCTTCTTGCCCACCTTGAACTTGCCGAAGGTCCACACCTGCCCCTCCACCTGGAAGCGCAGGTCGTCGGACAGGAAGGTGCGGAGGGCGCCCAGGTCCACGTCGGCGTACCGAGCCCGGATCCGCACCGGCTCGTCGCTCTCGTAGGGGCCCTCCTTGGGGATCTTGATGTCCTTGAAGCCCTCGATCTCGAACCGGATGCCGTTCAGGGACAGCTTGCGGAACTCGATCATGTGGACGGTCCCCAGGACCGGGGAGTCCTTGAGGAACTGGACGTAGACCTCCAGGTTCAGGACCTCCTCGGAGAAGGGTCCGAGCTTCACCGCGCTGACGTTGATGAAGCGGGACAGGTCGTCGCCGAGGGTGCCGAGGTCGGCCTTGGTCGGCTGCACGACCCGATAGCCCATGATCGCCTCGGGCAGCCCCGTCTCGGCCGTGCCTGCCGAGGCGCTCGCGGGCGCGGCCTCTTCCGCCATCGCCGGCATCGCCGCCACGAGGCCCGCGGCGAGGATCGTCCCGCCCAGCGCCATCCGCCGAATCCCGTCAAGGGTCCTCATCGAAACCTCCCGGGGTCGCGGCGCCTGGGCCGCGCCCGTGCTCGCCGGGCCATGGGCCGGACTCTGGATTCTCGTCCTACTTCTTGGTGGTGCTCGCCTTGAAGGCGTTGTCGAGAGCGCGGGTGAGGACCTTCGACGCCTTGTCCTCGGCCTTCTGCTCCACGGAGGGATCGTCCATCGCTCGCTTCATCGACTCGGCCGCCTGCTTTCGGCCGGCCTCCTGGACTTCGTTCCGGGCCACGGCGCCGGCGACGAGCCTCCCTCCCTCCTTCTCGAAGAACTTCTCGAAGGAGCGGGGGATCTCCTCGTTGGCCCTCTGGATCGCCTTGTCCACCCGGGCGTCGAACTCCGAGGCGTCCCCGAGGCTGGCGTCGAGCTGGTCGGCCTTCCCGCTGGCGACGTCGAGCTTGGCGATGACGGTGTCGATCTTGGGCTCGAAGTCGCCCAGGGCCTTCTGGATGCTCTCCCGGAGGCCGTGGACCTCGGAGGCGTTCTCCCGGAGGCGGGCCTCGATCTGCGTCAGGCCGAACACCAGTCCTCCCACCGCCACGGCGAGCACGCCCACCAGCACCTGGAGGATCGCCACCGCCCGCTTGAGCCTGGCCTGCTCGAAGTTCTGGCGGGTGGCTTCGTTGACGGCGGAATGGGCCATGACCCCTCGTCGGTCACCGCATCGGTTCCCGGTCCCGGTAGCGGAGCAGCGCGGCGCAGATGGAGAGCAGCACGAGGAGGAAGCAGGAGAGCACCCCCGCGTACGCGAGGCCCCGCCCCCGCGCGGCGCCGGGATCGCCCTCGGCGCGACCCGCCAGGAGCCGGTCATGGACCGCCTGCCGTTCGGCGGCAGTATACAACGAGAAGTGCAGGGAGTTGGCGAGCTGGTACGGGTAGTACTCGTCGGAGCCCCGGGCGCCCATGACGAAGGGGTCGTGCACGTAGAGGTGCGCGAGGCCCTCCATGCCCCACCGGGCCGCCATGACCGTGGAGATCGCCGTGGCGATGGGGGAGGGGGAGGGGACGGCGGTGAAGCGTCCCAGCTCCTCCCGCCCCTCGGCGCCGATCTCCGCGGCGCCGACTCCCGACGAGAGCCCCTCCCCGAGCCTCTCCTGGAGTGCCCGGAGCTTCTCGCCGGAGACCTGGCTGGACTCGATCAGCTCGGACGCCGTGCTGGGCACCAGCATGGGCACCTCGCCCACCGGCACCAGCAGCCCCGCGAACAGCATCTGGGGGATCATCAGCAGGGGGACCGCCGCCAGGGCGGACGCCGCCGAGCGGGCGACGCAGGAGACCGCGAGCCCCGTGGCCACCCCGACGGAGTGGAGCAGGAAGAGCAGGCCGATGGCCGGCAGGAGGTGGCCCTGGACGGCGCCGCCGGCGGCGAGGGTCCCCGCCAGCAGGCTCGTCTGGGCGAGGCCGATGGGGAGGAGCACGGCGAGCTTGGAGAGCAGGAAGGGGGCGATCCCGACCCCCACCGCCCTCTCCCGGCGGTAGATCGGCCACTCGTCGACGACCTCGCGCACCGCGGCCAGGCAGCCGAACCACAGCGCCGCGATCACCGAGATGAAAAGGGTGCGGGGGGCGTTGGCGACTCCCCCCGAGACCGCCAGGGTCAGCAGGCCGATCACCGGCCCCTCGATGGCGAGGACCGCCATGCCGGTCCGGTCGCCCACCTTCCGGGCGGCGTACCGGGCGGCCAGGGCGGCGGCCTGACCGAGCCCCCTGAGGCGGGGCGGGGCCTCGGGCATCGGCGCCGCGTGGAGGGCCCGGAGGGGCTGGACGACGTTCGCGTCGTGGAACCGGGTGCCCGCGAACCCCGACTCCCACTCCTCCGCCGTGCGCTCCCCTTCCAGCCGCGCGTACACGTCCCGGGGCGAGTTGACGTCGAAGTGCTCGTAGAACTCCGTCGGCTTGCCGTAGAAGGCGAGGCGGCCCTCGGCCAGCACGGTGACCCGGTCGAACAGGTCGAACGAGCCCAGCAGGTGGGTGGTCAGGAGGATGGTGCACCCCTCCCCGGCGATGCGCCGGAAGAGGTGCGTCATGCGCTCCTCGGTGCGGGGGTCCAGGCCGGCGGTCGGCTCGTCCAGCAACAGCACGCCCGGCTGGCTGAGCAGCTCGATCCCGATGCTCACCCGCTTCTTCTGGCCCCCCGAGAGCTGCGAGATGGGCGTCGAAGCACGCTCCTCCAGCTCCAGGATCCCCAGCACCCGCCGCACCTGCTCGTAGCGCTCGAGGCCGCTGGTGGTGCGGGGAAGGCGGAGGCGGGCGGCGTGCTCCAGGCACTGCTCGACGGTCAGCTCCTCGTGGAGCACGTCGGTCTGGGGCACGAAGCCGATGCGCTCCCGGGCCTCCAGGCGGACCTCGCCCAGGGGCGCTCCGTTGTAGAGGACCTCCCCCGCCTCCGTCTGGACCAGGCCGGCGACGCAGGCGAGCAGCGTCGACTTCCCGGAGCCCGACGAGCCGATGATGGCGACGATCTCCCGCCGCCCCGCCACCAGGGACACCCCCCGGAGGATGGGGAGGCGCCCCATGGGGCCGTCGACGTCGACCCGCACGTCCCGGACGGCGACCTCGATGGCGGCCCCGTCGAGCTGGTGGCGGAGCTCGCCCCCGTGGAAGACGAGCTGGTACGGGCCGATCCGGATCCGGTCGTTCTCCTGGATCCGCTGGCGGGTGACCCGCTCCTCGTTGACGAAGGTGCCGTTCTGGCTGCCCAGGTCGGCGATCTCGAAGCCGTCGGCGGTCTCCCTCAGCTCGGCGTGGTGGCGCGAGATGAGGACGTGGTTCAGCACCAGCGTGCAGGCGGGGTCCCGGCCGATCACCAGCCGCCCGTCCACGAGCTGGGCGGCGTCCACCTGGAGCTCCTCCCGGGCCGAGTCGCGGAAGATCAGCGAGCGGGAGCGGAAGGTCCCGAAGGTGAGGAGGTCCCCCTCCTTCAGCACGCGCACGCCATCGACCTTCTCGCCGTTGACGAAGGTGCCGTTGGTCGACTCCAGGTCCTCCACCACCGGCCGGAGCTCGTCGTCGACCCGCACGACGGCGTGCTCCACCGAGACCGACGGGTGGGGCAGGCAGACGGTGTTGAGGACGCGGTCCCGGCCGACCTTCACCGGGTGGAAGACCGACAGCTCGAACGACTGGACCCCGAAGCCGTCGACCAGGAGCTGGAGGTGCCTCCGGCGGAGGTCCAGGCCCCCGAAGAACGCCGTGCGCCCCGGGTCCTCCTCCGCCTGGGCCTGGGGGACCGACAGGGACTGCACCATCGCCCCGCCGCCGGTCCCGGGCTTGAGGGCGCTCCACACCATGGTGTGGCCTCGCCCGGGGACGGCGGCCTCGGCCGGGGCCGGGGCCGGGGCATGCCCCTCGTCCCCCGCGTGGAAGACCAGGACCGGCCCGCCCTCTCCGCCGAGCTGGACGACGTCGCCGTCCTTCAGGACGCGGCGGGTGATCCGCTCCCCCTCCAGCCAGGTGCCGTTCGACGAGCCCAGGTCCTGGACGACGTACCCCCCCTCCGCCAGCCGGCGCACGCTGGCGTGCATGCGGCTGACGAGGGCGTGGACGATCGCCAGGTCGGCGGAGACCCCGCGTCCGATGGTGGTCTCGCTGCGCCTCAGCTCGATCCGCTGGGGAGCCTCTCCCTCGACTTCCATCCAGGCGTGCACCGCGGCAGCATATCGCAACCGGACGCCGGGAGGTACGGCACCCCGCGCGCGGATCGGAGCGGAGGGGCCTGGCGACGCGGCCCGCATTGACCGGCCCCGCCCCGGAAGGGATACTCGGCTCCGCTGGAGGTCTCCCCCCGATGCCGCTCCCTCCCCCCCTCGGCCGGCCGGCCTCCCTCGTTGGCGTCACCCTGCTGGCCTGCGCCGCCGGCTGCTCGGACGGCTACGTCGACGGCGAAGTGTGGTTCCGGGTGAACGGCGACAACGCGGCCTACTTCGAGGACGTCCTCTATCCCCGCCAGGCCACGGGGCGGTGGACCGAGATCCTCTCCCCCCGCAACGCCTACGTAGACTTCAAGGTCTCCTATCGCACCGAGGACGTGAGCGCCTTGATCACCCAGGAGGGCGACCTCCAGATCACCGCCCACCTCAAGGCCGGGGAACGCTACCGCGACCTGTCGGACGAGGGGGAGCTGGACGAGACCTACGAGTACCTCCTGGAGGAGGAGTACAACGCCGGCCAGGGTGAAGAAGACGGGGAGCCCTACCGGATCGGCGCGGAGCTCTACGCCGAGGTGGCCCAGGAGCTGGACGGCGCGTACTTCGAGGTCGACCAGGACATCCGCCTCGTGCTGGTCGTCAACCTCCCCTCCGACCCCGAGGTCCTGGAGAAGGAGTGGCGGGACGAGTCCCACTTCCCGAAGGACCTCCGCGCCAACTACCTGCACACCGACGACGACGGCGTGCGCCTCGCCACCGAGGAGGTGGAGCTGGCCGCCTTCCTCATCGTCGGCCGCCAGACCTTCCAGGCGGACTTCGACCCGTCGTCGGACCACGTCGACCTGGTCCTGGAGCGCTTCGTCCACCCCGACGACCAGGGGGACGCCGACGATCCCCAGACGCGGGGGACCCTGGACGTGCACTTCACCGATCCGACTCTCGAGGTCATCGGAGCCGAGGCGTCCATCACCGCCGACTTCACGGTCGTCCCCCGGATCGACGCCTGGGCCCTGCCCCAGCCCGAGCCGGCCGAGGAGATCGGGGCCGAGCAGGGCTGACCCGCCCGCGGGGACGGTTCGGGGGCAAAATCCTGTTCGAGGGGTGTGCAGGCCTGCCGATCCGACACTATGGTGGTACCGTCCGGCTCGGAGGCGGTCAGACTCGATAGCACGCGAATTCGGTGGAGGGTCCGGACGTCCACGGAGCGCGAGGCGGCGGCACGGTCATGGCCGTCGCCTGGCGGAAGCGATCCAAGGCTCGGCTACGGTCGGAGCCGACCCGGGGGCAGCCCGGGTCCGGCTCCCACCGGCGCGAGCCCCCCGGGGCCCACGGCCCGGGCAGGAGGACCACCCCATGGAAGCCTGGATCATCGAGCGGATCCGACAGGAGCGGCGACGGGAGCGGCGGAGCGAGGAGGCGAGGCGCCTGCCCCTCCACGTCCCCCCGCCGTCCGCCGAGGGCCGCGGCGGCGAGCGGCCCCGCGAGGAGGAGCCGGCGGAGCGCGGCGTCTGGATCGTGGAGCTCTAGAGGGACGAGATCGCGGTCGCGGGACCCGCGCCCCCGCCACCCGGGTCGCACTCCTCCGCGCTCTCGATGGCGTCGTCGTCCGGGGTGATCCCGACATCGAACCCGGCGTCGACGGCGTCCGCGGACAGCTCCGCGGGGCCGCCCTCCACCTCGATGAGGGTCCACATCCGAGGGCCGGCGCCGCGGGCGACGTCGGCGCGCAGCCGCCCCGCCTGGACTCGGGAAGCGAGGGCGAGGCGGACCTCCCCCCGGGCGCGGTGCAGGGCGGCCAGGTCGATGAGGGCCTCGTAGAGGGCGGGGTAGGGACCCGACTTCTGCATCAGGTAGACCGCCCGGACGAGGTGGAACGCGGCACCCTCGTCGTCCCCCTGGCGCAGGAGGAGGCGGCCGAGGTGGGCGTTCGCCAGCCCCGCCTCGGGGGGGATGACCTCGCGGTCCTCCAGGTCCTCGAGGGTGGCACGCAGCGCCTCGACCACCACCGCGGGGTCCAGGGCTTCTTCGGGCGGGGCCGCCGCCCGGTCACTCGTCACGCTTCGCATCTCGCAGGCCCCATTCCTGGCCCGGGGCAACGGCGCCCGGGTCAGTCCGCCACTGCCGGCACGCTTTACCACGGATCCGCCGGGATCCGCAAACGGGTGCAGGATCCGAGCCGCTGGCTCCCAGGCGCCGCTCCGGCGTCCCCTCCTTCCGAAGCCGATTGACAGCATCTTCACACCGCCGCCCGGCGCCAGTGCTAGTGTTCCGCTCCCGAACCGGCCGGTGTCGGCGGATGGCGGCGGAGGGGATCCCCCCTCCCGCCCTCCCGGTCCCCGGCGCACTCCGTGAGCATGACCCCCGATCTCGCGCCCATCGCCCGCGCCGCTCGCCTCGCCCGGTCCCGGGTCCGGGGGCGCGCCGTGGCCGCGGCGGTGGCGCGGGTGGGCGCCCCGGCCGCGGTGGTGTCGGCGGGCCTCGCCCTCTCTCTGGAGGTGGCCCGGGGCCTCACCGGGAGCGTCCTGCCGCTGGTCCTTCTGCCCCTGGTCGCTCCCGTGGTCGCCGCGGCGAGGGCGGCCGCGCGCCCCGTGGGTGACGCCCGGGCCCTGAAGGCCCTGGACGACGCCGCGGGGCTCGACGATCGGCTCGGCACCGCCCTGGCCTTCGACGGGGCGGAGGGCGGCCTGATTGGCCGCCAGCGCGCCGACGCCTTGGCCCGGGCCTCGGGAGTCGAGCCCCGCCTCGCCCTCCCCGTCGTGGGGGCGGCCCGGATCCGGCCGGCGCTGCTGGCCCTCGCGGGGCTGCTGGCGGTGCTGGGCGTCTGCCTCTCCCTCGACCTGACGCCGGAGGCGGGCTCCGGGGCCCGCCCGTCCCCCCTGGAGGACGCCGCGGACGACCTCCTCGCCCGGCTCGACGCCCTGGAGGCGGCCCAGCCCGAGGGGGTCCGCAAGGAGATCGCCTCGGCGCTGACGGACCTGCGGGCCCAGGTGGAGCGGATCCGCGACCGGGAACGGCGCTCCAGGGCCAACCGGCCCGAGGCGTCCCGGGAGCAGGAGCGGGAGAAGCCCGCGGCGGCGGTGGAGGCGACCCGGGAGGAGGCCCCCCGGGAGCAGGCGATCACCGCCGAGCAGCTCTCGGCGCTCCACGACCGCCTCCAGCGGGACCTGGCCGCGGCGTTCGACATGGACGCCGAGAAGGTCCGGCGCGCCGTCGCCGACGCCGTCAACGGCAGCGGCAGCGCCGCCCGGAAGGCGGAGAAGTCCTTCTCGGCCATGCAGGCCCGGGAGATCGCCCAGCGCCCCCAGGCGATGGCCAGCCCGACGCCCGGCACGCAGGGCAGCCGGGCGATCTTCGGCGGCAAGCAGGGGATCGGCGTGGGGGGACAGCAGGCCATGGCGGGGGGAGCCGGATTCGCGCCGCCACCGCCGGGGCAGGGGCCGGCGGGCCTCGACCCCAACTCGGCCCTGGCCCAGGCCCAGGGCAGGGAAACGCCCCCGGCCTCGGTCCGCGGCGATCCCACGCAGACGGCCACCCGCGCCCAGGAGAGGGCGAACCAGATGATCGACCAGATCAAGCAGGAGTACACCAAGGAGAAGGACCAGTTCGAGGGCCACGAGCAGCAGCACAACCTCCACGAGTCCTTCCAGCAGTTCCTGGAGCAGTACACCTTCAACCGGTCCCAGCAGCTCGCCGACTTCCTCGGGGGCAAGCCCGAGGGCAAGAAGAAGGGGCCGCAGCCCAAGCTGAACCCGCCCCCGGACGCCCTGGGGAAGCCCATGGCGGACCGGAAGATCAGCGGCTTCGAGGAGAAGAAGGAGAAGGGCGCGACCTCGATGGAGTCCAAGGACGCCATCGACGGCGGATCGAGCGAGGCGATGCGGGAGGGCAAGGACACCGCCCCCATGCCCGGCGACAAGCTCGCCGAGGCGAACGGCCCCCCCCAGGCCGCCGCCCCGGGAGCGGCGTCGGCCCAGGGGCAGGGGACGGCCAAGGGGGGTGCGGGGGCAGGGCGCGGCGACGGATCCGAGGGGGGGGAGCCCGAGACCCACGCCCTCCAGGGGGCCGGGGGAAAGAGCGAGATCGAGAGGGTCCTGGGCCGCGGGGCCGTCCGGGACGGCGGGCTGACGCCCGAGGAGCGCCGCCGGGTCTTCGACCGGGTGGCGACGGTGAAGGTCCAGGGGGGGCTGAACACCGGCGGGGACGAGCCCGTGCTCGGTGGGTACTTCGAGGAAGCCGACCGGCTGCTGGACGAGGCGTCCGAGGAGCTCCCCCCCCTGTTCCGAGACTACGCCCGCGGGTACTTCGCCGCCCTGTCCGGCGGGGGCGGAGGCGGCGAGACCCAGCCGCCCCGCGCCAGTCCCGCGTCGAAGGCGCCCCAATCCCCCTGAGCGGGAACCGAGCCCGGGCGGTGGTGGCCAGGAGGCCCCGTCCGCCGCCCGCAGGACCCATGGAGCCGAGATGGCGACGACGGAACCGATGACCCCCGAGCGCTTCCGCGAGCGGTTCTCCGCCGTGGAGGAGGAGATCGGGAAGGTGATCGTGGGCAACCGCGACGTGGTGCGCGGGGTGCTCACGGCCATCCTCGCCGACGGCAACGTGCTGCTGGAGGGTGTGCCCGGGGTGGGCAAGACCCAGATCGTGAAGGCCGTGGGGGACGCCCTGCACCTCTCGTTCGCCCGGATCCAGTTCACCCCCGACCTGATGCCCGCCGACATCACCGGCACCCAGATGGTGGTGGAGGACGAGGTCAAGGGCCGCGGCTTCCGCCTCCACAAGGGGCCGGTGTTCCACCACGTCGTGCTGGCGGACGAGATCAACCGCGCCACCCCCAAGACCCAGAGCGCCCTCCTGGAGGCGATGCAGGAGCGGCAGGTGACCATCGTGGGCCAGACCCACGCGCTGCCCGCCCCCTTCTTCGTGGTCGCCACCCAGAACCCCCTGGAGATGGAGGGGACCTACCCCCTCCCCGAGGCCCAGCTCGACCGCTTCATCATGAAACTGAGGGTGGAGTTCCCGGACCTCCCCCAGCTCCGCGCCATCCTCGACCGCACCACGACCCGGCTGAAGCCCCACGCCGACGCCGTCCTGGACGGCGAGACCATCCTCGCCATGCGCCGCCTGGTCCGGGAGGTCCCCGTCGCCCCGGTGGTGCTGGACCACGCCATCCGCCTGGTGCTCGCCACCCACCCCCAGGCCGAGGGCTCGCCGGCCATCGCGCGGAAGTACGTGCGGTACGGCGCCAGCCCCCGGGGCGCCCAGGCGCTGGTCCTGTGCGCCAAGATCCGCGCCCTGCTGGAGGGGAGGTTCAACGCCTCCACCGACGACGTCCGCGCCCACGCCATCGCGGTCCTGCGCCACCGCGTGATCCTGAACTTCGAGGGGGAGGCCGAGGGGGTCGACCTCGATCGCCTCGTCTCGGACATCGTCGCCACCGTCCGCGAGGGCTGATCTCCGTCCATGGCCGGACCCGGAAAGAGCCCGCCCCAGGCGGTGGAGGGGGTGCCCGCGGGCGCCGCGGGCCCGGGCGCGCCCGACGTCGACGAGTGGGTGCCCGCCGCCGAGTTCCTGAGGAAACTCGAATACTTGCGGGTGGTGAGCCGGCGGCTGCACACCGGCCGCTTCGCCGCCCTCCAGCGCTCGCGGAAGCTGGGCTCGGGCATCGACTTCGCCGATCACCGCCCCTACACCCCGGGGGACGACTTCAAGGACATCGACTGGAACCTTTTCGGCCGCCTCGATCGCCTGATGATCCGCCTCGCCGAGGAGGAGACCGAGCTCAACCTGTACCTCCTGGTGGACCGGACGGCGTCCATGGGCTTCGGCACGCCCTCCAAGGCCCTGTACGCCGCCCGGGTCGCCTCGGCCCTGGCCTACGTGGCCCTCGCCCACCTGGACCGCGTCCACCTCTTCCCCTTCGGCGCCGACCTCCTCCCGCCCCTGCACCCGCCCCGGCACAAGGCCCAGGTGGTGAACGTCTACCGGCACCTCGCCTCCACCGGCGTCGGACCCGAGGGGGACCTGGCCGCGCCACTGCGCTCCTTCGCCGGGGTGGCCCGGAGTCGGGGCGTCGCGGTGGTGGTCTCGGACTTCCAGAAGCCCTGGCGCGAGGGGATCGACCTGCTGCGCTTCCGCCGCTTCGACGTCGCCCTGGTCCACGTCTACGCCCCCGAGGAGGACCCCGAGGTCCTGGCCTCGACGATGAGGCGGGGCCAGGAGGTGCTGATCCGAGGAGCCGAGGGGGGGAGGCCGCTGCGGGTGCGCCTCGGGGACCGGGACCTGCGGCGGTACGCCGAGGTCTTCGCCGCCCACGGCGAGGGCCTCTCCTCCTACGCCCGGGCCCACAACCTCTTCTACGCCCACGCCCGATCCGATCACCCCTTCGAGGAGCTGGTCCTGGAGACCTTCCGCGGCGGGAGGCTGCTGGGCTGATGGACTTCCGCGCCCTCGACCCGAGCCAGGTCTACGGTCTCGCCGCCGCCGCCGCGGCGGTGGCGGTGCTGCTCTTCCTGCTGCGCCCCCGGCCCAAGGCGGTGGTGGTGCCGTCGATGTTCTTCTGGGACCAGGTGGTCTCCCGCCGCCGGGATCCCCGCTGGCGCGAGGCGCTGGCGCTGGTGCTCCAGGTCCTGGCCCTCGCGGCGATGGCCTTCGCCCTCGGGGACCCCGCGCCCCGGGACGATCCTGGCGAGGCCGCCTCCGCCGCCGGCCGCCCCGTGCGCCCCGCCGATCGGGTGGCGGTGGTGGACCTCTCCCCCAGCCTCGACGCCCGGGGCGCCGACGGGAGGACTCGCCTGGACGCCGTGCGGGACGCCCTGCTCCGGGACGTGAACCTCCTCGCCGACGGGGAGCGCCTGGCCCTGGTGGTCGCGGCGGACCGCGGGCGGGTGGCGGTGCCCCTGACCTCGGACGTCCGCCGGCTGGCGCTGGCGTTGCGCTCCCTCCGGCCGGGCCTCGCCCGCGCCGACGTCCCGGGGGCGCTGGCCGCCGCGTCGGCGCTGCCGGGCTTGGGGGAGCGCCCCGCGGAGGTGCGGCTCTACACCGACGGCGACGCGCCCCAGCCCCCTTCCCTGCCCGCGGGGGCGCGCTACGTCCTCCATCCCGTGGGCGAGCCCCTGGACAACCTGGCGGTGACCGCCCTGGACGCCCGGGCCAGCGAGGGCCTGCCGGCCCAGCACGAGGCCCTGGTGCGGGTCCGCTCCTTCGCGTCCCGCCCCGCCGAGGCGACCCTGTCCATCGAGACCGCCCGGGAGGTGCTGGGGTCCCAGCGCCTGCGCCTGGCCCCGGGGGAGACCGTCGAGCGGGTCTACCGCTTCTTCCCCCGGGGGGACGAGACCTTGGAGGCGGCGCTGCGGGACGTGGCGTTCGAGGGGGACGGCGGAGGCGACGCGCTGGCGGGGGATGACCGCGCCTACGCCTTCCTCCAGCCCCTCAGCCCTGCCCGGGTGCTGCTGATCTCCCGGGGCAACCTCTACCTGGAGAAGGCCCTGGCGCTGATCCCGGGGCTGGCGGTCACCCGCGTCCCCGCGGGCCCCGCCGCGGAGTCGGAGCTGGCCGCGGGTGGCGCCGACCTCGCCTTCCTCGACGGGTGGGCGCCCGGGAGGCCGCCGCGGATCCCCTCCATCTACTTCAATCCGCCCCCCGGATCGGCCAGCGGCTTCGCGGTCCTGCGGCGGGTGGAGACGCCGGTGACCACCGACTGGGCCCTGGACCACCCGCTCCTGCGCCACCTGATGCTGCGGGACCTGAACATCGCCCTGACCTCGGTGTTCGAGCCCCGGCCGGGGGACACGCGGCTGGTGGGCACGGCCGGGGGGCCCATCGCCCTGGCCCGGGACCTGTCGGGCACGCCGGTGGTGGCCTTCGGCTTCGACCTCGGGGACTCGGACCTGCCGCTGCGGGTGGCCTTTCCGCAGCTCGTTTACAACGCGGTGACCTGGGCCCGGGAGGGCCGGGCGGTCGGTGGGGCGCCGGGGCGGACGTGGCTGGCGCGGGACCTCGTCCCCGTGGGCGGGACCGGAGCGGCGGTGGCGCGTCTGGTCCCCTGGACGGGCGGGAAGGACGAGGCGGCGGTGGACGGAGGGGCGGACGGGGAGGGAGGGGACGCCGAGGCCCACCGGTGGAGCCGGCCGCGGCCGACGGGGGACGGGGTCGCGCGGATCGAGGCCCCGAGGCTCGGCTTCCTCAGCGTGGGGGCGGGGGAGGCCGCGCGCCCCCTGGCGGTCAACCTCTTCGATCCCGAGGAGTCGGACCTGCGCCGCGTCCCCGTCCGGGAGGGGGTGGACCCCGCCGCGGCGGAGGGGCCGCCTTTGCCCCGTCCCCACCGGGAGGAGCCCGTGGCGCCCTGGCTGCTGCTCTCGGCCCTGGCCCTGGGCGTCCTGCTCGTCGAGTACGCCGTGGGGGCGCGCTAGGCCGTGGCAGGTCTCGACCTCTCCCGCCTGGCGTTCCACCGCCCCGAGCTGCTCTGGCTGCTCGCGGGGGCGGCGCTGGTGCTGCTGATCCGGACCCGGGCGGCGAGGGGGCTCGGGGGGGCGGACCGGGCGAGGAGCTTCCTGTCGATGTGGGGGCGGATCGGCGCCTACGGTTCCCTGTGCCTCGCCGCGGCGGGCCCCTACACCACCGAGGACAGGCCGGACCTGGCCCTCGGGTTGGTGGTGGACGCCACCGGATCGTCGGCAGGAGGGCGCCTGGAGCGGTACGTCGCGGGGGCGCGTGCCTTCTACGAGGCGGCCCTGGCGGGCGGAGAGGGGACCCGGCCGGTGGTGGTGTCCGTCGGGGCCGCCGGGGAGACCGCGGGGGTGGCGGTGGGGAGCCACGCGGACCTGGACGCCCTGGCCGAGGAGGTGCGGGTGGCCGGCGACGCCGCGGGCACGGACCTGGAGGCCGCCATCGAGGAGGCGATCCGGGCCCTGCCTGCGGCCCGGAGTCGGGCGCTGCTGCTGTTCACCGACGGCGCGCAGACGCGGGGGGAGCTGGACCGGGTGGCGGCGCTGGCGTCGGCCCGGGACGTGCGGATCCATCCCTTCCCCCCCGACGCGGGGAGGACGTCGGTGGCGGTGGGGGAGGTGGTGGCGGCCCAGGACCGCCGGGTGGGGGACAGGATCCCGGTGAAGGTCCGCCTGGCCGCCAACGCGGCGGCTCGGGGGACGCTGGTGCTGAAGGGGAAGGGGGATCGGGAGATGGCGAGGCGGGAGGGCGTGGAGGTCGGCCCCGGGGACACCTGGGTCCCGCTGGAGGTCGCGGCGCCCGACGAGGCGGGGGTGATGGCGTTGCGGGCGGAGATCGCCTTCCCGGGCGACCACTTCGCCAGCGACGACGCCCTGCCGGCGCTGGTCCGGGTGGAGGGGGCGCCCCGGGCGCTGCTGGTGGGGGACGCGGGGCAGGCAGGGCCGCTGCGGGAGGCGTTGGAGGCGGCGGAACCCCCGCTGGTGGTGGACCTCGCGCCTGGGGGGCGGCGCGCGCCCTACGAGGGCTACGACCTGGTGGCGCTCCTGGACCCGGACCTGCCGGCCACGGGGGAGGCGGGCTCGAAGGCGATGCGGGACTGGGTCCGGAGGGGAGGTCGCCTGGTGGTGACGGGGGGGGCCCACGGCCTGGTGGTGGACAAGCCGGGGCAGGAGGCGATGGCGGAGGTGCTGCCCCTGCGCTTCCCCAAGACGGAGCGTGAGGAGCCGGCGCCCCTGGCGGTGGTGTACTGCGTCGACCGCTCCGACTCCATGGCGCGCTACGGGAAGTTCGACATCGCCCTCACCGCCGTGGCCGAGAGCGTGCGGCTGCTGGAGCCCGAGAGCGAGGTGGGCGTGCTGACCTTCTCGGACTTCCCGAAGTGGGCGGTGCCCCTGGCCGAGGTGGGGGAGGACCGCGGGCCCGTCCTGGACAAGCTGGCCGGTCTCCAGATCCACGGGGGCACGTCGATCTTCCCGGCGCTGGAGGCGGCCTACGAGGCCCTCAAGGGCTCCAAGGCCATCGTCCGGCACGCGATCCTGCTGACGGACGGCCGGTCGACGACGGTGTACGAGCGCCACGGGGCGGTGGTGGACACCTTCCGCAACGCCGGCATGTCCCTGTCCACGGTGGGGATCTCGAAGGAGGCGGACTCCGAGCAGCTCCAGAAGATCGCCGACGTCGGAGGGGGGCGGTACTACTTCACCGAGGACCTGCGGTCGGTGCCGCGGATCGTCATGGACGAGACGATGAAGGTGATGAGGACCAACAAGGTCGACGAGACCTTCCGCGTCCACGCGGTGCCCGGGTCCCGGTTCCTCGCGGGGGTGGACACCCGGGGGATCCCCGAGCTGCGGGGCTACGTCCGGTCCCACCAGAAGGCGGGCTCCGAGCTGGCGCTGGCGACGGAGCGGGGGGAGCCGCTGCTGGTGGGCTGGCGCTTCGGCCGGGGCGCGGTGACGGCCTTCACGTCCGACGTGGCGGGCCCCTGGAGCGGTGCATGGAAGGGCTGGCCGGGGCGGCGGGCCCTGTGGCGGCAGGTGGTGAAGGAGACGTTGGCCCCTCCGCCTCCCCCTCGCCTCTCCCTCACCGCGGACGTGGAAGGGGGCGAGGCCCGGATCGTGTTCAGCGCCCTGGACCTGCTGGGGGCGCCGCTCAACGACCTGACCCTGGAGGGCAGGGCGACGGGGATCGGCGGCGGAACGTCGGCGCTGGCCTTCGTCGCCGTCGGCCCCGGGCGTTACGGCGCGACCCTGGCGCTGCCCCCGGAGAGCGCGTTCCTGGTGGAGGTGGCCGCGGTCGGGGCGGGGGCGGCGGGGGTGGCGGGGGCGGAGCTGCGCCTCTCGGTCGCAGCGGAGCACCCCGAGGAGGCCCGGGGCGGGACGCTGAACCTCGGCGCGCTGGAGGGGCTCGCCCGGGCGACGGGCGGGCGGATCTCACCCTCGCCCGACGAGGTGCTGCGCCAGGGCGTGGAGGTTCGGGAAGTCCAGGTGGAGAGGTGGCGTCCCCTGGTGTGGCTCGCCTTCGCCCTGATGCTGGTGGACCTGTCCATCCGCAGGTTGAGGATCCCCGGGCGGGCGTAGCGCTGGTAGCGCTCCCCCGTTACTCCGCGCCATGGGCCTCGGCGCCGCAGGCGGGGACCGCGAGGGAGAACGAGACGGAGCCCGCGGGCTCCCCGGCGGCGTCGAGCATGTCGGCGTCGCCCCGCACGAAGATCTCGCCGCCCGGATCGAAGCCGGTGACGTCGGCGCTGCCGCCGCCACTGTTCCAGCACTCGTGTCCGGTCGCTTCCCCGGCGATGACCGCGGCCCAGTCGGTGCGCTCGTCCCGGGCGCAGATCACGAGCTCGAAGGCCCCCGGCCCCAGGTTCGAGGCTCCCGTGACCGCGGCGTACCCTTCCGCTTCGGTCCGGCCGTCCGCGGGGGCAAGGCGCAAGACCACCGACCAGAAGGCCTCCGGAAGCACCTCCTCGTCCAGGGAGGTGAGGGC
Source organism: Myxococcota bacterium (assembly GCA_023150875.1). GTDB lineage: Bacteria > Myxococcota_A > UBA796 > UBA9615 > JAKLKC01 > JAKLKC01. The sequence continues at coordinate 1,069 of JAKLKC010000085.1, read as the reverse complement.
TTCAGCGAGGTCCTCGTCGGACGTGGCGCCGGATCGAGCGTCATCGTAGCCCTCCCACCAGCGTGCCCACGTCTGGCAGGCCCCGCGGAAGTCGTAGGCCTCGATAGTGACGACCTCGCTCCCATTGGCACCCTCGTAGCGCCAGAAGGCGCTCTCCACCGTCCCCGGGGACCTCCCCGAGAGGGCCCCCTCCACGGAGCCGATGCAGCCCGACGACAGCGCGCCCGCGGCAACGGCGGCTGCGGCGAGCCGGAGGGTGACGTCACCCATCGGTCCGGGACGTACCGCGGGGAAACGAGAGGACTCCAACCGACTCCGGATCTTCTTCATGGTTTCCTCCTGGCGACAGCTCCCGCGGCTGCGGAGGCGAGGGTCATGGCGGCGAAGGTCAGGGCGTCCCGGGGGAGGCGCCGGGGGCCGGCGACGCCGCACTCCACCACGAAGTAGCTCACCTCGGCTTCGGGGTTGCACGAGATCCCGGGGCAGTCGCCGAGCCACTGGCTGGGGCAGCAGTTGTCGGCGGGGAAGAGGCAGTCGTTGTCCACGCCATCGCAGGTGCCCCAATCGGGGCCGTCGCCGACGCCGGGGTTGATCCAGAAGCCCCCGATGGAGGCGCTGGTGCCGTGGGGGGTGTCTTCGAGGCCGTTGCGGGGGTCGTCGTCGCAGTCGTTCTCCCAGACCACGTAGCCGTCGCCGTCGTGGTCCAACGTGCCGCACAGCTCCCCGCCTTCTCCCGGCGTCAGGAGGTCGTAGACGAGGCCATCGCGGTTCTCGTAGCCCCGCACGGGCCACCTGGGCTCCGTCTCGGGGATGTCGATGGGGTCCAGCCAGTAGGCCGCCACGGGGTCGTCGTCGTAGGCTCCGTCCAGGGGATGGGGCTCGATGTACTCGGCGCACCAGCGCCACCTGCGGCCCCCCGCCGCCGCCTCCTCCCAGAAGTCGGGCTCGTCCCGGGCGGAGGTGGAGTCCAGCAGGAAGCCCCCGGCGGTGCGGGTGGCCTGGGCCAGCAGGTCCGGGGCGAGGCGGGCCAGCACCTTCCAGTTCGCGTCGTCGTCCCGGGCCCACAGCG